>DATLIX010000114.1:0-36325 GCA_035539215.1 Dongiaceae bacterium | reverse complement strand
TGGTCCAAAGGGCCGCGTCGCGATGACGACCAGACGCCGCGCCGGGAGAAGACCGGCTATCCGAAGCGCAACCGCTCCAATGCCGATCATCCGCCCGCTGAAAGCGTACGTCCCGCCCGTGCTCCCCATGCCCGTGCACAGCATGCACGAGAAGAACGCGCCGACCGGCCCTGGAAAGATCGCGGCGAACGGCGCGCGGATCGTCCGCGCCAGGAAGGGGAAAATCGCGCCGCCGGCGAGCATGTGACGGCGGAACGGCCGGCCAAGCCCTACCAGGCTAAGCGTGCCGACAGCGCTGGAGCGCGTCCCGGCCGCCACAAGCGCGACAAGTCGGCAGGTGACAAGCCCGCCGGTCGCGACCGGCGCGGCCCCTCGCCAGAAGCCAAGGCCGCCTCGGACCGGAAATTGAAGAAAAAACTGAAGAAACTCAGCAAGAAGAAGTAGCCTCGGCCGCCTGCCGTCGCCTGCGATGGTCAGCGAGTTTTTCGCGCTCGGCACCTAAATTCTTCTCGATTGTTAATCCGTGGCCGCACAGGCAGTTTGCGGCCACGGTTATCCCTACAATCGGAGTAGAGTATCATGACCAGCTTCAACGACCTGCGCCGCGCCTTTACGGCGGGCCGCCTGTCCCGCCGCGATTTCTTTGCCGGTGCCACGGCGCTGGGTCTGGCCGCTGCAGCCACGAATCTGATCGGCCTGGCGCCGGCTCGGGCCGATACGCCGAAGCGCGGCGGCAACCTGCGCATCGGCATCGGCGGCGCCAGCACGACCGACAATCTCGATCCCAGGACCTATGCCGATATCGGCGTCATCACCCTGGGCGCGCAGGTCTTCAGCAGCCTGGTCGAATTTGACGAACAGCATAACCTGCTGCCTGGCGTCATCGAGAGCTGGGAGGTCAAGCCGGGCGCCAAGGAATGGGTGCTCAATCTGCGCAAGGGCGTCACCTTCCATAACGGCAAGACGCTGGATGTCGATGACATCATCTATTCGCTGAACCTGCATCGCGGTGAGTCGAAATCCGGCGTGGTCGGACAGACCAAGCATATCAGCGACATCCGCAAACTCTCCGACCAGCAGATCGCCATCACCCTCACCCGCGGCGATTCCGAATTGATCAACCTGCTGGGCGACTTCCACTTCAAAGTGGTGCCGAACGGCTTCACCGACTGGGCGAAACCGGTCGGCACCGGGCCCTTCGTCTTTGACAGCTTCACGCCCGGCGTCAGCTTCCGCGCCAACCGCAACGCCAATTTCTGGCGCTCGGACCGCGCCTTTGTCGATTCCGTGGAGGTGACATTCATCGCCGATGGTGCGGCCCGCACCAACGCGCTGATCGCCGGACAGGTCGATATCATCAACCGTGCCGATCGGCGGACGGTCGACCTGCTGAAGCAGAGCCCGAATGTCGGGGTCGAAACCGGGCCGACCGGCTGGCATGCGATTTTTGCGGCCCGGCTGGATACCGCCCCCTTCAGCGACGCCAATCTGCGCCTTGCCTTGAAGCATGCCATCGACCGCGAGCAGATCCTGAAGACCCTCTTCAACGGCTATGGCTCGGTCGGCAATGACCATCCGGTGCCGAAGAGCGACCCTTTCTTCAATACTGAACTGCAGCAGACCGCCTTCGATCTCGACAAGGCGAAGTTCTATGCCAAGAAGGCCAATCTCAGCGCCGCGCTGCCGCTCAGCGCTTCCGATACGACCTATGAGGGCGCCGTCAACGCCGCCGAACTCTATCAGGCCTCAGCCGCCAAGGCCGGCATCAAGTTCGACCTGCACCGCGAGCCGGCTGACGGCTTCTGGTCGAATGTCTGGCTGAAGCGACCCTTCACCGGTTCCTACTGGCAGGGCCGTTCGACCGCCTTGCAGATCCTCAGCGTCGCCTATCGTTCAGATGCGCCCTGGAACGAAACCGCCTGGCACGAGGAGAAGTTCGACAAGCTGCTGACCGACGCCGCCGCCGAAATCGATACCGCCAAGCGCAAGTCCTATATCTGGGAGGCGCAGCGCCTGCTGCACGAGAATGGCGGCGCCGTCATTCCCGTCTTCGCCGACGAACTGGAAGCCCGCGG
This sequence comes from Dongiaceae bacterium, assembly GCA_035539215.1. Taxonomy (GTDB): domain Bacteria; phylum Pseudomonadota; class Alphaproteobacteria; order Dongiales; family Dongiaceae; genus Dongia_B. The sequence continues at coordinate 34,250 of DATLIX010000114.1, read as the reverse complement.
CATCCAGGTCAAGGGCTACAAGACCGGCGGCATCGACAGCCTCTATAATGGCCGTATCGCCGAATTCGTCTGGCTTGACGCCTGACCTTCGGCAAGGGACCGCCGCCTCAGTCAGTGAGGGCGGTAACGGAAACAGGCAGATCGGCCGGCGGCATTGCCACCGGCCGATTTCTTTTTCGATAACGCGCGAACACGCCAGAGCCGCGGCCGCCAGCTATTGCTGCAACCCGCGCCGGTCGGCAGTAAGGCGTCCGTCAACCACTTCAAAGACGCGCTGGCAGCGTTCGGCCAGGCTGGTGTTGTGGGTGACGATGACAAAGGTCGTGCCAAAGTCCCGATTGACCTGCTGCATCAGCGCAAAGACGGAATCGGCTGAGGCCGTGTCGAGATTGCCGGTCGGTTCGTCGGCCAGGACCAGGGCCGGATTCATGGCGAGCGCGCGGGCGATTGCCACGCGCTGCTGCTGCCCGCCGGACAGATTGTTCGCCTTATTATCCTTCCACTTGGCAAGCCCCACCTTCTCCAGCAGCGCCGCGGCGCGGCGCTCCATCTCGCTATTGGGGAAACCCCGCTCCACCAGCATCGGCATCATGACGTTTTCCAACGCCGTAAAGGCATTGAGCAGATGATGGTACTGGAACACGAAGCCAATGCTGCGGCCGCGCAGACGTGTGAGGGCGGTATCTTCCAATTCACTGGATTCGTAGCCGGCGATACGCAATTGCCCGGAGGTGGCACGATCGAGCAGCCCGATGATATTGAGCAGGGTGCTCTTGCCCGAACCCGACGGACCGATCAAGGCGCAGAATTCGCCCGGCGCGACAGAAAGATCGATGCCATGCAGGACTTCGGTTTCGACCGGCGTGCCGATATTGTAGGACTTCCTGATATCGCTCAGTGATAGGACGGGCTCAGCCACGGATCGCCACCACAGGTTCGAGCCGCGCTGCCCGCGATGCCGGCAGCAGAGCGGCAAGGACACCGCTCAGAGTCGCGATCAGCGCCGTCGCCACCACCAGTTTCGTATCGATCTCGGCGACGAACATCGGCGTGCCATCGGGCCGCAGTGCATAGGCCTCCCAGAAACCCAGGATGAAATAAGCAAGGCCTGAGCCAATCAGGGAACCGAGGAAGCCGACGATCGCACCCTGCAGCAGGAACAGGCGCAAGATCTGCGAGCGAGACGCCCCCATGGCGCGCAGAATGCCGATCTCGCGGGATTTTTGCACCACCGACACCACCAGCACGCTGGAAATGCCGAAGAGGACGGAAAGGCCCACGAACAGCCGGATCGCCGTATTGGAGAGATTTTGCGAACTGATCACGCTGAAGAAGTCGGCGTTGGTCTTGATCCAGCTCTCTGCCTTGATGCCCGTGAAAGCGGCAATGTACTGGGCAAGGTCCTCAGCCTGATAGACGTCCTGCATCGTCACATCGATGCTGGTGACGCCATCGACGAGGCCGATCATGGGCTGTGCCGTGTGCAACATGACATAGGTATTGCGTTCGTTCGCACCCTTGTTGCCGAGATCGAAGATACCTCGAATCGTCAGTACCTGGCTGGCACCCGTTCCCGTCGTGACTCTTAGCTTGTCGCCGATATCCACGCCAAGATCGGTCGCCAGCTGGGTACCGATCAGGATGTCCTGGACCTCAAGCCACGGCGAACCGCGCACCAGCTTTCCCGGCAGATCGACGATCTTGTAGAAGCGGTCCGGTTCGATCCCCATCAGCGAGATCGATTTGCTCACCTCGCCGCGCGTGGCAAAGGCAGCCCCCGAAGCCATGGGTGAGGTCACCAGTACGCCGGGCAGGCGCTGCACCAAGGCGCCGATCTTTTGCCATTGATCGATCGAGCGCAGACGCTGGCTCGGCATCACCGTCACCGTCATGACCAGCGCCTTGTCGTCATGGCGCAGCGACCGTGCGATTTCATCGGGCGGCTCCAGCACCACCTGCGCCTGCGAGGCAAAGATGCGCGAAAGAAAACTGGTCTGCAGGCCGGTGAGCAAAGCCGACATGAAGACGATGACGCTGACGCCGACCGAAACACCGGTGATGATCAGCAAGGTCTGCATGATGCCTTCGCCCAGGAAGCGCGTAGCCAGAATCCATTCGAAAGGCAGGAAGCGGCGCATACTCTGTCACGCGCCCGGGGAATGAAGGACGGGCGAGTGAATGACGACCGGATGAATCCTGTTGCCGGCGACGTGTCTGCTATCGCTTGCCGGCACCACCAGCGTCCCCTCCTCCAGGCCGCCGGTAATCTCCACCAGATCATCGGCCAGCATGCCGATCGTCACCGGGCGCCGTACAAGACGTCCCTTTTCTGCCACCAGCACCCAGGGAGTCGCGGTTTTGACATCGTGCACCGCCACCACCGGCAGAACCAAAGCCGCATGGCGTTGCCCTGCCTCGATATCGGCCGAGATTGTCATGTCCTGCACGAGATAAGCCGGGGGCGACAATACCCGCAGCTTCACCAGGACCGACGCCTGCTGAATATCGACGCCCGGATTGATATAGACGACCTCGGCGTGAAAGGTCTGATTGGGATAGGCATCCGCGGAAGCCAAGGCCGGCTGACCGATGTGCAAGAGGCCAAGGTCGCGTTCATCGATCTGCAAGTCGATGCGCACTTCACCGGTCGGCGCCAGAACCATCAGGATGTCTGTCGGATTGACGACATTGCCGCGCTCGACATTGCGCGTGATCAGGCGCCCATCGGTGGGTGCCGTAATGGTGGTGTAGCCTTCTTTTGCCTTGGCATTTTCAAGATTGGCGCCCGCCTGCCTCAATTGCGTTTCCGCCATCACATAATCGCTGCCGCCTGGACGGTTCGTTGCAACCTGCAAGGCGGCATTACGCATCACCAGTTCGGCGATATCCCGGTCGCGGCGGACCACGTCATAATCCGCCTGCGTCGTATAACCGTCGGCGAGCAGCTTGACGGCCCTGGCATAGCTTGAGCGGGCATTCGCCAGGGTCGCCTCGGCCTGCTGCAGCGTCTGCTCGGCAGATGGCAGCAGGACCTCGCGAATTTGCCGCAGCTTCGCCTCCGCCTGGTCGACGGCGGCCTTGGCCTGCACCACGGCGCTGACGTATTCGCGGTCGTCGAGGCGAATGAGAACGTCGCCGGTCTTTACCGCCTGCCCCTCTTCGACGGGTACCTCGGATACGATCCCGGTGATCTGGCTGCCGACATTCACCCGGTACTGCGTCTCGATATGGCCCGAGGCGACGACCGTCTGGATGAGATCGTGCCGGGTTACCTGATAGACCGATATTCTCGGCGCCGGCAGATACACCGCCAGCGCAATGGCCGCACCCGCGAGGAGCACGGCAACGAGGGCCACGTGCGGCCAGCGAATCCGTCTCCGCCGCGGCTTGCCAGGGACTGCCTTTGCTTGCTGCGTCTCCTTGCTGTCAATACGACCGATGACAGGGGCGACGGGCGCGATATTTCCCCTGCGGTCGCTCAAGCCTTCAGCTCCTTTACACGTGGGTGGGCGAAATGAGGCCATCTGATCCGGATCATGCCGCCGTCTAGATTGGGTTGCCGGCCGATGGCCCGCTCGACCCGCGATCAGGCGGGTATTCCGCACGCCATCGGCATTATCCATGGCATGGACAGCAGGCGCTGACCTTGAGCCAAGTCAAACCCCGCGCTCATTTATCCAATTTATCCAAGTGCATCGCGGTCGGCGAATAGCCGAAAGGCACGGATTGCGCAAACACGCGCTAACCTCGATGGAACCCGAAACGGATAGGAGACAGTATCCGGCAACGCCGCCCGGTATCAGCCATTAGACAAAGGCATGCATCTTGACAGGAATGAGCTGATAGATCAGCCCCGGTTCCAGGATGACTTCGCCGATCTTCAGGCCCCGGACGTCATAGCGCCCGCTGAGCAGCCGCGGCGCCACGCCGGCAAAGACATAGCGATGGCCCAGTTCGTCGATCACAACGTCGCAGACATCCTGGTCACGATAGCGGGCGACAACCACGCCATCTGGCTTGGCACCGTGCAATCGATAGAATTCGATATCGGGCTGAGCGGAACGCAACTGGCTGGGCCGACCCAGCACGAAATAACCAGGCATGGTGATGGACGCATTTCGACTGAACTGCATCATTAATAGGACCGTAACAGCTAAGGCCACGATGTGAGTCCGTCACTCAACCCATTAGGCGGCCGTAAAAAACGATGCCGAATGTGAAAAATCAACCTGTTGCAACTTGATCCTGGTCAAAGCCGCGCGGATACGAATCCGCCTTAATGTCGACGTTGATCCGCGGGGATCGGCGGTTTCGCAGAGGAGGACGACTATGATCGACAAGCCGGCGGCCGGCACAAAAAAAGCGGCATGGTGCTATCGCCGAGGGGCCAGATCGTATCGTCACCTTTTCATCAGCTTGCTGTCATTTTGCGCAGCTTTGAGTGCTTTGCCGATCGCAGCGGATGCCGTCACCATCGACGATTTTCGCGTCGAGACCGCCCGCCAGCTGGCCGATCTTTGCCGCACCGTGCCGAAGGACAATGACTCCCTGGCTGCCACCCAGTTCTGTCAGGGGTTTATCACCGGCGCCTATCGCTACCATCTTGCCAGCCAGGCTGGCCCCGGCAGCAAGCCGGTGATCTGCTTTCAGGGCAGTGAGCCTAGCCGCGGCAAAGCCGCCGCTGAATTCGTCTCCTGGCTCGATGCCCATCCTCAATATGCCGGCGAAGACGCCGTCGAAGCCCAATTCAAATGGTTGACGGATACCTGGCCATGCAAAAACTGACCACTGCAAATTTTGTCGCGCAACGGCCTGCCCGGACGGGCAAATCCGTCGCCAAGCGTCTTTCCATCTTGGCACTTGCCGCGGCGCTGCTTGCCAGCGGCTGCGCGGAAATGAGCGACGCGCAACGGGACGCCATCATCGGCGGCATCGCCGGTGCCGCCACCGGCATCATGATCGGCACATTGGGCGGCAATACGGCACTTGGTGCCGGGGTCGGTACCGGGGCCGGGCTGCTCGGCGGCTATATCTACGGCCTCAATCACCGCAACGGTCCGCAATAGGACATCAGCTTCTCCCCGCGTTCCGTGGGCGCATTGACGCCGAGCAGGGCGGCTATCCGAAGGCCGGATGGTATTTCACGATCCCTGTGGCCAGGGTGCCGCAGATGGGCAGCGCCATGAAATAGGCGGGCGGAATGCCCGGCAAGGTCAGGCAGTTCTCGGCGCGAAAGCCGAAGCGATGATAGAAGTGCGGCTCACCCAGCACGACCAGGCCGGCCGCCTGTTGTTGATGCAGGACATCAACGCCATGCCGGACCATCGCCGAACCGATCCCGCAATTCTGGCATCGTGGCGCAACCGCAACCGGGCCGAGGCCATACCATCCCGGGACGGACGGATCGGACTGCTTTGGGCCGGGCCTGTCAGCATCGCCGCCGCTGATCTCCACCGGCGACACCGCCAGATGCCCGACGATTTCCCTTCCCCGCTCCGCGACGAGAGACAGGGTCAAAATGCCGGCATCGCGCAATTGCCCCGCGATCAGGTGCTCGCTGGGTGTGGCGCCCGGCGCATGATGCGGGTGATTTTGAAAAGCCGCGTAGATGACGTCGCGAATCGCCCGGTCGTCCTCGGGCCGGGCCAGCCGCAGGCTGATATCGGCATGCCGCCCCGCGTGAGGTCGCGACACCGCTTTCATCAATCCTCTTGCGGCGCCAGTTTGCCGAAAGGCGATGTGCCCGGCGTGAGCGACAGGGCACCCAGGCGCTTCAGGCCTTCGCGGCCATAGCGTTCCTTGATCGCCTGCTTCAGCCAGGCCTCTGCCTGATCATGGCGCTTCTTCTGAAGATGATCGCCCTGCCGCAGCCAGGTAAAATGTGCATCGATGGCGGCGATCAACTCCGCGACGCCCTCGCCCGTCGTGGCAGCGACCGTCAACACCGCCACCGGCCAATCCCCCGCATTGCCCGCCCCCAGCGATAGAGCCCCCAGCACATCCGTCCGGGCACGGATCGCCGCCTTGCCCATATCGGCCTTGGTGACGAGGACGATATCCGGAATCTCGACGATCCCCGCTTTCATGAATTGCAGGCTGTCGCCCGAGCCCGGCTGCACACAGAAGACGACGGTATCGGCCGCCAGGGCGATATCGGTCTCCGATTGGCCGACGCCCACGGTTTCCACCAGCACGATATCGAAGACCGCCCGCATCAGGATGGTGGCGGCATAGGTGATTTCCGCCAAGCCACCCAGTTGATCGCGCGCCGCCATGGAACGCACGAAGATCCCGTCATCCTCCGGATCGGTGCGCAACCGCGTGCGGTCGCCCAGCAAGGCGCCTCCCGACCGCTTGGAGGATGGATCGACCGCAATTACGCCAACGCTCTTTCCGCTCGCCCGGTAGGCGCGGATCAGCGCGCCCAGCAGCGTCGACTTGCCGACCCCGGGTGGTCCCGTCAGGCCGATCACCTGGCCGAACGGCTGCTCGAAAGCCTCGTCCAGGAGGGCCACTGTCCGCAGATCGTCCGGCGCCGCTTCCAGCCTCGCCAAGGCCTGCGCCATCACGGCCTTGCCCCCGCGCCGCAGGGAAGCCAGATCGATTTCCGCCTGCATCACGGCTGTACCCCCGACGGCGGGACCTGCGCATATCGAAAGACGGCCGGACGCTCGATATGGCGCCGCCGCAGATCGCTATCCCTGGTCAAGCCTGTCCGCGCCATGCGAGCCATTTCATCCCGTTGGATCAAGGCCTTGTTGTCCTTCGCTTTGCACCGCCGCGTCAAGGGGGCGCCCGGAGCCGATGGCCGGTGCGAAACCTGGCTTCCCGTGATCCATGGCCCATCGGCGTGCGCTTGCGCACAAAACGGCAGAAGACAACTTCCGGCGACTCCGAAGCTCGTTCATCATGCGGCAACTTGATCGCGGATCGGAATGGTCCGGTCACAACACGGGGGAGGATTCATGAAACGGCTGTTATGCGGCCTTCTGCTGGTTCTGCTCAGTGCCTGCTCGGCAACCACGCTGACCCGGCAACAGACCGGTGAGGTCCATAAAATAGGAATCATCTCGGCGATCGGCGATGAACTCAATATCCGCAGTTTCATGCCTGATGCCAGCCGCCCTGATGGCCTGCTCGACCGCGGTTCAATCACTGACCTCGCACTCGACGCCTATGTGGTCGAACAGGCCACCGCCAGGCTGAAGGACAAATACGACATCATCCCGATCGCCTATCAGCCCGGCGTGTTCCACCAGACGGAGACGGAGCAATCGCTGCATGCCAATGCGGTTCAGGGCCGGTCGCTTGGCCAGGTGATTCGCGCCACGACCCAATTGCCCACGGGTATGGCCGCCGGCACGGAATCGAGCGTCGATATCTACCTCGTTTTTCTGTCCGGCCATGCCAAGCTGCAGAATGGCGATCACTCGCTCTACGGCACCAGCCTGAGCCGACTGCCCGCAGCCGATGGCGCGCCCAGCTACAACCTCGGCGTCGTGTATTGGATCGCCGTCATCGACGGACACACGCTGCAGTCCATCGGCAATGTGAATACGCTCTCCGACCATGCCGTCGATCCGGCACTCTGGGCGGATAAGGTCGCCGCCCTGACCGCAGACCAGAAGCGGCAGCTGGCGGGAATCTGGCAGAAGCGCATCGACCTCACCCTGGCGCCCGCCTTGCGGAAGCTCAATCTGCTCGAAGAGTGAGCCTGGAGCAGCCCGGCAACCCGCTCAATCTCAAGAAAGCCTGCGGCCGCTTTCGCAATCGAAGAGATGCAGCGCGTTTGCCGCAACCCGCAGGGGAATCGCTTCACCCTCCGATACTGCAGCCGCTCCATCGAGCCTGACGGTCAGTCTCAACCCGTCGGCAAAGCCGTGGATGATGGTCTCCGCACCCTGCGGCTCGACGACCTCTGCCGTAAGGCTGAGCTGCGCATCTGATTCGGCACAGGGCAACAGGTGTTCCGGGCGAATGCCTGCCCGCACGCGCTCGGGCAGGTTGGCATGCTGCGGCAGTTCGATCATCGACTGCGCCGACAGCCGCAAACCGCCCTCGGCGCGCCAGCCATCCAGCAGGTTGATCGGCGGCGAACCGATGAAGCCGGCGACAAAGGCCGAGGCCGGCCGCGTATAGATTTCCAGCGGCGCGCCTTCCTGTTCCACGACCCCGTTATTCATGACCACCAGCCAGTCGCCGAGCGTCATCGCTTCGACCTGGTCATGGGTTACATAGACGCTGGTGCCCCGCAGGCTGCGATGCAGGCGCTTGATTTCGGTGCGCATGACGACGCGCAGCTTGGCATCCAAATTGGACAAGGGCTCATCGAACAGGAACACTTTGGGATTGCGCACCACCGCCCGCCCCATGGCAACACGCTGGCGCTGGCCGCCGGAAAGCTGTCTCGGGCGGCGGTCGAGCAGATTGGCGATCTGCAGGCTTTCGGCCGCGCGCTGCACCCGCTCCTTGATTTCCGCCTTGGGCACGCCCCGTACCGACAGGCCGAAGCCGATATTCTCCGCCACCGTCAGATGCGGGTAGAGCGCATAATTCTGAAACACCATTGCCACATCGCGCGCACCGGGCTCCAGATCGCCCACTTCCTGGCCGCCGATCAGAATCTCGCCTTCATCGGCATGCTCCAGCCCGGCAATCAGCCGCAGCAGGGTCGACTTGCCGCAACCCGACGGCCCGACGATCACCACGAAGCCATGATCGGGAATGGTGACATTGACGCCGTTCAGCACGCGCGTCTCGGCGAACTGCTTGTGAATGTTGCGCAATCTGACTTCGGCCATGATCAGCTCCGGGGGCGAAAAACGAAACCGCGCGACGCATTGTGCCGCAGCTTTCCCTGCCCTTTAGCACCATCGCCTACCCTCATCACATGACACTTTGATGATGGCGAATGTCATTCGATTGTCGCCTCTACGTCATCGAAATGCCGTCCCGCATAGCCATAGTCCCGCGCACCTGAAAATTGGTTACGGCGCCGGAATCAAATTTCAGCGAAAGCAAGTTCAGCGGATTAGACGGGCACCATCATGGCGGACGCGGCCACATTGTCGGGACTTGATATATCGGCGATGCGGAAACGCATGGGAAACCGCCGCGTGTGGCGTCGCGCGGCAATCCTGCTGGCCCCCTCCCTTCTGCTGCTGGCGCTGTTCACCTATTGGCCGATCTTCCAGGTTCTCTACCAGTCGCTCTCCGTCGAAAGCTTCGGCGGCAAGGCGCATTTCGGCCTCGACAATTTCCGCCGCCTCTTTGCCGATCCGCATTTCGGCAAAGCCGTCTGGAACAATGTGATTTACGGCGTTGCGACCATCATCCCCAGCATCGCCTTATCCTTGCTCTTCGCGGTCGGCCTCAAGGAATCGACGCGCCTCTCCGCGATCCTGCGCACCTGCTTCGTCTTCCCGACGCTGATCCCGCTGGTCGCCGCTGCGGCCCTCTTTACCTTCATCTTCCTGCCGCGTTTCGGCCTCATCGACTACCAGCTCGGCCGCTTCGGCCTGAGCGCGGTGAACTGGCTGGGTGATCCGGACCTTGCCCTTGCCTCCGTCATCGCCATCACCATCTGGAAGAATGCCGGCTATTACATGCTGTTCTTTCTTGCCGGCCTGCAGGGCATTCCCGAGGATCTGCATGAAGCCGCGCGTGTCGAAGGCGCCACGACCTTGCAGCGCTTCCGCCGCGTGACCCTGCCCCTGCTGATGCCGACCATGACCTTCGTTTTCGTCATCGCGCTGCTGCAGGTGCTGACCACCGTCGATCACATCATCCTGATGACCTCCGGCGGCCCGAACGACGCGACCAACCTGATCCTCTTCTACATCTATGAGCAGGCGGCGCAGAATTATGATGCCGGCCTCGCCGCCGCCGCCACCGTCGTCAGCCTCGCCGGGCTCTTGGCCCTGTCGCTGATCTCCCTTCGTACCCTTGAACGCGGCATCCACTATGAGTGCTGACCGTTCCGTCGCGCGCAATCGGGGAAGCCGCCGCAATTCCATCGCATTGGCGGGGACCATCCTGCTCGCGGTCACCGCTTTCGTCTGGATGACGCCTTTCCTCTGGATGCTGGTCGCGGCATTGCGGCCTGACAATACCGGCGCCGATATCGCCTCGCTGTGGCCTTCGATCCATTCGGGCATGGGCAATTTCGTCGAGGCCTGGACGTCCGGCGATTTCCCGCTCTGGTATTTCAACACCATCCTGCTCTGTGGCGGCATTCTGATCGTCCAGCTCATCACCATCACCATGGCGGGATATGCCTTCGCCCGTCTCGACTTCCCGGGCCGCCAGCTGTGCTTCTATCTCTTCCTGCTGCAGCTGATGCTGGTACCGCCCGTCCTCATCGTGCCCAATCTGGTGTTGCTCTCCGACATGGGGCTCTACGATACGCTGGTCGGCGTGATGGCGCCCTATTTTGCCTCGGCTTTCGGCGTCTTCCTGATGCGCCAGACTTTCAAGACCATCCCGCGCGATTTCGAGGAAGCGGCGCTGGTCGACGGCGCCACGCCGGTGCAGATCCTCTGGCGCGTGCTGGTGCCGCTCGCCAAGCCCGGTCTCATCGCCTTCTCCATCGTCTCCGTCACCGCGCATTGGAACGAATTTCTCTGGCCGCTGATGGCGACGACGTCGCCCAGCAATCAGGTGCTGACGGTGGGTCTCGCCAGTTTTGCGCGCGGTGCCGAAAGCGCTTCGCAATGGGGCGTCATCGCCGCCGGCACCTTCCTGGTCGCAGCGCCCCTGCTGATCGCCTTCATTCTGTTCCAGCGCCGTTTCGTTTCGAGTTTCGTCTTCACCGGTATCAAATAGGGGGTTAGCGATATGAAACCGTGGTTATCGAGTACATCCATTCTGAAGGCCTGCAAGGCAGCCGCGATCGGCGCAGCAACGGCCTTTTCCCTTGGCCTGAGCCCCGCCTCGGCGGCGACCGACATCCAGCTGTTCTTCCCGGTGCCGGTGCAGGGCAAGCTCGCCAACCAGATGCAGACGCTGGTCGAGCGCTTCAACAAGGAGCATCCCGATACCAATGTCACCGCCGTCTATACCGGCAGCTATGACGACACCAATCTGAAGACCCGGGCCGCCATCAAGGCCGGCAAGCCGCCCGCAGTCGTCATCATGAGCGCCAATTTCATCCTGGAATATGTGATCAACGGCGAAGTCGAGCCCTACGATTCGCTGATCCAGGCGGATGGCCAGACCCCGGAACAGTTCATGGACCAGTTCTGGCCGGCTTTGCATGGCAACGCCATCATCGACGGCAAGGTCTATGGCGTGCCGTTCCACAATTCGACGCCGCTCCTCTACTACAGCGTCGACGCCTTCAAGGATGCCGGCCTCGATCCGAATCAGCCGCCTGTCACCTGGGCCGACTTCATCAAGGATGCCCAGGCGCTCACCAAGCGTGACGGCGATACCGTCAAGCGCTGGGGCTTCATGATGCCCGGCACCTATGACTATCTGGGCTGGATCACCAGCGCGCTCGACATGCTGAATGGCGGGCAGTTCTACAATGCCACCTATGGCGGCGAAGTCTATTACAACACGCCGACCATGTTGGGCGCCGTCTCGCTGCTGCATGACATGGTCTTCAAATACAAGGCCATGCCGAAGGGCGTCACCGACGCGAATGCCGTGACCAACGCCTTCTTTGCCGGCGATCTCGGCATGGCGATCCTCTCGACCGGCTCGCTCAGCTTCGTACGCGACGGCATGAAGCATCCCTATAAGGTTGCCTTCCTGCCGCGCAATCTGCGCAACTCGGTGCCGATTGGCGGCGCCTCGCTGATGATGCCGAAGGGCCTCAACGACGACCAGAAGAAGGCGGCCTGGACCCTGGTCAAATGGCTGACGAGCCCGACGATCGCCGGCGAATGGAGCCGTTTCACCGGCTACTTCGCACCGAACCGCCATGCCTATGAACTGGACGAGATGAAGGCCTTCCTGGAGCAGCACCCGGACGCCAAGGTGGCCCTGGACCAGCTTGCCTATGCCGGTTCCTGGTTCGCCACCTATAACACGGTGGGCGTGCGCAAGGCCCTGGAAGACCAGGTCCAGGCCGTCCTCTCGGGCGACAAGCAGCCGAAGGAAGCGATCGAAGCCGCGCAGGCAGCCGCGGATGAGCTGATGCGGCCCTACGTCGAACAGACGGCGCTGAAATACCTGAACTACACGAACTGAAGAACAGCGTATGATGGGGCGGCGGCAGGCTTGGACCTCCGCCGCCCCATTCCTCTTTCTCGAGGGAACAATGATTATCTGTCAGCTTACTGATCTGCATGTCCGCCCGCATGGCAAGCCTGCCTATGGCGTCGTCAGCACCAATATGATGCTGGAGCGCGCGCTGCGCCGGGTGGCCGCACTCCGCCCCCAGCCCGATCTTGTGGTTGTCTCCGGTGATCTCACCGATTGTGGGCTTGCGGAGGAATACGAAATCCTCGCGGAATTGCTGCAGCGTTATCTCACCATGCCGGTCTATCTCGTGCCCGGCAATCACGACCGCCGCGACGTGATGAAGGAGAAGCTGGCACACCTGCCTGGCGTCGCCGAAGATCCCGACTTCGTCCAATACGTGGTCGACGACTACCCGCTGCGCCTGGTCATGTTGGACTCGGTCGTGCCCGGCCGCAGCCATGGCGATCTCTGCGAGGCGCGCCTCGATTTCCTCGATCGCGCCTTGAGCGCGGCCCCGGATAAGCCGACCCTGGTCGTGCTGCATCACCCGCCGACCAAATGCGGCTTGCGCAACATGGATACGATCAATCTTCAATCGGCCGCGGAATTCGGCGCGATCATCAGCAGGCATCCGCAGGTGGAGCGCATCCTCTGCGGCCATTCGCACCGGGTGATCGTCACCCGTTTCGCCGGCACCGTCGTGCAGGTGGCGCCCAGCACGGCGCATCAAGTCACGCTGGATCTCGATCCGGCGATGCCGGAGACCTTCTCGATGGAGCCGCCCTCCTTCCTGCTCCACCGCTGGAACCCGGAGACCGGCCTCGCCACGCACCACGCTTATATCGAATCCTTTCCCGGCCCCTATCCCTTCCTGCTGGACAAGGCTTATCCGGGCGTCACCGCCGGCTGACGGTCGGTCAACGAAGAAAAGGCCCCGCACACAGTCTCCGCGGCGGGCCTTTTCTGATTCGATCGCTGTCAGATGAAGCCGCGTGCCGGCCGGTCCCGCGGCCGCTGCAACCAGTTGTCAGCCGGGTAGTCGCAGGCGCCATCCACCACATGCAACGTATAGGCGTGCCGCGCTTGGGGCGAGCGATTGGTATTGGAGAGATGGGGGAAGCAGCCGTTGAAGACGATCAGGCTGCCCGCCGGCACCTCCAGCCATTCCAGATCGTCCATGTCCCAGTCGATGGCTTCATCGAGAGTCTCGGTCGCCATGCGGCCATCGGCCTGCCGGCGGAACAGCTTCTTCAAGCCCTTGCGATACGCGCGCGGCAGGCCACCGAGGCAACCATTGCCGGTATGGGCATCGTCAATCGCAAACCAATAGCCGATCACCGACATCGGCTCGGTATAAAGATAGGTCGAATCCTGGTGACAGATCACCTCGCCGCCGATGCCGGGCTGCTTGAAGATATACATCGACTGCATGACCCGCGGATCGGCAACGCCCAGGCTCTCGCTGATCGCCTGCAATTCCTTGCCTTTGGAGAAAGCCGAGAAGACCGGATCGAGATCATGCATGGCATGGCCGAGCTTGTTGACAGCGAGCGGCAGCGGATAAGCCAGCTTGCCCTCCGCGTCGAATGCCTCCTCCTCGAAGAAGACACCGATCCCATAGGCCGAGTTGATGAAATAGTCGCTGTCCTGGTGTTGCGGCTTCTTGGTGGAAAAGATCGTGCGCGCTGCTTTCGGTCCATGTTCCAGCACAAGCTCGCTCGCCCGCGCCCGCAGTTTTTCGCAGACAGCCTTTGTCTTGAAGCCGTCGACGATGACGACACCGTCGCGATCGAATGCCTCGACGGCATCGGACGGTAGACGGCCATCTTCTAATAACGTGCAGCGCTGAACAGGCAAGATAGGTCCTCCGGAAACACCTTGTTATAGACCAGATTTCTCAGACCGCCCAACCATCGCATACAAATATATGAGGTCCTTATTGGTACCTTCCCGGCCCGAATGATCTGCGATATGAGACTCTGCGCTTCGCAATGAACGCGCAAGGTCGACTCCTGGGGGATCATGATGAAGCGTATGTTGCTTGGGCTCCTATGCTTGGTGCTGAGCGGCTGTGTGAGCCGACAGGTGATGACGCCGCAGCAGGTGGCGGCAATTAAGACCATCGCCATTGTTTCTTCCGTTGGCGATGAGATGATGACCATCGACGTGCCGTTCTTCGGCCTGGGAAGCAGTGTCACAAAGGGGCCAATCGCCGATCTCGACCTTGACACCCATGTCATCGCGCAGCTCACCGATCGGCTGAAAGACCACTATCAGATCGTTCCGGTCAACTATAAATCAACTGATTTTCGCAGTGACCGCATGAAGGCGCCGATCGGCACGGTGGTGCATGACGCGACCACGCTGCCCAGTGGTACCCCGACAGTCGATGCCTATATCGTCCTGACCACCACCACCATCGAAATCCGCAATTCGGGCCGTCATGTGCGCGGCGCCTTCATGGCCCGCCTCGCCACCGTCAGCGGCCACGAGCATTACGCCGGTGTCATTTTCAAGATGACGGTGGTAGACGGACACAGCTTTCAACCGATTTCCAATATCGATGTCGTCGACTATGACGCCGTCAATCAGGATTACTGGGCCGACGGCGTCTCGGCACTGACGGCGTCCCAGCGGGACAAGTTGAAGCAAGAACTGAATTCGCAGCTGGACGCCACGTTGCGACCCGCCCTTAAACGACTACCGCTGATCGACTAAACGAGAGTCGCCTTGGAAAAAAAGGGGCTCGTCTTCGAACCCCTTTTTTTACCGTTTAAGCGCTCTCCGCAACGGCGTTGCTCAACCTTCATACTTCCGGTCATCGCCGGTGATTACGGCCCGGGGCGGTTTTATCTCGCCTAGTCCTTGCTGAGCGGTTGCACGCCACCCAGCAGATCGCCCTTCAGCGAAGCATCCTCGTTGCTGAAAGTGATATTGTTCTTGTCGACATTGACCGAATAGCAATTCTGCTTGCCAGCCATCATGCTCGCCCAGGTGATGCAGACATTGCCGTTCTTGTTCAGCATCCAGGTCCCGTGGTCGTTGATACCATGCCGGTTCTCGTAAGTGACGATGCCACCCGGCAGGAAATAAACATGGAAGCGCACGTGGTCCGCATCGCGGCCGGTCAGCGTGTTGTTCTGCATGACGCTGATGAACTGGCTGGGCGGCAGCTTGTCGGCGCTGGCGGGAAAAAGCGGCATCGACAGTAATGGTGCTACTAACAGAATGCCTCTGATTATACGGTTCATGGGTCTGATCCTCCTCTACCAAGAAGAGAATAAGATACTCGCACCGTTTACGCTGTCAAAGGCTGAAGACGAACCCTCGCTGTACGACGTCTCTACCAAGATTTGCGCAAAGGTTTGATCGAATCCGGAATTTGCAGGCGGTTGAAGGGGTTATCGTTCATATGGTTTAAGAAAACCAAGACCTCGCCACGGCACCAATAGCGCAAGCCGAGTGGAGAATTGTGATGCAACTCAATGGCTAACTCGCCGCGCAGGAGAAGTTGCCGTGAGCCCTGGCCACCGAGATCTGTCAACCGAAACTATCTGCCATAAAAAAGGGGCCCGATCGACGAGCCCCCTTTTTCTCTTTTGTCGAGGACCGCTCACCCCTCGCCCTTGCGGCCATCGCTGCCGGTCAGGGCTGCCTGCGCGGCGGCCAGCTTGGCGATCGGCACGCGGTAGGGCGAGCAACTCACATAGTTGAGGCCGACCTTGGCGCAGAAATGGATCGAGGCCGGATCGCCCCCATGCTCGCCGCAGATGCCGAGCTTGATATCGGGTCGGGTCTTGCGGCCGCGCTCGGCGGCGATCTTCACCAGTTCACCGACACCCTCGACATCAAGCGTGACGAAGGGATCATGGGCCAGGATGCCCTGGCGCTCATAGGCCTGGATGAAGCGTGCGGCATCATCGCGGCTGAGGCCGAAGGTGGTCTGCGTCAGATCATTGGTACCGAAGCTGAAGAAGGCGGCATCCTTGGCGATCTCGCCGGCCAGCAGCGCGGCGCGCGGCAGCTCGATCATGGTGCCGACCGAATAGGGCAGTTCCACCCCGCTCTGCTTGCTGACCTCGCCGGCCACCCGGTCGATGATCGCCTTCATCAGCGTGAGTTCCTTGGGGATGCCGACCAGCGGGATCATGATCTCCGCTTCCGCCGTATCGCCGGTTTCCTTCTTCACCTGGGCCAGCGCCTCGAAAATGGCGCGGGCCTGCATCTCGTAGATTTCCGGATAGGTAATACCGAGACGGCAACCGCGATGCCCCAGCATCGGATTGCTTTCATGCAGGGCGCCGGCGCGCGCGGCGACAGCATCGACCGAAACCCCGGCGGCGGCGGCGACTTCCGCCATCTCCGCCTTGCTGTTCGGCAGGAATTCGTGCAACGGCGGATCCAGCAGGCGGATCGTCACCGGCAGGCCCTTCATGATGGTGAAGAGCTCGACGAAATCCTGGCGCTGCATCGGCAGGATCTTGGCCAGCGCCTTCTTCCGACCCGCGACATCTTCCGCCATGATCATCTCGCGCATAGCGATGATGCGGTCGCCGTCGAAGAACATATGTTCCGTGCGGCAGAGACCGATGCCTTCGGCACCGAATTTGCGGGCTGTACGGGCGTCCAGCGGCGTCTCCGCATTGGTGCGGATCTTCAGCTTGCGCACGTCATCCGCCCAGCCCATCAAGGTGGCGAAATCGCCGGAGAGCTGCGGCTCGATGGTCGGCACCGCCCCGATCATCACCTCGCCGGTGCCGCCGTCGATGGTGATGATGTCGCCATCGAGGATCTTCTGGCCGCGCACGATGATATGCTTCGTCGCCGCATCGACGCGGAGGTCGCCTGCACCCGAGACGCAGGGCCGGCCCATGCCGCGCGCCACCACGGCGGCGTGACTGGTCATGCCGCCGCGCGTCGTCAGAATGCCGACGGCGGCATGCATGCCGTGAATATCCTCAGGGCTGGTCTCGACACGGACCAGGATCACCTTGTCGCCCTTGGCGGCACGGTCTTCCGCCTCGTCCGCGGTGAAGACAACCTTGCCGGAAGCGGCCCCCGGGCTCGCCGGCAGGCCGCGCGCCACCACTTCACGCGTGGCCTTCGGATCGAGTGTGGGATGCAGCAACTGGTCGAGCGACGTCGGCTCAATACGCTGTACCGCCGTCTTCTTGTCGATCAGGCCTTCATGGCAAAGGTCGACGGCAATCTTCAGCGCCGCCTGGGCGGTGCGCTTGCCGTTGCGAGTCTGCAGCATATAGAGCTTGCCCTTCTGGACCGTGAACTCGATATCCTGCATGTCGCGGTAATGGGTTTCCAGCTGATGCCGCACGTCGTCCAGCTGCGCGAAGACGGCGGGCATCACCTCTTCCATCGCCGGCAGCGTGGAATTGTTCGCCTTCTTTCCGGCGACGGTCAGATGCTGCGGCGTGCGGATGCCGGCAACGACATCCTCGCCCTGGGCGTTGACCAGATATTCGCCGTAGAATTCCTTTTCGCCGGTTGAGGGATTGCGGGTAAAAGCAACACCGGTCGCGCAATCGCTGCCCATATTGCCGAACACCATGGCCTGGACGTTGACCGCCGTACCCCAGTCCTCGGGAATGTCGTTGAGCTTGCGATAGGTGATGGCGCGCGGAATGTTCCAGCTGGCGAAGACGGCGCCGATGGCGCCCCAGAGCTGGGTGCGCGGCTCCTGCGGGAAAGGCTTGCCGATCTCCTCTTCGACCTTGGCTCTGTAATCGACGATCACCTTCTGCCAGTTCTCGGCAGTGAGATCGGTGTCCAGCGACAGGCCGAGATCGGTCTTATGGAGATCGAGGATCTCTTCGAAATGGTGATGCTCCACGCCGAGCACCACGTTGCCATACATCTGGATGAAGCGGCGATAGCTGTCATAGGCAAAGCGCGCATCGCCCGATTGCTTGGCGAGGCCGGCCGCCGTCTCATCATTGAGACCGAGATTGAGCACCGTATCCATCATGCCCGGCATGGAGACGCGTGCACCCGATCGCACGGAAACCAACAGCGGTGCCGCGGCATCGCCGAACTTCATGCCGGTGATCTTCTCGATCTGGGCGATGCCGGCATCGACCTGGTCCTTCAGGTCGTCCGGGAAGGTCTTCTCGTGGGCGTAATAATAGGTGCAGACCTCGGTGGTGATGGAAAAGCCCGGCGGCACCGGCAGGCCGAGGCTGCTCATCTCCGCCAGATTGGCGCCCTTGCCGCCCAGCAGGTTGCGCATATCCGCGCGACCTTCCGCCTGGCCGTCACCGAAGCGATATACCCATTTCGCCATGATCTATCTCACCCTTCGATCTTGGAAAAGTCTGCGACGCCATCCGTCACCACACTTGTAATTCTGCGCAGGAGTTTGAGCCGGTTGGCACGAAGATTGGCGTCGTCACTGTTAACCGTCACCTTGTCGAAAAACCGGTCTACCGGTTCGCGCAAATGAGAGAGTTGCTCCATTGCGCCCGTAAAGTTCTCGTCAAGTAACGCGGCAACCTTGCGATCTTCAACTTCGTCCAGAGCCTTTAGGAGCGTACTCTCTTCGGGCTCGACAAAGAACGAAGGCTCGACAGCGGAATTGTAAAGGTCCTCCAACTTGGTGCCGGTCGCCTTTACGTCTTTGGCAGTTTCAATTCGTACAATATTGCTGGCGCGTTTATACGCCGTCAGGAGATTGGCGCCGTCGTCGCTTTCGACGAACTTCGCCAGCGCATCGACGCGATGCAACAGCCTCGTCAGATCGTCCTCGTTGCCGAGCGCGAACACCGCGCTGATGAGATCGTGACGGGCGCCCTTCTCCTTCAGGGCCACCTTCAGGCGATCGGCGAAGAATTCCATCAAATCGGCGATCACCGCCTTCGGCTGGTTCTTCTCGAACCCGCCGGCGGAACCGCCATGATCGTAATAGCCGCTATAGGCGCGGCCGAGCACGTCGCGCAGCCTGAGACGCAGCTTGTTCTCGACGATCAACCGGATGATGCCCAGCGCCGCGCGGCGCAGCGCGAAGGGATCCTTCGAGCCGGTCGGCTTTTCATCGATGGCAAAGAAACCGACCAGCGTATCCAGCTTGTCGGCCAGGGCCACGGCGACGCTCACCGGCGCCGCCGGCACCCGGTCATTGGGACCGAGCGGCTTGTAATGGTCGGCGATCGCATCGGCGACGTCTTCCGGCAGTTTCTCCAACTGGGCGTAGTAACGGCCCATGATACCTTGGAGTTCCGGGAACTCGCCGACCATGCCGCTGGTGAGATCGGCCTTGGCCAATTGCGCCGCCAGCTTGGTGTCAGCGGTATCAGCACCGATCTCGCGCGCCAATTCCACCGCCAGGGCCGTATTACGCTCCACCTTCTGGCCGACCGTGCCGAGCTTGGCGTGATAAGTGACAGTATCAAGACCGGACAGCCGATCGGCCAGCTTGAGCTTCTGATCGTAGTGCCAGAAGAACTGAGCATCGGACAACCGCGCCCGCAGGACGCGTTCGTTACCGGCAATGATCTGCGCCCCGCCATCGGCTGCGGTAATATTGGCCACCACCAGGAAATGCGGCGCCAACTTTCCGTTGGTTTGTTCGACGGCAAAATACTTCTGGTGCGTCCGCATCGAGGTGGTGAGAACCTCGGCCGGCACATCCATGAACTGCTGATCGATCGTACCCATCAGCACGACCGGCCATTCGACCAGCCCTGTCACTTCATCGAGCAGCCCCTCGTCAGCCTTCACGCGGAAGCCCTTGGCCTGGGCCAGGGCATCCGCTTGCGACTTGATGGTGGCGCGTCGTTCAGCCGGGTCCAGCACGACATGCGCCGCGCGCAGCTTGGCGCGATAGTCGGCGAAATCGGCAACCGTGATCTGGCCCGAAGAGAGAAAGCGATGGCCGCGGGTCGTTGCACCGAAAGCGACGGCCTTGCCGCCGAGATCGAAACCACCTTCCAGCACCTTGCCGTCGAACAAGGCAATGATGCTGTGCAGGGGGCGCACCCAGCGCTGGGTATAGCCAGCCCAGCGCATCGATTTCGGCCAGGGCAATTCGAGCATCGCATCGGCGATGATGTTGGGCAGTACCTGCGCCGTCGCGGCGCCCTTCTTCTCGATAACGGCAAAGTAAAAGACACCCTTGCCGGTATCGCGCTGCTCGCATTGTTCGAGCGAGGTGACGCCGGCGGATTTCAGGAAGCCGTCGATCGCCAATTGCGGCGAGCCGACGCGCGGGCCCTTCTTCTCTTCTTTGACATCGGCCTGGGTGACCGGCAGACCGTCAATCACCAGCGCCAGACGGCGCGGCGTCACATAGGCGTCGGCGCGGGTGAAAGTGAGACCGGCGGCCTTCAGCTTTTCAGTAACCAGACGCTTCAGATCTTCCGCCGCCTTGGCCTGCATGCGGGCGGGGATTTCTTCGGAAAAGATTTCGAGGAGCAATTCGGCCATCTTGTTACCCGGCCTTCTGCTGATCAGGGGACGGTTGATTGGTGGGCACGCGCTGCGTCGCCTCCCAGGCTTCGCAGCAGGATTTGGCGAGGGCGCGGACCCGGCCGATATAGGCCTGGCGCTCGGTCACCGAGATGACGCCCCGGGCATCCAGCAAGTTGAACAGGTGACTTGCTTTGAGGCATTGGTCATAGGCCGGCAGCGGCAAGGCCTTGGCTAGGCTCAGGAGCGCCGCGCATTCCTTCTCGGCATCCTGAAAATGCTGAAAAAGCAGGCTCGTATCGGCATATTCAAAATTGAAAGCTGAGTATTCCTGCTC
Organism: Dongiaceae bacterium; assembly: GCA_035539215.1. Lineage (GTDB taxonomy): Bacteria > Pseudomonadota > Alphaproteobacteria > Dongiales > Dongiaceae > Dongia_B. Next base: position 13,306 of record DATLIX010000114.1, on the reverse strand, counting down.
GGCCTGCAGATAGATGTCCCCATAAGACAGGCCAGCCGGCCCCTCGACCCCGTTGAAGTCGAGGTCGTAGACGTTCTCGACGCCTTGCACATACATGAAAAGGCGTTCGAGACCATAGGTCAGTTCCGTGCAGACGGGATCGACTTCCAGTCCGCCGACCTGCTGGAAATAGGTGAACTGGCTCACTTCCATGCCGTCCAACCAGACCTCCCAGCCAAGACCCCAGGCACCAAGTGTCGGGCTTTCCCAGTCGTCTTCAACGAAGCGGATATCGTGCTTGAGCGGGTCGATGCCGATCGCCTTCAGGCTGCCGAGATAGAGTTCCTGGCTCTCGGCCGGCGAGGGCTTCAGGATCACTTGGAACTGGTAATAGTGCTGCAGCCGATTGGGGTTCTCGCCGTAGCGACCGTCTTTCGGCCGGCGCGACGGCTGGACATAGGCGGCGTTCCAAGGCTTCGGCCCCAGCGAGCGCAAGGTGGTCGCCCAGTGAAAAGTCCCGGCCCCGACCTCCATGTCATAAGGCTGCAGGATGGCGCAACCCTGGCGCGACCAGTAATTCTGCAGTTTCAGGATCAAGGCCTGGACGCAGGTCTCAGGATTGGCGATCCGCCCCATCGGTTACCCCATTCTCGGCGGCCCGCCGCGGCGCGGGCGCATTTCGCTACCGGTGCGTGACACCGGCGTGACTTCTTATAGTGCGGCGCAAAATAAAGACCCGGCACATAATAATCAAGGCAAGCCGGCTGGGTGCACCGAGCTGTGTTGGTAGCGCAATCAAGGGTTTGCGGCGGCGCGATCGCGGATTTTGCTACTCTGCCGGTTCTGTGCGGCAGATCCCGGCGGCGCGGCGGAGCGTTGCGGGCGGGTTGGCCCCGGCCGGCTTTCAGCGGCGGTTATTCCCGCAACCGCAGGTGCTGCCGGCGGCGATATAGGTACCGCAAGACGGGCATTTTACCAGGTCTTCGATCGATTTTTGCTTGGCATTCACGCTCTTGCCACTGGGCGCGTTGCCGGCGGTACGAGCGCCACCCGGCTGGCCATTGCGCTGATTGGGCGCTTGGCCGCCACGCGATTGCACCGCATTGCGCCGCGACCACATGTAGACAACGACAATGACGACAACCAGGACCAGGAACTTGGGAATAGTGGGGATTCCGAACATAAGGTCATTTAGCGGTGCGGATGGCCGGCGGTCAAGGCCGGCCTCCTGACAGCCCCTCATCCAGGCGGGCCGTCACCTCTGGCTTCTCCTGGCAGGTGCCGTCAAAGATCAAGCCTCCCGGCATCGCGCAACAAGCGCTGCGCGGCCGTCGTGTAGCTGCCATCGGTCTCATGCAGGATCAATGGTGCCAGCAGCCGCGCCGGCGCGCGCTTGCCTTTGCGTCCCCGCACGATGACGCGATGCGCGTCGCTGTCTGCCTTCGGCTGGACCGGCAGGATGGCCAGGCTGCCCAGGTTCTCCCGCATCAGCGCCAGCAATTCCGGCAGCCTCTCGGCGCGATGAATGAAGGTGACGGTGCCACCCGGCCGCACGATCCGCGTTGCGGCGATGATCCAATCCGATAGCGGCGCATCGGATTCCATATTGGCGAGCGCCTTGATGGGGTGGGCCGAGGCGCTGGCTTCGCCCTGTGCCAGATAAGGCGGATTGGCGATGACCTGATCGACGGTGCCAAGATCACGCAGGACGTCTTTCGCGCCGATGGAGCCGCAGCGGGCCTGGTAGCGCTCACCGAGACCATTGGCCCCGGCATTGGCCTGCGCCAACGCAACTAAAGGTGCTTGAATATCGATGCCAGTGCAGCTGATCCCCGGCAGGCGCGCCAGAACGCACAGTCCTGCGGTGCCGACACCGCAGCCGAGATCGACGAGCCGCGCCTCCTCGGGCGCCGTGACGGCTGCTGCCAGCAACACCGGATCGATCGCCGCGCGGTAGCCATCGCGCGGCTGGCGAAGCGTCAGGCGGCCGCCCAGAAAAGCGTCGGTGGTTATCGGCAGATCGCTCATGGTCGCAAGCTGAGCCGAGGGCGGTGTCGGCCCAGCCGCTTCTGTCGCTTGGTCAGCTGCCATCGATCGGCTCGCCCACATTCGCCGCGGGATGCACATCGAAGCCGGCTTCCGCTTCATGTATCAGGCGCCGGGCGCGGGCAATGTCCTCGCTTGCCACCATCAGGCGCTGTTCCACGCCGGAGAGACTGCCGAAAAACATCTGGCTGGTATGCTGGTCCAGCAGCACGGCCTCGATACCCGCCTCCCCCAGGACGTGGATCAGAAAAGAGAGCCGGATCGGGTCGGTGCTGCGTGTCAGTTCCTCCATTTTCACTCCCGCTTCCTTACCCAGTGGCAGGCGGTGTCCCTACAACCCTTTCGGGCAGGACCTGTGCCGTTTCGTCGCAGCCTTTCGGGCCGCCGGCCCAGACCCAGCCGGACAGCGACGACCGCCAGCAGCCTTGACCTATCTTAATATGTTTCTATGCTCCGCGACCATAAGCAGGCGGGGATCGGCTATCGGCCAGCTTGCCCAAGATGAAAACTGGGCAACATAGGTTAGTGCCGTCGCTTGGGACGATAATTAACACGGGTGGCGCGATTCCATATCCCCGGGATTGCAACATGTGCGATAGCAGACCCATGGCATACTGAGTCCACGGCGCCGGTTGACAGGAATTGAGGACAGAGAGCGTGGCCGTCATCATCAATCTGGATCAGGAACGCGAGAAGGACCAGCCTGACGCCCTTACCCGGCTGTCGGACCTGGTGAAGGACGATCTCGGCCAGGTCAACCGCCTGATCGTCGATTACATGCACAGCCCGGTCGAACTGATCCCGCAACTGGCCGGCCACATCATTGCCGCCGGCGGCAAGCGCCTGCGTCCGGTGCTCACCCTGGCGGCGGCCCAGATGTGCGGTTACAGCGGCCTGCGCCATGCCGCCCTCGCTGCCTGTGTCGAATTCATCCATACCGCCACCTTGCTGCATGACGACGTGGTCGATGACAGCAAACTGCGGCGCGGCGAAGCCTCCGCCAACGTGCTTTGGGGCAACAAGCCCAGCGTGCTGGTAGGCGATTTCCTGTTCAGCCGCGCCTTCCAGCTAATGGTGGCTGACGGCAATCTGCGGGTGTTGGAAATTCTCTCCAACGCTTCCGCCGTCATCGCCGAAGGCGAAGTATTGCAGCTCGTCACCAGCAACGACACGGCGACATCGGAACAGGCTTATCTCGAGGTCATCAAAGGCAAGACGGCGGCGCTGTTCGCGGCTGCCTGCGAAGTCGGCGCCGTGGTGGCCGACCGGCCGAAGAAGGAGCACGAGGCGCTCGGCTCCTATGGCATGAATCTCGGTATTGCCTTCCAGCTGATCGATGACGCGCTGGATTATTCGGCCAAGCAGGAACAGCTCGGCAAGACCATCGGCGACGATTTCCGCGAGGGCAAGATCACCCTGCCCGTCATCCTCGCCTTCCTGCGCGGCGACGAGACCGAGCGCGAGTTCTGGCGCCGGACGCTGGAGCGCTCGGAACAGACCGATGACGACCTGCGGCATGCCCTGGGCCTGATGGATCGCCATGGCACCCTGAAGGATACCGTGCAGCGCGCCGCCCATTACGGCGCCATCGCCCGCGACGCCCTCGGCATCTTCCCGGAAACGCCGGAGAAACGCGCCCTGGTCGACGTCGTGGAATTCGTCATCCGCCGCGGCCACTGACCGACCAGGCACCTCGCCCGCTGCAGAGCCGGCGGGGCCTCTTTCAAAGCGGTGATTCTCTGGTCCGGGAGGCCATTTAGGGGCCGTTTTTCAAGCTTTTGGCGGGTTTCTCGGAAAGGCTTGCGCTGTCACCGGCTTGTCGCTATAACCGCGCTCACCCAGCAGGGCCCGGGGTAAACCCCACGGCCTTTTCCCGCGTGTCGGAGTGTAGCTCAGCCTGGTAGAGCACTAGCTTCGGGAGCTAGGGGCCGGAGGTTCGAATCCTCTCACTCCGACCATTATCATTGCACCGCGTCGCACCTGTCGCCTAGCCGATCCAGCCGGATCGGCGGGAATGGCGCCCGCCGGTCGAAGCGCACGGGTAACCATCCTCTTCGATGCACCCTTTGTCCGATCTTGCATCATTGGCGATCCCGTGCACCGAAGGCGGCCCGATACAATGCGCGCTCGTCACTTGATCCTGGGACACACAACATCGAACATCAGGGGCGGTGTCGTCATTGGCACGCCAGCGTTTTAAATAGGCTAGAATGATTTTCGACGTATTCGAAAGCGGTCGCATTGGAAGGCTGTCATGACGGCAACAGATGAAAACGAGGCCAACGAGCTGGAACAGCGCCTCGCCTATCATCGGCACATGCACAAGCATCTGCAGGAGCTGTCGCTGTTCGTGCTATTCGAAGCGGTTGAAAGCGACCTCATGGATGTCGATGTCGCGCGCCATCTGAAGCAGCAGATGACGGAGATGAAAGATCTGCCGCACCGGCGCATCCGCATTCCCTTTGAACAGACGAAGACCCCGGCTTTTCATGCCTTCGTCGAACGGCTCTATGCGCTCAATCCCGCACCTGTCCTGATCTGGACGGAATTCGCCACGATCTGCGGGCCGATGCGCATCGGCTCGATCACCGACGTCAATTTCGATTTCGGCTTCGACGCCAATGCCGCCGGCATTGTCACCCTCACCACCGTTGACGGCTCCGATCGTCTGTTCCTGAGCTGGGAGGAAGATGACAGCGGCAAGCGCATCCTGGAGATCGAGATTACCGGCAAGGCATGGTGTCAGGCAGTCGCCGGCAAATAGCTGTATCCAGCGTCCGTAACCGGGGCCGCTGCGGCATTCCGCCGATCCGTTCCACCTTGAAGGCTTTCCCGCCGAAGCCAATATTCATCCGGGTGTGGCCCCGTTTCGGCTGACACTTCGGGCGTGGACGGCCTCGCCCGCGATCGTCACCTCATCAAGGACGACCTTGGTAGTGCTAAGGAGTTAGCAATGCCCTGGATCCTGCTCGTCATCGCCGGCGGTCTTGAAACCATCTGGGCGGTTGGGCTCAGCGAAAACCACGGCTTTTCATCTTTATTGCCAAGCCTCGCCACCGTTGCCGCCATGCTGGGCAGCTTCGGCTTGCTGGGCTGGGCCTTCAAATCGCTGCCCCGCGGCATCGGCGCAGCCTTGGGGATGGCGGTCGGCGCTCTCGGCATTGTCCTGATCGGCGGCTTCTGGCTCGGTCAGGGCATGAATGCCTGGGAGATCGGCTGCATCACGCTGATGACAGGGGGAATCGTCGGGCTCAGGCTGGCGACCAAGACCTGAAGCGCGGGGTCCCGGGCCTGCACTGCCGCGATGGGAGCGCGCGCTTGCGTCAAGCCGCCAGCTGGTTGAGCTTGGTCAGCAGATAATCGAGATCGTCCGCCGCCAGATCGTCGAACTGCGTCAGGATGCGTTCGATCACGCGGACCGCGAAACGCTGGCGGTCATTTTCGCCGCCATCCATCTCCGCTTCGCGCGCAACGTCGAAGGCGACGCGGAAGGCCGGATAGAGATGCAGCGGCAGGCTGGTATGGCCGTAAAGCGTCTTCAGGCCGAGACGGCCCTCGTCGTGAATCAACATACGCGCATTGACGATGCTGGTATTCGAAAGAACCGCAAGGCTAGCCTCGAAGAAGGCCAGGTCGCCGGTGCAAAGGGCACGCAGGATCAGCGACGGCGTCAGGCGCCGGTTGTCGCGCAGCTGCTTGCAAAGATCGACCACATCCGCGCTTTGCGCACCCGGCGGCAACAGGTTGACTGTTGCCCGCTCCCGCACCTGCAGGATGATATCGGTCGCCAGTTCGGGAGCGATCTCGTGCTTGCTCAGCAGGAATTCATGCAACCGCTCGGAGACCATGTTGACGACGCGCTCGGCGATCGTGATCGGCAATTGCGGGCGGCTGGCGACGGAATTCGCCACCGCCGGATCGCTGCCGTGCTTCTTCAGCGCCTTGGCATATTCGGCTTCGCCCAATTGTGCCGTGCGGTTGTTCATCAGTTCGGCGACAACGCCGGCCGACTTGCCATGATCGATCAGGGCATTGGCGACCTTCGTCGAGACGCTATCGCGGCGCGCCACGGCTTTCTGCTTGTCGGCGCTTGAGCTGCGGACGATATCGATCAGATCTGCATCGTCGAGCACACTGGAAAACTCGAGTACCGGCAGCGACACTTCCTCGACATCGCGCGCAAGAGCCAGCGCCACGTCCTTCGGCAGATCCGGGTTGGCCTTCAGGTGCTTCGCCAGGGTCTTGCGCACCATGACTTCGGCATCTTTGGCCATGATGCGGAAAATCTGGGCGGCAAGCTCACGCTCCTTATCGGAAAGCTGGCTCGCATCAAAAGCTTTGGCGACTTTGGCGGCAGTCCCGGCCCGCGCATCAACGGACGGATCGTTGAGCAACCGCTGCACATCCGCTTCGCTGAGGATTCCCGCCATACTCTCTATCTCCGTCCTGGTCCGCCGGGGCAAGTCTGCTGGCGGTTCATCCTAGATGAAACATCGAGAAAGTTAAAAATCTGATACCGAGGGGTCTCCGGCGGCAGCAAAAGCGGACAGGAATCCAGTCTAAATTATTAATATTACAGGAGAGTTTTCCGCCCCTGCCGGTGCGCCGGCCGGCACTGGATAATTGTAGCCGGCGGCTCAGGCGGTGCCGAGCACGAGGTCGAGACTCCGCCCCAGTTTGTCGACGATCTCGTCCAACTGGCTGTCGGGCATGTTATAGGCCGGCGCCAGGATGATGTGATCGCCGTTCTTCCCATCCACGCAGCCGCCGGACGGATAGCATAGCAGACCCTGCTCCAGGGCGGTGCGCCGGATTTTGAGCCAGGTCCGCTGCGCCGGGTCCAGGGTCGCCTTGGTTTCACGGTCGGCCACCAGTTCCAGACCCAGGAACAGGCCGCGCCCGCGAATATCGCCCACATGGGGGTGCTGGCCGAAGCGTTCTTCCAGCCGACCGCGCAGGATCTGCCCCTTGCGGCGCACTTCCGCCAGGAGCCCCTCTTCCTTGATGACCTGCTGCACCGCCAGGGCGCCGGCGCAGGCCAAGGTATGGCCGGCATAGGTATGGCCGTGCTTCAACGCGCCGGAACCGTCGGCAACGGCGCGATAGATCCGGTCGTGTATCAGCAGGCCGCCGATCGGCATATAGCCGCCCCCCAGACCCTTGGCCGTGGTGATGATATCGGGTGTCACCTGGTCTTCCTGGCAGGCGTAGAGATGTCCGGTCCGGCCCATGCCGCACATTACCTCGTCAAAGACCAGCAGGACGCCGTAACGGTCGCAGATCTCGCGGATGCGCTTGAGATAGCCGGGAACCGCCGGCGCGCAGCCGAGGCTGGCCCCCACCACCGGCTCGCAAAAGAAGGCGGCGACATTTTCCGGCCCCTGGGCCAGCAGTGCCGCTTCCAGTTCGTCGGCAGCCCGCAGCCCGTATTCCTCGGCGCTCTCATCGGCACGGCGATGGCGATATTCATAGCAGGGCGCGATATGCGTCACCGGCTGCAGCATCGGCTCATAGGGCTGGCGCCGGTTGACGTCACCGCCGAGGGCCAAGGCGCCCAGCGTATTGCCGTGATAGCTGCGCTGGCGGGCGATGAACAGCCGCCGCTGCGGCTGACCGATTTCCAGAAAATATTGCCGGGCAAGCTTCAGGGCGCCTTCGATCGCCTCGGAACCGCCGCTGACGAAAAAGGCCTTCTCAATCCCCGCCGGTGCCTGGCTGACGAGGACATCGGCCAGCTCCTCCATCGCCGGTGTCGCGAAGAACAGCGAATAGGCGTAGGAGACATCCGCCACCTGCCGCTGGATCGCTTCCACCACCTTCGGATGGTTGTGGCCGAGGCAGGAAACCGCCGGACCACCGGAGGCATCAAGATAGCGCCGCCCCTCGGCGTCGATCAGATAGCTGCCCTCGCCCCGCACGATGCTGGGCAGCTTGTTGCTGATATCACGGGGGAAGACATGGCTCATGACGCACTCACGCTGGCAAGATTTCGGGTGGCACTCCTGGGCCACGGTCTTAGCGTGGCGCCACCCCTCCAGCCAAGAGCGCAATTGTCGTGAGACAATGGACTGCCGCGGTTTCCCGCCACCGCCGGCTTTGCCGTCGAATCAGCTGGCGGGCACGGCTTTCAGGGTGCCGACGACGATCTGGGTCAGTACCGGCCCCAGCGCCTTGTCGAAAGCGGCGACCACCTGCTGCATGTCGGTACCGCTGGACTGCGCCCGGTTTTCCGCCGTGATGGTATCAACGATCTTGCGATCGCTCATCCGGACGATCTTTGCCGTCATGCGAACATGAGCACCGGCGACCGGCCCGCCATATTCCGCCTGAAAATCGCGCAGTTCGATCTGCAGCACGTAATCCGGTACCAGCGAGGCAACGTCGCGCCCGACCGCCACGCAATTCGATTGCTCGAACGCTTCCAGCAGCTTGCTCTGAATCAAGTTGGGAACATTGTCGGTCCAGGCTGCATTGGCAAAATACTCGGTGATATTGCCGCTGCGCCGCAAGGCGATCCTCGACGTATCGAGATCGGCACTGGCATCCGGCAGCGACACCACCAGCTGCCACTGCACCTTCGGCAGGCCGGCCGGCAGGTCTACCTGTGGCCTCAGGTCATAGAGGGGTGTCGGCGTGTTGACGCCGTTGAGCACGGTGCAGCCCGTCACGGCCGAAATCGCCGCGACGAGCCCGACCCCACGCGCCGCACGCAGCCAGTTCCGACGCGACATTGCCTTCGGCACGATCATTTCGCCTCCACGCCTTTGTTGCGATCCCCGAGCAGGAAGCGGGCGGGATCGCGTTCAATCTGTTGAGCGATGCGCGTCATCGACGACACCAGCTGGCGCAGGTCGCTGACCAGGCCGGTGGCCTGGTAGAGCGCAGAGCCGGTGAATTGTTTCAGTGGCTCGCGGTTTTCATCAAGCATCGCCGTCAAATGATTGGCTGCATCGGAGAGGTTCTGGGCGGCCTTGGAGATATCCTGCGTCGTATGCTGGACATTGCCTTGCACATTGCCGACCGTGCCCTGCAGCTGGACCGCCAATTTCTGGAACGCATCGCTGGCGGTGGCCAGATTCTGCAGCGCTTGCTGAGCCGTGTTCACGGTTTCAGGCACATGCTCCGTCGCCTTGTTCAGGTTGGCGGTGAGCTGTTCCAGATTCTGGATGGCGACCGTGAAGGCCTTCTGGTTGTCGTCACTCAACATCGCATTCAGGCGATCGGCCACGACCGAAGCCTGATCAAGCAGGTTCGGGAGCTTCTTGGCCAGTTTTTCCAAGGGCGATGCGGCCGACATGATCTCGTCGCCCGGCTTCAACATCGCGGCGTCACGGCTGCCGCGGGTGATCTGCAGGGCAACGCCGCCGGCGATGCCCTGCAGCTCCATCGATGCCTGGCTGTCCTTGCGGATCGGCGTTCCGTTGCGCACGACGATGTCGACACGTGCCAGTTCCGAATTGTCCGGATCGATCCTCACATCCGTCACGCGGCCCACCGGGATGCCGCCGAACAGCACCGAGCTGTCGACCCGCAATTGCGCCACCGAGCCGCTGAAGCGGATGAAATATTGGGAATAGTCTTCCTTGGTCTGGACATTGGCCGCCCAGAGACAGAAGCCGGCGATGCCCAGCATCACGACCAGAACGAAGAGGCCGACAGTGATATGTTTCGCGCGGGTTTCCATGTACCTAACCTCGTTCCGTCTGCTGACCGGCAGGTCGGGTGCCGTTGCCCACCCTCGTTCCGCCGGCGCTCATATCCGCATCGCCTGGGCCCGCATTGCGCGAGCGCGCATTCCCCATTCCGGCGGCTCTGGCGCGCGGTCCGTGGAAGTATTCCTGCATCCAGGGATGCGGATCCTGCATCAGCTCCGCCATGGTGCCGACGCGGATCTTCTTTTCCAGCAGCACCGCGATACGGTCGCAGATCGCCACCAGGCTGTCCAGGTCATGGGTCACCATGACCACAGTGATGCCCAGGCTGCGCTGCAGACTGAGAATCAGCTGATCGAAATCGCTGGCGCCGATCGGGTCGAGCCCGGCCGTCGGCTCATCGAGAAAGATGATTTCGGGGTCCAGCGCCAAGGCGCGGGCCAAGCCGGCACGTTTCTTCATGCCGCCGGAAAGCTGCGAGGGATATTTGTCGCCGGCATTCAGCGGAAGGCCTACCAGCTGGATCTTCAGCGCCGCCAGCTCGTCCATCAGATCCTGGCTGAGATCGCTGTGCTCACGCATCGGCGCCTGGATGTTTTCCGCGACCGTCAGCGAACTGAACAAGGCGCCGCTCTGATAGAGAACGCCGCAACGGGCCTGAACCCGCTGCCACTGTGTTTCGTTGAGATCGCGGGCACGTTGCCCCAACAGCATGATATCGCCCTCGGCCGGCTTGTTGAGGCCGAGAATGGTACGCAGGAGGACCGATTTGCCGCTGCCGGAACCGCCGACGATGCCCATCACCTCGCCCCGTTTGACGTCGAAATCCAGGCCGTCATGGACGACTTGCTTGCCGAAACGATTTACCAGACCGCGGATCGACACCGCCATTTCCTCGCGCGGTCCCGGCAGGGTGGAGCCCAGTGCCGGCCGGTCGGCCGGTTCGGCCGAAGCGCCGAGTTGGGTCTCTGGAGGGCCTGCGCTCATCTCAGATGCCCAACATCGAAAACAGGATGGAGAAGAAGGCGTCGAAAACGATCACCAGGAAGATTCCCTCGACCACCGATTTCGTCGTCAATTTGCCGACGCTCTCGGCGCTGCCAGTCACCCGCATGCCTTCGAAGCAGCCGATCAAGGCGATCAATGTGGCAAAAACCGGCGCCTTGATCATGCCGACGCCGAATTGCGAAACCGTGATCGCCTGACGCAGCAGCGCCAGGTATTGGTGGAAGCTCATATCCACCAGCAGAACGCACATCAAGCCGCCGCCGAGCAGGCCCATGAGATCGGCAAAGAATGTCAGCAGCGGCAGGCTGATCACCAGGGCCAGCACGCGCGGCAGCACCAGGACCTCGATCGGATTGAGACCCATCGTCTCCAGCGCATCGACCTCTTCGTTCACCTTCATGGTGCCGATCTGCGCCGTGAAAGCGGAACCGGAACGGCCGGCCACGACGATCGCCGTCAGCAATATGCCCATTTCACGCAGAACGGAAATGCCGACCATGTTGACGGTAAATACCTGCGCGCCGAAACGCGCCAGCTGATCGGCCCCCTGATAGGCAAGCACGACACCGACCAGGAACGAGATGAGGCCGACGATGGGCATGGCATTGAGCCCCGTCTGCTCGATATGGCTCACCACGGAGTTCAAGCGCAGGCGTCGGGGACGCATGGCCGCCTGCATCGTCACCATCGCCAGGGCGCCGAAGAAAGCCAGCAGATCGACCGTCTCGTTCCAGATATCCAGCACGGCCTTGCCGATTTGCGCCACCCAGTCGGCCAGACTGCGGCGCGGCGGCGCCGGCGCCTTCTCCTCGGGCGCCGCATCGATCACCCGCTGCAACAGCCCCTGCATGCGCGGATTGACATGGACAAGGCCCACCGCCGTGCCGGCCGCGCGATAGTCCCGGGCCAGTCGCGCCAGCAGCCAGGCGCCGGCGGAATCGAGGCTGGTGAGATTGCTCAGATCGAGGTCGATCCTGTGCGGCCGATCGCCACGGCCCGTGGCGCCGGGCTGGCGCCGCAGCAGGCGATCGATTTCCTCGGCATGATGGATGGTCCAATCACCGTTCAGGGACCAGATCGCCTCCGGCCCCTGTTGCGTCGTACTGATCCAGTCTGCGGCGGTCGCCATGACGCAGTCATCTCCGTGGTCGCACCGGCATCGGCGCACCCCCAATTATTGCGGATAGCAGAAATGACATGCGCACGCAAAGTCAAACCGGATAAGGCCCGCGCGCCGGCAGGCGGATTACCGGGATATGGCCTGGCCGCAGCCGATCACAGTTGCGTTAGGCACCGGCTTTGCCATTCACCTGCCGCGTCAATCCGGCCAATGACCGCGGCCGCGGCATGGCGGGGCGGCACGATCCGCAAGAAAAGAGCCGCCGGCATATCCTGCCGGCGGCTCCGTTCGCGTCAGGCTGCCGCCTGATCAGATATAGTATGCCTTCAGCGGCTCGAAGCCGTTGAAGTTCACCGCCGAATAGGTGGTGGTGTAGGCGCCGGTCGAGAAAATGCGCACCCGGTCGCCGATCTTGAGATCGACCGGCATCTCGTAGCGCGCCTTGTCATACAGGATATCGGCGGAATCGCAGGTCGGACCAGCCAGCACGACCGGCTGGGATTCGCCGCCAATGCTGCGACTGGGCTCGATACGATAGCGGATCGCCTCGCCTTCCGTCTCGGCCAGGCCGCCGAAACGGCCGATATCGAGATAGACCCAGCGGCGATCATCGGCATTGTAGGATTTGCGCGAGATCAGCACGACCTCGGCTTCCAGCACGCCGGCATCGCCGACCATGTAACGGCCCGGCTCAACGATGATGCGCGGCAAGCGGTTGCCGAAATGCTTGGTCATCGAGGTCATGATGGCATTGCCATAGCTCTCGATCCCCTTGCCGCCGGTCGCGTAATGCGCCGGGAAGCCGCCGCCGAGATCGATCATCTTCAGCTCGATGCCGAGCGCCGCCAGCTTGTCGAACACCGCCTTGGCCGCCGATACCGGCTTTTCCCACTGGCTGGCGTCGAGCTGCTGCGAGCCGACATGAAACGAGACGCCGTAGGGCTGCAGGCCGAGCGCGGCCGCCTTGGCCAGCAGATCAGCCGCCATGTCGGGCACGCAGCCGAATTTGCGGTTGAGCGGCCACAGGGCGCCTTCAGCCTCGACCAGGATGCGGCAGAAGACCTGGGCGCCGGGCGCATGGGCGGCGATCTTTTCCAGCTCGGCCTCGCTGTCGAAAGCATAGAGCGTCACACCCTGGCGATGCGCCCAGGCGATATCCGCCGCCTTCTTGATGGTGTTGCCGAAGGAAATCTTCTCGGCCGGCACGCCATGGGCGAGTACGGCGCGGATCTCACCGGAAGAGGCGGTGTCGAAACTGGCGCCCAGCTTGGCGAGACGGGCCAGAACTTCCGGCGCCGGGTTGGCCTTCACGGCATAGAACACTTCGGCCAACGGCAGGCTCTGGGTCAGTCCTTGGTATTTCCGTTCGACGATGTCGAGATCGACCACCAGGCACGGCGTCGCCGGCTGGGTCTCTTCGAGGAACTTCAAGGCACGATCCGACATGGTACCCTCCACTCATACTGGCCGGCACGTCGCGGTATCCGGCAAAAGGTCCAAC
>DATLIX010000113.1:0-3283 GCA_035539215.1 Dongiaceae bacterium | reverse complement strand
CATCGCCTTCCTCACCAACCTGGCCGAATATGTCGGCCCCTCCGCCCGCTTCGTGCATCAGGGCATGACTTCCTCGGATGTGCTCGATACCTGCCTTGCCGTGCAGATGAAGCAGGCGGCCGATCTGCTGCTCGCCGATCTCGACCAGGTGCTGGCCGCCCTCAAGAAGCGCGCCTATGAGCACAAGCTGACGCCCACCATGGGGCGCAGCCACGGCATCCATGCCGAGCCGACGACATTCGGTCTCAAGCTCGCCGGTCACTACGCCGCCTTCGATCGCGCCAAGCAGCGCCTGCTGGCGGCGCGCGACGAGATTGCCACCTGCGCCATTTCCGGTGCCGTCGGCACTTTCGCCAATATCGATCCACGGGTCGAGGAACACGTAGCGGCCAAGCTCGGCCTCAAGGTCGAACCGGTCTCGACCCAGGTCATCCCGCGCGATCGCCACGCTATGTTCTTTGCAGTGCTCGGCATCATCGCCAGCTCGATCGAGAACCTGGCGACGGAAGTGCGCCATCTGCAGCGTTCGGAAGTGCGCGAGGCGGAGGAATATTTCTCGCCGGGCCAGAAGGGCTCGTCCGCCATGCCGCATAAGCGCAATCCGGTTCTGTCGGAGAATCTGACCGGTCTTGCCCGCATTGTCCGCGCGGCCGTGACGCCGGCTTTGGAAAACGTGACTCTGTGGCATGAACGTGACATCTCGCATTCCTCGGTGGAGCGCGTCTTTGGTCCCGACTCCACCATCGCCCTGGATTTTGCGCTGGTGCGGCTTGCCGGCATGATCGACAAGCTGCTGGTCTATCCTGAGGACATGCAGAAGAATCTCGACCGCTATGGCGGCCTCGTCCATTCGCAGCGCGTCCTGCTGGCCCTGACCCAGGCGGGTCTCAGCCGCGAGGACGCGTATCAGGCGGTGCAGCGCAATGCCATGAAAGTCTGGCTCGAGGGCGCCGATTTCCTGACCGAGTTGAAAAAGGACAAGGCGGTTGCCGAGCGCATTCCGGCGCGCGATCTCGAGGAATGCTTCGACCTCGGCTACCACACCAAGCATGTCGATACGATTTTCGCCCGCGTCTTCGGGCAAGCTTAATCGCTCATCTGGCCTGATCAGTCATTTGAATAAAGCAAAACCGGCGATGCGGACATCGCCGGTTTTCTATTCCGACTGCGCGGTGGGGCGGTCAGGCTTCCGTCATGATCTGGTTGCGGGCCGACTGGCCAAGCTCGTCCATATGGCGGCGCAGGCGATGCTCGCTCATTTCAATCCCGCGCGCCTTGAAATCTTCCAGCACTTTGGCGACCACGGTGCCGTCGCTCGGCGTATGGGTCTCAAGTTCGGCGAGCGTTCGGGCATAATTTTCGGCATCGGCGCCATGAATGCCTAAAAGTTGTGCCGCCCATAGGCCTAACAGCTTGTTTCGCCGGGCGCTGACGCGGAATTCCAATTCCTGGTCATGGCTGAACTTGCTTTCGAAACCTTGTTCGCGGTCGTCGAAGGTGGTCATGCGGGCCTTCCCCCAGAGGAATCAAATACCGTGTAAAAATGGTTGGCCCCTTCGGCCACGTCAAGTGTAATAGAAACCTGTTACAAGGGTGAGGCGACCGCCGCGCAGCTGCTTCGGGAAAGGACCGGGGCGTAGCTGTCCCGGGTCGAAATGTGAAATCATGTGCAGTGTCATCATTCTGTTGCGGCCGGAACATGATTGGCCGGTTCTGATCGCCGCCAATCGCGACGAGATGATCGATCGGCCCTGGTCACCGCCGGCGCGGCACTGGCCCGACCGCCCCGACGTGGTTGCCGGCAAGGACAACCTGGCCGGCGGCTCCTGGCTCGGCATCAACGAGGCCGGTCTGGTGGTCGGCATGCTCAACCGCCGCAACAGCTTGGGACCCCAGGACGGCAAGCGCAGCCGTGGTGAATTGGTGCTCGATGCGCTGGATTTCGCCGATGCGACCGATGCCGTCGATATGCTGCAACAATTGGATCCGACCGCTTATCGTCCCTTCAATATGATCGCCGTCGATAACCGCGACGGCTACTGGCTGCGCAATCTCGGCGATCGTATCGAGGCTGAGAAACTGCCATACGGCATCTCGATGATTACCGCCTCGGATCGCAATGATCCGGCCAGTGCGCGCATTCGTCACTATCTGCCGCTCTGGGAGACGGTTGATATCCCCGAACCGGATCGCGGTGACTGGTCGGCCTGGACGACCCTGCTGGGGTCGCGTGAAGGCGAACCGGGCAGCGAGGTGTTCGACGCCATGAACATCATGTCCAACACCGGTTTTGGCACGGTTTCCTCGTCGCTCATTGCCTTGCCCTCCGTCGCCTTTCAGGACCGCAAGCCGATCTGGCGCTTTTGCGCTGGCCATCCCGACAAGGGCGATTGGGCCGATGTCGAGCTGTGATGCCATCCTTCGCGGGACGGCAACGCGCGCGCGGTCGGTACGGGCGCCATTACAGCTTATCTGACACATATCTTGCAGCTCCGTCGCTTGCAGGGGTGGGCCGCCGCAGCTAAAGTGTTGCCGTGAGGGGTTGTGCGACCTGAAACGCGGAGAATTCCCATGCTGACGCGCCGACATCTTCTATCGGGTATCGCGGTGGGCGGCCTGATGGCGCCCCTGTCCCTCCGATCGGCCTTTGCCATGACGGCGGAGCCGATGCCGAAGCCGCTGACGGATATGGCCGCCTTGCGCTGTACCGCCACGCTCGACACCGTCAGCTTGACCAGCGGCGGTCCTGTTGCCGCCGATCACAGCGCGCTGCTCAATCAGATGCGCGATCTCCTGAAGCAGAAGATCGCGGCCGGCGCCGATCCGGCGACGGCTCAGGAAGTTGCCGTCTGTCCGCTGTGTGGCTGCCCGCTGACGGTCACCGCCCAATCCAGCTTCTGATCCTTGTATTCGTCGCGTTTCAGGACGATGCGGGCGCTGGCCTTCATCGCGGCTCTCTTTTTGTGTCCGCTCGGGCTGCTGCGGCCGGCTTTGGCATCCTCATGTCTTCATCGATAATACGGTCGATTTCGTGTTTGACGGTGGCGGCAAGATCACCGGCCTGCGCATGACCTGGGTGTTCGACGACGTTTTCAGCGACGAACTGCTCGGCGATTTCGACGCCAATCACGACAAGAGCTTCGATGCGGCGGAAAGCCGGAAGATCGCCGCGACCATCTGGCCCAACATGAAGCCGTTCCACTATTTCACCTATGTCTGGGTCGATAAGAAGGATCTCGGCCTGATTCTGCCGAGCGATTTCAAGGCTTCGGCCGCCAAAGGC
>DATLIX010000112.1:0-26714 GCA_035539215.1 Dongiaceae bacterium | reverse complement strand
GCATTCCTGGTCGCTGGTGAAGATCGGCACCACCGCCGCGCAGAAAAAGCTGTTCTTCAATCTGCGCCGGGTGAAGGGGCAGATCCAGGCCATCGAGGACGGCGATCTCTCGCCGGAAAACGTCAAGGAGATCGCGACGCGGTTGGAAGTGTCGGAAAACGATGTCGTCGACATGAACCGGCGCCTCGCCAGCCCCGATCATTCGCTGAACGCGCCGATGCGCAATGACGGCGAAGGCGGCGAATGGCAGGAATGGCTGGTCGACGATACCGAGAGCCATGAGACGCGTCTCGGCGAAAGCCAGGAACTCGGCAAGCGCCAGCGCATGCTGGCCAAGGCGATGCAGACGCTCAACCCGCGTGAACGCAAGATCCTGATGGAGCGGCGCCTGAAGGACGAGCCGGCGACGCTGGATGATCTCAGCCGCGAATTCAACATCAGTCGCGAACGCGTGCGGCAGATCGAAGTACGTGCCTTCGAGAAAATCCAGCGGGCGATCCGCAAATCGGCGGTCGAGGAAAACCTCACGCACGCCTAGAGCGCGTGAATCGCCCTCTCTCATACTGAGTAGAGACGGATCACGCTTACCGGCCGAAAACGCCGGCACATCAGAAGGCGGCCCGGACATCCGGCGCCGCCTTTTTGTTGCCGCCCCGGCAAGGCATCTCGGCCGCAGAAGCTACAGCCGGTTATTTCTTAGGCGGCATCATCGGTCCGCCGATCGCAATGGCCTTTTGCAGCGCTGCATGCTCGTTCAGGCGCCCGAGATAGCGTGTCAGCTCCGGATGATTGGATAGCATGCCGCTGCTGGCGGCAACCTCCAGCAGATAGACCATTTGCATATCGGCCAGGGTCAGATCGTCGCCCATGAAATATTTCCGGCCGCCAATGCCGCGCGTGATGTGGTCCAGTGTCCTGGCCAGGAGCGGCGTGAAAAACCTCTCCATGCCATCGGAAAGCCCGCCAGCCAAAGCAGCTATCCGGTTCACCATGATCGGCATCGCCGCGGTGCTCTCGGCATATTGCAGCCATTCGTTATGCTTGTAATAGGCTTCGCCGCCAACCTTCGGCGCAAAGCGGCCATCGCCGTAACGGCTATTGATGTAATCGAGAATGACCGAGGATTCGCCGAGGACGAGCGGACCATCCACGATGACGGGGGCTTTGCCCAGCGGATGGATCGCCTGCAGCGCCGGCGGAGCCCGGAAGTTCGCGTCGCGGGGATATTGAACGAGCTGATAGCTTACGCCCAGCTCTTCGAGCAGCCAAAGGATACGGGTCGACCGGGAAAAATGTAGATGATGGACGACAATCATCGGTCAGCCCCCTCGTGCTTGCCTGGATAGTGCAGCGACGAGGCTGCCAGACGATCTGGTAAGCAGCAATCCGCTGCGGATGCCATGCAAGAATGGTGCGCGATTCCGTAGGGTTCTGCAAGCCGGGCACGATGTCGACCGTCCGGCCGGCGCGCTGTAAATCGGCGCTGGAAAACCATGCTGCGGGACACTTGATCAAACACCCGTTCCGGCAGCATGCCGGCTGGCAAATACAAAGGCGTCAGATCGCATCACGAAGTGCTTCGATCCGCTTCACTTAAAACGATCGCGCTCCGGCAGTTACCTGTTGCCGGCGGCGTCGGAGCGTGTCGTCACTTCCGGTCCCCAATCCTCCACCATGCGCTCCATTTCGCGGTTGAGGCGGAAAAGCCGGATCTTGGCCTGGGCACCGGCGACACTGCGCACCACTGACGGCATGGCAAGAAAGAGCATCCAGCCGCAGCCTGCACCGATCAAGGCGCAAAGCCATCCATAGGAACTGCCGAGCACCAGCAGGACGGCCGACACGCCCTGGGGCATCGACCAGAGGAGATGCAGGAAATAGGCACAGCCGACCAGGTTCAGACCGCCCACGGTGATGGTCAGATAGCGGCGCGACGAACCGTCAATCACCAGCGCGACCAGGGTCGGGATCATGCCCGTGGTGACGACGGCGGTGGTTGGCAGGAAAACCAGAGCCAGGGGAACAGCCAGCAGCAGGACCAGCTTCGGCCGCAGCGTGAATTCGGTTTGACCCATTGCACTCATTTCATTGCTGCCGTTTCCAGGCGTTCTTGTTCATGACGAGGCGGCTTCATAGCAGCGTCGCAAGTGTAAGGACCGCGATACCAGCGCTGGCCATCAGCGCGGAGCCGACGGCAGCCGTCCGCTGGGCGATGACGCGCACGCGCATCGGATCGGTAAGGCCGCCATTCTCGATCCAGGCCACTTCCCGGGCCTTATGGGCATAGGCGTTCCGGGCCGCCGCGAAGCCGATCTCGTCGCCGCGGCGCACAGCTCCCTCGGGATCGAACAACAGCAGCACCGCACCGAAATCGCAGGCAGTGAGGTGGCGGTCGAGCTGTTTGGCCACCCGCTCGCGCGTGCCGGCAAGATGAAACAGACTGAGCGACGGCTGCAGCATTTCGTGCATCGCCTGAGCGAGATTGGGCAGTTTCGTGGTCGGATGCACGCCCTGCACGATGGCCAGCAGATTCATGATCGCCAAGGCCGTATCAGCGGCGGTGACGGCGTTGTTGAGCTGGGACAGCTCGCGATCCAGCGACCGCTTCAAATTGGCGGCGATGAAGGCGGCGATATGCCGGTCGATCGGCTTGGTGCCCGGTTCAAGCGCCGGCATCGCCGCATCGAGCGCCGGCAGCAGATCGCGCAGATCGGTGACATAGAAATCGCTGATCAGCGGACTGCGGCACGGGGTGCGCGGCGTCAGCTCATAGAGTGCCCGCTCGATGCCGTACCCATAGCCGGGACGATCGACGAATTTTTCCGCGTCATCCAGCGGACGCAGCGCCTGGATCTGCTCTGGCCGCAAGCTGGGCTGCTCCTGAATCCAGGCCTGATGAATGCGCGCCCGCATCATGTCGCCGAACTGATTCAGCTGATCCTGCTGGTCGATGATATCGGCAAGAAGCGTGCCGAGGCCGTTGAGGCTGAGCCGCAGATCCTTGTAGCAGATGGGGCCTGGCTGGGCGAGATTGGCGATCATGCGGGCCACCAGCCGATCACGCATACCGCTCGATGGGCCGGAACTTTGCGATACGCCGCGGATGCGCGTCAGCGTGTCCAGCGCCTTCTCATCGTTGAAGCTGCGTCGGATCCAGAGGTCGAAATCCGGCTGGTCGACCAATTGGATCGCCGCCTGCCAATGCCAGGACATGGCATGGCCAAGCGACGGCTTGTTGACATGTTCGACGCCGGCGAAACTGATCGCACGGGTGGCGCGTTGCGGCAGATAGGGCAGAACCGGGCTGTAGTGCTGGCCCATCATCCAGCCTTCCACGCCGCGGATATTCCAGCGTTCGGCGGATTTATCGTTGAGCAGACCGCGCAGCAATTCCGCCAGCGAAGGCGGCAGCTTCTCGCGGCCCGCCATGGCCGCAAAGGAACCGTAATTGATCTTGGCGAGGATGATCTGCTCTTCGCTCATCCCCGCCATCGGATTGCGGCCGAGATGGAGCATCAGCAGCAGGGCGCCAAGCGCATAGAGATCGTCGGCCACGGTGCCCGGTGCCCGCGCCATGGGCAGGCAGCCGGCATTCTCGATGGTCTCGAAAATGGCGCCTTGGGCATAGCCGGGCGGCATGCTGAAGCATTCGCCCAGCACCACGGGACCGCTGTTGCCGAGCTGATAGAAGAGATTATCGGGGCGGATGGCACGATGCGTGGCGCCGCTCGGCCCCATGTCGCGCAGGGCGTACAGCACCGGCTCCAGCACGTTCTTCAGCAATTGCTGCTCGGAAAAGAGCGGCAGCGTTCCCTTGCTGTTGGCGGCGACCCGCTCGCCCCCCGGCCGCGTGAACACCAAAGCCGGGCGACGGCCCCAGACCGTCTGCTCGCCGCTGCCGGAGACCGGCCAATCGACGATACCGGCGCTGAGCGGCCACAGCATCTGGCTGGAGGTAACCTGGTTGATCGGATGCGCAAAGGCCCGGCAGGCCAAATGTACCGGCGGAATCAGCGCGAAGAGTTCGGCTGCCGAATCATGGCGATCGACCACGGCAAAAGCCTGCGCACCCGGGGAATCGAGGTGCGACAGTCGTTCGCCAGCCAGGATCTCGAAGCGATCGGCGAGCAGGATGGATTCGTGTTCATCAGCCATGGTTTTTTCCCATGGCAATATAATCCGGAGACCGTTAACCGGCGCTTAAGCCGCCTCGAGTCTCCATGATTTTGTTTGGCATCGCCGATCAGGTGTATGCAGATACCGTTAGCCATCCAATCCGGGCAGCCGCGCTTAAGATACCGCCCTAATCCGCAGATTCTAAATGTTTAGTCGGCAAACGGATCAGTCACGAGAATGGTATCGTCCCGTTCCGGGCTGGTCGAGAGGAGGGCCACCGGTGCCTCGATCAGTTCTTCGATGCGGCGAATATATTTAATCGCCGTCGCTGGCAACTGAGCCCAGGAGCGGGCGCCGAAAGTGGATTCGCTCCAGCCTTCGATCGTCTCATAGACCGGCTCCGCCGCCGCCTGGAGATGGCTGCCGGCCGGCAGGTGGTCATATTCCTTGCCGTTGATCCGGTAGCCGGTGCAGATCTTCAGCTCCTTGAACCCGTCAAGCACATCCAGCTTGGTCAGGGCGATGCCGTTGATCCCGGACACCTTGATCGACTGGCGCACGAGTGCCGCATCGAACCAGCCGCACCGGCGCTTGCGTCCGGTGACGACGCCGAATTCCTTGCCGCGCTGACCGAGCAATTCACCGATATCGTCGGTTAACTCGCTGGGGAACGGGCCGCTGCCGACCCGCGTCGTATAGGCCTTGGTGATGCCGAGCACATAGCCGATGCCGCCGACGCCGAGACCGGAACCGGTCGCCGCCTGCCCCGCCACCGTATTGGATGAGGTGACATAGGGGTAGGTGCCGTGATCGACATCGAGCATCATGCCCTGGGCGCCTTCGAACAGGATGCGGTCGCCGCGTTTGCGCGAGGCATCGAGGCGCTGCCAGACATTCTGCATGAACGGCGTGATCTTCGGCGCAATTTCGCGCAGCTGGGCGATCAACTCGGCGCCGTCGACCTCCGCCGCCCCCATGCCGCGCAGCAGCGCATTGTGATGCAGCAGCAGATTTTCGACCTTGCCCGGCAGGCTATCGGGATCGCCGAGATCGCAGACCCGGATGGCACGGCGCGCCACCTTGTCCTCATAGGCCGGGCCGATACCGCGGCCGGTGGTGCCGATCTTGGCGGCACCGCGCGCTTCTTCACGCAGCACATCAAGCTTGCTGTGCAGCGGCAGGATCAGCGCCGCATTCTCCGCCAGCGCCAGGTTGTCAGGCGTGATCACCACGCCCTGGCCCTTGAGATTGGCGATCTCTTTCAGGAGATGCCAGGGATCGACCACCACGCCGTTGCCGATCACCGCCAGCTTGCCCGGACGGACCACACCGGAGGGCAGCAGGCTGAGCTTAAAGACCTGATTGCCGATCACCAGGGTATGGCCGGCATTGTGACCGCCCTGGAAGCGCACCACCACGTCGGCGCGCTCCGACAGCCAGTCGACGATCTTGCCTTTACCCTCGTCGCCCCATTGCGATCCGATGACAGCTACATTGGCCATGATATTCCTCACTCAAGCCGCGCATGGTTCTCCGAGCTTCGCTCAGAGATCGACCACCGCCTGCCCGTTCCACAGAAATTGACATCCCAGCCGCCTGGCTTCGGCAGTGCTATTGCCGGCGGCCTCCACATCCTGAATGGTGACCCAGCCCTTGGCGCGCAGATCCGCGCCGATTGCCGGCTGCGTACCGGCAGGCAGGAACACCCGCTTCGGCACTCCCGGTGCCGGCAATGCCGCCAGCACGGTGTTGAGATACAGCGTAAAACCGGTCGCCTCTTCGCCCGCCTGATTGACGTAACGCCCGCCGCGCCCAAACTCGCCGCTCACACGCCGCCCCAGCAGCGAGAAGGTGATTCCGGTGTGATATTCGAAGCCTCGGTGATCGGTGGGATCGATGGTCAGCGCGAGATCGGGCGCAGCTGCCTGAATAAGCGCGACCACTTCAACCAGCCGTCGGCGTTGCGGCTCGGCCGCTGCCGGCAACTGCAGTTTGCCGAGTTGCGCCAGTGCCTGGCCGGCCGGGCCGATTGCGCGCAGCAGGCCTTCGAGCAAGGCGGTCTGGTTGCCGGCAAGCTGCCGCACGGCGGCGACATCCTTGCGATCGAGTGCAGCAATCAATGGCGCCGGATCATCGACACCAGCTGCGGCGAGAATGGCCGGCGTCAGGGTCGGCAGATTGAGATCGACAGCGAGGTGCGGCACGCCGGCCTGGCGCAGCGCATCGACCGCCAGCAGCACGACTTCGGCATCGGCGGCGGCGCTGGCGGCACCAACCAACTCGATGCCGGCCTGGCCCAATTGCCGTTCGGGCCGCATCTGCTCGCCCTTCACCCGCAGGACCTGGCCCGCATAAGACAGGCGCAACGGACGCGGGCTGTTCTTGAGGCGGCTGGCGGCGATACGGGCGACCTGCGGCGTGATATCCGCCCGCAGGCCCATCATGCGCTGCGAGACCGGATCCATCAGCCGGAAGGTATGCGCTGCCATGGCGGCGCCGGGACCCGAGAGCAGGCTGTCCTCGAATTCGATCAGCGGCGGTTTGACCCGGTCATAGCCCCAGGCAGCGAAGACCGCCATGACGCGCTCAACCATCGCCGCCTCGAAAGCGGCATCGCCCGGCAGAACATCCGCGAGCCCGGCGGGCAATAAATAATGTTGGCTGTCGGTCGGCATATCTCGGGCGCCCAGCTGGATCGATCCATCGGTTTCTTGCGCCCAGCCGACGCGCGGCGTGAGTGCAGAGCCTAATAGCCAATTCACCGCGCCGCGGCAAGCATACATTCGCGGCCAGCGGGGCCGCCTGCTTGACGGAAAATGCCTGTTTCTTACGTCGCCCAGGAAAAGCGCGCCGGCCGGTCCGCGATGACGGCGGAATAAGACGCCACCTCTCGGATCGGCCGACCAGCCGATAGGTCGAAGGTTATTGCTGCGATAGGTCGAGATCGGGCGAATAAGTGCCGGCGACCTCTTTGACGATCGCCTGGCCGGTGATCACCCGCTGCCGCTCCGGGTCATAGGTCAGGGTGGGATTGCCATAGAGTTCCCAGCCCTGATTGAGCGCGGCGGAAACACGGTGGCAAAAGGCGGCGTCGTCGGGACCGGTCAGATATCGATACAATTTCATCAGACGCCCTGCATTGTCTCCAGATTGCGTGGCAGGAGATTAAACGCGGTTGCCGCCTGTGACAATGCCTACCCTGCCCACCTTGTCTCGATCGCAGGAGGTCGGAACAGGCGGCGTCAGACGGTCATGGTTCCTTTGAGAACGCAGACGCCGTAGCCGGCCATGACGACCCGTTCTGGCTGCAGCTCGACCCAGAGATCGCCGCCACGCGCCGAGACCTGGCGCGCATGCATCCGTGTCTTGCCGAGGCGCTCGGCCCAATAGGGCGTCAGGACACAATGGGTCGAACCGGTCACCGGATCTTCCGGAATGCCATGCAAGGGGGCGAAGAGGCGTGACACGAAATCGGCCTCATCGCCGCGCGCCGTCACCACGATATCCTTGTCGAGCTTGCTCATCGCCAGCATATCGGGGACGATGTGCCGCACCGTCGCCTCGTCATCGAAGACGGCGAAATAGGCGATGTAATCAGCGCTGTCGAAGACGCTACGCGGCCGATGGCTCAGGCAGGCGGCCACGGCGTCGATCTTCTCGTCGGCCGGCTTGTGGCCGAGGCGCGGAAAATCCAGCACCAGCCTCTCGCCATCCCGCGCCACGATCAGCGGCCCGGACAGGCTGTCGAATTTCATCGACTGACGCTGCGGCTCCAGGAAACGGGTGACGACATAGGCGCTGGCCAGCGTGGCATGGCCGCAGAGTTCGATTTCCACGGTCGGCGTGAACCAGCGGATATGGAAGTCGTCGCCTTTGGGCACGAAGAACGCCGTCTCGGCGAGATTGTTTTCGGCAGCGATCTTCTGCATCACCGCGTCCGGCAACCAGGCGTCCAGCGGCATCACGGCCGCCGGATTTCCGGCAAAAGCGCGGTCCGTGAAGGCGTCGATCTGATAAATCGGCAAATCCATCGTGCCGCTCCTCAAAGGCGCCAAAAGGGCTTGTGGACCTCGTGCTCGACATCTGCCGTGCTGAGCCCGATATCGCGCAACATGTGCTCGTCCATCGTGGCCAATCGCCGGCGCTGACGGCGGCGCTCCCGCCAATCCAGCATCAACTCGACCAGTTGGACGGCAACAGCCCGGATGCCGCGATTTGGCAGGGCTAGCAGCAGAACCGAGGAAGCGGAGGCGCCGGCAACCGGCTTGGCGCTCATGCCGGCCGACAAAGGCTCATGCCTTCCGGGGTTTGTCGTCTCGCGTGAACTGGTCATGGGGCAATCTCCTCTATTGTCCCGATTGTATCCATATAATCGGTAGAACGAATAATCACATTGACACAATATGACGTCAATTATTACATTGTCCCCATGACAATTTGGGCTCCCGATATCACGCAATATGAAGGGCCGCGTTATCTGGCAATCGCAGATGCGCTGACGGCCGATATCCGCAATCGTCGCTTGATGCCGGGCGATCGCCTGCCGACCCATCGCGATCTCGCCTATCGCCTTGGCGTGACCGTGGGCACCGTAACCCGTGCCTATAGCGAAGCGGAACGCCGTGGCTTGATCGGCGGCGAGGTGGGGCGCGGCACCTATGTGCGGGGCGATCTCGTGCGCCGCCTGCCGGAGCCCTTCCAGATCGCCGCCCAGACCGCGCCGCAGACCCTGATCGATCTCAGCATCAATTTTCCCACGCCGATGTCGGGCGATGGATTGCTGGCGGAGAGCCTGCAATCCATCGCTGCCCGCCGGGGCATTGCGCGGCTGATGGATTACCACCCCCATGCCGGCCTGCAGCATCATCGCGAAGCCGGCGCGCAGTGGATGAGCAATTTCGGCTTCAATACCACCGCAGACCGGGTGATCGTCACCTCGGGCGGCCAGCATGCCATGACGGCGGTGATCGGCGCCCTCACCCAGCCTGGCGACGTCGTCGTCACCGAGAACCTGACCTATCCCGGCATGCGGCGCCTCGCCGATTTCCTGCGCCTCAAGCTGCACGGCCTCCAGCTCGATCCTTACGGCATCGACCCGGAATCCCTCGATGCCGCCTGCCGCAACCTCGCGCCCAAGGCGCTCTATTGCGTCACCAATATCCATAACCCGCTCGGCTACGTGGTGCCGGAAGCGCGGCGCCGGGAAATCGCCGAGGTCTGCCGCAGGCATGGCGTGAAGATCGTCGAGGACGATCTCTACGGCTTCCTGCTCGACGAGCAGATGCCATCCCTGACCAGCTTCGCGCCGGAGCTCGGCCATTATGTGAATTCTGTTTCCAAATCGATGTGCCCCGGTCTGCGCGTCGGCTATCTGGCCATTCCGCCGGAGGGCCAGGACGCTTTCGCCCAGGTCGTGCGTTCGACCACCTGGATGGCAACGCCGCTGACGGCGGAGATCGCCAGCAACTGGATCCAGAACGGCACCGGCTTGCGGCTGGTTCATCAGCACAAGGCCGAAGCCGTCGCCCGCCAGCAGCTGGCGCAGGATATTCTCGGCGACTGGGATATCCAGGCGCATCGCGCCAGCTATCACCTGTGGCTCAACCTGCCCGAGGGCTGGAGCGCCGACAATTTCGCGCTCGAAGCACGCCTGCGGCAGGTCGCTGTATCGCCCGCCGGCACCTTCGCCCTCAATCGCGCGGCACCGTCCGGCGTCAGGCTCTGCCTTTGCGCACCCGCCGAGCGCACCACCCTGCAGCGGGCGTTGGAGACCCTGGCCGACCTGCTGCGCCAGACTCCCGCCAGTCGGGCCGGCATGGGGGTTGTATAGTCCGCTGTTCGACCATAGATAACCGGGCCAATAAGGCCTCAAGGCTATAATCATCCGATGCGGGGAAGCAACATGACAGGCGCGAGTTCGATTACCGCTGCGCCAGCTGGCGATCACTCTCGGCGCGAAGAGGTCTGGCACGGGTTGCGCGACACCTTCCCCCTGATGGTCGGCGCCCTGCCCTTCGGCATCATCTTCGGCTCGCTCGGCATCGCCCAGGGCTTTTCGCCGCTGCAGGTGATGAGCATGTCGATGTTTGTCTTCTCCGGCTCCGCCCAGTTCATGGCGGTCGGCCTGGTCGCAACCAAGGCAGCGCTGTGGGTGATCTGGGCTGCCACCTTCATCATCAACCTGCGGCATCTTCTCTATGCCGCCAACCTCGTCAGCCATGTGCGTCACCTGCCGCAGAGATGGCGGTTCCCCCTGGCCGCCATGCTCACCGACGAGACCTTCGCGGTGATGGATCTGCGTTATCGCGAGCGCGGCCGCGCCCGTTATGCCCACTGGTATTATCTCGCCTCTTGCGTCGGCATGTGGGTCAATTGGAACCTCTGGACCCTGGTCGGCGTGGTGCTAGGACGGAGCTTTCCAGGGGTCAAGGATTGGGGCCTGGAATTCGCCATGGTAGCGACCTTCATCGGCATCGTCATACCGGGCCTGAAGACGCCGCCGCTTTGGGCCGCAGCGAT
This sequence comes from Dongiaceae bacterium, assembly GCA_035539215.1. Classification (GTDB taxonomy): domain Bacteria; phylum Pseudomonadota; class Alphaproteobacteria; order Dongiales; family Dongiaceae; genus Dongia_B. Next base: position 16,079 of record DATLIX010000112.1, on the reverse strand, counting down.
CACCGCCGGTCTCGTCGCTACCTATTTCAATGACCTCGACTACAAAGTCGGCCTGATGCTGGGCGCGCTCGCCGGTGTCATCGTCGGGCTCGTTCTCGATCTGCGGCGCAAACCAAACAGCGCGAAGACGCTCGCTCGCAAGGCGATGGGGGCGACGACCAATGGCTGAAACATCGATCTCCCTTCTGATCCTCGGCATGGCGCTGATCAATCTCGCCATCCGCTACCCGGTCTATCTGCTGGCGGATCGCTTTCGCTTCCCAACCTTGATCGAACGGGCATTGAACTTCGTCCCGGCCGCCGTCCTGACCGCGATCATCGTGCCGGCGGTGATCTACCCGAACGGCCCCGAGGCACAGCTCGACTGGCATAATCCATTTCTCGACGCGGCGATCCTCACCGCGGTCATCAGCTATCTCACCCGCAACTTGCTGGCGACCATCGTCCTCGGCATGGCGGCCTTTTTGGCACTACGCTGGTGGTTCGGCGGTTGAGAAAGCCGCCGATGGCTGAGGCTCCATCAGTTCTAATTCGCTCTGCTACACGCGACGACGTCCCCCGTATCGCGGCCCTGTTGGCTGACGACCCATTGGGCCGGCAACGCGAAGAAACCGCCTCTCTCGAGGACTATCTAACCGCCTACGATGCCTTGGCGGGCGACCCCGCGGTGCATTGTCTCGTCGCGGTCGATGAGAGCGGCTCTGTCATCGGCTACGTACAGGTGACCATAACTCGGCATTTCGGCTATCGCGGTGCACACCGCGCCCTGCTGGAAGATTTGCGCGTTGCGCCGGCAAAGCGCGGCCTCGGGGTCGGCACTAAATTGATCGAGGCCGCCATCGCTGCGGCGCATTCAGTCGGCTGCGACATCGTGCAGCTCTTTGCGCATCATAGCCGGCAGTCCGCGCACCTTCTCTACCGCAAGATGGGCTTTCATGCCGACCACCTCGGCTTTCGTAGAACCGTGGGAAAAGCGGCTGATCCAGCCTGACCACTTTATATTTCTTTTATCGGTACTGCCGGCATTCCACCTCGATCATTTACCGCCCAACCCCTAACTCTCGTGAGGCAAATTGACTCATGAGATAAAATGACCACCGAACGAGATCTTCATTTCGTCATCCCGACCTATCGATTGCGCGACGTAGGGGCCACCGTTTCCGCCTATGACGAAAATTTTCGCCGCAATGGCCATACGGTGCCGATTGTCGTCTTCGACGATTCGTCCCTCGCCAATCACGATAAGTACTTCGCTACACTGGAACAGACGAAGACGAGCAACGACCTGTTCTATGTCGGTCCGGCCGAGAAGGAGCAATTCATCGCGCATATCTGCCGCCGCCTGCGCGACCAGAAACTCGACGTGCTGGTGCGCAACCTGTTCCGTCCCAGCTATGGCGGCAATCGCAACTTCACGCTGATGTATACCTTGGGCGATCTGATCGTCAGCGCCGACGACGATATGCGTCCCTATGCCCTGGTCGAAGACAGCCCGGAATCGCTGGCAGAGCATGAGATCAGCCGCGGCAAATTGCTGCCGCGCGGCGCCAACGGACATAGCAGCAAGTCCTATGACATCCTCCAATCCTTTCGCGATATCCTGGGTAAGCCGGTTGGCGAAGCGCCGGCGAACTACGAGACCGGCGATCTCCTGGTCGATACGGCGATGGATCTTGAAAGCAATGTCTCTCTTGGCCTGACGCGCGAGAATTCGCTGTTCATGCAGCCCGGCAAATTGTCGCGCAATGCCATCGTCAAGATGGCGCAGACATTCCGTTCCGGCACCAACGACATCGACGCGGTCGATTACGTGAACCTCTTCATCGAGGACCATGATCGCATCGACGCCGAAGCCTTGAACGACACCTATGTCCTGGTCAATTTCCGCCCCTGCGTCACCAATAAGAACTGGCGCATGGATTGCGGCGTCGCCGGCTATGACAATCGCATCGGCCTGCCGCCCTTCTTTCCCACGCGTTTGCGGTTCGAGGATTATATCTACCGGCTGTGGATCCAGCAGCCCGGCATCGCCGCGGCGCATGTCGATTCCGCGCAAACGCATGTAAAGAATAACTACATGCGCAATCCCCTGGCTTCCGAGGTCTTCAACGAAGCGGTCTGCAGCCTGCTGAAGAACAAGATCCGCACCTCCCTGCGCCGCACCGACGAGGTGACCATCGCCTTCGATTACGATGGCGAGGTTTCATTGCAGGATACGGTCGGAATCCTGGAGCAGGCGCAAGATCTGCATGACCGCGTGCTGGAAGCAGGCGCTCATGCCAGATCGGAACAGCGCCGCATTGCCCTCAATGTCTTTGCCGCCGGGCTGGCCCGCACCTTCTACGACTTCGAACCGGACTTCTTTCAGCAAAACCTCAGTCGCATTGTCGACGACGAAATCGGCATCATCCGCTCATCATTGGAGCTGTGGCCAACGCTTCTGGAAATCGTTTATTACAAGCGGCATTGCCATTCCCTGCCGATGCGCCGGGTGAAGAATCAGGAGCGGGCCGTCAGCAAAGCCGCGGTAACACCACGCGTCGCGGCAAAGGCCGCGCAGTAGCCCCGAGCAAGAGGCGATCGCGCCGGGCGACCAAGCCGCACACCGGGATATTATCTAAATTGCTTAGTTTTTTCGATTTTCTTAGAAAAACACCATTTGTTGCAATGGGTTATATTTTCTGCTGAAATTCGAGGAGAGGGACTTCCGGAGATCTTACTGACCCGACGTGGATGGGAGTTGCGACATGATCAGACGACATCGCATCCTGGTAATTGGCCGCAACGGGCAACTGGCAAAGGCATTGGCCGCAACGGAATGGCCAAGTCTGACCAGCCTGCATTTTGCCGGACGCGACGAGATCGATCTCTTTCACCCGCTCCGCCTGCGCCAGCAGATCGGCGCGATCGATCCGGAAATCATCATCAATACCGCCGGCTATGCGCGGGTCGATCTCGCGGAGCAGGAACCTGAGGCGGCCTTCGCGTTGAACGCCATTGCCGTCGACAATCTGGCGAAGACCGCCGCCATGCTCGACCTGCCGCTCATCCACCATTCCAGCGCGCATGTCTTTGCCGGCGACAAAGCCGCACCCTACCGCGAAAACGATCGCACCGAGCCGACGACGGTCTATGGCCAGAGCATGCTGGCCGGCGAGGCCGCCATCCGCCGGGCCCATGGCCGCCATCTTATTCTGCGCTCCAGCCGGTTCTTCGGCGGTTACGGCAGCAACTTTCTGAAAACCCTGCTTGCGCTCGGCCGCTCGGCCGATGCGCTTGAATTCGCCGCCAACGGATATGCCTGTCCGACACCCGTTGAAGCCCTGGCAGCAACGATACCGCATATCGCCGTTGCCATGATCGAAGGCCGCCGGTTTCCATCGACCCTGCATTATGCCGGCAATGCGGCCGCCTCATGGTACGAGATTGCCGGCGAGGTCTTCACACTGGCCGGCAAAATTCAGCCGGTGCCCGCGATCTCTCCCGCGGCAAACAGCTGCGTCGACGGAGCAGCGCCACGGATCTGGAATCTTGCCTTGGATTGCAGCCTTGCGCGCAGCCTCGGTCTGCCGCAGATCAATTGGCGCGCCAGCCTGCCCGCCACCATCGAGGCGCTTTGCGCAAACGACGCCCTGGGACAGGAGCAACTGATGCCGGAATCGTCGCCGGCCTTCTCCCTCGCAGCCCTTCACGCGGCGTGAAGGCGGACCGAAGCCCGACCCGCGAGAAACCTGCAGGGGCTTAGGCGGCGCTCGCCGCTTCCACCGCCTTGACGATATCGCCGACCACGGCGGCGACCAGCGCCTCATCCTCGCCTTCCGCCATCACGCGGATCAGCGGCTCGGTACCGGATTTGCGGATCAGGACGCGGCCGGTGCCGCTGAGCCGCGCTTCGCCGTCGGCGATGGCCTGGCGCACGCTCGTCATCTCCAAAGGCGTCTGGCCGGCACTGTAGCGCACGTTCTTCAAGAGCTGCGGCAGCGGTGTGAAGACGCGTCCGGTTTCACTGGCGGGTTTCTCCGCAGCAACCAGCACCGAGAGCACCTGCAGGGCCGCGAGCAGCCCATCGCCGGTCGTCGCATGATCGCTGAGAATGATATGGCCGGATTGCTCGCCGCCGAGATTGTTGCCGCGGCGGCGCATTTCTTCCAGCACATAGCGATCGCCAACCTGGGTGCGCGCCAGCGCCAGGCCAAGCCCACCGAGGAAGCGCTCGAGGCCGAGATTGGACATGACGGTCGCACAGATACCGCCGCCGGTGAGACGGCCCGAGCGGTGCCACGAGGCCGCGATCATCCCCATCAGCTGGTCGCCATCCAGCAAGGTGCCCTTTTCATCGGCAATCATCACACGATCCGCGTCGCCATCCAGTGCGATGCCGAGATCCGCGCCATGGGTGACGACGGCCTCCTGCATCGCGTTGGTATGGACGGCGCCGCAATTGGCATTGATGTTGGTGCCGTTGGGCTCGCAGGCGATCGAAATCACCTCGGCGCCCAGTTCCCACAGCACAGTGGGCGCCACCTTATAGGCGGCACCATTGGCGCAATCGATGACGACCTTGAGGCCTTCCAGGGTTTGCCCCTTGGGGAAGCTCGCCTTGACGAATTCCATATAGCGGCCGGGCGCGTCGTCGATGCGCTTCGCCCGACCCAGCTCCGCAGAGGGTGCCAGATTGGCCATCAGGTCATTGCCTTCCAGCCGCGCCTCGATCTCGGCCTCGATCTCATCGGAGAGCTTATAACCGTCGGGACCGAAGAGCTTGATGCCGTTATCGGCGAAAGGATTATGCGAAGCGGAGATCATCACGCCGAGATCGGCGCGCATGGAACGGGTCAGGCTGGCGACCGCGGGTGTCGGCATCGGCCCCAGCAGCAGCACATCCATGCCCATGGAGAGGAAACCGGAGGTCAGCGCCGTCTCCAGCATGTAGCCCGAGAGACGCGTATCCTTGCCGATGATGACGCGATGCCGGTGGTCGCCGCGGGTGAAGCGGGCGCCGGCGGCCAGGGCCAGCTTCAGGGCAGTCAGGGCGGTGATCGGCTCGGCATTGGCCAAGCCACGCACGCCATCGGTACCGAACAATTTACGCGTCATCTTTTTGGTCGTCCTTCTTAGAGACGGATGCGGCCAAGCCGCACCGTCGCCGCATGCATCAGGCAGCTAAATCTTGCGCTGCTATAACTCCCCGCGCGCAATTCCTATCCCGATTTAACATCAAGCGGCGATGGCTCGCCAGATTGCAATCGCCTGGTAGGTCTCCGCGACGTCGTGGACACGCAGTACCTGGGCACCGCGATCCAACCCGGCCAGTCCGGCGGCGATAGAACCCGCCATGCGCTGCTTCGGCGGTTCCTGGCGGCTGAGCCGGCCGATGAAGCTCTTGCGGGAAACGCCGAGCGTTAAGGGGCAACCGAAGCTGTGGAAAACGGCCAGTTCCTGCATCAGCCGCATGTTATGGCGATCCTTCTTGCCGAAGCCGATCCCCGGATCGAGGGAGATTCGGTGGCGCGATACCCCCAGGCCGTCCAGTTCGGCCAGCCGCTCAGCAAAGTAATCAAGCAGATCCAGGGTGACGTCGTCGTAATGCGGGTCCTGCTGCATGGTCTGCGGCTTGCCCTGCATATGCATCAGGACGATCTCCGCCCCGCTCTGCGCGGCGACGCGCCGGCTGTCGGCATCGCCGGTCAGCGCCGTGATGTCGTTGATGATCCGCGCCCCGGCACCAACCGCGGCCGCCATGACCGCGGCATGGCGGGTATCGACCGAGATGACGGCACCCTTCTCCGCCAGCCGGCGGATCACCGGCGTTACGCGCCTGATCTCTTCCTCGGCACTGACTTCGGCGGCACCAGGCCGCGTGGATTCGCCGCCGATATCGAGAATATCGGCACCAGCCGCCATCAGCGCCTCGCCAAACTGCACGGCGCTGTCGGTATCGCCGTGATCGCCGCCATCGGAAAAACTGTCCGGCGTGACATTGACGATGCCCATGATCAGGGGCCGTTTCAGGTCGAAGCCGGCCCAGGGCTGCGGCGCCTGCGACAAGCGATCGAGCCGCTCGGCATAGCGCCGTTCGGCGGTGGCAAGGTCGAGCGCCTGACGAGCGCCGGTGCCATCGGCGCTCCGCGACAGAACAGAGACACTGTTGAATGCCAGCGGCCCGCCGGCCAGCCAGCGGGCCAATCCGGCCGCCACCGCCTGCCCGGCCGCTTCACCGGCCAGAAAGCCGGTCGGAATGAGATGAGACGCCGTCAATTCCTGCTCCGCCACTAAGATCACCGAACCGCTTATAGCCAGCCTTATCCACCAATCGCGGTAAAATCGCACGCCAAAACGAAAGCCCCGCCGGAGCGGGGCTTTCGCATTCTGTGGATCAATTACGCCGCGAGGACGGCAATCGGCTCAGGCGCCCGGCTGCGGCCGCGGCTCCAGGCCCGGCGCCTTGCTGCCGACCGGCGAACCGCTGGTCGGGATCGAAGAGCGCGGACGGCCCGATGAGGTATCGCGGCCTTCATTGCGGCGGATATCCTCGCCGCGCATCAAAGCCTTCACCTCTTCACCGGTGAGTGTCTCGAACTCCACCAGCGCCTTGGCGACGCGGTGCAGGGCGTCGATGTTGCGCGAGAGGATATCGCGGCACTTCTTCTCACCGTCCTCGACGAGGCGACGAATCTCCTCGTCGATCAGGCGGGCGGTGTCGTCGGATATGTTCTTGCGCTGGGTCACCGAGTGACCGAGGAAGACTTCCTCTTCGTTTTCGGAATAGCGCAGCGGCCCGAGCTTATCGCTCATGCCGAATTCCGTGACCATGCGGCGGGCCATGTTGGTCGCCTGCAGGATGTCGTTGGAGGCGCCGCTATTGAGATGCTCCTCGCCATAGATCAGCTGCTCGGCAATACGGCCGCCGAAGCAGATGGCGATGCGGCCTTCCAGCCAGCGCTTGGAGATGCTGTAGCGGTCCCGCTCCGGTAGCGACATGGTGACGCCCAGAGCGCGGCCGCGCGGGATGATCGTCACCTTGTGCAGCGGATCGGCTTCTTCGACTTCCAGATTGACGATGGCGTGACCGCCTTCGTGATAGGCAGTCGCCAGCTTCTCGTCGTCGGTCATCACCATGGAGCGCCGCTCAGCACCCATCATGACCTTGTCCTTGGCCTGCTCGAAATCGAGCATGGTGACGACCCGCTTGCCTTGACGTGCCGCCAGCAAGGCAGCCTCGTTCACCAGGTTCGCGAGATCGGCGCCGGAAAAACCGGGTGTACCGCGGGCGATGGTACGGGCATCCACATCGGGCGCCAGGGGCACCTTGCGCATATGTACCTTGAGGATGTGCTCACGGCCGGCGATGTCCGGATTGGGTACGGTGATCTGGCGGTCGAAACGGCCCGGACGCAGCAAGGCCGGATCGAGCACATCGGGACGGTTGGTGGCGGCGATCAGAATGACGCCTTCATTCGCCTCGAAGCCGTCCATCTCAACCAGCAACTGGTTGAGGGTCTGCTCGCGCTCGTCATTGCCGCCGCCGAGACCGGCGCCGCGATGACGGCCCACCGCATCGATTTCGTCGATGAAGATGATGCAGGGTGCGTTCTTCTTGCCCTGTTCGAACATGTCGCGCACACGGCTGGCGCCGACGCCGACGAACATCTCGACGAAGTCCGAACCGGAGATGGTGAAGAACGGCACATTGGCTTCGCCGGCGATGGCGCGGGCCAGCAAGGTCTTACCGGTACCCGGCGGGCCGACCAGCAGACAGCCCTTGGGGATCTTGCCGCCGAGGCGCTGGAACTTCTGCGGATCGCGCAGGAATTCGACGATTTCCTCGAGTTCCGACTTGGCCTCTTCGATGCCGGCGACATCGTCAAAGGTGACGCGGCCTTGACGCTCGGTCAGCAGGCGCGCCCGCGACTTGCCGAACCCCATGGCCTTGCCGCCATTGGACTGCATCTGACGCATGAAGAAGATCCAGACGGCGACCAGGAACAGGATCGGGCCCCATTGCGCCAGGAGGTAAAGGAAGGTGTTGCTCTCTTCCGCCGGCGCCGCCTTGATGATGACACCCTTGCCCTGCAAGGTTTCGACCATCTTTGTATCGACCGGGGCGGGAGAATAAGTCGAGAATTCCGCCTGACTGGAGAGGTGGCCGGTGATCTGTTGGCCACGAATGGTGACGTCCTTTACCTGACCGTCATTCACATTGGTCAGGAAGGTCGTGTAATCCATCGGGCGGTCATCGCGCGAAGAATTGTACTGGAACATCTGGAACAGGACCGCCAACAGCACCAGAATGGCGACCCAAATCAACAGGTTCTTGCCGATATTCACGTTTCGATCCTCGTTCCTTCCAATGTCCCCGCCGGTCCAAGCCAGCCGGAACCGTATTTCCTAGGCGCTTCGCTGGCGCTTTGCAAGAAATCCGGTTTCAGTCTCAATTACATAGTGTGTCCCGGCGGGAGAACAACTGTAAAGCCGCAAGATGTTGCCGGCTGCGCCGGTAAAAATGACACTTCCAGCCTGTGGAATGGGGTATAGGGATGATCCCGCTGGGCTTCGATCGCCCGGCGGTCGCCCCGAACACGGGCAATCCCAATCAGCCGATGAGCCTGCCACAGCGCCGGCAGGCTGGCGCGGGCTTGATAGGCCACCGCTTTCAGCTCCGGCGGAAGCGTCCTGTCGTCGAAGCCGTGTTTGCCGACCGGCGCGACCTCAAGCGTTGACAGTTTGCTGTCATCCTCCCGGCCGATGGACGCAGCGGGGGCCGGCCAGCGGACAATGAATCGCCGATCCCAATTGATGGCGTGGTCACCATTGGCAGGTGGCGCGATTTCACCACCGCCAGTCGCCTCGCGGTAAATCCGCGCCATGCCACCATGAATGACCAGCAGGCAGCCGGCCAGCGTCAGGGTAAAGCTCGCTTGCTTGGGGCTATCTTCGTCCCTCAGTTTCCGCACCATCTGCTGCAGCCCGGCCGGCGCCGGCGGATAGGCACCGCCGCCAACCATCCGGCAACCCTGGTATAGGATCTGCACAATTACATCCGGCGCAACCGTTCCCAAGGCGTCGATCGGTAATGTCAGATAGCCGAGGGGATCGATCCGCGCATATTCCGCCAGCCAGCGGCCTGCCGCCCTTTCCAAGCAGTCCCGGTGGCGACCGGCCCGACCTGCCTCGTCGAGAATAGACGCGAGATCGGCGCCGCCTGCCAGTTGCTGGCGCCATCGCACCCGTTCGAAACGCGGGGCGCGATTGCTCGGGTCCTCGATCCAGTCCAGGCCGGCCGCTTCCAGGCAGCCGATCAGGTCGCTCTTGCGAAAGCCGAGCAAAGGCCGCAACACCCGGACACCGTCGGTCGGACGCAGTGCCGCCATGCCGGCAAGCCCGGCTGCACCGCTGCCGTGATCCGCCCGCATCAGCACGGTCTCAACCAGATCATCGGCATGATGCGCTAAAGCAAGATGGAGGACATCGTGAGCGCGGCACCAGTTGCAGAGCAGCCGATAGCGGGCCGCGCGGGCCGCGGCCATCACGCCGGTGGCAGGCTTGTCGCCCTGCCAGACAAGGACGTGATGATCGATATCGGGGGCACCCGATACGCCGTCTCCGTGGGGCTTCTTATTCAACCTCGCTACGATGGCGCCAACCTGCCGGCATTCCCCGGCGGATTCCGGCCGCAAGCCATGATCCACGCTGAGCGCGGTGAGGCGACCGTCCCGCTCCGCCACCCAATCCCGTAGCAGGAGAAGCAGGGCCAGGCTATCGCTGCCGCCCGATACGGCAACGGCAATATGCGGGGATGGCTCGAAAGCACCGAGCACTTTCATCGCGGCGGCGAAGGCTTCCTGCAAGCGGCCGGAACTCATGTCTTTGGGCTCATGTCCTTGGGCTCACCTCGTCGGTTCTGAAGGCAGCCATCGCGTTACGCTGATCCAATCGGTTCGCTACGCTGGGAACCCTCGGCAACCGGGCGGAAAAGCCGGCGAATAATGCAGGCTACATCGCCAGTACCGGGGGCTCCGCCCGGGGTGCTTCACAAGCCGGCACCGCTCACATAAACGACAGACCCGCTTGACAGCGGTTAGACGCGATCTGGTCAGGCTGGGCAGCCGAAACGCTGCTTTGCACGCGCCGATCGATCCTTGATGGTGCCGGAGGCATCGGGGAATTTCTTGTCGAGTTGCTTCAGGGCGACGCAGGCATTGTCCTTCTGACCGCTCTGGCCGAGCGCCATGCCGAGCTTCAGGAGATTATCGACCACTTTCGGGCTATTGGGATATTTCTGATAGCCTTCGGCGAAAGCGACCGCCGCGTTCTTGTAATCCTGCCGGGCATAATAGGTCTCGCCCAGCCAGTATTGCGCATTGCCCGCGAGCGGATCGCTGGAGTGATCCTTGAGGAAAGTTTTCAGCGCCACTTCCGCCTCGGGATAAGACCCCTTCTGCAGCAGGCTGACGGCATATTCGTATTGGTCCTTCGGCGTGTCGCCTGGCAACACGACATTGCCGGCACTCCCACCGCCGGAACTCGCCGCCGCGGCAGCGGCTGCGGCGGCCCCTGCCGGTGCCTGGGGCAGCGCCTGATCGGAGTTCAACGTCCCCAGCACATGGGGCTGGCCGGCCGCCTGATCGTTGGTCGGCGTCACGCCATTCGAGCCGGAGGTTGCCGGCGCAGTTGGCGCCGGAGACGGAGCGGCCGAAGAAGGCGCCGGGCTAGACCCGCCCGGGGCCGCCGCGCCGGGGGCGCCACCGCCGTTCTGCTGGGCCTGCTCCAAGGCGCTCAGGCGAAATTCGTTATCCTTCTGGGCCCGATCGAGCTTGTCGCTGAGGTCATTGACCTTGATCTGAACCTGCTCGATCTCGCCTTGCATGCTGGCCAGCTGCTGCTGCAGTTGCTGCATCTGCACGACCTGCTGCGCCGCAGCGGGTCCACTGCCGCCACCGCCGCCCTGCATGGCCTGCAGCTGTTGCTGCATTTGCTGGACCTGCGACCGCAAATCATCGATTTCGTCGGCGGATAAAGGGGTCAGATAAGCCGCCGCCAGCAGCGCTGCGCCGGCAATTGCCAGCGGTTGCCAGCTGAAGAGCCGCGGTGATCCCAGGAAAGGCGTACCGCCGGACCGCCCGGAAAAAGCCTGCCGGTGGGAAAGCGGCTTGGCACTCCTCGCCATAACTGCCTGTGCTGCCGAGAAGAAACTACGCATCATGCCAAACTCGCCGCTACTGGTAGACCCATCACTTTCGAACTCATTCCGGGCAAAATTATGGCAACCGTCCACCCGATCCGCGCCGCCCTCGCCGCATCGGAACCCGCCTTGGGGAGACCAGCGCGGCCCGCGCCGACTGCCGGTAAGTCCTTATCCGGCTTGAAAGTGCCAGAGAGACTCGGCGCCAGGCAAGACATGAACCGGGCACATCCCGCGCCCCATACCCCCTGCGCCCATAGATGCTGCCAGGACGCTGGCCCCGGCAGCAAAGCAAACCCGCCAACCGCGCAGCACAACAATTTGCCGGCCCGCAATGTTCCGGGCGATACCTTGCTGCAGGGCGCGTCCTACTGGTTTTCCAGCATCGTCACTGCCCGCCGGTTCTGCGCCCAGCAAGCCTCCATTCCCGCGACGCAGTCCGGCTTTTCCTTGCCATAGGAGATGACCGCAACGCGTCGGGCATCCAGCCCCAGAGCTTGCAGAAACTGCTGGACGGTGGCGGCGCGGCGCTCGCCCAGTGCCAGATTGTATTCGCGCGTGCCGCGTTCATCGCCATGGCCGGCCACGACGATCGCGAGCTGCGGGTGCTGGCCGAGCCAAGCGGCCTGGCGTTGCATTGTCACCTGATCCGCCGCCGACAAGTCCCAGCGGTCGGTCTCGAAGTAGACGCTGTCGCCGACTGTCCCAGAAAAGCTGCGCTGGAGGTCGGAAAGGCCGCTGCTTGTCACCGCGCCGGTCATGGCCGCGGATTGCGGGACAGCCGTTTCGGGTTGCGATGTCCCCGGCCGCGCGCTGGCCCGATCGACGGGCCCGTCGCATGCCCCCAAGCTAAGTGAACCCAGCAATACGCATACGAGGTAAAGCGGCAAGCGCTGCATCATGATCTCCCCTGTTGACAGTCAAGTGTCCGACCGAAAGCCAGGGTTGCCCAAGAACACGGCCGCTTCGGATCGAAGCCGCGGCGAAATCACGGAGATGTGATGGCGAAATTACGTCGGTGGCGGGCAACGTCACGTCCCCGCTGGCGCCAAGGCGCGGCATCCTGTCGCAGGCCCACGCTGCCCTTTGTCAGCGAAGCAAAGCGCGCCGCAAAGAAAACGCCGGCATGCCCATCCGCATGCCGGCGCCATTCCAGTCAGCGCTGCGTCGGAAATCCGACGCTGCCGCCGAAGATAGTCTTACTTGTTGATCGAGGTCACGCCGCGACGATTCTGCGACCAGCAAGCCTCGTTCGACTCAGTGCATTCCGGACGCTCCTTACCATAGGAGATGACCGAGAGGCGGCCCTTGTCGACACCCAGCGCGGTCAGGTAGTTGGCGACCGAGTTGGCACGACGCTCACCCAGCGCCAGGTTGTATTCACGCGTACCGCGTTCGTCGGCATGGCCTTCGATGGTGACGGTAACGGCCTTGTACTGGTTGAGCCAAGCGGCCTGCTTCTGCAGCTGCTGCTGGGCTTCAGCACTCAGGTCGTACTTGTCGTAGCCGAAGAACACGCGATCGCCGACATTCTGCTTGAAGTCTTCCGCAGAACCCGGGGCAGCGGCCATCGACGCAACCTGACCGTTATCGGTGGTTGCGCTGGTCCCCGTGCCCGCACCGGCGCCCTTAGCCGTGTCGTCCGACGAGCAGGCCGCCAGAAGCAAGGCCGCGGCTACAGCCGAAATCAACTTAATACGCATAGTATCCTCTCATCCTCTCACTTGTCTCAGCAGCTTAGACCGGTCCCAGTCCCCATGATCGAGACAGGATCTAACCTGTTTGCCTATTCCGCGCTGTGGTGGAGCCTTTTGTGGGCTGTCAAGCCCCGGAATCGGCGAAAAAGATAATGCATCACTGGGTGCTTAGCAAGGGTCCCCAAGCCGGATCAGAGCCATCCAGCGGCGTTTTCATCACTCTTTCGTTAGCACCGGTGAGATCGATCGAATGCAACTGGGTCTTGCCACTGGGGTCCTGCTGGAAGAAAGCCAGGACCCGGCCATTGGGCGCCCAGGTGGGTCCCTCGACCAGCCAGCCGGAGGCCAACTGCCGTTCACCCGACCCATCGGGCCGCATCACGCCGATATAGAAATTTCCGCCATATAACCGGGTGAAGGCGATCAGATCGCCGCGCGGCGACCAGACCGGGGTGGCGTAACGCCCCTGCCCCTTGCTGATCCGCTGTACCCCGCTGCCGTCGGCGTTCATCACATAGAGCTGCTGTTCGCCGCCGCGGTCGGAATTGAACACGATCCGGCTGCCGTCAGGCGAGTAGCAGGGCGAGGTGTCGATCGCCGGGCTGTCGGTGATGCGCTGGGCGCGCCGCGTCCGGGTGTCCATGGTCCAGATATCGGTATTGCCGCTCTGGGCCATGCTGAGGATGACCTTGGTGCCATCCGGCGAGAAGCGCGGGGCGAAGGTCATACCCGGGAAGTCGCCGAGGATCTCCTGCTGGCCGGTATTGATATTGAAGAGATAGACGCGGGGCTTGTTGTTGTAGAAGGACATGTAGGTGATGTCCTGGCTGATCGGCGAGAAGCGCGGCGTCAGTACCAGCGAGTCGCCCTGCGTCAGATATTTATGATTCTCGCCGTCCTGGTCCATGATCGCCAATCGCTTGACGCGGCGATCCTTGGGCCCGGTCTCCGAGACATAGACGATGCGGCTGTCGAAATAGCCTTCTTCGCCGGTAATGCGCTTATAGATTTCGTCGGCGATCTGGTGGGCAATGCGACGCCAGTTGCTCTGCGCGGCATTGTATTGAAAGCCCGTCATCTGGCTTTCGCCGAACACGTCCCACAAACGGAACTGCACCTGCAGCTGACCATTGGCCGTCGGCTGGACAGCCCCGCTGACCAGCGCCTGGGCATTGATCACGCGCCAATCCTGGAAGCGTGGCCCCTGCTGCAGCGATGCGTTGTCCTGAATGAAAGCTTGATGATTGATCGGTGCGAAGAGACCCGACCGTTCGAGATCGTCCGAAACCACCTTGGCGATATCAACGCCCGGCTGAGCACCGTTTGCGGCGCCGCCGGCGAAATCCGGAATGGCGATCGGCATGGGTTGGACGTTGGGCTTGGTAACATCGATAACCGGCTCGGCTCTGACGGTGGAGACGAAGCCACCAAAAGCCAAACCGATCGGCAGGGCGACCAGCATGATCGTCAGGACGTTTTTAAACCGCTTCATTCTTCGAGCCTCAAAAATGAACCCCATCGGTCGCGACCCGCGCCCACCCCATCCTTCACTAGAGCGGCAGCCACGGATTCGCAAGGGACCCGTTCGGTCCAAGGCCCAAAAGGCAGAAAGGAAACGAAACGGGTCCTATTTGGCATGTTTGCCGAGCTATTATGACGGAAATATGGCCCGCAGCTTGATAGCCGACGGGGGTCGCCACTCGCCAAGCTGCGACTAACGTCCATATCGATCATTAGGTTGCTATCCCAGCGGCGCACAAATCCGGGCATGGAGTTGGCCGATCGATGCCGATTATGTGATCGCTTTGTGGGCCATGAGGGCGCAACCGGGGGCATATTCAAATTAGATCTCCACCCCGCGCCGATGCGGCAACGGCAACGCTGACGCGCGACCTCATAGGTACCCGGTAGGACATCACTGCGGGTAAGTCTCTTTGGCGCCGTCACGCGATCGCATGCCGGCCGTTGCATAGCAGATGCTGCTGCCTACTGAAAATCAGCCGGCCGGAAGCGGAACGTGACCATCGCATATGTCTTCCCGGGCGGCAGCTTCAGCTGATGCGTGATCAGCAACGCGCGTCGCGCGCTTTCCATCGCCTGGCGGAAATATGCGTTGCCCGGCTGATCGTTATCGACTTTGACATCGGTAATGGTTCCATCCGGCTGCAACGACACGTGAATGGTCACGACCATCTTGTCGAAGTCGGGCGCCCCGGCAAGGCTGCCGATATTCCAGTTGCTCCGCACTTGTGCGGCGATGCCGTCGGTTTCGGATGCCGTCAGCGGAATCTCCGAAAACTGCGAGGCCTGCGGCGCTTCCGAGGCATCCTGCTGCGGCACCGGCGTAGCCTTCTTGGTCTTGTCGGCCTTGGTATCCGGCGCCGGCTGATCCTTCAAGACGTTCTGCAACAGGCTGTCGAGAGACTGGTCCGACGTGTCCTTCTTGGGCTTGTCGTCCGGCTTCTTGTCGACCTTCTTCTGCTCCGGCTTGGGCGGTTCGGGCTTCTTCTCTTCCGGTTTCTTTTCTTCCGGTTTCTTGGTCTTGTCCGGAATCACCTCCGCGTCCTCCGGCTTCGGCGGTTCGGCGGGCTTGGTTTCCGGTTGCGGCGGGGTCGGCGCCGGCGGCGGTGGCGTCGTCGCCTGCTTCTCGACGGGTGGCGGTGGCGGCGTATCAGGCTTCGGCGGCTGCTTCTGCTCGACCGGCTTCGGCGCGTCGGCGCCCTTCTTGACCTGAGGCGCAACCTTCTGCGCCTTGGGTGCCGCGGTAATGTCGGACATCTGCGCCAGCTGAATGCCGACCACTTCCGGCAGCGGCTCCTTCTGCCAGAAGATCGGCAGGCCGAACATCACCAGGACGATAAGCGCGATATGCAGGCCGATCGAAATGATCAACCCGGCACCGATCGGGCGGTCCTTGATCGACGCGGTAATCAAGCCAGCTACCTCACTTGCTCGGCTTCTTGGCGCTGGCGCCTTGGGGGGCGGCACCGTTACCACCGTCGCCGCTCGTGTCGCCGGGCGTTTCCACCACCAGCGAAACGGCACGGAAGCCGGCCGAAGTCAATTCGCCCATGGCCTGCAGCACGGTGCCGTAATTGATGTCCTTGTCGCCGCGAATGAAGATCTTGGCGTCGGGATTGTTGTTGGTGATGGCGGCGAGACGCGGCCCGAGGCTTTCCATCGGGATCTCGGTATCGCTG
>DATLIX010000111.1:0-14162 GCA_035539215.1 Dongiaceae bacterium | reverse complement strand
CAAGGACCTGCATGTTCCCTGTTTCGAGACGCCGACGGGATGGAAATTCTTCGGCAATCTGCTCGACGCCCATCAGGTGACTTTGTGCGGCGAAGAGAGCTATGGCACCAGTTCGAACCATGTGCGCGAGAAGGACGGGCTGTGGGCCGTGCTCTTCTGGCTCAATCTCCTGGCGGTGCGCGGCCAGCCGTTGACCGAGATCCTGCGCGACCACTGGCGCCGCTTTGGCCGCCATTATTATTCGCGGCACGATTATGAAGCGCTCGATACCGCCGTTGCCAATAACATGATCGATCAGTTGCGCGGGGGTCTCGGTTCGCTGGCCGGCAAGCAATTCGGCAGCCGCAACCTGCGCGCCGCAGATGATTTCACCTATCACGACCCGATCGACGGTTCGGTCAGCGCCAAGCAAGGCATCCGCCTGATGTTCGAAGACGGCGCCCGCATCGTCGTCCGCCTCTCCGGTACCGGCACGGAAGGGGCGACGCTCCGCCTTTATCTCGAGAGCTACCAACCCGATCCGGCACGCCAGGCGGAGAATCCGCAATCGGCTCTTGCCGATCTTATTGACATTGCCGAGCATGTGATCGGCATCAAGCGGCAATCCGGCCGCCAGCAACCCGATGTGATAACATGACAGACGTCAGCACCGATCTCAGCCATTCCGCTGCCTGGGCCTTTCTCGACCAGCACCAGCGCGACATCGAGAAAACGCATCTTCGCGACCTCTTTGCGCAGGACCCCGCGCGGTTCCAGAAGATGCAAGCGCGTCTCGCGACGGGCCAGGGCGATCTCCTTTTGGACTTTTCCAAGAACCGACTGACTGACGCAACCTTGCCGCTGCTCTTCGACCTCGCCCGGAGCGCCGATCTCGAGGCGTGGCGCAACCGCATGTTCGCCGGCGACAAGATCAACATCACGGAAAACCGCGCCGTACTGCATGTCGCCCTGCGCAACCGGTCCAACCGGCCGATCAAGCTCGACGGCCATGACGTGATGCCGCTGGTGAATGGCGTCCTCGACAAGCTGCGGGGTTTCAGCGAGCAGGTGCGCGACGGCACTTGGCGCGGCGCCACCGGCAAGCGCATCCGTTACGTGGTCAATATCGGCATCGGTGGTTCGGATCTCGGCCCCGCCATGGTGGTGCAGGCCCTGCGCCGCTTCCGCCATCCGGAGCTGACCTTCCATTTCGTCTCCAATGTCGACGGCGCGCATCTGGAAGCGGTGCTCGACCAGGTTAATGCCGAGGAGACCTTGTTCATCATCTCCTCCAAGACCTTTACCACCCAGGAGACGATGACCAACGCCAACAGCGCCCGCAAATGGCTGACGGCGAAAATCACCACCGCAGGCGCGGTTGCCAAGCATTTCGTCGCCGTCTCCACCAATGGCAAGGGTGTCGCCGCTTTCGGCATCGACCAGAACAACATGTTCGAATTCTGGGACTGGGTCGGCGGACGCTATTCGCTGTGGTCGGCGATCGGCCTGCCGATCCTGCTGGCGGTGGGCTGGAGCGAGTTCACCAACATGCTGGCCGGTGCTCATGCCATGGACCGGCATTTCGCCGAAGCGCCGCTGGAAGGCAACCTGCCGGTCATTCTCGGTCTGATCGGCGTCTGGTATGCGAATTTCTGGAAGGCGAGCAGCATCGCCATCCTGCCCTATGCCCAGGACCTCGCCCGCCTCGCCGCCTATCTGCAGCAGGCCGACATGGAAAGCAACGGCAAGGGCGTCACCCGCGCCGGCAAGCCGGTCGAGACCCTGACCGGCCCGATCCTCTGGGGCGAAGCCGGCACCAATGGCCAGCATGCGTTCTATCAGCTGATCCATCAGGGCACGCATCTCATCCCCTGCGACTTCATTCTGCCGGTGCAGGACGAAGGCGCCTTCAGCGACCATCATCGCCTGCTGGCCGCCAATTGCTTCGCCCAGACACAGGCGCTGATGCTGGGCAAAACGGCGGAGGAAGTACGCCACGAGATGAGCGCCGCCGGCATTGCCGCGGATCAGATCGAGCGGCTGGTGCCGTTCCGCACCTTCACTGGTAATCGGCCCAGCAATACGATCCTTATCCGCAAACTCGACCCCTATCATCTCGGCATGCTGATCGCCCTGTACGAACACAAGATCTTCGTGCAAGGCATCGTATGGAACATCAATTCCTACGACCAATGGGGCGTCGAGCTCGGCAAGCAATTGGCGGGCGATATTCTCTCCGGCACCGGCGCCAAACGTGACGCATCGACAGAGGGGCTGCTTGCTCTCTATGATGCGCTGCAAGTGAAGAAATGAACGCGCAGTTAGGGGAGAGGATACGTGTTCAAGATCGATCGCAGCCGGGCTGATCTGGCGGCTGCCTACAAGGCCAATCCGCTCAATCCCCATCCCAGCTCGGATCTGCAGAAGCTGCTGCAGCGGCTGCGTTGGGGCGGCGTTCGTGGTCGCGCTATCATCGTCTGCACGGTGCCGGAAAAGGAATGGCACCTGGGCCGCCTCGGCGAACGCCGCGGCACGGCCGTGACGGTCGATGAGACGGCCTTCCATCGATATGAAGATGCGCTTTGGGCCTGTTTCCGCGCCAGGTGGCGCGAAGTCAGTGGCGAAGACTGCCCGATCGCTTAAAGCTGCGCCCCATCAACGTCATCTTGGGCGCACTTTCGTTTTCCGCACCGGAAAGACCAATCCATGAGCAAAATAGCTAAACGCATTCTCGGTTATACCGACAAGGTCAGTGTTGCGCCCGGCGGCAAGATCGACTTCAAGGTCAGTTCTCCCCTGCCCGGCAGCTATTCCGCCCGCATCGTCCGGCTGATCTGCGGCGACGACACCAAGGACGGTCCCGGCCTCAAGACCGAGCCCGTGGTAACGCCGATCGAGGGTTCCTATCCGGCCCGCTGGCAGCCGATGCGCCACGGCTCCTATGCCGTCATCGAGGATTCGGCCGCCTTCGTCCAGCCCGGCATCACGCTTGAGGCGATGATCTGGCCAACCCTGCCGGGCAATGGCGAGATGCAGGCCATTCTCGGCAATTTCGACGCCGATACCCAACGTGGCTATGCGCTCTACATCGATGGCGAGGGCCATCTCAGCTTCCGCGTCGACGATGTCGCGCCGGTGCGCCTCTCGACGCCTCTCTTGTCCCGCCACTGGTACCATGTCGCCGTCAGCTGCGATCTGGCGAGCGGCCATGTCATTCTGCGGCAGGACCGGCAGATCGACTATCCGCGCCAGCCGCGCGTGGCGATGACGGAAGCCAAATTCGCCCTCGGCCAGCATGCCGGCAAGGGTGGCAAGTTCATGATCGCCGCCTGGATCGACGACAATGTCGCCACCGCCCATTACAACGGCAAGATTGACAGCCCGCGGGTGCTCACCGGTGCCCTCGACGCCACGGCCTTAACGGCCCTGAAACCGGGTGTCGCACCGAAAGCGCCGGCCATCGCCGTCTGGGACTTCGCGCAGGATATCACCGGCACGAAAATCGTCGATGTCTCCGGTCACGGCCGCCATGGCCATACGGTCAACCTGCCGACACGGGCCATGAAGGGCTGGAACTGGGATGCCAGCGAGATGAACTGGCAGGCGAAGCCGGCCCATTACGGCGCCATCCATTTCCATGATGACGACCTCTATGACTGTGGCTGGGAAACCGACTTCACGCTGCAGGTTCCGGCCGATCTCAAGAGCGGCATCTATTGCGCCGAATTGCGCCAGCAGGGTCCGGCGGGCGAGATCGACGACATGATCCCGTTCTATGTGCGGCCGCCGCGCGGCAAGGCGACGGCGCCCCTTGCGCTGCTCATTCCGACGGCGAGCTACCTCGCCTATTCCAACCATCAGATGGCGACCAGCTGGACCTTCGACGAGCTCTCCACCAACAAGTTCACGACGCTGAGCGCGGGGGACCGCTACCTCGAGGAGAATTTCAGTTTCGGCCTGTCGACCTATGACAGCCATACCGATGGGAGCGGTGTGTGCTATTCATCGCGCCTGCGTCCCGTCATCAACATGCGGCCGCGGGCCGAGCTTTGGCAGTTCAATGCCGATACTCATATCACCGACTGGCTGGAGCAGAAGGGCATCGCCTACGACGTCATCACCGATGACGACATGGAAGCGGAAGGTGCCGAGCTCCTCAACCGCTATCGCTGCGTGATGACGGGGACGCATCCCGAATACTATACGGCGAAGATGATGCAGAGCGTGCGCGATTTCACCCATCAGGGCGGGCGGCTCATCTATCTCGGCGCCAACGGTTTCTATTGGCGGATCGCCTACCACCCCACCCTGCCGGGCGTCATGGAGCATCGCCGCGCCGAGGACGGCATGCGCGGCTGGATCGCCGAGGATGGCGAATATTACATGAGCTTCACCGGTGAATATTCCGGCCTGTGGCGCCGCAACGGCCAGCCGCCGCAGGGCCTGGTCGGCACCGGCTTCTCCGCCCAGGGCTTCGATATATCGAGCTGGTACGAGCGCACGCCGGACAGCTTCGACCCGCGCGCGGCCTTCATCTTCGAAGGGGTCGGCAAGGATGAGAAGATCGGCGATTTCGGCCTGATCGGCGGTGGCGCTGCCGGTTGGGAAATCGATCGTGCCGATGCGCAGCTCGGCACGCCGCCGCATACGCTGGTCGTCGCCGTCGCGTCGGAATTTCCCGCCAGCTATCACTGGGTCAAGGAGGAGTTCAACCACACCCACTCCGCCGTCAATGGCGAGAATTGCCCGATGGTGCGGTGTGACATGACCTTCTTCGAGACACCGAAGGGCGGTGCGGTCTTCTCGACGAGCTCGATCTCCTGGGCCGGCAGCTTTGCCCATAACGGCTACGACAACAATGTCAGCCGCATCACCGAGAATGTGATCAAGCGCTTCATCGATCCGGCGCCGCTCTAGAGACGGATCGGCACCTGGTCGGATCAGGCCTTCTTTATCTGCTCCCGCAGATCGGAGACGGCATTGGCATGGGCGTCGAAGCCCTCGTAATCGGCCAGCGCCTTGGCCGGCTTGGCCATCTGCGGATAGCCCTTCGGCGTGACGTAAGCGAGCGACGTCCGCTTCAGGTAATCGAAGACCGAAAGCGGCGATGCCGTGCGCGCCGCACCCGACGTCGGCAGGATCGCATTGGGCCCCAGCACGTAATTGCCGAGCGTGTTCGGCGTATGAGCGCCCAGCAGGATTTCGCCGGCATTGCGGATGCCGCTGAGATGCTCGAACGGTTCCGCCGCGTGCACCATCAGATGTTCGGGCGCGTAATCATTGACAAAATCGAAAGCCGCTTGCATGTCGGGCGCCAGCACCACGCCGCCGCGCTTGCCGCTCAACACCTCGTCGCAATAGCCGACGCGGGTTTCCGACATCTTCTTGTAAAATTCTGGAATGGCGGCGATGGCAGCATCCGCAACCTGGCGTGAATTGGTCACCAGGAAGGCCGACGAATCCGGCCCGTGCTCCGCCTCGATCAGCAGATCGAGTGCCGCCAAGCGGCCGTTCGCGGTCTCGTCGGCGAGAATGATGGATTCCGACGGCCCAGCGATGAAACCGGGATCGATAACGTCGCTGAGCAGACGCTTGGCGGCGACACCATAGGAGTTGCTGGGACCGACGATCTTGTAGACTTTCGGCACCGTCGCCGTGCCATAGGCCGCCGCAGCGATCGCTTGCGCACCGCCCACCAGATAGACCTCCTCGACGCCGGAAATGCGGGCGGCAACCAGGGTTGCGGCATCGGCCTTGCCGTCAGGGCCCGGCGGCGTCAGCACGATCAGGTGCGGGACGCCGGCAACCACGGCCGGGATCAGCGACATCGTCACCATGCTGGGGAAGGAACCCTTGCCGCGCGGGATATAGCAGGCGCAGGAGTCGATCGCGTTCCAGCGTTCGCCCGTCATCACACCCGGCTGGATCTCCTTCATCCACATCTCTTCCGGCATCTGCGCTTGGTGATAACGCCGGATGTTGTCCGCGGCGAATTCGATGGCGGCAATGACCTCGGCTGAAACGGTCTTATAGGCAGCGTCGATATCTGCCTTGGTGACTTTCAGAGACGCCACGGTGAAGCCGGTTGGTGCCCGGTCGAATTGCTGGGCAAAGCGCACAAGTGCCGCATCGCCTTCAGCCTTCACGGCCGCCAGGATCGGTTTCACCCGCTCGATATAGAGCGACAGGTCTTCCTCGGCGCGCACGAGCAAGGTGGCCCGTTCCGACGCGCTTAGTTGGGTCAGATCGTGCAGGGCAACGGGACGGGGCATTTTTACCTCAGACACTCAACTCGTCGGAAATGATCGGTGCGATTAGCTGTGCCTTTTTAGGAGCAGATGTCCCGGCTGACCAGCATGAAAGCGCCGCCGGGTGGACAGCCCGCGCCGCGCGCCGGGAAAGCTGGGGGCAATCGGTATCCGCGGGCCACTAGAACGAAGCGATTTCAGCCGGTTAGCAGCGAGCCGACGATAACAAACCTGGCATGGCAAGGGGCCGGATGACAGGCATCCGGCCCCTTGCGGATCACGGCAAACGAATCAGGCCGCGTAGCCGCGCGATTTATCAGTTCCACCGGCACCGCCGGCCAATTCGTCGAGAAACTCGTTATGGGTCAAGGGCCGCGAGAACATCGGATAGTTCTTCTCGACCGCCAGCCGCTGCTCCTCCTCGCTCAGGGTCGCGGTGCAGTCCTTGAGAGTGACGACTTGATAGCCCTTCTCATATCCCGTCCGCATGGTGGATTCGACGCAGCAATTGGTGAGGAAACCACCCAGGGCGATATGCTCGATGCCACGGGCCCGCAGGATGAAATCGAGATTCGTGCTGGCAAAGCCGCAGAGCCCGCGCTTGCCTTCGATGACGATATCCTGCGGCTGCGGCTTCAGCTGGTCGACGATCTCGGCACCCCAGCTGCCCTTGCGGAAGGACTTGCTGTCCACCACGCCCTTCAGGATGCCGTAGGGATTGGGGGCGAGCTCATGATAGTCATCCGCGAAGCTGATCGGCACGAAGACGATGGTCGCCCCCAGCGCCCGCGCCCGCTTGGCAGTGTCGACCGTATTGGCCAGCATATTGGTGCTGGCCATGACACCCTTGACGGCATCATGCAGCGAGCCGCCGGGCGAGGTGAAATCGTTCTGATATTCGATCAGGACGACGGCAGTCTTTTTCGGATCCATCGGTTACATCCTCTGTTGCATGCCAAAGACGGAAAACAGGACGCCATGGCGCGTGCCTCGCTTCGGGAAAACGTCACTGGATCGTCTCCAGAGGACGAACCGAGGGCGCGATCCAAGGCGCAAGCGCAGCGAAACGCTATATTTTAAAAAATATAGCGCGGCGACCGGGCCCAGGACAAGAACTGAACCCGGCTTCGGATAAGCTCAGGAAATCAGCAGGCCGGGCCAGGAGGGCGGCAGGCGACGGCTAACGCCGTGAACCTTCAAGGCGCCCGCTGTCGCGGCGATAGAGCCGCCGCGCCGCATCGCCAGCGGCCCTTATAATTTTCCGAGCGTCTGCGGCTCGCTGCATTGGGCGCGATCCTGCAGCCGGCAATGGGTTTCACTGGACGGCTTGGCGCTGGCGCGCAACCCCAAGAGGGGGATATCGCCCAGGCTCTCCCACCAGGCTGCAACCCGTCCGCAGGCGATACGTTCGACCATCATGTGACGCCCGTCGAAACGGGGCACGTAGAGTGCGCCGTCCTTGGCCGCCCGCATGATCTCCACCTGTCCTTTGCCGCCGGCGGGGATATCGGCAATGTCCAGGGTCACCCAGTGGCCGAACAGGATCATGCATTTCAGCGGCTCGCCGCTGTCGTTGCGGATCACCAGCGTTGTCTTCAAGTCATCCGCCGCCCGCGCCGCATCCGCAACGAGGCAAAGGCCCACCGTCACGGCGAGGCAGAGCGCCGCCATAAGGTTCGGCATGCGCCGAACCTTATGGCGCAGGGCGAAGACGGGAGAGAGGATCATGCTGAAACCGCTGACTGCTGGGCGCCGTAGGCCCCGTTATCGGATCCGATCGATTGGCGGCCGCGCAGCAAATCGCTGGCTTTCTCGGCAATGGCGATGATGGCCGCATTGACGGGACCGGTGGTGATGCGGGGGATCACCGAAGCGTCGATGACATACAGTCCCTCGATCCCATGGACCTGGAGATCCGGCCCGACCACGGCATCGGCGTCGCTGCTGCCGCCCATCTTGCAGGTACCGACCGGGTGATGATGCGTATAGGCCGCTTTCTGCAGGAAATCGAGCAACTCCGCCTTGCTGCTGCAACCAGGACCCGGCAGGATTTCGCGATCACGCCATTCGTCGAGCTCAGTCGAATGCCCGAACTGCCGCGCTGTCTCCAGCACTTCCAGATAGACCTCGCGATCATAGGCCTCGGCGAGATAGTTGGGATCGATCAGGGGCATCGCGCGCGGATCGGCCGAGGCGAGACGGATGCTGCCGCGGCTGCGCGGATGGGTGAAGCCGTACATGATGGTATAGGCCTCGCCAGCGGTAGGACGCTCGAAGCACTCGGTTACCACCGGCAGCACCACGCAGGCCAGGACCTTCTCCGGCGCGGCATTGCGGTCGGCCCCGTCGCGCGGCAGGTACATGAGCGATTCCGAATGCTGATAGCGTGAAGCCGGCACCGGACGGCGCGCGCGATAGACGTTGCCGCCGGCCAGCAGATGATCGTGCAGATTGCGGCCGACGCCCGGCAGATCATGGCGCACGGCGATGCCGATCGCGCCGAGATCCTCGGCGGGGCCGATACCGGCATGCAAGAGCAGGCTGGCGGAACCGATCGCCCCGGCCGCCAGGATGACGCCGCGTCCGGCGCGCAATTGCCGCACGGCTCCCTTATGGCTCAGCGCGACGCCGCTGCAGCGGCCGCCCGCGCCGAACTCCAGCCGCTCGACCAAATGCTCTGCGAGGATCGTCAGATTGGGTCGCCCGGCGGCGCGGTCGAGATAGGCATCGGCGATGGTCTGCCGGCGCCCCCCTTTGATGGTCAGGGTATTAACCGTCGGCCCCACCATGCTGCGCCCGTTATGCTCGGCGATCGCCGGAAAGCCGGCTCGCTCGCCCGCCGCCATATAGCAGCGGGTAATCGGATGCGGCTCGGTCGGCTGAATGAGATGGAGAGGCCCGTCAGCTCCATGCAGATCGGAGGGACCATAGGCCGATGTTTCTGAACGGATGAAATAGGGCAGCAGGTCGCGATAGCCCCAGCTCTCGCAGCCGGCGGCGACCCAGGCATCGAAATCAGCCGGATGGCCGCGCACATGCGCCATGGCATTGATCGCCGTCGAACCGCCCATGACGCGCCCGCGCGGCCAGTCATGAACCCGGCCCGCAGTATGGTACTGGGGCACGGTGCTGTAGCCCCAATCGATGGCGCTGCCCTGGAAAAACGGCCATTGCAGCGGATCGGCGATGGCCGGGTCGGTGGCACCGCCGCCGGCTTCGATCAGGGCAACCTTGAGATCGGGGTCTTCGCTCAGGCGAGTCGCCAGGACCGAACCGGCCGTTCCCGAACCAATTACCACGAAATCAAACCAATCTTTCCCGAGTATCACGCTGCCCCCAGAACCAATATCCTCGACTGGTGCATATTGATTTCACTTTTTCAGCCACGAGTCTATCATGCCGTGAACCAAATGGGTGGGGAGACGGAACAACATGAAGAGCACTCGCGAAAAAGAGCCGATTTTCACTCTGTCGGCCGGACCGGTGGCCGCCTATCCGCGGGTCCTGCGGGCCTTATCCAGCCCGATCCAATATGACTACGACGCCTATTTTCAGGGCTTCTACGAGGACGTGGCGCGCAAATGCGCGACGGCGCTGCGAATCAAGGAACCGGCGTTGATCCTGCATTACGAACCGGCCGCCGCCATCGAGGCTGCCGCCGCTTCCCTGATTGGTCCGGATGACGTGGTCCTCAATCTCGCCTCCGGCGTCTATGGCAAGGGCTTCGGCTACTGGTCGGCCCGCTACAACAAGGAACTGCTGGAAATCGAGGTTCCCTATAACGAGGCGATCGACCCGGCCGCGGTCGAGGCCGCGTTCAAGCGCCGGCCGGACATCAAGGTCGTGTCGCTGGTCCATCACGACACGCCGTCCGGCACCATCAACCCCGCCCGCGAGATCGGCGCCATCGTCCGCAAGCATGGCGCCCTGCTGCTGGTCGATGCGGTCTCTTCCTTCGGCGGCATGGACATTCATCCCGCGGATTGTCAGGCGGATATCTTCATTACCGGTCCCGGCAAGTGCCTAGGCGGCGCCCCCGGCGTCACCATCGTCGCCGTCAGCGACAGGGCCTGGGAGCATATCGCCGCCAATCCGAAGGCACCCCGCGCCTCCGTCCTGTCATACCTCGACTGGCGCGATGCCTGGAGCAAGGAACGGCCCTTCCCCTTCACCCCCTCGGTCGCCGAGGTCAACGGCCTCGATGCCGTGATCGACCAGTATCTCGACGAAGGCGCGGAGAACGTCTGGCACCGCCATGCCCTGACGGCTAAGGCATGCCGCACCGGGATGCAGGCGATGGGTGTCAAGCTGTGGGCGAAAAGCGAGGCGATCGCCTCGCCCACCACGACCGCCATCCGCGTGCCCGAAGGTCTGACGGACAGCGCCATTCTGGCAGCCGCCAAGAAGTTCTATGGCGTTGCCTTTTCTGCCGGCCGCGGCGAGACGCTGGGCAAGCTCATCCGCATCGGTCATATGGGCCCGGTCGCTGAGCCGCTTTACGCGGTCATTGCCATAACGGCGATAGGTGGCGCCCTCCGGCAGCTTGGGCAGCGGGTGGATCTGGCCGCCGGAATCGATGCCGCCATGGCGGTGATTGACGCCGCGAAAAAGGCGTGACCGCGCGACCGAAAGATTTGAAACAAAGTCGATAAGCAACAAACATCATCGGGAGGAATATTATGCATAGATTTGACGGTCGGGTCGCGATCGTGACCGGCGCCGCCCAGGGGATTGGCCGCGCTATCGCCGAACGACTGGGCAAGGAAGGTGCACGCGTCGTCGCCGTCGACCTCAATGGCGGCGGTGCCATGGCAACGGCCAAGGCAATCGGCGGAACATCCTTTGGCGTGGAATGCGATATCGGCGATCCGCAATCGGTTGCCAGGCTCTATGCCGAAGTGGAAAAGGCTGCAGGCAAGCTCGATATCCTGATCAACGCCGCCGGCATCGTCCCCTTCGTGCCTTGGGACCAGCTGACCTTCGAGGAATGGCGCCGCGTCATGCGCGTCAATCTCGACGGCCTCTATCTAATGTGCCGGGGCGGTTCCGATCTGATGCGCAAGAACAATTACGGCCGCGTCGTCAATATCAGCTCCAACTCGATCTTCGCCGGCACGCCGAATATGGCGCATTACGTTGCCTCGAAGGGCGGCGTCCTGACCTTCAGCCGGGCTCTGGCGACGGAACTGGGGGCCTACAAGATCACCGTCAACAGCATCTGCCCCGGCCTCACCGATACCGAGACGGTGCAGAAGACGCCGCACAAGGATGCCTTCGACTTCGTCGAGATGTTGCAGGCGATCAAGGGCCATGGCAAGCCGCAGGATATCGTTCCCGCAGTCGCCTTCTTCGCTTCGGAAGAAGCACACTGGATCACCGGCCAGGCCCTGTCGGTCGATGCCGGCATGATCCGCTGGTAGAGATGTCTCGCGGGGCAATGTCGCCCCGGCAATAAGAAAGGGTCCGCCGGCCGGCGGACCCTTTCTTGCTTTCCGCCGATTCGATCAGGAATAGAAGGCGGCGTCCTTCTGATAGCCGGCAAAGCTCTCCGGATCATGGGAATAGAACAGCTCGGCATCATGCTTTGCCGCCAGATCCTTCAGGCGCTGCATCGATTTCAGGCTCGCCACCGGATCGAGATGGAAGCTGGAGATGCACATCATGTCCATGTTCTTCTTGCTGTAGCAGGCATCGGCCGTGAACAGCATGGGGCGACGGTCCTTCAGCTCCACCATCAGGCTGTAATGTCCGGCCGTATGGCCCGGCGTCTCGAACAGCCAGAGGCCCTTGGCGATTTCCTGATCGCCCGTCAGCGTCTGAAAGGTCGGCGTGTAGATATCCAGCACCGGATCGGCCGGGAGTGCCTTGCCCTGCTTGCGGGCGATATCCGGCGCAAAAGTCAGGTCCGAATAGCCGAGATGCTCGAAAGGTTGCGGGCAGCCGCAGACCTCCAGCTCCTTCGTGTGGCAGATGGTGCAGGCCTTGCCGAGATGCTTGTTCCCGCCGCAATGGTCAAAATGGTAATGCGAATTGATCACGTAATCGATGTCATCCGTGCGCAACCCCAGCTTTGCCAGCTGCCCGGGAATCGTCTGCTCCTTGTTTTGTATCGGCTTCTCGAAAGGCAGGACGCGCTGCACGTGATCGTAATCATAACCGGTATCGAAAATGTAGCGGCCGTCCTTGTGCTCGATCAGCACGGAGTAACAGGGAAAGCGGAACTCGCCGCCGGGTCCGCGATTCCAGAAGGCGTGAAATCCGTCGATCACCAGCGAGCCGCCGTCGAGCAGATAGACTTTCGTATCCGACATGGTTCTCCCTCCCATCAAGCAGCCGCACTTTGCTTTCGATGCGGTCTCAGTCAGATCGCCGGCCCAATGACGGGCCCCGCGCGATCAAATTCGTGATCAGCGCTCCCCGCGCACATATGGCAGGCCCAAAGCCGGCGGCAGCACGCTGTGGCGGGCAAAGATCACCAGCACCAGCATCACCATGGCAAAGGGCAGCATCTGCACGACATCGGTCGGTATATTGATGCCGGCAACCTGCAATGCCGTGGTCATGGCCAGGCTGATGCCGAACAGGGCCGCGCCAAACAACACCCAGACCGGCCGCCCGCGCGCCAGCATGGCGAGCACGATGCCGATGAAGCCGGCGCCGTTGGTCATGAAGGGCACGAACAGGCCGGCGCCGACATTGGCCATATAGGCACCGCCGACACCGGCCAGAAAGCCGGTCGTCAATACCGCTGCCGAGCGCGTCGCCAGCACGCTGACGCCGGCCGCATCCAGGGCCGCGGGCTTGCTGCCGGCAGATTCCAGATTGAGGCCGACATAGCTCTTGCGAAACAGCCAGCCGAGGAAGAAGGTCAGGATCACCGCCAGATAGACAAGCGGGTTATGGGCGAACAGCGCCCGTCCCAGCACCGGCAAATCGGCAAGACCGGGAATGGCGAGTATCGGCGCCGGCGACAGGCGCGGATAGGTCTTGCTGAACTGGACGTAATGCAGAAGTGCCGTCAGACCCTCGAAGCCGATCGTCAGGGAAATGCCGATGACGATCTGGTTGAGGCCGAGACGGATGCACAGCAAAGCCACCAGGCCAGCCACCACCATGCCGCCGAGACCGCCGCACAGATAGCCGAGCCAGAAGGAATCCGAGTAGTAGGCCGCGACGAAGCCGCAATAGGCGCCGAACAGCATCATGCCTTCGATGCCGATATTGAGGACACCGGCCTTTTCGGAGATCTGCTCGCCCAGCCCCGCCAGCAGCAGCGGCATGCCGGCCGTCACCGCACCGAAGATGAGAGAAGTCAGGAACGACTGGGTCAGAAGGACATCCATGGTTCAATCCTTCACACGCTTGCGCCAGCGTTGATCGAGATACTCGACCAGCGCCAGGAACAGCAGCAACAGGGCAACCAGCACCAGCACATAATGCTGCGGTACGCCGATGCGGCGCGCTGCACTTTCGCCGCCGATCATCAGGACGGCGAAAAACAACGTGAAGCCGATCACACCGATACCGTTGAAGCGGGCCAGGAAAACCAGCGGGACGACGATCATGCCATAGGCCGGATTCCAGTCCGCCCGCACGGTCCCCCAGACACCGAGGATTTCGACCGACCCCGCCATGCCGATCAGGCCGGCACTGAGGGCAAAGGTGGCGACGGTGAGCCAGGCGACATTCAGCCCGGCATGAACGGCGGCGCGCGGATTGGCGCCGACAATCTGCAGCTTGAGGCCAAAAGAGGTGCGCGTCATCATCAGATGCACCAGAACGATCACCACCAGCGCGATCAGGATACCGGCATGGACCGTCGTGTCGAACAGCCGCGGCAGCCGATCCTCCACCGGCAGGTCCGGCGTCTGCGGCACCGTCGTCGTCGGATCGCGGAAGACCAGCTTGACCAGCACATTGGCGAAACTGATGCCG
>DATLIX010000110.1:0-5520 GCA_035539215.1 Dongiaceae bacterium | reverse complement strand
CCCAGCAGCAGGATCTGCACACCGGCCGAGCCGCGATGCGGATCGACGAATTGTGGCAGGAAGGCGAGGATGAAAAGCGCCACCTTGGGATTGAGGAGATTGGTCAGGGCGCCTTCGCCGAAAACCCGCAGCAGGGACCGCCCGGGCTTCAGTCGGCGCCCGGCCGCATCCACGTCGAGCGATCTGGTGGGTGCCCGCCAGGCTTTCCAGGCGAGGAACAGCAGGTAGCCGGCGCCGGCGATTTTCACCGCCAGAAAGGCACCGGCCGATTGCTGCAGCAGGGCGGCGACGCCGAAGGCCGCCAGCAGGCTATGCAGCAGGCTGCCGGCCGTTACCCCGAAAGCCCCGGCGATCCCGGCATTCCGGCCCTGGGTGGCGGCGCGGGCGATGACATAGGTCATATCTGCGCCGGGCGTCAGGTTGAGGGCAAGGCAGGCCAGGACGAAGGGCCAAAGCTGGGTCAAATCAAGCATATATTGGGTTCCCTCGGTCAGGCGACGCAACCAGGCGCCACACTTTTCAGCCATATCGACCACGGGTCCGGTCAATAACCCGGCCTGCGGTTGCGCCGGTTGACCCCGCCCGGTCGATATGGTGAAACCTCGCTCTAGAGGTAGCACCATGTCAGACGATAAACGCGTATACCTGTTCGATACCACCCTGCGCGACGGGGCGCAAACCCAGGGCGTGGATTTCAGCGTCGGCGACAAGATCGCGATTGCGCAAGCCCTTGACCGGCTGGGCGTGGATTATATCGAAGGCGGCTGGCCGGGCGCCAATCCGACCGACGACGCGTTTTTTGCCGAGCCGCCGCAGCTGACCCGGGCCACCTTCACCGCTTTCGGCATGACCCGCCGGCCGGGTCGCAGCGCCGCCAACGATCCGGGGCTCGCCGGCCTCATCAACGCCAAGGCCCCGGCCGTCTGCATGGTGGGCAAGGCCTGGGACTTCCATGTCGACCTGGCGCTCGGCATTCCCCGCAGCGAAAACATCGACATGATCGCCGACAGCGTCGTGCATGCGCGCGCCACCAAGCGCGAGGTGATGCTGGATGCCGAACACTTCTTCGACGGCTACAAGGCCAATCCGCAATATGCCCTCGACTGCCTGCTGGCGGCGTATGAGAACGGCGCGCGCTGGGTGGTGCTGTGCGACACCAATGGCGGTACGCTGCCACATGAGATCGGGCGCATCGTCGGCGAAGTGACGAACAGGATTCCCGGCAGTCATCTCGGCATCCATTGCCATAACGATACCGAACATGCGGTGGCGAATTCGCTGGCGGCGGTGCGGGCCGGCGTGCGCCAGGTCCAAGGCACGTTGAATGGCCTCGGCGAGCGCTGCGGCAACGCCAATCTCGTCTCGCTCATCCCCTCGTTGATGCTGAAGACCGATTTCAAGATCGGCCTCACCGACAAGGAACTCGCGCAGCTCACCCATATCTCGCGCCTGCTCGACGAGCGTCTCAACCGCGCGCCCAATCGTCATGCCGCCTATGTCGGCGACAGCGCCTTTGCCCATAAGGGCGGGCTGCATGTCTCGGCGGTGGAGAAGGATCCGCGCACCTACGAACATATCGAGCCCGGCCTGGTCGGCAATCAGCGCCATATCGTCGTCTCCGATCAATCGGGCCGCGCCAATATCATGGCCCGCTTCCGCGAGATCGGCCTCATCATCGAAGCCAACGATCCCAAGGTGGCGAGCCTCGTCGAACTGGTGAAGGCGCGCGAATTCGACGGCTATGCCTATGACGGCGCCGAAGCCAGCTTCGAATTGCTGGCGCGGCGCGCCCTCGGCCATGTGCCGGATTTCTTCAAGCTCGGCCGCTTCCGCGTCATGGATGAACGGCGCTGGAACGCGCGCGGCGATCTGATCACGGAATCCGAGGCGACCGTCACCGTCGATGTGCATGGCGCCCAGACCATGACCGTCGCAACCGGCAACGGTCCGGTGAATGCGCTGGATACGGCCTTGCGCAAGGCCCTGCTGCCACTCTATCCGGCACTCGCGGATATGCGTCTCGTCGATTTCAAGGTGCGTATCCTGACGCCCCAGGCGGGTACCGAGGCGATCACCCGCGTGATGATCGAAAGCGCCGATGCGACCGGCGAGCGCTGGAGCACGGTCGGTGTCAGCGGCAATATCATCGATGCGTCCTATGAGGCGCTGAACGACGCCATTACCTGGAAGCTGATGAAGGCCCAGGCATCGTGAGCGAGGAAACGGCCGCTTCACCTGTGGCGCCGGCGGCAAGCGGGCCGGCGATCATCCTGGTAACCCCGCAGATGGGTGAAAATATCGGCGCCGCCGCCCGTGCCATGATGAATTGCGGCCTCAACGACCTGAGGCTGGTGGCGCCGCGCGACGGCTGGCCCAATATCAAGGCCGAGCGCGCCGCCGTCGGCGCGTTGGAACTTATGCCGCCGGTGCGTGTTTTCGATACCACCGCGGCGGCCGTTGCCGATCTCAATGTCGTCTATGCAACGACCGCGCGCGACCGGCGTATGGTGAAGCCGATTGTTACGGCGCGCCATGCGGCGGAAGAAGCGCGCCGGCAGGTTGCTGGCGGCATCAAGGTCGGGTTTCTTTTCGGGCCGGAGCGAACGGGTCTGGTGAATGATGATCTCAGTCTTGCCGATACGTTGCTGACCGTGCCCCTCAATCCCGTTTTCACCTCGCTCAATCTCGGCCAGGCCGTGCTGCTGGTCGGCTACGAGTATTATCAGGCCGGCGATCAGACGCCGGCCAGCGTTCTGGCGCTGAATGGTTCTGTTCCCGCCAACAAGGATCAGTTGAACAACTTCTTTACCCATTTCGAGCGCGAACTGGACGCCTGCGGCTTCCTCCGCAACGAGGAAGCGCGGCCGCATATGATCCGTAACCTGCGCAACATGTGGCATCGCGCGAGCCTTACCGAGCAGGAAGTCCGCACGTTGCATGGCGTCGTGAAGGAGTTGTCGACATCGCGGCAGGCGCGGAAAAATACTGCGGATGACTGAATTATGGGCCGGGTTTTCGCTTGCCCACTGACCGAGTTTCGCGTTCTGCGCTAAATTGTTTCCCGGTACGGTTGACAGCCCGTTGCCTTCTGCCTTAAATGCAGCCAATGTCACCGCTAACAAAAGTTCTTTCATGGGAGGCTAAAGAAATGAACTTTCGTAAACTAGCGCTGTTGGGCGCGGCCGCGACTCTGCTGCTCGTCACCAAGACTGCCGCCATGGCTGCCGATCTGGTCGTCGGCGTCTCCTGGTCGAATTTCCAGGAAGAACGGTGGAAGCGGGACGAGGGCGCCATCAAGGCGGCTTTGGCTGCCGCCGGCGTTAAATACATCAGCGCCGATGCCCAGGCTTCCAACGAGAAGCAGGCTTCCGATATCGATAACCTGATCACCAAGGGCGCCAATGCCCTGATCGTCCTCGCCTGGGATGCCGATGCCGTTCTGCCGGCGGTGCAGAAGGCGGAAGCCCAGGGCATTCCCGTGGTCGCCTATGATCGTCTCATTCAGGATCCCAAGGTCTTCTACCTGACGTTCGACAATGTCGAGGTCGGTCGCATGCAGGCCCGCGCAGTCGAGACGGCGAAGCCGGAAGGCAATTACGTCTTCATCAAGGGCGCTTCGACCGATCCCAATGCGGACTTCCTGCATCAGGGCCAGCTGGAAGTGCTGAAGCCGGCAATCGACGCCGGCAAGATCAAGGTGGTCGGCGAGCAGTATACCGATCAATGGGCGCCGGAAATCGCCCAGAAGAACATGGAACAGATCCTGACCAAGAATAACAACAAGGTCGACGCCGTCGTCGCCTCCAATGACGGCACCGCCGGTGGCGCCGCTGCCGCCTTGGCCGCGCAGAACCTCGTCGGCATTCCGCTCTCGGGTCAGGATGGTGACATCGCGGCCCTGAACCGCATCGCCCGCGGCCTGCAGACCGTATCGGTCTGGAAGGATGCGCGCGAGCTCGGCAAGAACGCGGCGGAAATCGCCGTTGCCCTCGCCAAGGGCACCAAGCCGGCCGATATCGCCGGCGCCCAGAGCTGGGACAAGGGCAGCAAGAAGATCGCGATCGAATCGAAGTTCCTGACGCCGATCGCCATCACCAAGGATAACCTTAACGTGGTGATCGACGCCAAATGGGCGACCAAGGATCAGGTCTGCGCCAATGTCGATGCCGCTTCGGCGCCGGCAGCTTGCAAGTAATAGCATTCTGATCTGAAATCGGCGGGCGTGACGAGGCGGCGAAGGCCTCTCACTCCCGCCGTTCTTCTATTGAAAAGACGGTTTTTCTTCGCGGGGATGTGATGCAGCGTTTCTTTCGGACACTCGGGGTTGACCCGCGCTTCAGCTCGATGGTGCTGGCGCTGATCGTCATCTGGCTGGTTCTGCAACTATTGACGGACGGCATCTTTCTGACGCCCCGCAATCTCTACAATCTTTCGATCCAGACCTGCGTCACGGCGATCATGGCCTGCGGCATGGTCTTCGTCATCGTCGCGCGCCAGATCGATCTGTCGGTCGGCTCGCTGCTCGCCTTCACCGGCATGGTGACGGCCTATGTCCAGGTGCATGTCTTCAGCAATGACAGCCAGCTTGGCTGGATCATCAGCATCGTCGCCGGTATCTCGCTCGGTGTTGCGGTCGGCATCTTCCAGGGCGGCTGGGTGACTTTGGCCGGCATCCCGGCTTTCGTTGTCACCCTGGCCGGTTATCTGATGTATCGCGGCGCCGCCTTCCTGGTGACGGATGGCCAGACCATCTCGCCGCTCAATCCCACTTATGAACGCCTCGGCGGCGGCATCGGCGGTTCGATCGGCCCGACTGCCAGCACCATTCTCGGCATCATTGCCGCGATCTGGGTGATCTTCAACGCGCAGAACACCCGGCGTCAGCGCAAGCGCTATGGTGCGACGCAGACGCCGATCTGGGCCGACGGTTTGAAGATCGCCATCTCCATCGCCGCGATCGCAGCCTTCGTCTTCACCATGAATTCCTATCCCGATCCGGCGAACCGTGACGCCGCCGGCACGCCGATCGCGACCGGCATCGGCATTCCCGTACTCATCCTGATCGCCATCGTCATCGTGCTCACCTTCGTCGCGACGCGGACCCGCTTCGGCCGCTATGTCTTCGCCTATGGGGGCAATCCCGAAGCGGCCTTGCTGTCCGGCATCAATACACGTCGGCTGCTGATCTCCATCTTCGCGCTGATGGGTTCGCTCAGCGCCGTTGCCGCCGTCGTCACCACCGCACGCCTCAATTCCGGTGCCAATTCCATCGGCACCTTGCAGGAGCTCTATGTGATCGCCGCCACCGTGATCGGCGGCACCTCGCTGGCGGGCGGCCTCGGTTCGATCCCCGGCGCGGTGATCGGCGCGCTGATCATTTCCAGCCTCGATAACGGCATGGTGCTTCTGGATGTGCCCAGCGCCCAGCGGCAGATCTTCATCGGCCTCATTCTGATCGGCGCCGTCTGGTTCGACACGGTCTATAACAAGAGGATGGGGCGATGAGCGGAGGCGAAGCCA
>DATLIX010000109.1:0-5463 GCA_035539215.1 Dongiaceae bacterium | reverse complement strand
GCATTCGCGGATGTCGTCGATGCGGCCTTCCTCGATCTTCTTCGGGATGAAGGGATCGGCGATGGAGGGACGCGCGGCGCCGATGAGATCGAGGATGCCGGATTTCACCTGCCGCACCATCATATCGGGCGAGGTGAAGCGCCCGACGCCGACCACGGGTTTGCTGGTGAGCTTCTTGACGCCCGCGACATAGGGCTCCTCAGCTCCTTCCTCGGTGAAACGCGAGGTGCGTGAATCGTTGCTCCAGTCGCTCAAAGTGAGATCCCACAGGTCCGGCACCTCGGCCATGCGCTCGATCACTTCCATGATCTCCGCCTTGTGGATGCCTTCGGTGCCCATCAGTTCATCCATGGCGATGCGCACGGCGACGGCGGCGGTGTCGCCGACGGCATCGCGGGTGTCCTCGGTGATCTCGCGCAGCAGCCGCATGCGGTTCTCCAGGCTGCCGCCGTATTCGTCCGTCCGGTGATTGTATTGCCGCGACAGGAAATGCTGCAGGATGCTGAAGCCATGGGCGGCATAGACATAGATGATGTCGAAGCCGCATTTCTTGGCGCGGATCGCCGCTTGTCTGTGCCAGCGCCGCAGGTTGCGGATGTCCTGGCGGTCCATGGCGCGGGCCTGCAGCGGATCATAGGTGAAGGTCGCGATCGGCAGGTGGCTCGGTCCCAGGGGCACTTCGCGGCTGTAGAAGTTGGCGCCGTTCATGCCGTTATAGGCGAGCTCGATACCGGCCAGGGCCTGATGGGCGTGGATCGCGTCGGCCATCTTGGTCAAGGCCGGCATGTCGCGGTCGTCCCACAGCCGCAATTCGATGAAAGGCGTGATCTCGGAGGTATGGTGCAGTTCCACCTGCTCGGTGCAGATGACGGCCCAGCCGCCTTCGCCCTTGATGCCGCGCATCTTGGCCACGGCGGAGGGGTCGCGATAGCCGAGGCCGTTGCAATGCGGCACCTGGTAGAAGCGGTTCTTTGCTATGACCGGCCCGATCTTCACGGGCTCGAACAGGATATCGTAACGGGGATCGCGGCTCATGACAGGTCTCGGCTCTCGGTGAAGGGTGATGGATCGGCACGCCAAAGGCGCCGCAGCATTCAGCGCGGCGCCTCGACAGTCTAGCAGCGGATGATCATTGAATCAGCGGATGCGGCTTGCCGTATTGGCGGTCCCAATAGAGCAAAGGCGGCAGTGCGCGGCTGATGACGCT
Organism: Dongiaceae bacterium; assembly: GCA_035539215.1. Lineage (GTDB taxonomy): Bacteria > Pseudomonadota > Alphaproteobacteria > Dongiales > Dongiaceae > Dongia_B. Next base: position 4,256 of record DATLIX010000109.1, on the reverse strand, counting down.
GAGCACCCGGCCGATGAAGATCTCATGGCTGCCCGCACTATGCCGGGCGAAGACCGTGCAATCGAGGCTGGCGACGGCGCCGGCCAGTTCCGGGGCGCCGCTGCGGCCGGGCAGCCAGGAGCCGCAGCTGAAGTCGAAAGGCTGGGCGTCGTCACGCGGCCTGCCGGCAAAGCAATCGGCGATATGGGCTTGATCGGCATTGAGCGCATTGACGCAGAAGACGCCGTTGCGGCTGATGGCCTCGACGGCCGGGCTGCGGCGGTTGAGGCAGGCGAGGATCAGCGGCGGCTCGGCCGAAACTGAGCTTACGGCCGAGACGGTGAGCCCGAAGCGGCCGGCAACGCCGTCCGTCGTCACCAAGTTGACCGGGGTAACGTTGGCGCGCATGGCGGCGACGAAATCCGCCGCCGGAACCTCGGTCGCCGCGAAAACGCTGCTGTCGCGAGCCCCGTCGCCGCGCTGATCGTGTCCGCACTGGTCGTCCCCGCGCGTGCTGCTGTTCCCGAGCGTGCTGGCCGGTGCCGCCTGCTGCATCCGCATCTCTTTCCGCCCGTCTTCCGGTTCGCTCATCATTGCGCCCAATCGGCCCATGGACACCCTCCCGCCTGTCGACAGACCGGCTGACCGGTCTGCGGTGATCTGTCACCTCGACATGACCGCAGGGGGCTTCATTTGTAAAATAGATTTAAAAGAAAGATTGGATCGTTAATTTCTATGCAACCCATGACGGCTATTTGCCGCATCTGCCGCATCTGCTGCGTCGATGAAGGTCCTTTCCCGGAGGCCTGTCACGGAGAGCGGGCGAGGGCCGTTCATCGACACATCTCCTGGTTACTGGTCCTGATCCCGGTCTTGATCACCTGTTCCGCACCGGCAGGGGGCTGCGGATCTTCCGCGGGCTTCAAGGCCGCGGCGCTGCGCGAATGCCGCGCCAGAAACGCCAGGCGCAGAACAGGATGAAAGCCGCGCCGAGGGCGCTGCTGCCGAAGACGGTCATCGGCACGGCGGGCGGGATATCCCGGGCGCCGAAACCACCGAAGCCGGCGAGGTTACCCAACAGGCCGGCAATCGCCGCGCCGAAGGCGGCGCAGGTGCTTTCCAGGGTCGGAATCGCGCCGGCGGTGACATCGCGTTCGGTTTCCGGCGCATGGGCGATGATCTGCTCGGTGAAGAAAGCGTAGCTGAGCCCGAAACCGGAACCGATGACGGCCATGGCGATGCCGCTGACGGCCAGGGGCAGATGCTGCCAGAAGAACAAGGCGGCAAAGCCGGCGAGGAGGCAGGCGGGTCCGGTCAACAGCATCGCCCGGCCGAAGCTGCCGCCGCGATGGCTGACGGCGATGGCGGCAACCGACCAGGCGAGCGCGGTGATCGCCGCGAACTGTCCGGCGAAGAAGACCGAGGTGCCGTGTCCCACCTGGATGAAATAGGTCATGTAGATGGGCGGGCCGGAATCCGACGCGAACATGAAGCCGAGGATCCAGACACCGAGAATGGAGGTGCGGCGCAGCGAGAGCAGGTGCCGCGGGAAGAGCCGCTGCGCGCTGTGGTGATCGAGGTGGAAGCAATAGAGCACGAGGGCCAGGGCGACGCCGAGCAGCACGACGGCGAGGATGCCCGTCTCGCCGGCGCCGGCGACCGAGACGGCGCCGATGGCGATCGCCAGCGTCGCCAGCCGGCCGAACGGCAGGCCCGTGCCGTTGCTGTCGACCTTGCGCGGCATGCGCCGCTCCGTGGCCACCAGCACCAGCAGGAGCGCGGAGAGGATCAGCATCGGCATGAAGGCCATGCGCCAGGAGAACCAGTCGGTCAGCAGCCCGCCGAGGCCCGGGCCGATCAGCGTGGCGACGGCCCAGACCACGGCGAGAATGCCGAAAGCCGGGTTCATCTCCTGCGGTTCCATAGCTTCGCTGACGATGATGTAGCAGAAGGCCAGCACCATGCCGTCGCCGAGGCCCTGAATGGCGCGAGCCAGCAGAAAGACCGTCATGTTGGGGGCGACGAGGCCGAGGCTGGTCGCGACGATGACGATGGCAGCGGCGGCCATCAGCACCGGGCGGATGCCGAAGCGCCCCTTGAGATAGCCGGCGCTGGCGCTGCCCGGGATCGATAAAGCGAGAAAGGCCGTGGTGCCCCAGCTCAGCAATTGCGGCTTGCCGAGCTGCAGGATGACGCTCGGCATGATGGTGGAGACCAGGAACCAGCCGAAAGCGTGGATCGCGCAGCCGATCGAGATGGTCCAGGTGATGCGCGCCTTGGCGCCGAACAGCAACTCGATCCAGCTCACCTTCCGGCGAACTTCGCGCAATGTCTCGTCGCTTGCCAGCTGCATGTTTCGCTCCCTCACCAGGATCAGTGCTAGAGCTTGAAAATTTAATAAGCAAATACTTTTCTTATTAGAGGCTCCATGCCAGGATGAATCCATGACGCAGCGCAGCACAGCCCGCATTCTCCGCCTTCTGAAACTGCGCGGCGCGCAGAATGCGGACACCATCGCCAAATTCCTGAAGATCACGCCGGTGGCGGCGCGCCAGCACCTGACCGGGTTGCTGCAGCGCGGCCTGGTCGCGCATGAGGACCGCAGGCTCGGCGTCGGCCGTCCGAAACGTTTCTGGATCCTGACCAAGGCGGGCCATGACTATTTTCCGGAAAACCATGCCGGCCTCACCCTGGAACTGATCAACGCGGTGCGCGCGGTTTTCGGCGAGGAAGGACTGGACCGGGTGATCCGCCATCGCGAAGTGAAGGCGAAGAAGCAGTATCGCGCACTGGTCGGTGACGGGCCGGTGAAGCAGCGCGCCAAGCGTCTCGCCGCGCAGCGTTCGGCGGAAGGCTATATGGCGCAACTGCAGGATATGCCCGATGGCGGCATCCTGCTGATCGAGCGGCATTGCCCGATCTGCGCCGCGGCCGCCACTTGCCAGGGCTTCTGCCGCTCGGAGCTGGCCCTGTTCGCGCATGCCCTCGGCCCCGATGTCAGCGTCACCCGCACCGACCATATCGTCAGCGGCGCCGAGCGCTGCGCCTATATCGTCAAACCGCGCTGATCACCTGGCAATAAAAAAGGGCGGGTCGAAGCCCGCCCTTTTCATTTCCGGCGCATAACGTGCAATCAGACGCCGAGATCCCTGGCGGTGAGGTCGAGCGCTTCCTTGGTCAGCTTCATGAAGTCGTCGATATCGCCCTTGGTCCAGGTCAAAGGCGGCGAGATCAGCATGGTGTCGCGGGTCGCCCGCATGACGAGGCCGAGACGGAAGCAATGATCGCGGCAGATGGTGCCGGTATCGCCGACCGGCTCGAAGGGCTTGCGGGTCTTCTTGTCCTTGACCAGTTCGATGGCGCCCATCAGGCCCACATTGCGCACTTCGCCGACCAGCGGATGATCGAGCAGTTCCTTGAGGCGCTTGGCGAGATAGGGACCGGTCTCGCCATGCACCTGCTCGACCAGCTTCTCCTCGCGGATGATGCGGATATTCTCGATGGCGACGGCGCAGGAAACGGGATGGCCGGAATAAGTGTAGCCGTGGCAGAAGTCGATGCCGCTGTTGAGAACCTCGGCAACGCGGTCCGACACCATGACGGCGGAAAGCGGCATGTAACCGGAGGTGATGCCCTTGGCGGTGGTCATGAAGTCGGCGGAGTCGATGCCGAAATATTCCGAACCGAACCAGTGGCCGGTACGGCCGAAACCGCAGATCACCTCGTCGACGATCAGCAGCAGGTCGTATTTCCTGCAGATCTCCTGCACCGCCGGCCAATAGCTCATCGGCGGAATGATGACGCCGCCGGCACCCTGGATCGGCTCGCCGATGAAGGCGGCGACATTCTCGGCGCCCAGTTCCAGGATCTTGTCTTCGAGCGCCTTGGCCGCCAGCTTGCCGAATTCCTCCGGCGTCGCCTCGCCGCCTTCGCCATACCAATAAGGCTGGCGGATATGCACGAAGCCCGGCAGCGGCAGATCGGCAAGCGCATGCATGTAGTTCATGCCGCCGAGCGAGGCCGCCACCATGGTGGACCCGTGATAGCCGTTGGTGCGGCTGATGATGGTCTTCTTCTTCGGCTGCTTCTTCAAATTCCAATAGGTGCGCACCATGCGGACGATGGTGTCATTGGCGTCCGATCCGGACTGGCCGTAGAAGACCTGATTGAACTGCTTCGGCGTCATATCGACCAGCAGCTTCGAGAGCTCCGCCACCGGCGGATGGGTGGTCTTGAAGAAGGTGTTGTAATAGGGCAGCTCGAGCAGCTGCTTATAG
>DATLIX010000108.1:0-12276 GCA_035539215.1 Dongiaceae bacterium | reverse complement strand
AGCTTTCCACCTGGAAATCGGCGTCGAAGCCATAGGTCACGGCCGTGCGGTCCTGCAGGTTGCGGCCGAACTTCCGGTGCAAGGCGGCTTCCGACAGGTAGGTGATATGGGCTGCCATCCGGGCAACCGACAGGCCGCGGCCGGGATTGACCCCCTGGGCCGCATAATCGCCGTTGCGCCAGTCGGGATCGGCCATGATCGCCTGGCGCCCGACCTCGTGAAAGGCGATGTTTTGCGCCGAATGGCGAGCCGCGCCGGCAATCGGCACGGCGGCGAAGACGCGCTGCGGATAGGCGGACGCCCATTGCAGCACCTGCATCGCTCCCATCGAGCCGCCGACCACGGCGAACAACTGGTCGATGCCGAGATGGTCGATCAGCCGCGCCTGCGCCCGCACCATGTCGCCGATGGTGATGACCGGAAAACCTAGCCCATAGGGCCTGCCGGTCGCCGGATTGGTGTCGCCCGGGCCGGTGGTGCCGAGGCAGCCGCCCAGCACGTTGGAGCAGATGACGAAGAAACGGTCGGTGTCGATCGGCCGGCCCGGGCCGACCAGGGTCGTCCACCAGCCCGGCTTGCCGGTAATCGGGTGCTGCTCGGCCACGAAATGATCGCCGGTCAGCGCATGGCAGATCAGGACCGCATTGCTGCGGTCGGCATTGAGCGTGCCATAGGTCTGATAGGCCAGCGAAAACGGGCCGAAACTCAGCCCGCTATCCAGCGACAGGGGCTGGTCGGCCGCAAAATCGAGGCGCTTGCCCGGCATCGTCAGGCCTTGGGCGGCGGTGTGGTTCCCTACTAAAGTTGCCATGACCCGGCAGCGTCCTTGTGCGTCTCCGGAAGAGCCGAACGATGGCGACCGACAAGCTCTGTCGCACCCCGCACCGGCAGGCCTTGAAGCCGGTTCTCTCCGCTAATTCAGGCAGCGACGCGCGGCTCGACGGCCACAGGCCGCCGGGCGCCGGGCCGGTCGCCTTTCGTGGTCGCTGACTGAAGCGGGCCATCCCCGCCATGTCAATGATTTCTTTGCCTTTCCATCCTGGCTCTTCGGCCTGCCTGGGCGCCGTCTCGACCGCCGTCGGACCGCACAGACCTGCAGCCCTCCTTTGCGGCGCCTGCGGTATTTTCGCCCTGGCAAAGCGCCCGGCCAGAGTCTATCACTGAGCCCCCGAAGCCGGGCGCCGCAGATGGCATGCCGCTGACAAACGGCCCATGCCGGTTGCGCTGCCATCGGGCGACGCATTCGGACGGGCGCCGGGGCGGCTTTTGTGCAGTGCTTGATTGACGAAACTCAGGATGGATCGCAGATCGATGGCGAGTGTTGAAGAGAAATTGGCGGCCTTGCGCCAGGAAATCGATGCCGTCGACAATCAGCTGCACGATCTCCTGATGCGGCGGTGCGAACTGGCGGTGCAGGTCGGCAAGGTCAAGGCCGAGCGCCAGCCGGTCGGCAGCAATCCCGCCGAAGGGGCGAAATTCATCCGCCCGGCCCGGGAAGCCCAGATTTTGCGCCGCCTGGTCGCGCGCCATAACGGCAAGCTGCCGAAAGCTGTCATCGTCAGGCTCTGGCGCGAACTGATTTCGGCGCTGCTGCAGGTAGAAGGTCCCTTCGCCGTTGCGGTCTATTCGCCCGACAGCGAGCCCGGTTATTGGGATATCGCCCGCGATCACTACGGCAGCCGTGTCGCCGTCACCGGTTTCGACCGGGTCGGCTTGGTGCTCGGCGCGGTGCAGGACGGCAATGCCACGGTCGGCGTGGTGCCGGTGCCGCGCGAGGACGACAGCGACCCCTGGTGGCGGCATCTCGTGGCGGCCGGCGGGCCGCATGTCATGGGCCGCCTGCCTTTCGGCGATGCCGGCAATCATCGCGGCAGCCCGGTCGAGGCGCTCGTCATCGGCCGTGCCATGAATGAACCGACCGGCCATGACCGCAGCCTCCTGGTGGTCGAGCCCAGCCGCGAGATGAGCCGCAGCGCGCTGAAGACGGCGGTGACCAAAGCCGGGCTGGTGCCGACCTTCTTTGCGGCCTGGCGCAGCCCCCATGTCGGCGCCGATCTCCATCTGGTGGAGGTGGAGGGTTTCTTTCCGACCGGCGCGCTGGCGGGCTCCTTGTCGGTGCAGGATGCCGCCGGCACCCAGGCGCCGCTGGCGGCGCTCACCCAGGGTCAGCTGGAAGGCGCCCATCTGACCGTGATCGGCAGTTATGCCGTGCCGTTTTCGGCACAGGAGCTGGGAGCTGCCCGGCGCGGCTGAGGGCCGCCGGAATCCGGAATATGGTGCGGGCGCCGGCGCCAAAGCATATTGTTCAGCGCATGAAGGATTGTTTCAGATGAGCTTGATTGTCCGTCCCGGTATCCTCGACATCGCCGCTTACGTGCCGGGCGCGCATCATCTGCCGGGCGAGGGCCCGATCTACAAGATGTCCTCCAATGAAAGCGCAATCGGGCCCAGCCCGGCGGCCATGGCGGCCTATGCCAAGGTGGCGGGGGAAATCCATCGCTATCCCGATGGCGGCGCCAATGCGTTGCGCGCGGCCATCGCTGCCGGCATCGATGCCGATCCGGCGCAGATCGTCTGCGGGGCCGGTTCCGACGATATCCTGCAGCTGCTGACCCGCGCTTATGCCGGGCCCGGCGACGAAGTGCTCTATTCGGCGCACGGCTTCCTGGTCTATCCAATTGCCGCCAAATCGGTGGGGGCGACGCCGGTGGCCGCACCCGAGAAGGATCTGACAACCGATGTCGATGCGCTGCTGGCCCATGTCACGCCGCGCACGCGTATCTGCTTCGTCGCCAATCCGAACAATCCGACCGGCAGCTATATTCCGTTCTCCGAACTGGTGCGGCTGCGTGAAGGCCTGCCGCCGGATGTCCTGCTGGTGATCGACGCCGCCTATGCCGAATATGTCGGCAAGGCGGATTATGCCGAGGGCAATGACCTGGTGCGGCGTCACGACAATGTCGTCGTCTCGCGCACCTTTTCGAAGATCTATGGCCTGGCTGCCCTGCGGCTCGGCTGGGCCTTCTGCCCGCCGGCGGTGGCCGATGTCCTTAACCGCATCCGCGGCCCCTTCAACACGCCGGCGCCGGCGCAGATTGCCGGTGTCGCCGCCTGGCGCGACGCCGAGCATCTCGCCGCGGCCAGGGCCTATAACGACAAATGGCTGCCCTGGCTCGCTGACCGGGTGCGGGAGATCGGCCTCATCGCCTATCCCAGCGTCTGCAACTTCCTGCTGGTGGGCTTCCCCAGCGAACCCCGGCTCAGCGCCGAAGCGGCCGAGGCTTTCCTGCGCACGCGCCGGGTCCTCGCGCGCAAGATGGGCGCCTACGGCCTGCCGCATTGCCTGCGCATCACCATCGCCGAGGAACCGGCCTTGCGGGTCTGCGCCGAAGCGCTGAGCGATTTCGTCAAACAGGCGGCAACGCAATGACGACACAAAAGACAACGCCAGAGACCAGCAAACGAGAGACGGCCGCGCCGGCGACGAGCCCGCAGGGCAAGGTCATTTTCGACAAGGTCTGCCTGATCGGTATCGGGCTGATCGGCTCGTCGATGGCGCATGCGATGCGGGCCCAGGGTCTGGCCAGGACCATTTCGATCTACGACATCGATCCGGAGGCCCGCGCTGTCGCCGCCGAGCTCAAGCTCGGCGATCAGGTCTGCGACACGGTGGAAGCTGCCGTGACCGGCGCCGATCTCACCGTCGTCTGCGTGCCTGCCGGCGCCGTGGGCGATCTCGCCCCGGAACTCGCCAAATACCTGAAGCCCGGCAGCATCCTCAGTGATGTCGGCTCGGTCAAACAGGCGGTGGTGCGCGATCTCGGCCCCCATGTGCCGGACAAGGTGCATTTCATTCCCGGCCATCCTATCGCCGGCACCGAATATTCCGGCCCGCGCGCCGGTTTTGCCGAATTGTTCCAGGGCCGCTGGTGCATTCTGACGCCCTTGCCCGGGACCGATCCCAAGGCGATCGAGCAGCTGCGCCATCTCTGGGAAGGCATGGGCAGCCAGGTTGAGCTGATGGAGCCGGGGCACCATGACCAGGTGCTGGCGATCACCTCGCATCTGCCGCATCTCATCGCCTATACCATCGTCGGCACGGCGACCGGGCTTGAGGAATCGACGCAAAGCGAGGTGATCAAGTTCTCCGCCTCGGGGTTCCGCGATTTCACCCGCATCGCCGCCTCGGACCCGGTCATGTGGCGCGACGTCTTTTTGAACAATCGCGACGCAGTGCTGGAAATGCTGGGGCGTTTCACCGAAGATCTGACGGCGCTGCAGCGCGCCATTCGCTGGGGCGAGGGCGAAAAGCTGCAGGAATGGTTCACCCGCACCCGTGCCGTCCGGCGCAGTATCATCGATGCCAAGCAGGCCTGAGCCGGTGAGCGGACAGCAGAGAGGTCTTGAGATGAGCAACCATCGACGCAAAACCTGCGCCGACATGGCGGAGGTGCGAGAGGCGATCGACGCGATCGACCGCGAGCTGGTCGCCCTGCTGGCCGACCGCCTGCATTTCATTGCCGAGGCCGCCCGCATCAAGCCGCGCCGCGATCTCGTGCGTGATGACGAGCGGGTCAACGATGTCCTGGCCAAAGTGCGCCGTTCGGCGGTCGAGCAGGGGATCGACGCGGACTTGATCGCCGGCGTCTTCCGCGAACTGGTCGAGCGCTCCATCGCCCACGAATTCGTGCTCTTCGACCGCGATCGTTAACCAATCATTCTCGCTGCGCGCGATGCCGTCCGCCGGCGTGCATTTTTTCCAGTCTTTCCAATGCCTGCCTTCCGCTATCCGACGCGCTTCCAGCGTTCGCGACCGGCGGATCGTCTCCGGCAGGCGCGTTGCAAAGGCGGCGTGCCTGAAAATTCACTTGCTTGCCCGGCTTTTTTCGCATAAGTCGCGGCTATTGACGCACACGCACGTGCCTATGGCCCAGGCCGGACGACCGAGAGATTCGGGTTCCGACGGCCGGTTTCCAGTGGTTATGCAACGACGGGGCGTCCTTTTTGGCGTGACCGACACGCGAGCCGATAATCAAGACTTCGCCTCGGATGGAGCGAAGAGCGGCAAGCGGGTCGATTTCCCGAGAGGGGGCAGTCGATCATGATGACACGATGGGAACAATTCGGACGCGATCGCCGCGTGGCAAGCCGTCAGTTTCCCTTATTTCGACGCCGATCGAGATCGGCCCTGGACGTAGCGGTTCTGCCTCAGCTCTTGGCGCCGCGCTCTCCGCTCCTGCGCATCTGACAGTCGCAGTTTGAGTTTTCGAAGCGGCGCAACCGGTCGATGGCCGGTCGCCGAGCACTATCCCGTTGTAGATTTCTACATCACCTGCCTGTTTGAATGAGGTCGAGAATGGCAAAAAAAATCTCGTATGGCGGACGTATTCTGATGATCGGCTACGGTTCGGTCGGTCGCTGCACCATGCCGCTGCTGGAAAAACACTTCGACATGCCGCTCAGCCGCATCACCGTCGTCGATGCCGACGATCACAGCGCCGATATCGCCCGCTTCGTGAAGAAGGGCGTCAATTATCTCATCCAGCCGATCGTGCCCGGCAACCTGGAAGCGACGCTCGACAAATTCACCGCCAAGGGCGATCTCATCATCAATCTGTCGGTCGAAGTCTCGTCGATCGACATCATGGTCTGGTGCCAGAAGAACGGCGTCCTCTATCTCGACACCTGCATCGAGCCCTGGGCCAATTACTACGACAACAAGTCGATCCCGGAAGACCAGCGCACCAACTATTATCTGCGCCACAGCCTGCTGGAACTGGCCAAGTCTTGGCCGAAGGACGGCCCCAGCGCCCTGCCGACCCATGGCGCCAATCCGGGCCTGGTCAGCCATTTCATCAAGGAAGCTTTGCTCGATCTCGCCAAGCAGACCGGCAAGAATGCGCTCGAGCCGAAGAGCCGCGAAGAATGGGCCAAGCTCATGCAGGCCCTCGGCGTCAGGGTCATCCATGTCGCCGAGCACGATCTGCAGGTCACCGATCATCCGAAGCGGCCCAACGAATTCTGCAACACCTGGTCGATTCACGGCTTCGTCGGCGAAGGCTGCCAGCCGGCCGAACTCGGCTGGGGCACGCATGAGAAGAAGCTGCCGGATCTCGGCCACGAGCATCAGGTCGGCTGCAAGGCGGCGATCTATCTGCGCCAGCCAGGCTGCGTCACGGAGGTCCGCTCCTGGACGCCGGTCGGCGGCCCGATGATCAGCTACTTGATCACCCACGGCGAATCCATTTCCACCGCCGACTATTATACCGTCTATGAGAACGGCAAGCCGGTCTATCGCCCGACCGTCCACTATGCCTATCATCCCTGCGAGGACGCGGTGCTGTCGGTGCGCGAATTCCAGGCCCGCGGCTTCAGGCTGCAAGAAAAGATCCGCCCGCTCAATCACGAGATCGTCGAAGGCATCGATGAACTCGGCGTCCTGCTGATGGGCGATTTCGGCGCCTATTGGTATGGTTCGCAGCTCTCCATCGACGAAGCGCGCGAGCTGCTCGGCCCCGACTACAACGCCACCTCGATCCAGATCGCCTCGCCGGTTCTCGCCGGCGCCATGTGGCTGATCGAGAATCCCAATCGCGGCGTGGTGGAGCCGGAAGAGGTCGACTACAAATACATCATGGAAATCTGCCGGCCCTATCTCGGTCCGGTGGTGGGCGAGCGCTCGGACTGGACGCCGTTGCGCAATCGCAACGTGCTGTTCCCGGAGCCGGAACTCGATCTCGGCGATCCGTGGCAGTTCGAGAACTTCCGCGTCCGCCGCTGAGGCAGAGAGGTCACGACGGCAGCATCCGGCGGGTATTGCCGGAGCCTTCCTGCCAGGTGCCATCAAGCGAACGAAACAGCGGCAATAAAATGCCGCTGTTTTTTTGAGCACAAAGCCGCGCGCAAAGCAGTCGCAGAGGCTGGCGCGCAGGCGGCCATCCGGCCCGCGCACCTCGAACCATGGCGTTTTGCCCGATATTTCTGCGCCACCTTGACCTGTCTCAAGAAGCGCCGGCGGGAATGGGTGCCAGAATAAATGATTGCGTGCGGCCGACCTTTCGCACCGGGACAGCTTGGTCGTGTGCTGCCTCGAACCTGACGCGTCGCTGCTCGGAGCCGACAGAAATGCGCTGGAATCAGTGGTACAATGTAAAGAGTTATATCAGGTCGTCGCTCTGGGTGATTCCATTCGTCACCTTGCTTCTCTATTTCGTCGCGATACGGTTGGTATATGCCGTTGATACCTGGTTTACCTGGGTGCCGCTTTCGCCTTGGGGCGTGGCGGGAACGCGCACCGTGCTGGAGACGATTGTCACTCTCACGCTGACATTCGTCGTCTTCACTTTCGGTTCCTTGCTGGTCGCGATCCAGGTTGCCAGCGGGCAGCTGACGCCCCGCATCATCGCGGCCACCCTGCTGCGCGACAACGCGATCCGCTTTACCGTCGGTCTGTTTATTTTCTCCTTGTTGTTTGCCGCAGGTATCTTGGCGCGGCAGGATGCGGCGATTCCGCAAGGTGTGGCCGGATTGGCGGGGCTCCTGGGTTTCGGTTCCATCGCCGCCTTCCTGTATCTGATCGACTATGCGGCGCGGCTGCTGCGGCCGGTCAGTATTATCTCGCATGTCGGCAAGGAGGGATGCGCGGTCATTGCGAGCGTCTATCCGGATCTGGCCGAAAGGGACGGCGCTGCCACCGCCGCGCCGCGAAAACTGCCGTCGCCGGACCGGGTTACCACCCATCCCGGCAAATCGGCCATCGTGCTCGCAGTCAATCTGCGGGCCCTTGCCGCACTGGCGGCGAAAGCGGATGCCATTATCGAATTCGTTCCCCATGTCGGCGACTTCGTCGGCACGGGTCAACCGCTCTTCCGGCTGTATGGCGGCCGTACAATCGATGAGCGCAGGCTGCGGGGTGCTGTCGCTTTGGGCGCCGAACGAACAATCGAGCAGGATTCAACCTTTGCCTTCCGCATCATCGTCGATATCGCGATCAAGGCGCTCTCGAAGGCGATCAACGACCCGACAACGGCGGTTCTCGCCATTGACCAGTTGCAGCATCTCCTCGGCGTGGTTGGCAGCCGCCATCTGCTTGCCGAGGAGATATGCGACCGGACGGGACGGTTGCGCGTGATCTTCCGGACACCGGACTGGGAAGATTTCGTGCAGCTGACTTTCAGCGAGATCCGCTTTTATGGCGCGGAAAATTTCCAGGTCGCGCGGCGGCTGCGGGCGATGATCGAAAGCCTTCAGCAAATACTGCCGCCGGCCCGTTGTGCGGCGTTGCGGATCCAGCTCATTCTGCTGGACCGCATGCTGGAGAAGCTGGATCTGCTTCCGGAAGATCTGGCATTGGCGCGAATTCCCGATCTCCAGGGCCTGGGCGGCACCTTGAGCATGGATAGGCCAGGCGCATAGGCGGCGATCGGCGCGCCGGTGCGCAACGCCTGGGCAGGAGACCGTCATGAACGACTCAGTGACCGGCGGCTTTGATGTTGAGGCTTTCATCAATCATTGGATTCGCTTCGTCGGCGACGGTATCGATATCTTCGGTGTCGTCATCATCGTCAGTGGAATTGCTTGGTCCACCATGCGCTTCGGCCAGAAGCATGCCGAGGCCTCAGATTACCAGCGCTTCAAGATTCGTATCGGCAGAACCCTGCTGCTCGGATTGGAGATGCTGGTGGCGGCAGATATCGTGAAAACCATTGCCGTCGAGCCCAGCTTCCTGAGCCTCGGTGTCCTGGCGGGTCTGGTGGTCATCCGCACGTTCCTCAGTTGGAGCCTGGTGTTGGAGATTGAGGGTCGATGGCCGTGGCAAAGCAGCAGCCGGACCAATCCGGCCGAAGCGGCGTGAGCCCGGCCCCTCTTGGTCCCGGCACGCCGCGCTGCCTCAGGGCCAGATGACGGGCGGCAGTTTGAAGAGCCTGGCGAAGCCGAAGCTGACGACGCTGTCCTGGATGCTGAGGCCGATCGTCACTTCCGGCCGGCCGTTGGCGCCCGGTTTCTCCATGCCGTTGATGACCGCCTTGGCGATTCCCGCATCCTTGCGATGCATGGCGCCGCGCGCGGCCAGCAGATCGATGAGATCGCCAAGGCCGGTCGCCGTGATCTTGCCGGCGCCGATCGGCTGCAGGTTGGCGTCGAGCGCCAGCGTGCCATTGCCGGTCAGGCTGAGCGGACCCTGCGCGAAGTCGAACTTGCTGAGATCGAGAACGCCGCCGGCATCGCGCCAGTGGGCCAGGAAACCGGCCAGATCGTGCGGCAGCTCCACGCCCGGCGGCGGCAGGAGCGGCCCCTTGATGGTGCCGGCGAGATCGGCCTGAAGAATTGGACCGGGAAGAAGCTGCGGCACATTGGCTGGCATATCGACGCCGCTGACGGCGATCGCCACGGTTGCCGCGGGATCATTGAAATCATGGGGCTGGGTCGGCGGCAGTTGCACGTCGAGATGCAGGCTCGCGGCCGAGAGCACGCTCTGGCCGTTGTCGAGCTTGCCTCTGCTGACGTCGATGGTCGTGCCGACCGGATTGCCGTCGCGCAGGCGGATATTGCCGTCCGCCTGGTCGAGGATGAGCCGCGCTCCGCTCGGCTGGGCCGCACCCGGCTGGACTGCGCCCGGCTGGGCAGGGGCGGGCTGCTGGGCGCCGGACTGGCTATCGGTGGGTTGTTGGCCGCTACCCTGGTCGCCGCTTGCCTGGGTGCCGGGCACCGGGGCGCCGGTTCCCTGGGCGGTGGCCGGTGTGGCCGCGTTCTGGCCAAGGCTGAGGCCGGGTACGATGACGGTCAGCGGGCTGTCGCAGAGCAAGCGCACCACATTCAGATCGATCGGCGACATGTTGAGCTGCAGATGGTCGGTGCGGGCGGATAGGGCCACCCCGCCCAGACGGCCAAGAATGTTGACCCCGGTGAAATCGGCGGTAAAGGCGAAGGGAAAGCCGGAAATACCCCGCCAATGGAAATCGACGGTGGCGCCGGCATTGCGCTGATCGGCCGCCCATTGCCCGACGCCCGCCTCCAGCCTTGTGGCCACCTGCTGCCAATAAAGGCCGTAACCGCCGACCAGGAGGCCGGCCGCCACGGCTGAAACCAGGCCATAAAGAAAGACTCGGCGACGGGACGAGGTCATTTCGCAGCCTGCATTATTGTACCCCGCATCCAGCATTGTTATGGTTATCCGACTGCTAGGGGGCATGGCACGCATTGTCCAGCTTTTTGTGCCAGGTAGCCCGATCAGCAAGCCGGAGGGGTCGTCCATCCGGATTGGCCGGAAGATGCCAGACGATGCGTGCAAATATTGTGAGGCAGCCGGAATACGGGCTGCGAGAGTTGCCCAGGGCGCCGATCTCATCGGCCAGTGCTTGCCATCGGTTTGCCGATCGGCTTTCTGCCGTGCCCCCGTCTCCTGTTTTCCTCCCTCCGGAGCTCCCCTCGCGCGGGTCCGTGGTGCAGTGGCGATGACCGAGCAACGGTGCGACCGTCCCGCGACGGCGATATCTTCCGAACAGGATCTGATCGACAGCCGGCGGATCGTGCCGGCGCCGGGCGAGGATTTTTATGTCTTTGCCTACGGCTCGCTGATGTGGCGGCCGGATTTCATCTATGCCGATGTCTGGCCGGCGACCTTGTTCGGCTATCACCGCAGCTTCTGCATCCGCTCGACGCATTATCGCGGTTCGGAGGATTGCCCGGGCCTGGTCCTCGGCCTCGATCGCGGCGGCATGTGTCGCGGGCGGCTCTATCGGATCGCCGCCGCGGATGCCGCCGACGCCGCTGCCTATCTGCATGACCGCGAAATGGTATCGGGCTGCTATCAGCCGAAATGGCTGCCCCTGCTGCGGGCCGACGGCGTCCGGCAGCAGGGTCTCGCTTACGTGGCCGATCCGCATCATTGGCAATATGCCGGCAAGCTGTCCGATGACGAGATCGTGGCGATGATCGGCAAGGCCTGCGGCTCGGCCGGCCGCAACATCGATTATCTGCGCAATACCGTCGAACATCTCGATGATATCGGTCTCAAGGAGAGCCGGCTGCACAGGATCCTGCGCAAAATCAACCAGGCCTGCAGCGCTGCCTGAGCAGCCCTGCGCGGCCGCGGCTTGGCAAGTCGGTTCGGCCTCGCCTATCTTGCCGGCAAGCTGACTGACGGCGCGCCATCCGTGCCGTCACACGGCACGCTCAGGGGTAACATGACGGCGCATCACCACCATCCGCTTGGCTCGTATTACGCGGCGACGGCCAATGACTTCTCTGCCTTGCATCCGTTGCGCGGCGATGTCAGCGCCGACGTCTGCGTGGTCGGCGGCGGTTTCACCGGCCTCTCCGCCGCCTTGCATCTGGCCGAACGCGGCTACAAGGTGGTGCTGCTGGAAGCGGCGCAGATCGGCTGGGGCGCCTCGGGCCGCAATGGCGGACAGATCAATACCGGCCTGCGCAAATCGCCGCAGGATCTCATCGCCGCCTTCGGTCTGCAGCGCGCAAAGGCGCTGTTCGATCTCTCCGAAGAAGCGCGCGGCCTGATCCGCGAACGCGTCGCCCGCCACCGCATCGCCTGCGATCTCAAATCCGGGACCATGCTGGCCGCTTCAAAGGGCCGCGATCTCGCCTGGATGGAAGAGGAGATTACCTGCCTCGAGCAGCAGATGGGTTATCGCCAGGCGCGCCTGCTCGATCGTGCCGCCGCCCGCCGCATCATCGGCTCCGATCTCTATCATGGCGCCATCGAGGATCGCGGCGGCGGCCATCTGCATCCGCTGAATTATGCGCAGGGCCTGGCCACCGCGGCGATGGCGGCCGGCGCCGTGCTGCATGACCGCAGCACCGTCACGGCGATCGACACGGTTGCCGGCGGGCATGTGGTTCACGCCGGCCAGGGCCAGGTGCGCGCCACTTATGTGGTGCTCGGCTGCAACGCTTATCTCGGCGATCTCGAGCCGCGCATCGCCGGCAAGATCATGCCGATCGCCAATTACATCATCGGCACCGAACCCTTGAGCGAAGCCGAGGCGGCGGCGCTGATCGCCAACGACGCCTGTGTCTGCGACACCAAATTCGTCGTCAGCTATTATCGCCTCTCGGCCGATCGCCGCCTGCTGTTCGGCGGCGGCGAGGCCTATACGCCGACCCCGCCGCGCGACGTCGCCGCTTTCGTGCGCCCTTACATGCTGCGGGTCTATCCGCAGCTCGCGCACAAGCGCATCGATTACGGTTGGGGCGGCATGCTGGCGATCACCATGAGCCGTCTGCCGCATATGGGCCGCATCGGCAACCTGTTCTATG
>DATLIX010000107.1:0-18856 GCA_035539215.1 Dongiaceae bacterium | reverse complement strand
TGGGTCGCTGCGTCCGGCGGCCAAGGGCAATGGCCATCATGCCCCGGCGGCGGCCAAGGCCGCCCCTGCCAAGGTTGCGGTGGCGGCGAAGAGCCTGAACGGCCGCAGCCGGACCGGCTTTGCCCTCGACCTCACAACCGGCGGACCCGATAGCCGCGATGCGGAGTTCGAGCGCGCATGACGGCGGCTCAAGCGACCCGCATGACTGCAACGATACCCTCGACCCTGCTGGGATCGGGTGGGCTGGTGCGGCGCGACTACGAGCGTCTCAGCCGGTTCATCCAGGGCTATAGCGGCATCAAGATGCCGCCCAACAAGATCACCATGCTTGAAGGCCGGCTGCGGCGCCGGCTGCGGGCCACCGGCCATGCCAGCTTTGCCGATTACTGCCGGTATCTGTTCGAGGATAATGGTCTCGATCAGGAGGCCGTGCATCTGATCGACGCGGTGACCACCAACAAGACGGAGTTCTTTCGCGAACCGGATCATTTCCGTCTGCTGCGCCAGCAGGTACTGCCGGCCTTGCTGGATGGGCGGCGCGGCAATGCGCCGCTGAAATTCTGGAGTGCCGCCGCCTCCACGGGGGCGGAGGCCTATACGATCGCCATGGTTCTCCTGGAGGCACGCGAGACCTGGCCGCAATTGCGCTCGTCGATCCTGGCCACGGATATCTGCACCGAGGTGCTGGAATCCGCCATCCTCGGCATCTATCCGGAAAGCATGGCTGCGCCGATACCGGGGGAGCTGCGTCGCCGCTATGTGATGCAGGCCAAGGACCGCCGCAGCGGCACCATCCGCCTGGTGCCGGAATTGCGCACACAGGTCCACTTCGCGCGCCTCAATCTGATGGATGACAACTATCCGGTTGAAAAGGATCAGGACGTCATCTTCTGCCGCAATATCCTGATTTATTTCGACAAGGAAACCCAGCTTGCCGTGCTGAGCCGCCTGTGCGATCACCTGCGCCCGGGCGGCTATCTCTTCATGGGCCATTCCGAGACCCTGGCCGGCTTCAACCTGCCGCTGAAACTGGTCGGTCCGACCGTGTTCCAGCGGGACTAGGTCGGTATGACGCGCAAGATCCGCGTTCTCGTCGTCGACGATTCGGCGTCGGTGCGTGAAACACTCAGTCAGGTCCTGCAAAGCGATCCCGCCATCGCGGTGATGGGGACGGCGGCCGATCCTTACGTCGCCGCCAAGCGCATCGCCGAGGAAATTCCGGATGTGATCACGCTGGATGTCGAGATGCCCCGCATGGACGGCATCACCTTCCTGCGCAAGGTCATGAGCCAGCACCCCATCCCGGTCGTCATGTGTTCGTCGCTGACGGAGGAGGGATCGGCGACATTGATGCAGGCGCTTGAAGCCGGGGCGGTCGATGTCATCCTGAAACCGCGGGTCGACACCGCGCAGTTTCTCCAGGAATCCAGCCTGCGGATCTGCGATGTCGTCAAGGCGGCGGCGCAGGCCCGCATCAGCCGCCTGCCGGCGCGATCGGCCCGCACCCATCAGCCGCAGAAGAAGCTGTCGGCCGATGTCATCCTGCCGGCGCCGGCGCATCAGCATGCCATGCTGCGGACCACGGAAAAGGTCATCTGCATCGGCGCCTCGACCGGGGGGACGGAATCGCTGCGCGTGGTGCTCGAGGCGCTGCCGGCCGATTCACCCGGCATCGTCGTGGTACAGCATATGCCGGAGAAATTCACCGAGGCCTTCGCGCGCCGCCTCAATGGCCTGTGCGATATCGAGGTCAAGGAAGCCGCCGACGGCGATATCGTGCGGCGCGGCCGCGCCCTGATCGCACCCGGCAATCACCACATGCTGCTGCAGCGCAGCGGCGCACAATATTACGTCGCCATCAAGGATGGCCCGCTGGTGTCGCGCCACCGCCCCTCGGTCGACGTGCTGTTCCGTTCGGCCGCCAAATATGCCGCCGCCAACGCGGTCGGCATCATCATGACCGGCATGGGCGATGACGGTGCCCATGGCCTGCGCGAGATGAAAGAGGCCGGCGCCTATACCATCGCCCAGGACGAAGCGACCTCCGTCGTCTTCGGCATGCCGAAAGAGGCGATCGCCCGCGGCGGCGTCGACAAGGTCATGCCGCTCGGCTCCTTGGCCATGGAAATCACCCGGGTCGGCCGAGGATAGGGTGCGGACACAAGGGCCCGTCACGCGCCTCTTCCTGCTGCAGGGCGATATCTATTGCGAGGCGCAGCCGGCGCTGGTTTCGACCATTTTAGGGTCCTGCGTTTCGCTCTGCCTCTGGGACTCGCATTTGCGCCAGGGCGGCATCAATCACTATGTGCTGCCCGACGGACAGGTGGAGGCCGAGGCCGGAAACGCCCGTTATGGCATCACCGCCATCGGCCTGCTGGTGCGCAGAATGCGCGAGCTCGGCAGCCGCAACCATCATCTCGAGGCGAAGATCTTCGGCGGCGCTTCGGTCTTTCCGCTGGGTGCCGCACAGGTGACGGTCGGGGAACGCAATGTCGAATTGGCCGTATCGCGCATGCGGGCCCATCGCATCCCCGTGACGGTCCAGCGCACCGGCGGCAGCCTCGGCCGGCAGATCACCTTTCATACCGGAACCGGCGAGGCGACTGTCCGCGAGCTCGTCCATGTCAGCGCCGATTCCCTGCCCGGCGCAGCCGGCTAGGCCCTGCCCTGCGCAGCCGGATAGGCGCAGCGTCCGATACCTTTCACGGGCAGCAGTTTCAGAACAGCATGTCTTCCAGGTCGGCATCGCTGGTTGCCGCGGGTGCTGCCATCGGCGCGGCGAGGATGCTGTCATCCTCGCTACCGAGGACCCGGGCATGGATCTTGCGCTCCTGCACCATGGTGTAGGATTTGAAGAGCGTCGCCTGCAGATCCGCGAGAACATCCTTGAGGCGGTCGTCTTCCGGCGCCATCGGACGGGCGATGGCGGCGAGGGCCGTGGCGCAGCGCCGCAAGGTATCGCTGATGGTCTGATGCGCCGTCACGCTCGCCAGGGTTTCATCGAGCAGGGTGACCACCCTCTCGGTGTCGCCGGAGAGCGTCGCGAGGGCGCCGGTCAGGGAGCCGCCGACGCTGTGCAGGCGGTCGATCGAGTTGCGCATGATGTCGAGGATGGCCTGCGTCTCCGCGCTTTGCGCGCCGGTTTCGCGCGCGGAAAGCTGGGTGCCGGCCACGGTCACAGCATCGAGCAGTTCCATGATGGCTTCCGCCTCGCTCGCCGTGATGTTCGAGCAACTGCGCAGCTCCTGGGCGATCACCGTGAGCGATCGGCCCTCATTGCCGAGGCGGCTGCATTTCAGCGTGGTATTGAGGCCCATGAGCCGGATGTCGGATTCCAGCGACTGGATCGACTTCATATGCCCGGTCAGCGATCCCGCCGCCGTCATGACGGATTGGACGACGCCATTGGCTTCGTGCTGCGCCGTCGTCAGGGCCTGGAGCAGTTCATTGGCCTGGCCGACCTTGTCGCCGAGATCGTCAAGGAAGGTGCCCCCATCGATGCCGCTTGCCCCATAGGCGCGCCGCGCCAGCGCCGCCATCTCATGCGCGTCGCCGGTGAGCGCGGTCAGCACGGCCAATATGCGCTGCAGCTGGCTGTCGAGTTCGCCCGCCGTATCGGCGAGCTGTTCGACCTGCAGCTCGGCGCCGATCGCGGCGATGGCCTCGCGTTCCGTTGTCTCCAGATGCGTGGGTATGGTGAAGCCGGATTGCGGCGCTGGTTGCCCCGACTTGCTGGTGCCGCCCAGCGCCCTTTGGAACAGGCCGATGGCATATTCGACATGTTCGATCCGCTGGCGGGTCGAATCGCCGATCTGCAAGGCGGTGACGGCGATGCCGACCTGGCGCGCCACCTCGCCGGTCTTCTCCTGGATGACCGTCGCGGCCTTGCAGGCTTCGGCATTGCGGTCGCCGATCGTCGTGACGCTCAGCTGCAGGGCGCGCGGCACCGTGGTGGCGGCGTCGGCCTGACGTTGACGCAAGGCGGCCTGGCTGCGCGAGGCGTCGCGCAAGGTGGCGATGACCTGGCCGAGCTCGCTGCCGAAATCGGTGAGATTGCCCTCGGCGACTTTCAGGGCGGCGGCGATCTCGTCGGCGAAGCTGATGAATTCTTCGCCGGCGGAGCTGATATGCGCGGCGGCGATCTTGGCGTTGACGGCCAGTACATCGACCGCCTTGACGGCCTTGTGCATCTCGTTCAGGCGCTGGCCGACCGCGACCGTCTTGGCGGTGATGTCCTGCAGCGCCTCGGGTACGCCGTCGTCATGGATGGCGAGAGCGGCGATGCGCTTGGCCACCTGTCCCATGGACTGCGTCGCCACCGCCAGATCCTCGCTGGACAGGTCGCGCTGCAGGTTGTCGAAGGTTTGGCTAAGCCGATCGAGGATTTCGATGGCCGATTCGAGCCGGTTGCCGATGCCGACGAAGGTGTCTTCGATGGCGCGGGAAGCGGCGCGCAGCAGGCCGGATACATCATCCAAAATGCGGCTTGAGGACATGTCGGTTTACGCTCATGCAAGTAAAGATTGCCCCGGCCGACATAGGAACGGCTTGTCGGCAAGGCATAGGCCCGGTTTCCGCCAAGATATGTCTTCGTTCTTAACGTCTGATAAACGCCGCCCCCGGTCTGCGGGGCATGTTCCTGCCCGGGGAGACGTCAGCGCCACATGTCGCGCATGCGGGCACCGACATCGATCCGGACGGCCTCGCCCGGCTTGCCGGTCTTTGCACCGCCGACCCCGGATCCGGCGACAACGGGCCAGGTGGTGGCTTTGAACTGGGCCGACAGGGCCGCCGGGATGAATCGGGTCCGCGATGCATAGACATGCCGGTCGCCCTGGGCGTGCTGGCCATGGGTGAAGAAGCGCTGCGGCACGATCATCTGCAGGTCGTCCTTGGCGCGCGTCATGGCGACATAGAGCAGCCGCCGCTCTTCCTCGATATCGGCCGAGGTTCCGGTACCGAGATCGGAGGGGATGCAGCCATCGACCACATTCAGCACGAAGACCGACTTCCATTCCTGGCCCTTGGCGGAATGCATGGTGGAGAGAATGAGATAGTCCTCATCGAGCAGCGGGACGCCGGCCTGGTCGCTTGTGGCATCCGGCGGATCAAGCGTGAGTTCGGTCAGAAAGCGCTCGCGCGTCTGATAGCCGCTGGCGATCTGCTCCAGCTGGATGAGATCGGCGAGGCGGATCTCGGCGTCTTCGTGCATGCGCGCCAGATGCGGCTCATACCAGCGCCGCGCCGCTTCCAGCTCCGCCGGCCAGCCGGCGCGGCCCAACCACAGGCCGGTGATCACGTCGACGAAGTCCTGCCAGGCGCCGGTGGCGCGGGGCGGCGGCGCTGCTTCCGTGAGTGCGCGGATCGGGTCGAGGCTGGCGGCCATCTGGTCGAGTGCGGCCTGGGCCGAGGCCGGCCCGACACCGGGCAGCAGCTGCATGACGCGGAACCCGGCCACGCGGTCGCGCGGGTTCTGCACGAAGCGCAGCAGTGCCAGCAGATCCTTGACATGCGACGCGTCGAGGAACTTGAGGCCGCCGAACTTGACGAAGGGGATGTTGCGGCGCGTCAGCTCGACTTCCAGCATGCCGCTGTGATGCGAGGCGCGGAACAGCACGGCCTGCTCCTTGAGCAGCACCCCGGCTTCGCGCGTTTCCAGAATCTGCGCCACCACATAGCGCGCCTGGTCGGCTTCGTCGCGCACCGTGACCAGTTTGGGGAGGTCGTTCGATTTCCGCTCGGTCCAGAGATTCTTGGTGAAGCGCTCGCTGGCAAAGCCGATGACCGCGTTGGCGGCCGCCAGGATGGGCGCCGTCGAGCGGTAGTTGCGGTCGAGGGTGATGATCTCGGCGGCCGGCGTGAAGGCTTTCGGAAAATCGAGGATGTTGCGGACCGTGGCGGCGCGGAACGAATAGATCGACTGCGCGTCATCGCCGACCACGGTCAGGCCGTGGCCGTCGGGCTTCAAGGCCAGCAGGATCGAGGCCTGCAGCCGGTTGGTGTCCTGATATTCATCGACCATGATGTGATCGAAGCGGCCGGCGATTTCCTGTGCGAGATCCGGCGCGCTGACCATCTGCGCCCAGTAAAGCAACAGGTCGTCATAATCGAGGATGTTCTGGCGCTGCTTGGCCTCCACATAGGCCGCGAAGAGATCGCGCAATTCGTTCACCCAGTCGGTGCACCAGGGGTAGCAGCTCTGCAGGACCGCCTCGAGCGGCATCTCGGCATTGACGCAGCGCGAATAGATGGCAAGGCAGGTGGCCTTGGTCGGGAAGCGGCTTTCCCGCTTCGAGAGGCCGAGCTCGTGGCGCAGGAGATTGATCAGGTCCGCGGAATCTTCCCGGTCGTGGATGGAGAAGCCGGGGTCGATGCCGATCTGCTCGGCATATTCCCGCAATAGCCTGGCGCCGATGCCGTGATAGGTGCCGGCCCAGCTGAGCGCGCCCGTCATGGCGCCCGCCTTGCCGCCCAGCACTTGGCTCGCGATCCGCTCGACCCGCCGGATCATTTCGCTGGCGGCGCGGCGCGAAAAGGTCATCAGCAGGATTCGCGCGGGATCGGCGCCGCTGACCATCAGATGGGCGACCCGATGCGCCAGGGTATTGGTCTTGCCCGAACCGGCCCCGGCGATGACGAGCAGCGGCGGCCCGACATGGCCGCCCGATGCCGCCGACACCCCATGTTCCACCGCGCACCGCTGCGCCGGGTTGAGCTTATCAAGATAGGGAGCGCCATCCGGCCCCCGCTTGTGGCCGCCGGACGCCCGGCTGTGATGGGGGGCAACGGTGAGAAGGTCAGTGCTGTCCATGATATCCGCCGGGCCGCGCAAAGCGATTGGATGGATTTAGCACATCTGGAACGAACAAAGAACAGATTTGTGCCCCGCGCAGCAAGGATCCGGGCGCTCGAGCTATGCCGGGCAATCCCTGCGGGATTGGTTGCCGGTGCCGCCGGCGCCCGCGGGGGCGCTACTCGACCTTGCGCAGCATGCGGGCGACCCGGCTCCGCTCGTGATAGATCAGCACCGCGGAAACGCTGCGCCACTGCACCATGGCGACCATGCCGGCATCTTTCGCGATGAAGCGATATTGCGCCGTTTCGACGCTGGCCGGCCCGATATCGCCGGCATAAGTCCATTTGACCAGATCGGCATCGTAGGTGCCGGCCGGCACCTTGATCCGGAAGCGGCCGAGATTGCTATAGGTCACCTTGAGCTTGCCGCGATAGTCGATGTCGTTGGGGTCGGCAATATCGGCGACTGCCACCGCAATGAGCGATTCGCGGTTGTCGCCGGGCGCCAGGCCGGAGACGATCAGGGGCTGCGGTGGGTTGAAGGTGGAGACCACCTGCTTGTCGAGGTCATATTCCCGGTCGACGGCGAGGCCCTCGCCCTCGGGGACGAAGCTCGATCGCCCGACGCCGCTTCTGTCATAGCGAAAGGTCTCGTTGCTGCCGGGCTCCTGAACCGGCACGATGGTGTGAATCTCGTCGCGGTTCTTCTTGCCCTTCTCCATCACCGTATAAGTGAACTTGTTGCCCTTCTTCGGCAGATAGTCGGTTGCCGCCAGCAAAGGCGCTCCCGGCAGGGGCTGGAGGATGATGCCGCTCCCCAGCAGGCTCTCGATCTGCTTGCGGTCGGCGGCGCTCAAATTCGATAGCGGCGCGTCCTCTGCCCGTGCCGACACGCCGCCGGTCCATACGGCGATAAACAAGCAGGGGATGGCTATCTTCAAGGTCGCACGGATCATGGCATCGCCTCGTCTCTGCGGCGTGCTGCGATTTCGCCAGCGCCGCGGTTGGACCCAAGCCGCCGGCTTCACCGGGAAGCCGGCCTCGCATAGCAGATATGCCGCGCATGCTGCCGCTCCAGGGCGGCCGTCCGAACCCGTCTCTCTTCTTATAATCCCACCGGTTATAATCTCATTGGCGAATGCCGCGGCGATTATAATCGTATGCTAGGCCCGCCCTCCTGCATCACGCCTGCAGATCAGCCCGCGCCATAACGCCAGGGGCGCGGCGAAGTGGCGCGGCTGCTTCTGATCCACATCAAGAATTCCCGACGTCAAAGGGGCAAAAGTACTGTCGTTCACGATCCGGATTTGGGGCCGGCGTGAAGCCGCCGCAGAACCATGCGACGGCAGGGACGTCCCAATGGAACGGGAAAAAAAGATGTTGGCGAGTTTCAAAAAGCACCTCTACATAGCCGCGCTCTGCCTTGCCGCTACCGCGGCGGCAGGCTCGGCGCGCAGCGACGAAGCCAGTCCGGCCACGCCGGCGACAACCCCGGCGGCAACGCCGGCGCCCAAGGCGGAACCGCAATACGGCAAGAGCGCCGGCGATTTCATGGTCCGCCTGCGCGGGATCGATGTCATCCCCCGCGATCATGGCAGCATCAATACGATCGGCGGCAGTCCGCGTATCAGCAACGAAATGGTGCCTGAGGTAGATTTCTCCTACTTCATCACCGATTACATTGCCCTGGAGCTCATTGCCGCGACCAGCAAGCATGATGTTTCTGTGCGTAACAGCTCGCTGGGCAATGTGGATCTCGGCAGCGTCTGGCTGTTGCCGCCGACCCTCACCCTGCAATTCCATCCGCTGCCGAAAGCGCGCTTCAGCCCCTATATCGGCGGCGGCATCAACTACACCATCTTCTACAATGCTCATGCCGGCGGCGGTGTCGTCGACAAGGTCAGCTATTCCAATTCGATCGGCTATGCCGCGCAGGTCGGTATCGACGTGCGTCTCGCCGGCAACTGGTACCTGAACGCCGACCTCAAGCATCTGTGGCTGAACAACAAGGTGAAGGTCAACGGCTCGATCAAGGCGCAAGTGAGCGAGGATCCGTGGATCGCCGGTATCGGCTTCGGCTACAAGTTCTGACCATGAGCGGCAGGGACGCCGCCCCTCCGGCCGTGTCCCTGCCACGATGACTTGCAAGCCGGCGGTCATCGACCGACGGTGCCGCCCGCCTCGCGCAGAGGGCAATCTCAGAATACGATATCTCGGCTGCTCCCCTTCCCACGGCGCGGCGAGGACATCTTTGATGTCCTCGCCGCGCCGTGGCTGCGCATATGGCTTTGCTGCAAGCGGCCGACCGCACCGCAGAGCATCGCATCCTGCGCACCGCATTGCGCCCGGGCTTTTATCGCTTGATTGCTGAAACAGGTGCAGCGCGGCCCGACGGGGCTGGCCGCCCGTTGATCGCCGCGAAAATCGCCGTCCGTCCGTCAGTCAGGGCGGCGATCGCAAAATCGAGCAGCGGAGAAGCTCGCCTCGGCTTGTTGCCGATCAGGCGAATTTCTCCGCTGCTCCCTTATGATACTCGTCCGTCCGACGGTTCAGTGCGCCATCAGAATCGGCAGCAGGCTTGATTTGAGAATCTGGTGTGTGGCGCCGCCGAAGACGACTTCGCGCCAGGGCGCGCGCCCATAGCCGCCCATCACCAGCAGATCGGCCCCGATGTCGCGTGCGGTGGTGAGAAGCTGCTCGCCGGCACCGGCGCCGGCGACCGGGCTGACGCCGCGATGGGATGCGGTGACGCCATGCCAGTTGAGATATTCAATGACCGAGGTGACATCCTGCTCGGCACCCGCGTCGACGGTGATGACCGTAACCGCGCGGGCGGCCGTAAGCAGCGGCAGCGTCACGCTGAGTGCCCGCACCGCCTCGGTTGAGCCATTCCAGCCCATCGCGATCGATTCGCCGATAACCTTGGGTGCTTCCGCCGGCGCCAGCAGGACGGGGCGGCCGGATTGGATCAACACCTGCTCGATCGCGTCGCTATAGGAGCTGCCGGCAACACGTTCCGAGCGCCCGAGCACGGCGAGATCGAAGAACCGGGCGCGCCGCGCCAGCAAGTCGGATGCGCTGCCGATTTCCTCACGCCAAGTGGCGGCGGCCGGGGTCACGGGCGGCACATCTTTCAGGCTGAGTTCATGACGGGCAAGACCGGCCTTGAACAGCTCCTTGCTCTTGGCGGCGTTAGCGATTGCATCGTCGGTCATCTGGTCGATCCACTCCGTCGGCAAGGGCATGCCGACGCCGTCGATGGACGAGGCGAGGATCTGCACCGGGTCGATGCGAACATGAAAGCCTTCGAGATGAGCGCTGAAACGCTGCGCCAGGCGGCAGGCGATTTCAACGGCACCGGCACTGGCGGCTCCGCCGCTGACGGCCGCAAGAATCGTTTTATAAGACATGAAGATGCTCCACTAGGACAGAAGGTAAGGAAAGTTTCGTGCTGAAAGGTCGCGTGGTCGTTGCGTTAGGTCAATTGTTCCCCGGGAGGACCGGATCACCTTGAATGAAGCCGCATCAGCGGCTGTTTCATGCGACAAATTCAGGCGCCTGCGGCAGGGATGCGTTGGCGCCTCAGGATAGCAAAGCGAGGATCTCGGCGCGCACATCTTCGGCCGGCGACTTGACCAGATCCTTGGCGGCTTCGGCGATGACCAGGGGCGAGAGCTTCTGGGTGCGGCAGGCGCGCAGCAGGCCAAGCATCTTCGGCGCGGCGATGACGACCAGACGATCGAAGCCGTGCTCGGTCAGGCTGCGTTCGAGGAATTCCGTCAGTTCGCGGGCAAACTGCTTATGCTCGCCTTCCAGCAGATCCGCATGCGGCTCTACCGACGCATGGCGGCCATCGCTGGAGGCGATTGCCCGACCGGGCTTGTCCGAGCCGATTTCGCGGGCAAACCGATGCTGCGTCGTCGGGGCCAGCACGTCGGCCTTTTCCGGTTGCTGATGATCCTGGCGCAGCCAGATTTCCGCATGATGGGCGTCGGCAACGAGAATCCATGTTTTTGTCATTGTTCGGCTCCTCTTCTCGAAGATATCGGCGCAGGGCAAAGACCTTGCTTCGCCGCCGGCCTTTCCTCCTCGGCCATTGGGACAGGCCTGGAACGGCCTTGGAGATAATATCGGCCAACTTTGCTGGCTGGCAGGGCAAGCCGCCTTGATCTTGATCAACTTCGCTCGCGCGATATTTGCGATGCCGGGCCGCACTTTCCCGCCGTCGCCGGTCTACCGCATCTTCGAGGGCAGGCTGATCACCCGTCCATCCACCACGAATTTTCCATATCCTTGATGATGAATGGTTTTTCGATTTTTCTGGCCGGGATCGGTCCAGGCCTTAACGACTTCGAGGATGAAGATATTGTATTTGTTCATCAGCCGCGTATCGACCACCCGGCATTCGAGATTGGCGAGACATTCGCCGATCAGCGGCGGCGCCACTTCCGTCGCGGCAACCGCGGTCAGTGCGAATTTGGCGAATTTATCGGTATCCCGGCCGGAGCAATTGCCGATCTGCACGACCTTGCGTGCCAGTTTCACGGGGGGTATCGCAATGACGCATTGCCGGGTCGCCTTCAGGGCGGCGAAGCTGAAATCGCCATTGCTGACCACGCAGGCGATCAGCGGCGGCTCGAATTCCACCATCATGTGCCAGGACATGGTCATGACGTTTGCCCGGCCCTTGCGCGCGGTCGTCAACAGGACGACGGGACCCGGCTCGAGCAGTTGATAGACTTTCGCTAAAGGCAGGTCTCTCATTTTCATGACTGTGCTCCACAATCTGCCGCATCTTGCAGTGGTACGGTGATACGGGCGGTGCAGCAAGGGGACGGTTCGCCGCGGCAGGGGGCTGGCGCTTCCCGGCACCGGATGCTTGTCGTCCCGGCTGTCATCTGCATGTCATCTGCCGTTTCCGAAAATATCGGGAACTCATCTCGGGATATATCGAAAGGCGGCCGTCATCATTTTGCAGGTTGACCGTGCCGAAGCCAGTAGAGATGCTTCGTCTCGGGAGATTGCGGCAGCGAGGTCGGAACAATGTCTCGAGCGACAATGTATCAGCAGCCTTTGGAACGTTATTTGCTCAGCAAGATGCATGGCGATCTGCCCTGCAGAATCGACGATGTCCGGATCCGACGCCTGGAGGCAGGAGAGGGAGGCTGCAACTGGGATATCGCGAAAATAGAGCCGCCGCTTCCGGCGGAATGGGTCGCACAGCTCGAGCGCGAGGTCATTGCCCCGGTTCGCGCCACGATCAATCTGGCAGACTGATTGCAACCCGCCTCTTGGATCGCCGCTCGGCCTTTCCAAAGCAGCGCCGGATGCCGGCGGCACCCTCAACCGGAACAATGCCCCTCCTCCATAATCGACCAGCGTCGCGAAGTGGCCTTTATTCTGCCTGAATCGGTGGTGACCAAGGCGCTGGGGTTCGATGTCCATGGCGGCGGGTTGCTTGAGCGGACGGTTATTGAGCGGCTGCCCGAAATCTGGCTTGCCTGCCGTGACGCCTACGGACACGCAATGACCCGTGCTGGCGATTTGTCCGCGCCCCTGCTGATCGGCGATAGCCACTTCCATAAAGAATAAGCAACGCAGCGCGTGTGCTCCGGTGGCATCTATTCCAGCTTCTCTGCCGCCACTACGCCTTTCCTGCTGCGATCAGCCGCCGTCAGCGTGTCAGCCGAGCTGTCATCCGCCATTTCTGTGGCGCGGTAGAGCTTGACGTCTATGGGACCGGCCACGGGAGAGGGGCTTTCATTACCGGGCCCCGTCGCCGGTCGCACGGCAGCCAGCGCGTAATGCTCGGCCGCCAGGCGCGCGAACGCCTCGCTGACATCGCGTACGACTATCCGCCGCCATATCTGCCGGCCTTGCCAGCGCGGGTCGTCGGTTGATGCGGCCGGCTCGAACAGCCAGGTCTTCAACGGTTCCGCCATGCCACCGTTTCCGCCATGCCACCGGTCATGCCGCGATGTTGAGCTTCTTGGCCAGCATCTGCACGTGATCAAGATGCTTCTGTACGACCTTTGCGGTCTGTGCGGCGAAGGCGCGCAGCTTCTTGTCGGTACCGGTGGCGGCATAAGACTGATGCAACTGCAGGGCCGCCTGGTGCCCTTCCAGCTGCGCCTTGACATAGGCGGCATCGAAAGTCTCGCCGCTCTGCGCCTTCAGGCCGTCGAGCTGCGTCTGCAGGTCGGGAGGGAGTGTCGAGGGCGGCTCGTCCATCCTGCCGGCTTTCAGAATGGTCTTTAGTTTGGCGGTGGAAGCCGCGTGGTCATGTATCATCATTTTGGCGAAAGCTTGAACTTGCGTGTTCTTGCTCTTCTGCTGCGCCAGCTTGCTCGATTCAATCTCGAAGAGATCGGCTGCGGCGGCCTGGTCGACATAGGCCTTGGTTTCGATCGGCGCAGGCTGTCCCGCCGAGGTCGTGAGCGCCGGCGGCACCGTCGTATTGTCGGCTGCGGCGCCGACCGTCGAAAGCGACGACACCATCGGCAGCGCAAGCGCGAGACCATATACGTGGAAGAATGTTGTTCGTTTCGCCATGATACAAACCACCTTCGCTGATCTGACCTCTGCTCTGTCAACCAGGGCAGGGCGAACTTGTTCCGTGGCGGCTGGCCAGGGGTGGCGCTGGTCAGGCCGTGCTAAACTCACAAGTGAGCGCGCCGCGGTTCAAGCCGCGACGCTCTCCATACCGCGCTGGCCGCAGTCGCTCCGCGCCGAAGGCATTCCCGCGTGCTGGTAGCCGAATATCTACGCAGCAGTTGGATGGTGCCAACTGGGCAACGCTACACACTTCCGAAGGGGATCGATTGTCGTCCGAGAACTATTGAAACCGCTTATAGCTGCTGTCAGCCCCACGTAATCATCCGATTATTTGCCGAGGCTATAGCGTGCGGCTGGCTTTCCATCGAACATGGCCTGAAGCAATTTATCAGCAACAGCTTCGTAGTCGCGCAACGCCGACTCATCGTGGAGCGAAGGGGATGTGACCCGCTCTCCTTGATCCAGTCCGGACAGGGCTGCGTCTACACAGTCCTCAGTCGTCATGATGATATTGTCGGGCAGCGGGTCGAGGTCGGCGCCGCCCGCGACATCCCATCCTTCCGAGACGACGGCTCCTGGCAGAACCAGTTGCACACGAATGGCCGTTCCCTCCACCTCTTTCTGGAGGCTTTGCGTGAACAGGTACACATAGGCCTTTGTGGAACCATAGACCGGTATGCCCGGATAGGGCGCGAAACCTGCACCCGAGCCGACGTTTATGATCGTTCCCGAACCCTTCTGGCGGAAGTCGACAAGCGCTGCCTTGGACAATGCGGTGAGCGCCGTCACGTTCAGGGCGATCATGCTGGTGATCACATCGTCGGGCGTTTGACTGAGCGGTTTCAATGCGGAGAAGCCGGCGTTGTTCACCAGGAGCGATACCGAAGCATCGCGGGAAATACGATCAATTACCGCCGAGACGCCAACCGGCTGAGAAAGGTCGGCAACAAGCACTTCGGCGCGGATCGGAAATTGCTGCTGAATATCTGCCGCGATCTGCCGCAGGCGATCTTCGCAACGCGCAACGAGCACAAGATCATAGCCCCGCGCGGCCAGGCGATCGGCATAGATCCTGCCGATGCCGGATGATGCGCCAGTCACTATGGCGGTGCCAAGGGTGGTCGCACGTAGATTGGTCAAAACTGCCTCCTCTGGGACGGTCGGCGGGCGCCGATCAGGCAGAGAAGGTATAAGTACTATACTAGGTGTCAATTAGGCACTATAGATAACCTAGGTCTATGCGAGGAAACCACATGCCCTACACAGAAGAATGGGTGATGGAGACGATCCCTGTCGTTCGCCCGGTTCTCGAGCAAATCGCCCATAAATGGTCGATCTTGGTCCTGGCCACCCTGTGCGAGGAACCGAAGCGGTTCAACGCCCTCAAGCGCCGGCTTGATGGGATTACGCAAAAGGCGCTGACAGAGACGCTGAGGCGGCTTGAACGAAACGGCCTGGTCAATCGCTGCGTCACCACGGCGTCACCAATTGCGGTGGTATATTCGATCACGGCACTGGGGCGGACCTTACAGGCACCGTTCTTTTCGCTCTTTGATTGGGCCGTGCTCTATCAAGGCGATTTGCGAGATGCGCAAACGCGCTTCGATTCAGGCGCTCCACCAAGCGAACCACATGACTGACACGTCCGCGTCGGGCAACGAAACTGCGCGACGTACGTCCCACCTCGGGCAGGAGCAGTCGAAAGCTGTTGCCACAGGCCCGATTCAGATCGCTGACATGCTCGCACGATTGGTGGGTTTTCGCACCGCCCGGGGTGATCCCGCCGCTATCATCGGTTGATCTGCCGCGCGCTTTAATGCCTGTGAAGCGCCCGGCGTTTGCTTCTCGCTGGCTGAATCTGAGCCCAGGTGCCAATCAAGGCAGCGAACAATGTTTGTCAAGGCCGATATGTGCCGCTGTCGGAGCGGTGCCGGGGGCCGTCGAGAGAGAGAGAGAGAGAGAGAGAGAGAGAGAGAGAGAGAGAGAGAGAGACGAGCGGCGGGGCGCATTGACGGCTTCTTGACGGTTTTTTATCGATTGCCGGTTAAAAAGCTAAGATGAAGCGTGCTCCTTCTTCCTTACTCGATCTTCCCTATGCGCGGACCACCGATCTTGCGGAGTTCATGCGGCGGTCGCTGCCGCGCACACAGGCCGTCTATCAATATTGGGCCTCCAAAAGAGGACTGCGCTTGATGCCGTCCCGGCGGGATATCGATCCCGTCGAGATGAAGCCCTGGCTTGCCGGCATTCAGCTGGTCGACGTACATCACAATCCGCGAAAACTCGTCTATCGCCTGGTGGGTCAGGTCGATGTCGATTTCCGCGGCTACAATCCGACGGGCCGGACGGTCGAGGAATGCGCGGTCGGGCAGAATCTGCTGGAGTCGCTGCGAAACTACGAAATCGTCATCACGCAGCGCTGCTTTGTCTATGATTACGCCGACTATGTCAGCGCATCGGGCCTGGTGCGAAGCCAGGAATGCATCCTGCTTCCGCTGTCCGAGAACGGCACCGAGGTCAATATGGTGATGACCTATGCCGAGGTCGACGCCGCCGGCTGAAAGGACGCGATGCGCCCCGCATCGGTTCGGTGTTCAAGACGAAAGAAGAAACGGACGACGGGCCCGAATTCGCTGACGCGATGCCGGACGCCGCCTGCACTGGATGGGCGCCGCGAGATCGGCGTTCCAGTCTATATCGGGCTGTATCAGGAAAATCGTCATTCTTGCCGGCGAAGCGGAAGCAGCGGAATGTGCCGGTCAGTTGGCATCCATGGCGAGGCCGGAGGACTGATCCTTCAGCACCATGCAATCCTTCAACTGGCGGCAGGCATTCTCAGCATCAATTTTGCTGAGGCCCACGACGCGGGCGCGATAGATCGTGCTGCCGGCATTCTTCTGCGGGTCGATAACGATGCGGGCATCGGACAGCAGTTTCGGCAGGGTCTGTGTCGCATGGCTCGCGGCGCGCTGGGCGCCCTTGTACTGGGCATAGGCGCCCACCTGGATGCCGTAACCCGTGCTGCCGCTCTTCCAGACATTAGTGGTGGTCTGGTCATCGACCGCCGTCTGCTTCGGCTTCTTGCTGTCGACGATCTTGCTGCCGGGCAGGGCGATCATGGCGGCGCCACTTTCCACTGCAGCCAGCTGCGTGCCGGGCTTCAGCATCGGCTGCACTTCTTCGGCATCGCCTTCGCCGATGCTCTTGACCGGCGTGGCGCCGGCCATCAGGCCCTTCGTATCGCCGGCATGGGCCGCCAGCTTCGGCGCGCCGTCGCTATCGTCCTCGGCATCATCCGCTTCCGAGGCATTAGCGGGTTCGGCCAGGGCATCTGCCACCGCGGCGGTCATCGACTTGCTGCTATCCGGGGCCTTGCTGTCCTGCGCCTTGGCGATCAGCGGGCCGGTCGTGTCATTGCGCTGCAGGAAGGCGGTCTGCAGCAGCGAGGCCATCTGCCGGTCGCGGATGCTGGGGGTGGTGCCGCCCAGCACGCAGCCGACCAGACGGCGGCCATTCTGCTCGGCTGAGGTGACGAGGTTGAAGCCGGAGGCACGCACATAGCCGGTCTTGATGCCGTCGGCGCCCTTGAACGTCTTCACCAGGCGGTTATGACCGGTATAGTTGACGCCGTGATAGGTGAAGCTGTAGCGCGAGAAATAGGGATAATACTGCGGGAAGTCGCGCAGCAAGGCGGCGCCGAGCTTGGCCATGTCGCGCGCCGTCGTCCGGTTGCCGTCATCGGGCAGGCCGGACGCATTATGGAACGCGGTATTGCTCATGCCCAGCTGGCGCGCCTTTGCCGTCATCATGCCGGCAAAGGCCGATTCACTGCCGCCCAGGCGTTCGCCGACCGCTGTCGCCACGTCATTGGCGGAGCGCACCACCATGGCGAGGATCGCTGTTTCGACGCCGATCGTATCGCCTTCCTCGACCGCGAGGTTGGTCGAGGGGCGGCTGGCAGCGTAGTCGGAGAAGGTGATGGTATCGGTGAGCCGGATCTTGCCCTGCTTCAGGGCATCGAACAGCAGATACATGGTCATCATCTTGGTCAGCGAGGCCGGCTGGGTCACCCCGTCCGGATTGCTGGCGGAGAGGACGGTGCCGGTGGCGGCGTCGATGACGATGCTGGATTGCAGGGGTTTGGCCTCGGCCCGGCTGACCGGGAGCGAGGTCGTCAGCAGGGAAACCGCGAGGGCGAGAAACGCGAAAGCCGTCAGGAGCCTGACAAAAAACGGGTGCCCGAGGCGGAATACGCTGGCTGACCGGCCGACACTCATCAGAAAGTTCCCCTAAATCGACGCGAATTCGCCGGGACAAAGACAAATTTGATCATGATTCTAACGGAAAGTCCTGAATCTTGTCTATACCGCACTGCTGGTTTAGATTGGCTTAACAGAAAAATCCTGCAATCTTTTCCGTCAGGTAGCCAACAATGTTCACAAAATTGATGCGGCTGTCACTTGGATTGTCGCTTCTGGGAGGCTGCGCCTATCACGAAGGCCAGCAGGTCGACATCAATAATCCCGTGGTCCGGAAGGTCGGCTGGTTCAGCTATCTCGACGGCAACGACATCCGGGAAGTCTGCGCGGCAGGCGGCTCGGAACGCTACCGGCTGGTCTATAATGGCCAGTATGACGAGCAATTGCGCAGCTATGAGCTCTATGTCGGCCAGGATGGCGGCGGCGTCCTCAACGCCAAGGCGCTGGATAACGCCAATAACGCTTTCAACATCACCGTTCCGGATATCTTTTCCCCGTGGAACTGGCATGAGAGCCAGGTGAAGTTGAGCCCGGCCGAGGTGGCCGAGTTCCGCAGCCTGCTGACGGCCAGCGGCTATGGCACCGGGGCGCCGCAGGGTTTGCAGCTCCATTCCCGCGACTTTTATTGGGTCGCGGCCGGCTGCCAGCAGGGCGCGTTCCATTACTATGCCTGGAACAATCGGCCGCAAGGCATCGCCCGGACCGGCTTTACCGAGATCAAATTCCGCGACTTCCTCTTGAAATATGACCAGACCGGTATCGCCTTCCGCCCCGACCATGTCACGAATCCGACTGAGCGCGAGGGACAACGCGGCGGTGGCGGCGATCCGGGTACGCCGAAAGGGACCTTCGTCCTGTCGGTCAAAGGCGAAGGGCTGGGCGGGCTGTTGAACGCTTTTTGATGCAGCCTCGGCTGCTGCGCGGTGTTCTTCGATGCCGCTTGCTGACGCTGGGAGGCAGGGCGTGGCAGCGGAGCGGTGCGGCTGTCACAATCGGCGGTGCGCCACGGACGGATTAGGCAGAGGCATCCGCAGAGCGTAGATCGGCCGGAAAGATCGCGAAAACCCCTGGTCGGCACAGGGAGATCATTGAAGATGCGGGGAGACCGCGTGGAAATGACGGACTGGCAGCGGCCTTGCTTGCATCTGCGTTCTCGTCATTCCTATTATGATGCAGGCAGGAGGGGCTTCTTCCGGCCCACCCCTTTTAACCAAGCATTGATATCCAATATTATAGGATCATCAGGA
>DATLIX010000106.1:0-219365 GCA_035539215.1 Dongiaceae bacterium | reverse complement strand
GGTCCTTCCGCGTGTCGCGTTCGCATAGAAGCAACCGGCGTGAAATAGGCGACCTCCAAGGGGAGAAGCACCATGAGTCTCGATTTTCTCATCACCACGCTGATCGTCGTGGTCTCGCCGGGCACCGGTGTCCTCTATACCCTGGCGGCCGGCTTGACGCGGGGACCGAAGGCCAGCATGGTCGCGGCGCTCGGCTGCACCCTCGGCATCGTGCCGCATATGGCGGCGGCCGTGCTCGGCCTCGCCGCCCTGCTGCACACCAGCGCGCTCGCTTTCCACACGCTGAAATATGCCGGCGTCGCCTACCTCCTCTATATGGCCTGGCAGACGCTGAAGGAGCACGGCGCGCTGCGCGTCGATGCGGTGGAAAGCCCGCGCTCGACCGCCCGGGTGATCGTGCAGGCGATCCTGATCAATATCCTCAACCCCAAGCTGTCGATCTTCTTCTTCGCCTTCCTGCCGCAATTCGTCGATGCGCATGAGGCGCATCCCCTGCCCCGCATGCTGGAACTGAGCGGCATCTTCATGGCCGTCACCTTCATCGTCTTCGTGCTCTACGGCCTTTTCGCCGCGGCGGTGCGCAACCATATCATCGCCCGCCCCCGCATCCTCACCTGGATGCGCCGCAGCTTCGCCGCCGCCTTCGTGGCGCTGGGCGCCAAACTCGCTTTGGCGGAGAGGTGAAGCAAACACAAACAAGCCTGACAGCGCTACTTGCGGGCCAAAAGCGATCTCCCGTCCAGCGCGACCTTATGATAGCTGGCAACTGTCGCCCGCAGATTTTTCCTTCCATGAGCGTTAGATGATCCTTCTGCCGATTGTAGTCATTATTGGTATGGCATTTCTCATTAGATGGCAGCTTGCACTTGTTTGTATCGCCATAGTGATCGCAGACCCTGCAATCAATTTATTGTTCGTAAGTTACGAATGCGGTGGGTCCGGTTCCAAGGCTTTGACCTTCGGTGAACTCGGGATTCATGAAATCTTCTTTGATGATGGATCTGATCGATGCGGAGATATTTGCATTTCCTACGCATTCTCCGGAACGGTCGTCCATAAATTGGTCAACGGTACCGAATACCGCTTCTATCTCGACAGACATAATTGTGCCGATTCAACCCTTTTAGAGGATACGCCGGCGTGGGAAGCTGTCATTGGCCGGGACAAATGTATTGCGGCGATCCCCGTCAAGTTTGGACAGTACGAATTTCGGGAAACGGTCAGGCAAGAAGAACGCTTTTGGCAGCACGTTTCCATAACGGCTGAAGAAATCGAACGTCGCACCGACAGAGGCTGGAAAATTATCGCCACCGCCCGTCATACCAGCGTGCGAACCATAATGCCGATTTCCCGACTGCTATCAGATGACGACGAAAAGGAGTGCTATGTCAGCACCACACTGTTGCAGACCGAGAAGTGAGCCGGCAAGAGGAAGAGCCCCCAAGTGTTCATTTATTGAACCACCGAGCGGTGGTGAAATAGCTATGAGCTAGCCCAAATAGAATCACCATGCACAACCTTTGAGCATCGCAGGCGCTTTGCAGGCACAGGGGGCCAGCTAGTCGGCCAGCCCCCGACCCATTTTTCCATTTACCCCTGCCCCCGCCCTTCACCCTGCGTGATCAGCCGGGCGCTGCGCTGGTTGCGGGCGTGGATCCACAGCCAGTTGATGGCGACGTTGAGGCGGCTGCGGACACCGATCAGGAAATAGATATGGGCAATGCCCCAGATCCACCAGGCGACGGCGCCCTTCAGCTTGATCCAGCCGAAATCGATGATCGCCTTGCGCTTGCCGATCTGCGCCAGGTTGCCCTGGTGCCGATAGCGGAACGGCTCCTTCGGCGCCCTACCCGCCAGCCGCGCCTTGATGACGCGCCCGACATAGCGGCCCTGTTGCTTGGCGGCCGGGGCGATGCCCGGCACCGGCTTGCCGTCGGGGCCGACCAGGCTCGCCGTGTCGCCGATCACGAATATCTCGGGATGCCCGGGCACGGTCAGATCGGGCAGGACCTGCAGGCGCCCGGCGCGGTCGGTCGGCGCCTGCAGCCATTCCCCGACCGGCGAGGCCCGCACGCCCGCCGCCCAGATCACCGTGCGCGCCGGCAACAGCTCGCCGGCCGCCGCCACGCCGCCGCGCATCACACCATCCGCCGTGCAATCCGTCACGTTCTGCCCCAGCAGCACTTCGACGCCCATGTCCTCCAATGACCGCCGGGCATAATCGGAGAGATCCTTGGGATAGGTGCCGAGGATGCGGTCGCTGCCTTCGATCAGCACCACCCGCGCCTGTTGCGTGTCGATATGGCGAAAGTCGCCGGACAGCGTATCGCGCGCCAGTTCGGCGATCGTGCCGGCCAGCTCCACGCCGGTCGGGCCCCCGCCGACGATGACGAAGGTCAGCAGTGCCGCGCGCCGCGCCGGATCGGCTTCGTATTCCGCGCGCTCGAATGCCAACAGCACGCGGCGGCGAATCCGCGTGGCATCCTCAATGGTCTTCAGGCCCGGCGCATAGGGTTCCCAATCGTCGTGGCCGAAATAGGCGTGCCGCGCCCCCATCGCCACGACCAGCATGTCGTATCCGACCGCCGCGCCGCCTTCCAGCAGCACGTTCCGGGCCGCGGCATCAATGCCGATCACCGTCGCCAGCCGCGTCTCGACATCGGCGCGTCCCTTCATCAGGCCGCGCACCGGCCAGGCGATCTCCGAGGTCGCCAGCGAGGCGGTGGCGACCTGATAGAGCAAAGGCTGGAAGATATGATGATTGCGCTGGTCGATCAGCATGATCGACGCCCCCGATCCGGCCAGATACTGAGCGGCGCTCAGCCCGCCGAAACCGGCGCCGATGATGACGACGCGATGCCTGTTCTCTGCGCTCACGCTAAGCCCCTTGACGCTCTCACCCATATTTCAGTCAACGCAGAAAATAGCCCCCTGTTCCGGAGGATGTCATGGCCGCGCCGGGCCCGGTGTGCGCACGGCCCGGGCCGCACGCACGCCGCGCCGCGGATCACGCAATCGTATCGACCACGCCGCCGTCGACGCGCAGCGCGGCACCCGTCGTCGCCGAGGCCTGGAGCGAGCAGGCATAGACGACCATATTGGCGACCTCTTCCACCGTCGCGATGCGCTGGATGATCGAGCTGGAGCGATGCGCCTTGACGAATTCCGTGCCCACTTCGTCAGCGGTCTTGCCGGTCTTCTTGACTTCGTCCTGCAGCATCGCCTCGACACCTTCCGAAAGGGTCGGCCCGGGCAGCACGGCATTCACGGTGACGCCGGTACCGGCGAGGCGCTTCGCCAGGCCGCGCGAGACGGCGAGATTGGCGGTCTTGGTCATGCCGTAATGCACCATCTCGACCGGGATGTTGAGGCCCGATTCCGAGGAGATGAAGACGATGCGGCCCCATTTCCTGTCGACCATGCCGGGCGCGTAAGCGCGCGACACCCGCACGCCGGACATGACGTTGATCTCGTAAAAGCGCATCCATTCGGCATCCGGCACCTCGAAGAAATCCTGGGGGTTGAAGATGCCGACATTGTTGACGAGGATATCGGTCTTCGGCTCGGCCTTGACCAGGGCCTCGCAGCCGGCCGCCGTGCCGAGATCGGCGGCGACACCGCGCAGCCGCTTGTCGGCGCCCGGCACCGCCTTGGCGATGGCAGCGATCGCCTGGTCCACCGCCGCCTGCTTACGGCCGTTGACCACCACCGTGGCGCCGGATGCGGCCAGCCCCTTGGCGATGGCAAAGCCGATGCCGACGGTCGAGCCGGTGACGATGGCGGTCTTGCCGGTAAGATCGATTTTCATATGCGGGTCCTTTCGTTTTTGTGACAGGGCAGAGCCGCAGCGAAGCCTGACGGCAGAACTGCCTTCCGGGTCACTGTCTTGCCTGGTGCCCCTGCGAGCGCCGATGGATCAGATGAGGATGGCATTACGCCATATCCAGCCGTCTCACGCCAGAACCTGTTCATTCCCCCAGCCGGCGAAGGGTCAAAGCGGGGCGCGCGAGGGAGGACATGGTGAGGAAAGGATACGGCGAGGCGAGATCGACGCCATCGCGGATTGATCGCCGAATGCCCCGGTCGTTCCCGATTCGGCGGAGATGTGGGCCATGCGCTGCTTTTGACAGCGTCGGTGTCATCCCACACAATTCTCGCGTCAGTTCCTCTTTCATCATGCAGTTCCGCCTAGCTTCAGCCATGGATTGCCGGGTCAAGCCCACTGTTGCCCGGTCAAGTGCAAGCCGGATGGTACCTCGGCAGCTGATACCATGGACCCTCGGATCAAGTCCGAGGGTGACAGCGAGGAAGAGGCTGACGCACAGCGGCAGCCTCTTGACCCGGCAATCCATGGATCCGCCAGATGAGATGTTCAGCTGCGAGGGGAAAATCGTGCGGCAGCATGCCGCGTAAGCCGAACCCTGCAATTACTTTCGACAGCTTATCCGAAAGCACATGCCTCTTAACGGCACAACAATGGGATCAAAACCGGCAATGGCAGCGTGCG
Source organism: Dongiaceae bacterium (assembly GCA_035539215.1). Classification (GTDB taxonomy): domain Bacteria; phylum Pseudomonadota; class Alphaproteobacteria; order Dongiales; family Dongiaceae; genus Dongia_B. The sequence goes on along the minus strand of DATLIX010000106.1, from coordinate 214,858 downwards.
GACACAACCGCTGGCGAGCCTCTGACGCCAGCTTGGCACTCTTCATTTGAGCTTTCCATCGAACCTCCCCCAATGATCACGTCCGATAATTCCCATTATCGGAGATGACCTAGATGCTGCCCGAAATCAAAAGAAGGTCGAGGAACTGCGCTGGCTATTCCGATATGCGACTCATTCAGAAGGGAGTTGGCTCGGCCCGGCTGATCGCGGAGGGTGGGACAAGTATGGAAACTGGAACCCGGGTAGATCCGTCACCAGTCTGCCCTCCTCTCAATTAACCAGCTTGTTCCCCCTTAACCTCTCCGCCGCAAAATCGATGAAGCTCCGCACCTTGGCCGGCACGTGCCTGCCACCGGGATGGACGAGGTGGATGGGCAGCGGCTCCTCCTCGCAATCGGCGAGCACGATCTTCAGGCTGCCGTCTTGCACCGCCGGCCCCACCTGGTAGGACAAGGGCCGCGCCAGGCCCCAACCGGCGATAGCGGCGGCGATCGCCGCCTCATTGGTGTTGCTGTAGAGGCGCGGCGCCACCGTCACCACCGTCTTCTCGTCGCGGCCGAAACGCCAGTCGAGCGAGGCCCAGGCATTGGTGACGGAGACGATGTTGTGCCGCGCGAGATCGGCCGGCGTCTTCGGCTGGCCGTATTTCTTGAAATAGCCGGGCGCCCCCACCACCACGCGCCGTACCGTTCCCACCCGCGTCGCGCTGAGGCTTGAATCGGCGAGATGACCGATGCGCACGGCAAGATCGATGCCCTCGTCAATGATGTTCACGATGCGGTCGAGGAACACGGCCCGCACCGTCATCGCCGGATAGAGGTTGAGATAGTCGGTAAGGAGCGGCAACACATACATGTTGCCTAACATGACCGGAGCAGTGACGACGAGCGTGCCGGTCGGGGTCGCCTTGGCGCCGCCCGCCGCCGCTTCCGCCTCGGCGATGTCGCCGAGGATGCGCCGGCAATCTTCCAGGTAGCGCGTGCCGGCCTCGGTCAGCTTCACCCGTCTTGTCGTGCGAATGAGCAGCTGGGCGCCGATCATCTCCTCCAGCCCGGCGATCACCCGCGTCACCGCCGGGGGGCTCAGATTGAGCTGCCGCCCGGCCTCCGCGAAGCTGCCGCCGTCAGCCACCTTCACGAAGACCCGCATCGCCTGCCAGCGATCCATGACTTTCTCCCATACCACCCGCTTACGCTTATCAGACGCCTGCTCTTAATTATTCCATTTTACGGAATAGTAACTTGTCGGCAAGGGCGCTTCCGGTTTTGCGGAGAAATAATCATTCTGACTGCGACAGGGAGAGAGAGAGGACGGCTTCCGCCCTTTTCCCCGGCCCCCGCAATAATCCAGATGCAACCCAGGAGACCCTCGTCATGAAGCTCTATTTCTTCCCCCTCTCCGGCCACGCCCACCGCGCGCACCTGTTCCTGTCGCTGATCGGCGCGCCGCATGAGGTGGTCACCGTCGATATGAAGAACGGCCAGCATAAAACGCCCGAATATCTCAACATGAACCGCTTCGGCCAGGTGCCGGTGCTGGAAGACGACGGCAAATACATTGCCGATTCCAACGCCATCCTGGTCTATGCTGCAAAGAAATTCGGCAAGACCGATTGGCTGCCTGAAGATCCGGCGGGTGCGGCAGCGGTGCAGCGCTGGCTCTCCGTCGCCGCCGGCCAGATCGCCTTCGGCCCGGCCGCGGCGCGCCTGATCACCGTCTTCGGCGCCAAATTCAATCCGGAAGAAGTCATCGCCCGCGCCCATGCCGTGCTGAAGGTGATCGAAACCGAATTGACCGGCCGCAACTGGCTCGCCGCCGACCATCCGACCATCGCCGATGTAGCGCTCTACAGCTATATCGCCCGCGCACCCGAGGGGAATGTCGATCTCGCGGCCTATCCGCAGGTCCGCGCCTGGCTCGGCCGCATCGAAGGGCTGAAGGGTTTCGTCCCCTTCCAGGAAACGGCCGCCGGCCTTTCGGCCAAGAAGTGACAGCAATGCAGTGAATGGGCGGCCGGCACAAGCGGCCGCCCGCCAGCCTGATTTCCCAGAAAGGGACATTGTCATGGTCGCAGCTCTGCCCACATCGTCTGCCGCATCCCCCGCCGATTCACCCTGGCATGCGGGCGAACTCACCCTGCAGCGCGCGGCCGGCGTGGCCGAGCGCATGGACGGGGTCGGCCGCCGCGTCATTCGCGACTATCTCGTCGACCAGCACCGCGCCTTCTATCCGCTGCTGCCCTTCGTGGTGCTGGGTGCGGTGGATGCGGCGGGCGATGCCTGGGCGACCCTGCGCGCCGGGCCGACGGGCTTCCTGCAGGCGCCGAATGAACATCGTTTACATCTGGATCTCGTCCGCGATCCGGCTGATCCGGGCGATGCCGGATTTGAGGACGGCAAGGCCATCGGCCTGCTCGGCATCGAGCTGCAGAGCCGCCGCCGCAACCGCCTCAACGGCACGGTCCGCCGCGTCAGCGCGGCAAGCGGCTTCGATCTCGTCGTCACTCAGAGCTTCGGCAACTGCCCGCAATATATCCAGCAGCGCGACTTCACCTTGGGCCGCGATCCGCAGACCTTTACGACGCGCCCGGCACAGATCGCCGGCAGCCTCGACGCGCATGCCCGCGCCGTCATCGCGTCGGCCGATACCTTCTTCATCGCCTCCTATGCGGATACCGAAGCGGGCCGTCAGGTCGATGTTTCGCATCGCGGCGGCCGCGCCGGCTTCGTGCGCATCGGCGATGACGGCACCCTCACCATTCCCGATTTCGCCGGCAACCTGTTCTTCGCCACACTCGGCAACATCCTGCTCAACGGCAAGGCCGGCCTGGTCTTCGCCGATTTCGCGAGCGGCGATCTGCTGCAGCTGACCGGCACCGCCGAGGTCATCCTGGACTCGCCGGAAATCGCCGCCTTCCAGGGCGCCGAGCGTTTGCTGCGCTTCACCCCGCACCGCGTCGTCCATCGCCCCGATGCCCTGCCGTTGCGCTGGTCGCTGCTGCCCGACGGCTGGTCGCCGAATTCGCTGATGACCGGCAGCTGGGACGAGGCCGCGACGCGCCTTCAGGCGGCAGAGCTCGCCAAGGCCTGGCGACCTTTCCGTGTCGCCCGGATCGTGCCGGAAAGCAGCGTCATCCGCTCCTTCCACCTGGAACCGGCCGACGGCGCCGGCCTCATCCCCCATCAGGCCGGCCAGCATCTGCCGATCCGGGTGACGCCTCTCGGCTCGGACAAGCCGGTCTTGCGCACCTACACGCTCTCGGTGGCGCCCTCCGACAGCGCCTATCGCCTCAGCATCAAGCGCGAGGGGGTGGTCTCGCGGCATCTCCATGACAACGTTAAGGTCGGCGACATCATCGAGGCGCGCGCACCCGCCGGCGATTTCACCATCGATGCGGGGGAAACCCGTCCCGCGGTGCTGATGGCGGCCGGCATCGGCGTGACGCCAATGCTCGCCATGCTGCGCCACATCGTCTATGAGGGCCTCCGCAAGCGCCGCATCCGCCCGACCTGGTTCTTCTATGCCGCGCGCAGCAAGGCGGAACGCGCCTTCGATGCCGAGATCGCGGCCTTGGTGACGGCATCCCAGGGCATGGTGCATCTGGTCCGCGTGCTCAGCGATCCCGCCACCGCTGCAGCCGAGGATTACGACGCCGCCGGCCGCATCGACATGGCGCTCTTGAAGGCGGCCCTGCCTTTCAACGATTACGACTTCTATCTCTGCGGTCCCGCTCCCTTCATGCAAAGCGTCTATGACGGGCTGCGCGGCCTCAACATCGCCGATGCCCGCATCCATGCCGAAGCCTTCGGCCCCGCCTCGCTCGCGCGCAAGCCGGATGCGGCGGCGCAACTGCCGGCCCATCTCGCCCACGCGCCGGCCACCAGCAGCGTGAAGGTGGTCTTCGCGGGTGCCGGCAAGGAGGCGCGCTGGGAACCCGGCGGCGGCACCCTGCTGGAACTCGCCGAAGCGCGCGGCTTGCAGCCGGAATTCAGCTGCCGCGGCGGCACCTGCGGCACCTGCAAGACCCGCATCCTCGAAGGCGCCGTCGCCTATACCAAGACGCCCACGGCCTCCGTCGCCCCCGACGAAGCCCTCATCTGCTGCGCTGTGCCGGCCGTACCCGAAGACGGCGGCGGCGAGCGCCTGCAACTCGACCTGTGAGGGAGCGGCCGCGGCGGCGCCTCAACCGCGCCGCTGCCGCCCTCATCTCCCGCGTCACCGCGTTGACCCGAGGGTCCGTGCCGGCAAGCGAAGAAAGATACTCGCGAAACTATCCAGCCAGTGCCCAATCATGGCGCCTGGCATCGCCATGGATTGCCGGGTCGGGCCCGGCAATGACAAGAAAGGGGCAGAAGTTGCCCTGTGCGCCAGCCACTCCTTCACTGTCACCCTCGGGCTTGACCCGAGGGTCCATGGCACGGCTGTCGGGGCGCCATCCCTCTTGTACTTAACGGGACAACAGCGGGCTTGACCCGAGAGTCCGTGCCGGCAACCGAAGAAAGAAATTCGCGAAACTATCCAGCCAGTGCGCCCATCATGGCGCCTGGCATCGCCATGGATTGCCGGGGCGGGCCTGGCAATGACAAGAAGGGGGAGAAGTTGCACCGTGCGCCAGCCACTCCTTCACCGTCACCCTCGGACCTGATCCGAGGGTCCATGGCACAGCTGTCGGGGCGTCATCCCTCTTGTACTTAACCGGGCAACGGTGGGCTTGACCCGAGGGTGCGTGCCGGCAACCTGCAACCGCCGGACGGCATTGGCAGAAATCCATGACGCCACCGAAACAAAGCCCGATCAAAGCCGCGTCAAAGGTTGACGGCCAGCTTCAAGCGCAAGAAGCTGTGCGACCTCATCCAGGCGAACGAGAGAGGCACATGCAGGACGATGATCTGACCACATTTGCAGCAGAGGGCGCGGCACCTCTGCCGCAACCGGACACCGCGGACCATCTGGCCCATGACGGCGCCCGCATCTGGTATGCAAGCTATGGCGCAGCCGCTGCAAAGCCCGTCATCCTGCTGCATGGCGGGCTCGGCCATAGCGGCAATTGGGGCTATCAGGTCCCGGCGCTCATCCAGGCCGGCTATCGCGTTATCGTGGTCGACAGCCGCGGCCATGGCCGCAGCACGCGCGACGCCCGCCCCTACCGATACGAATTGATGGCCTCGGATGTCATTGCCATCATGGATGCGCTCGGCATCGCCAGGGCCGCCTTCATCGGCTGGAGCGACGGCGCCTGCAACTCGCTGGTGCTGGCCGCGCAGCATCCGGAACGCAGCGCCGGCGTCTTTTTCTTCGCCTGCAATATGGACCCCAGCGGCACCAAGCCCTTCGATGAGGGAAATCCGCTGATCGGCCGTTGCTTCAGCCGCCACGCCAAGGATTACGCCGCGCTCTCGGCCACGCCCGACCAGTTCCAGCCATTCGTCGCCGCGGTCAACGAGATGATGAAGACCCAGCCCAACTACACCGCCGCCGATCTCGCCGAGATCCAGGTGCCCGTCACCATCGCGCTGGGCGAGCATGACGAGTTCATCCAGCCCGGCCACGCCGACTACCTCGCCGGTTCCATCCCCGGCGCCCGGCGCCTCACCCTCCCGGGCGTCAGCCATTTCGCGCCGTTGCAGCGGCCGGCGCTGTTCAATGATGCGATACTGACATTTCTGGGCACAGTGCTGCGCTGATCTTCTGCGAGAGCGCGAGAGGGCGAGGCTTCGCAAGCTTTGCCGAAAGGTTACAGCGCGTCGGCGAAATAATTCCCTCGAACTGCGATACGTCGTCGCCTATCTTCCCCTTGACAGAGCGACAAACCCGGATCGGAGGAGTCGACAGATGGTTGATACCCCATCGCTTTTCGCCACGCTTGAGCAATATGCTGCGCCGGATGTTGCCCGGGCGCTCCGGCAGATCGTCACGCATGCGCCGGACGCGCAACTGAATCGTATCAATCCGCTGCGCTTTGCCGCGGAACACGGTTTCAGCGAACAGGACACCATCGCCACCTTCCTGCACGGCACCCGCCTCGGCCTCTTCGAGCTCGGCTGGAACCTGCTCTGCCGCAGCTGTGCCGGCACTTTGCATGCCGGCGCCTCGCTGCGCGAGATCGACCAGGAGCGTTACAGCTGCAGCTTCTGCGCCATGGATACCGAGCCCTCGCTTGACGAATCCATCGAGGTAACTTTCACCGTCAGCCCGCGGGTGCGCAAGATCGCCGCCCATGACCCCGACAGCCTGCCGCTCTGGGACTATACGCGGCAGATCTATTGGAGTTCCGGCATGGATCTGCCGGACGGCCTCGCACCGCTGATGGGCGACACGGTGCTGGATGCGGTGGAGCTGCCGGCCCTCAGGAGCCTGCGGCGGCGGGTTTCGCTGCCGCCGGGCACCGTCATCGTCTTCGACCCGGTCAGCCATGCCGGCCAGTTCATCGAAGCGGGCGGTGCGCCGGCCGAGCAACCGCAGGAACTCGCGGTCGGCCTCAACGATGCCCATGTGCAGCGCGCACCGGTGGCTCTGCATCCGGGACCGCTCGATCTCGTGCTGGAAAACACGACCGCCCATCGCGCTTTGCCGATGGTCTGGGTCGCAGGCAAGGGCTTGCTCGATCTCGTCGGCAAGCGCGTGCCGTTTCTGACGGCGAAGCAGCTTCTCACCCACCAGACCTTCCGCGACATCTACCGCACCGAGGTGCTGGATATCGACCAGCGCTTCAAGATCACCAGCCTCACCTTCCTCTTCACCGATCTCAAGGGCTCGACCGAGCTCTATGAACGGATCGGCGATCTCGCTGCCTATGATCTGGTGCGCGCGCATTTCCGCGCCTTGACCGATATCGTCGCGGCGGAAGGCGGTGCCATCGTCAAGACCATCGGCGATGCCGTCATGGCGACCTTTGCGGAACCCCGGCAGGGTTTGGCCGCCGCGTTGCGGATGCGGGCGGCGATGGAGGAGCTGAATAACCGGATCGGCCGCAACGACATCATGCTGAAGATCGGCATACATGAAGGGGCCTGCCTGGCCGTCACCTTGAACGACCGGCAGGATTATTTCGGTCAGACCGTGAACATCGCCTCCCGGCTGCAGAACCTGGCGGACTCCCGCTCCATCCTGACGACGGGTGCCGTGGTGGAAGACCCCGAGGCCCAGGCGCTGATCGGCGAAAAGGCATTGCACCTGAATCACCGCCGCATGGCTTTGCGCGGCATCCAGGAGGCGATGGCCATCTACGAGATCGGCTGAGCAGGCTTCCTGCCGGCGGCAGTCCCGCGGCAGCCTAGCGGGCGCGTCGGCGCGCGAGCCAGCCCTTCACCTCGTATTGCGGAAAACGGCCGCTCATGAAGCCGGTGAATTGCCGCCGCTGCGCTCTCGAAAAGGCAAACAGGGGCAGCTGAAACTCGCCCGAGCGGAACTGCACGACAAACAACATGTTGGCGTTCTGTCGCCAATAGCGCAGATCGCTCCAGGGCAATTCGCGGGCCGGCCGGAAAGGCAGGCGGATAAGCATCGCATGCTGCGAGAATTCCAGCCTGGCGGGCACATAGCCAAGCCAGATCAGCGCCGGTACCAGGCTGAAGGGAATCAGGAGACTCGCCATGTATTGCGCCGACCACCAATGGCCTGCGAAGAAACCCTGCTGCAGATAGCCGATCAAGGCCGTCAGGAGGAGGACGCCGAGGACGCCGCACAGGAAGGTCCCCGGATGGGGCCTGAAATGAAGAAGGGGTTTCACCGGCATTTACTTCGATGCATTGCGTTCATACGGTCCGGGCTGCGGACATGCGGCGCAAGCTTACGGAACGGGCGCAGCAAAGTCGATAGATGCCACACACGCCTTCCGGCGACATCGGGATCGTGCTTAGCTGCCGGAGCCGCGGGGCGATCGCTTGCGCCGGCCATCATCCCGCCCCTCCGTCACCCCTGCCACCCGGGAGACCTGCCATGACGCCAAGCCATATCGCCGTCCTGCGCGACATGTTGAAGAACGAACGCGGCGTGCTGCTGCCGGGCGCACCCAACGCGCTGGCCGCGCGCGTGGTCGCCGATCTCGGCTTCCGCGCGATTTATCTGACCGGCGCCGGCCTCACCAACATGCATCTCGGCCTGCCCGATCTCGGCTTCATGGATTTGAGTCAGGTGGCGGCGCATGTGCTGGCGATCCGCGGCATCACCGACCTGCCGTTGATCGTCGATGCCGATACCGGCTTCGGCAATGCCGTCAATGTCGGCCACACCGTGCGGACGCTGGAACAGGCCGGCGCCAGCGCCATCCAGCTGGAGGACCAGGCGGCCCCCAAACGCTGCGGTCATTTCGCCGGCAAGGAACTGGTCGGCGCCGATGAAATGGTGATGAAGGTCAAGGCTGCGGCCGATGCCCGGCGGCATGACATGGTGATCGTCGCCCGCACCGATGCCTGCGCCGTCGAGGGCTTCGACGCCGCCATCGCGCGTGCCGCCCGCTATATCGAAGCGGGTGCGGACATGACCTTCGTCGAGGCGCCGGAAAACCTCGACGATCTCGCCCAGCTGCCGCAGCGTCTCCAGGTGCCGCAGATGCTCAACATGGTGCTGGGCGGCAAGACACCGATCATCGACCGGGCGCAGGCGGCGGACATGGGCTTCAGCCTCGTCCTCTATGCCAATGCCGCGTTGCAAGGCGCAATGCTCGGCATGCAGAATGCGCTGGCGGCGCTGCGCGATCACGGCATCCTCGATGAAGGCGGCGGCCTGGTCATGCCCTTCGCCGAACGCCAGCGCCTGGTCGACAAGCCACATTATGATGCGCTGGAAAAGCGCTACGCCGTCTGATCCGGCCGCAATTCATCGCGCTTTTGCAACCGATGCGAAACCCGCGCCGACCGGCGGAGATATGACGAAATTCTCCCGCGGAGCAATCGGCCGACACGGGCGCCTCTCGCCGATTGAAGCGTAGGGCCCGTAAATCATCGTTTTGAGCTGGATCAACGATTCCTTTACGACTGCCGATTAGGTTAATTGGCGGTAAACATGTCCGTCCGTGCGCGCGAGACATGCAGCCCGGGAGGCCACCAGCAGTGAAAGCCGAGGTTACTGAAGGAAAGCCGCGCAGTGCCTGACACCCCGGCAAATTGGCACGAGCCGCTGACCCTCGGGCGGCGTCGGGTCGCCTTTCCGGCGGCCATCCTGCTTCTGGCTGTGCTTTATTTCGCGGCGGCCCGCCTCGGCCTGTTGCTGGCCACCGTGCAGCAGAGCGCTTCCCCCGTCTGGCCGGCCTCCGGCATCGCCGTTGCCACCCTGGTCCTGTTCGGCCGGCGATTCTGGCCCGCAATCGCGCTCGGCGCCTTTGCCGCCAATCTGCTGACCGGCGGGCCGGTTTCAGCCCTGCCCATCTCACTCGGCAACACGCTGGAGGCCCTGCTCGGCAGCTGGATCATCGGCCGCGCCGTTACCATTCAGGCCGAGCAGTTTCCCATCGCCCGCACCGCCGGCTTTGTTCTGGCGGCCGTCGTCGCCCCGTTGCCCAGCATGCTGCTGGGGCTTGGCGGCCTTGCCCTCGTCGGTGCCCTCCCGCCCGGCCAGAGCGGTGCGGTCGGCCTGACCTGGTGGACCGGCGACGCGCTCGGCATCCTGCTGATGGCGGCTGCCCTGCTGGCGCGGCGCGATGCGGCCAGGCCGGCCGATGACGCGGGCCGACGGCAAAGACCGGAACGCATCGTCATCCTGCTGCTGGCCAGCGCGCCCCTCTGCTGCCTGCCCTTTCTCGATCCCTCGCTGCGCGCCACGATCTTCCTGATCTTTCCGCTGGTGCTGCTGGCGGGGCATTGGTTCGGCGCCAGGGGCAGCACCTGGCTGGCGCTCGCCGCCGCCGTCATCTGGGTCAGCGGCACGGCCGTCGGCAAGGGTCCCTTTATCGATATCTCGCTCAATGACAGCCTGCTCAACATGCAGGCCATGCTGGCGGCACTCGCTCTGGCCGGCATGGTCTTCTCGGAACGGATCAGCGCGCGTTCGGCCATTCCGGGCCTCGTCTTCCTGATCGGCTGCGCCATCAGCGCCGGCATCTTCCTCACCATCGAGCAGCGGCAGCAGCAGGCCGACGATCGCCGCTTCACCGATCTCATCGATCAGGCGCTGGCCGAGATCCGCGAGACGATGGAGGATTATGTTGCCCAGCTGCGCGGCGGCGCCGGCTTGTTCGCCGCCTCGTCGTCGGTCAGCCGGACGGATTGGCGCGCTTATGTCGATCGCCTGGACATGGCCGTTATAGATCCCGGCCTTTATGGGCTTGGCGTGGTGGCACAAGTGGCGCCGATGGACCTCGCCGCTTTCATCGCCGCCGCCAGGGCCGATGGCGCGCCGGATTTCGCGCTGAAGCAGGTGCCGGGCGTTCCGCCGCAGGATGCCGCCTATCCGCTGCATCTGGTGATCCTCTATGCCGAGCCCGAAAGCCGCAACGGCGCCGCGATCGGCCTTGATATCGCCAGCGAGCCGAACCGGCGCGCGGCCGCTCTGGAGGCCCGCGACAGCGGCAAGCCGGTGATCACGTCGCGCATCAATCTCCTCCAGGAACAGCGGCGCCAGGCCGGTTTTCTCATTTTCCTGCCGATCTATGCCGCGACTGAACCCGCGCCCGATCAATCGGCCCCCGATCAGTCCACTTCCGATCAGTCCAGCCGGTCGCAATCCAGCCTGGGCAAACCGGCGCGGCAAGAATTCAAGGGCTGGATCTATGCGCCCTTCACCGCCGAATCCTTCTTCACCCGCGCCCTCGGCGCCTATTTCAGGGAACTGCGCCTGCGGATCTACGAAGGCCCGACGATGCGGCCCGAGGATCTGGTCTTTGCCGGCCTTGAGACCCCCGTCCGCGGCCCCATCTCGGAGACGTCGCCGCCGCGGCCGCCTTTCCAGTTGGAGCGCCAGAGCACGGTGACGCTTCATGGCCAGGTCTTCACCATCGCCTGGTCGCGCGGCACCGGCTTCGTCACCGACGGAAAGCGCATCGCCATTTTCTTCGGTGCCGGCCTGCTGGCCTTCTTCACCCTGCTGGCAGCCTTGATCAGCACGCTGCTGGCCCTGCGCGACCGGGCGACGGCGCTGGCGCGGGAGATGACCGCCGCCCTCCGGGCCAGCAACGAGCGTTTCGAACTGGCGGTGAAGGGCAGCCGCGACGGCATCTGGGACTGGAATCTCGAGAGCGGCGAATACTGGACGGCGCCGCGCTGCAGCGAAATGCGCGGCTACGCCGAGGGCAGCCTGCCGCCACGCCAGGAAGCCTGGGAAGACCTCATCCTGCCACATGACCGCCAGATCAGCCGACAGGAATTTGCCAACCTGATCGCCGGCGACGGCGACAGCGTCGATTTCATCCGGCGCGAGCGCCACAGCAACGGCGATCTCCTGCACATCCATGTCCGCGCCGTACCGGTGCGGGATGCTGACGGGCGCGCCACCCGGCTGATCGGCGTCCATTCCGATGTCACGCCGCTTTTGAAGGCGGAGGCGCAATTGCGCGCCGCCATCGATGTGATGGAAAGCGGCTTCGCGCTGTTCGACGCCAATGACCGGCTGGTGCTCTGCAATGAAGGGTTCATCGATGCCGGCACGCGGGCCCGTTTCGGCAACCCCGTCGGTCACAGTTTCGAGGAGATATTCAGCGCCTTCGCCGATGGCGAGCTGACGGCCGTCGACGCCGTCAAGGATCGCGCGGCCTGGAAGGCTTGGCGCATGGAGCAGCATCGCCATCCCCCCGATGAGCCGCTGGAGGTGCAATGGACCGACGGACGATGGCTGCGGGTGACGGAGCGGCGGACCACCGATGGCGGCTATGTCGGGTTGTGGACCGATATCACCGCTGTCAAACAGGCGGAAACGCGCTTGCGCGATGCGATCGAGAGCATCAATGAGAGCTTCGTCCTGCTCGACCGCGAGCAGCGCATCGTCATGCTCAACAGCGAGGCGCAGCGGATGTATCCCGCCTCGGCGCCGGCCTTCAAGGTCGGCGCACTGATGGAGGACGTGCTGCGCTATGGCGCCGGCCATGGCGAATACCCCGACGTGGAGACGCCGCAGCAAGTGGAAGATTTCGTGCGCGAGTGGATGGCGGTCTTCGCCTCGCGCGAAACCTTCGTCGGCGAGGGCCGGCTGACCAATGGCCGCTGCATCCTGATCAGCCACCACGCCACCTCGGATGGCGGCTTCGTCAATGTCTATACCGACATCACCATCCAGAAGCGGCGCGAGGAAGACCTCTCGGCGGTGAAGGCGCAGTTGGAGAGGCAGGCAAGGTCCCTCACCCGGCTGGCTTCCGAGCGCGACCGCCTGCGGCAGATTGCCGAAACCGCCAATATGGGGAAGTCGCGCTTCCTGGCGAACATGTCGCATGAATTGCGCACGCCGCTGAACGGCATCCTCGGTTTCTCCGATATCATCCGCAAGGAGATGTTCGGTCACATCGAGCCCCCGGCTTACAAGGAATATGCCGAGTTCATTCATGATGGCGGCAGCTACCTGCTGTCGCTGATCAACGACATCCTCGATCTCTCCAAGATCGAAGCGGGCCAGCGGGAGCTGCAGGTCAATCAGGTGTCAACCGGCGAGCTGGTGGCGCAATCGACCAACCTGGTGGTCGCCATGGCGGCCGAACGCAGCGTTGAACTGATCCTGCCGCGCGGCGACGCCTGTCCCGTCCTGCATGGCGATGAACGCGCCTTGCGGCAGATCCTGCTCAATCTCCTATCCAATGCCGTCAAGTTCACCGCGGCCGGCGGCACCGTCACGCTGGATATCCGTCATGCCGGCGCGGCCGGCGCCGACATCATCGTCGCCGATAGCGGCATCGGCATGACGGCGGAAGAACTGCAGCGGGCGCTGCAGCCCTATGGCCAGATCATCACCACCTGGTCGAAGGATATGCAGGGGACCGGCCTTGGCTTGCCGCTGGTCAAGTCGCTGGCCGAACTGCATGGCGGGGACGTACAGGTGGTCAGCGCCAAAGGCCAGGGCACGACCGTGACCGTACGGCTGCCCTGGTCGCCCGACCTGCCGCCGGTGGCGCAGCCACTGCCGTTCACGGCGCCGCTGCCAACCCCTCCGGCCGGTGCCGGGTCGCTCCCCCCCGCAACGGCGGATCAAGCCGCGGCCGCAACCGCCGCGCCACAGGCAACGGCAACCGATGCCGCGCCCGCTGCAGCTGCCGACGCACCGGCCAGCGGGCTGCGCATCCTGGTCGCCGACGACAGCAATCTCAACCAGCGCCTCGCTTCCGTGTTGCTGCAGCGGCTGCATCACCATGTCGAATGCGTCTCCGACGGCCTCGAGGCGGTGGAGCGTGCCACGGCCGGCGATCTCGATCTCATCCTGATGGACGGCCAGATGCCGAAAATGAGCGGGCTCGATGCCACGCGGCAGATCCGCGCCCTCGAAGGCAATGCCGCCAAGGTGATGATCATCGGCCTCACCGCCGATCTCGACATCACCAGCCGCGACGACTATCTCGCCGCCGGCATGGACGACGTGCTGGAAAAACCCCTCGATGCCGCCAAGCTCGCTGCCGTCGTCGCGCAGCGACAAAACTAGAGCCGTCGCGCAGCGACAAAACTGAAGTCATTGCGCAGCGGCAACGTTAAGACTGTCGTGCGGCGACGGTTCTTGAGGTCGCCAGCGAGGCCGGCCGCGCAAAGATACCCTTGACCCAGTCGATCGCCGCAACCATGCGCGGTTGGCGCCGCAAATCCCGATGCACCATCAGCCACAGCTCCCGCAGCCACACGCGCTCGCCACGATCAAGGCGGTGGAGATCGGCCTGGCGATCACCGATTGCGACGGGCAGGAAGGACTTGCCTTGTCCGGCCCGGATCGCGGCCAGCATCGTCTCGGCATCGTTCACGCTGAGGCGCGCCGCGCCTGGCGCGCTCATCTCGTCGACCCAGCGCATCTGCGGCAGATCCTTCATCTGCGGCTCATAGCCGATCCAGGCCAGGGCGGCGGGATCGCGATCCGCCGCTCCATAGAGGCCATAGGCGATATCCGCCAATTTGCGGGTCAGACAGCGGGTGCCCGATGCGGGACGCGCGAAACGCAGCGCGATATCGGCCTCGCGGTCCTCCAGGCTGAGCGCGCGCGGCTCGGCGATGAATTGCAGCGCGATTTCCGGATGGCGCTGCAGGAGATCCGGCAATGCGGGCACCAGCACATGGTTGACGACAAGCGGCACCGCCGTCAGCCGCACATTGCCGGCGATCCGCGTATCCTGCCCGGAAACGGCATCGATCGCCGCCTGATAGTCGGCTTCGATCCGGCCGGCCTTCTCGACGACCTGCCGACCGGCGGCGGTCGGTTCAAGCCGGCCGCGCTTGCGTTCGAAGAGACGCGCGGCGAAACGTCGCTCCGCCTGGGCCAGGCGGCGGATGACGGTGCTTTCGTTGATCGCCATCTTCCGCGCCGCTTCGCTGAACGAACCGCCACGTGCAATGGCAAGAATGATCCGCAAATCGTCCCATTCACTTTTCATTCCGGCACCTCCTGCTGCGTCCGCATTGTGCAGCCTACCGCCGGACGGAGACAATGGTGCGGCCGCGGAAAATATAAATCTGCACCGGAAGGCATATTTGCCGAGGCTTCCGGCTTTTTTGCCGAGACCTGCCGGCGCCGGCGCGCGCTATGTTCGGCCGAAAGGAGAAATTGCATGACCCAACCCGCCGCAAAGACCGTCTATTGCGTCCTCTTTGAGGATGACGATGCCTTCGCCGATATGCGATCTCTGCACATGGCCGCGCATCGCGATTTTCTCGCGCGTCACCCCGGGATCGCCGCGGCCGGCCCTCTCAGCGATACGACCAGCGGCGCGGCAGCCGGCGGGATGTGGCTGGTGCGGGGCGACAGCGCCGAAGAGATCGCCCGCCTGGTGCAGGCCGATCCCTTCTGGCCGACCGGCTTGCGGAAATCCGTCCGCATTCTGGAATGGCGTCTCGTTCATGCGCAGGCGCAAATGGGGCTGGGCTCGGCGTAAGCGCGCGGATCCTCAGTAATCCGATCCGACCTGGCGCCGGCGCACCTGCCCAGCCTGCTTCCAATACCAGAGCCGCGCCGGCAGGCCGAGATAATTGGCGGAAAACAGGTGGAACGGCAGTTCGGCGACCAGATTGATATAGCGCCGGGGCACCGTCGAGGGCGCCCGGGCCGAGACGCCGTGCACGGCCTGCGGCGTGTTCACGAAGCAGATCATGGTATTGGCCGCATAGCCGATGCGGCGCCGGTGCTCGATATCCTCCGGCAGGATCATGCGGTAGGTGAGGAAACGCGGCTGGCGTTTCCAGGCATAGAGATCGAGATCGCCGCCCTCCGTCTCATCCGCCGCATCGCGCAGATAGAACAGGCTGGAAAACAGCGTCTGCCGCTTGTCGACATGCGGCGTCTTGACCGACCCGCGCTCCGTGCCGGGCGTATTCATGACGAACTGGCAGTCGAGCCGGACATCGGCCGCTTCGCCGCTGCCGCGGACGCCGACCCGCAGGTCTTCCAAGGGCCGGCCGAAACGCTGCTCGATCTGCGGATAGGTGTTGCGGATGAGCGGGCCGAAGACCCTGACGATCTCGGCCCAGAAGTCGGCTGAGGTATGGAAGGCAAAGAAGTCTCGCCACGCGCTGGCGATGCGCGGGCTGCGCAGGATTTCGATGGCCGACAGCCGTACCGCGGCGTTGCCGGCATCGACCTTGCGGCCGGCCATGATGGTTTCCAGAGCGGGAAAGCTGTCTTGCAGTGCCGCATAGCAGGCTTCCGGCAGGACTCTGTGGCGCAGAACATGGTCGAAGGGCTCTGCGGTGATGTCTCCGCGACCGATCGCGCCGAGCAGATTGGGCTGCACCGGCGCAACGGACGGCAAGTTTCTGGCAAGCCACCATTGGCCGGCCGGCATTTCCGCCGTGAACGACAGAGACCCTATATCGGCCATGCTCACCCCTCGCAAATCGCGCCGCCTCGGCCGCGCCACGCGGGTGGTCGCATCTCACCTGCTCCGGTTCGCACGGCGGCCCTGATTTGCCCACCATCGCGGCCCGGTCCTGAGGCCGCGCCAGATTCCTGTCGCCATCCCGCAACAGTCATCGTGATCGCGGCTTACCACCCGGTTGCGCAACGTGGCATCGTCGCAATGGTTCCCATCGGACCGCCACGGAATGGCCAGCTCAGCCTCGGATCGCCGCCATACCCGCGGCTTCGGTCCCCCTTGATCGGCGCGGCGGCTTTTGTTTTGATGGGCGGCTTTCCGATTTACCAACAGGCTCGTAATGCGCGTTTCCTTGGCGAATTTTTCAACCGCGGTCCCTTCCGCTTTCCCGCTGACCGCTTTTATGCTGACTGCTCTTCTGCTCACCGCCTGTTCGGGCAAATCCAGCGACACGCCGCCGCCGATGCCGGCCAGCGCCGATACCTGCGGGGTCGGCGCCCTGCAGACCCATATCGGCGAGGCGCTTGACGTGACGCTGATGCAATTCTTCGAAGCGGCGGTTCCCTCGCACCGCGTGCGGGTGCTGAAGCCGGATACCGTCGCAACCGACGATGCCGTGCCGGAGCGCGCCAATATCAAGACCGACAACAGCAACATCATTACCGCCATCACCTGCGGCTGAGCGGGCGGCACCCGGAGTTCTTGCCCGCATCCTAGAACGACCGATGGCGATGACGACGTGCATGCCGCACCGATGTCGCGGCCATCTGTTGTCGTCCGGTTGTTATCGTCAGTGCGTCATCAGCAGCGGCAGCGTGGTATTCTTCAGCATATGGCGCGTCAGCCCGCCGAGGAGAAACTGGCGCGTGCGGCTATGGCCATAGGCGCCCATGGCGATCAAGCTGACATTTTCCGCGATGGCCGTTTCGGTCAGGGCTTCGCCGATGGGTTTGGTGCGCCTGACATCCACCTGTCGCGCGGTGATGCCATGGCAGGCCAGGTATTGGATCAATTGCCAGACGCTGGTTGGATCGCAATTGGCATCCGGGTAGCAGAAAATGGAAATGCGTCCAGCCAGGCGCAGGAACCTGATTGCCTGGGCCAGGACATGGCTGATCTGCAGGCTACCGTCCCAGGCGATCAGCACATGTTGCAGGATTTCCGCCGGCGGGTCTCTGGGAACCACCACGGTCAGCCGCCCGGTGGCGGAAATGGCGGTGTCGAAAATCTGCTGGGAAGATCCGGCCTCGCGGCGCGGCTTCACGCAGATGATCAGGTCGCTCAAGCGGCCGAGAAGCGTCAGCGCCTCGGTGGGATCATCGACCAATTCCTTGAAGGAAAGCTGGAAGGGGATTCCCACGACATGTTCGTTGGTGATGGAATAGCCATGCAGCCGCGCCCAGAGCTCCAGGCTCTCGCGGATATTTGCCTCCGTCGTCTCCGCCGCGACTTCCTCGTCCCGCTCGCTCGCGCCGTCGGCGGTGGCGTCTTCCAGCCCGGCGATTGCCATGGCGGATACGGCCGGCCGGAAATAGACCACCTGCAGGCAGGCGTGACCGCCCTTGACGATCTGCTGCGCCATGTCGAACAAGCGGTTGTCGAACGGGCTGTCATAGAGCGGGATGAGCACTCTGCCGATATCCATAAGGCGGCTCCCTCGAAGATCAGGTGAATATTGCGGTGATCGCAGCCCTGATGTCGACCGCCTTCATATCCGCCAGTGTCGCATCCACCACGCTCATACCCATCCGCTCAGGGATCGATCCTCCGTGGTGGGTTCGACTGCCGCGAGCCCGTTCGGCCTCTGAGCCGGATCGCTTTACCCGGAATCGTTTTACATGGAATCGCTTCGCGGTTCCGGGTAAAGCGTGAATCCGCCTCTACTCATTAAGATAGAGGGCGATTCACGTTTAAGTAGAAGCCCAGACGCTGCCACTTAAGACATCGCGCTGTAATCCGTCATGACATCGCCGGCCGCTCCCCGTCCGGCGAATCCGCACCCTCCGTTTCGCCGTCCCGCGCCAAGGCCAGTTCCAGCTCCTTCGGATCGACGGTCATCGTCTGCATGATGCCCGGTCGCTCCTGCGTGGCATGCAGATGTATCAGTGTCGAGAGCCGGCGAAAGGCCACAAAGGAAACATCTTCGATCTGCTCCTCGTCGGTTTCGACCTGATACGTTCCGGCGGGCTGTCGCTCGTCAAGTCCGCTGAGGATAAAGGGGTAGTGGAAGATCACGCTTGTGGTGGTTGTGCGTATGGTCATCGGGTTCTCCTCTTGGGCCAATCGGGGTCGGGTTGATCAGGGCCAGGCCGGAACAAGCTCGGGCTCACTCGGGGCGCGCCTGAATATTGAGGTGGAGGATGGAGCGACCCGCCTCTGTATCTTCGCTTGTCTGCGGGCGCACTGCCTCTGCTGCCACTGCCTCTGGTGCGTCACCCGGCCCGCCGTTGTCGGGCAGCGCCCGGCCACTATGTGCCGAGCTGGGCCGGGGAGCCCGGACCGGCGCCACTTGCGGCGGGTCCGGAAAAGCGAATTTGTTCGGTGGATATGAATGCGTGTTGGTCATCAACGTCTCGCGAAAAAGTTTATAAATGAAATGACTCTGCTCAAGCGGGTCGCAGTCAGGGCGCGGCACTTCTCTCTGCCGCAGGTCTATTCCGCGGTCGCTCGTAGGACCGTACCATTACCCACCGATGCCAGGCGCGACAGCAGCTGAAACTGTTCCTGCTGTGCACGCAACAGGTCTGCGAGATGCGTCGAACGTATCTCATCGAGCTTGTCGTGCAGCGCCATGATCTCGATCTCGGCCTTGAGATTGATCTCGTAATCCAGGCCTGCGGCGACACGGTCGCGCGCCGCCTGCCGGTTTTGCGACATCATGATGATGGGCGCTTGTAATGCCGCCAGCATCGACAGGATCAAGTTGAGAAAGATATAGGGATAGGGATCGAACACACCGAAGCCGCCGGCCAGAACAATACTGTTGAGCACAACCCAGATCACCAGCGTCGCGAGGAACAGGCATATGAATGTCCAGGAGCCGCCGAACGTGGCGACCCGGTCCGCCAGGCGGTCGCCGAATGTGCGATGTTCCTCGAAAGCGTGATTGACGTCGCGGCTGATCTGCGCCCGTTTTGCCAGCCAGGCGACAACCCGTCGTTCACGATCCGACAACTGGTCGACACCGGTCGCGAGAAGCTGTTCGGCAAACTGCCGCACCTGCTCGTTCATGACCGCTCGCTTTCGCGCGGAAGCCGCGACAGCGCAGCCATGTCGGACCACGCCGGCAGATGCCGGATTCGGCCGATTTTCATGCAGCGGAGAAGCTTCGCATGCGTCACGACCGATCTTGCCCGGCCCCTATGCATGAAAGCGCAGAAAGGCCATGACCAGGACGACAAGAAGAATCGCAGCCGGAATGACGATCGGCGGCGTGAAATATTTCATCGGCATCACCTTTCCGAAGCAAGCGTTTCATCGGCCCGGGCGTAAGCAATCATGCCTGTGCCGGTCGAAACGCCGCTCTGCGAGCCCGCTCGGCTCGACTGATATGAAGGCCGGTCAAGATGGCGGCGTCAGTTTGAATGCTGGTCCGCGCTCTTGGTAATGGCGTGGCCGGCGGCAGAGATGTCCTTTCCGGCACCGGCGGTGGTATTGCAGGCAGCCAGCAGCACAAGCAGCGCAAAGCTGGCAGCCGTCATTTTCGTGAAATTGCATACCCTGAAACTGTACATGGGGCGCTCCTTTGGCCAGGTCATGGCCTTTCCGAACCCGCCGCGCCCAGGATCGGGCGCAATCGAGATCGCGATCGTCATCGAATGCTCTATCAGGCAAATACTGGGGGGACGCGTCTAACGACCAGGAGAAGCCACGTTATTATTGGTTGATTATTTTTGGCGTCTTCATACAGGTGGCCCCGAATTTTCAAGATACAAGGCGGGCGCTGAAATATATCCGCGACGCCAATTGTGGCTCTGCTTCATGCCTTCACTTGATCCGCGCATGGTTGATCCGCGCCTGAGACCTTCTTCAGGGACCGGCCGCGAACCGATCGAGCCCACGGAGGCCAGTTTTGGCCGGATGGTCTCCATCCGCCTCCTGCCTCACGCGCTGCTTTGAGCAAGTCCCGCTGCCGCTGGATGGTCGTTCGAACCCTGACACGGCGCGGCCATCTTGCGATTTCCTATGCGAGCGGCGCCTTTCCTCGCGTAACCCACGCCAATCGACAACAGCCCAATCCCTGATCTGCGCCATCACCTGGCCGGAGCGAGCACCCTCGGGAAAATGCGGCGATCGCGCCTTCCGCCCTGGCGATCCTCAGCTTGCCGCCGTAGTGAGCCCGCGCCATCCATTTCTTCGCCATCATCCCGTCACATCCGCCCCGCGGCAGACCGCACAGAGTCGCAAGAGCCGCAGGATCGCCGAAAAATCTCTTCGCGACGCGGAATAATCCCCCCGCCACACCGTCCATCTCAATGTCATCCGGATGACGCCTGATGCAACGCCATCCACAGAGGGGTTGATATGCGGTCTAACTTGACCAGAAAAACTTTATGCGCCAGCGGCTTGGCCGCCGCCTTCGGCCTTCTTTCCGGCGTCGCGGTTGGCGGGCCGCTCGACGGGGTCTACAGCGATGCCGCCGCCATCAACATGGCCTGGAGCAAATTCGCCAAGGCCCAGGGAATCGACGGACAGCACAGGTTGGAGACCGGGATCGTCGATCTCAGCGAGGCCGGCGCGCGACGTTGACGCGCCGGCCTCGATTTCCGCCTCCGGCTCAAGAATGATTTCGCCCACCGTCACATCGCGTCACCCTTGCCCGGGCGGCCCGCCGCCCCGACAGGTACCGCCCGCCAGATATTGCCAGACAGATATTGAAGGACCAGATCATGCGTCACCCGTTTCGCCTGCACCTGTTCAGCCCGAAATCGTCCCGCCCCTTTCTCGCTACCCTGTTGTCGGGTGCCGCCTTGGCCGGTTTGCTCGCGGCCGGTGCCATCGCCCCTGCCTTGGCCGATGATGCCGTGCCGACGCCGAACAGCGTGGTGGAGCCGAACCTGCCGGTCAGCCATCACGACCGCGTTTATGCCGCCGAGCAGTTCTCCAACACCGTCTCGGTAATCGACCCGGCCGACAACAAGCTGCTCGGCCTCATCCGGCTCGGCGATCCGCAGCCGACGAACTTTTCGCCGCTGTATCGCGGCCAGGTGCTGGTGCATGGCATGGGCATCTCGCCCGACCGCCACACCCTGGCCGTGGTCTCGATCGGCTCCAACTCCGTCACCTTCATCGACACGCAGAGCAACAAGGTGCTGGCGACCACCTATGTCGGCCGCTCGCCGCATGAGGCCTTCTATACGCCGGACGGCAAGGAAGTCTGGGTGACGGTGCGCGGCGAGGATTACGTCTCGGTGCTGGACGGCAAGAGCTTCGCGGAAACCGGCCGCATCAAGCTGCCCAACGGTCCCGGCATGACCATGTTCTCGCCCGACGGCAAATACGGCTATGTCTGCTCCAGCTTCGAACCGGTGACGACGGTCTTCGACGTCGCCAGCAAGCAGAAGGTCGGCGAGGTGAAGCAGGATTCGCCGTTCTGCCCGAATATCGCCGTGACGCCGGAAGGCGACCAGGTCTGGTTCACCCTGAAGGATGTCGGCAAGGTCCAGGTGTTCAACGGCAGGCCGCCCTTCAACATGCTGGCGGATATCGCCACCGGCCCGATCACCAACCACGTCAATATCGCCGCGACGCCGCAGGGCCGCTTCGCCTATGTCACCATCGGCGGCCTCGATCAGGTCAAGGTCTTCGATACCAAGGACTTTCATCTGGTGGCGACCGTGCCGGTCGCCGACATGCCGCATGGTGTCTGGCCCTCGGGCGACGGCAGGCGCGTCTATGTCGGCAACGAGAACAGCGACCTGATGATGGCGATCGACACGGCGACGAACAAGGTCGTCGCCAGCGTGCCGATCGGCCAGGCCCCTCAGGCGATCATCTATGCGCCCGGCGCGGTCGACGATCCCGCCAAATCGGTTGCCAATCTGCAGCCGCTCGGCACTGCCGGGCAATCGGCGCAGCTCGCACTCAACGGCAGCGACGGCAAGTCGGCGACCCGCGTGACGCTCTACAGCCAGGGCATCACCCAGGTGCTGCAGGCGGCGGCGACCGGCCTCAAGCCCGCCAATACCTATGTGCTCGCTCTGGCGAATGATCCCAAGGGCGGCGGCATGCTGGAGCCTCTGGCCCAATTCAAGGCCAATCCGGCCGGTGCCGCCATCGTCAATGCGGTCGGGCCGATCCGCCAGGTGATCAAATCCGACGCGGCCGACCAGCGCCGCTATCTGGTGATCGCGCCCCTCGAGGGCGACAGGACGGGGACGCCCGTTCAGGTGCAGGCGGCCCTGCCCTAATAGGGCGGCGTTGGGCGAGCGGATGAGCGCCGCGCGCGCTCATGTTGCGAAAGGAACGTGGCGATGAGGAACAGTGACAGGATGGAAGACCAGCATGGCGTGCATGAGCGGCCGAGCCATGTCGAACGACCACATCCCGACGATCCGATCTTCGCCGCCTTCGGCATCGACCGGGCGGAGGCCGAGGCGGCGCAGGTCGCTGCGACGCCGCCGTCGTCGTCACGCCGGGTCCTGCGCTCGGTTCTGATCGCCGGCCTCGCCGTCTTCGGCCTGGCCGGCGGCTTCTTCCTGTGGCGGGAATCCGCCATGATGGCCCATGCCGAAGCCTTGAAGGCTGCCGCCCCCGCCAATACGGCCGCCACGGCATTGCCGGGTGGTGATCCATTCGCCGCCGCCATGAGCAAGGCGATGATGGACATGCATATGGCGATGGACCTGCCCTATACCGGCAATGCCGATCGCGACTTCGCCCGCATGATGATCCCGCACCACCAGGGTGCCATCGACATGGCGCAGCTGGAGATGGCCTATGGCAAGGACCCGCGCCTGCGCCGCCTCGCCGAAGAGATCATCGTCACGCAACAGCAGGAAATTGCCGTGATGCAGCTGGTGCTGCAAGATATCGCCGCCGCCAAGGCGACGGGCGCTCCGGGCGCCCTGCCGCAGCAGCCGGCAATGGAGATGACGAGCCCGATGCAGATGAACATGGATATGCCCGCCGGCATGCAGGGACAGCCGGCCGCACCCGCCGCGGGAGTTGCGGGTGCGGCCGGCAATCGGGGTGCCACCGCGCCATGACGGGCAGAGACATGATGGCCGGAGAAAGGCTGAGTCTGGATGTTCTCGCCGATCACATTCCAGCCCTGCGGCGCTACGCCCATGTGCTGGCGCGCGGCGGCCGCGATGCCGACGATCTGGTGCAGGAGGCGCTGTTGCGCGCGGTCGACCGGCTGCAGGTGCGGGCCGATGTGGTCAACATGAAGTCCTGGCTCTTCACCATCATGCACAACGTTTTCGTCAGCCGTCTGCGCAAGGCGCATGTGCGCCGCTTCGATATCTCGCTGGAGGGCGATAACGGATTTCAGCCGGGCACGCCGGCGACCCAGGAGGAAGCCCTGCGCTGGCGCGACCTCATGCGCAGCTTTGAAACCCTGCCCGATGATCAGCGCCAGGTGCTGCTGCTGGTGGCGGTGGAGGGCCTCGGCTATGCCGAGGTGGCGGCCGTGCTCGATATCCCCATCGGCACGGTGATGTCGCGCCTCAGCCGCGGACGCGAGAAGCTGCGGCAGATGATGGATGGCGGCGATCGGCCGGATACACGGACCGAGTTACGGAGAGTGAAATGAGAGAGATCGAACGCGCGATCGGCGACGACGATCTGCAGGCCTATATCGACGATTGCCTCGACCCGGCACGCCTGCCGGAGATCGAGGCGCATCTCGCCGCGCATCCCGAGGTGACGCGACGGGTCGACGCTTATCGCCGCCAGCGCCACGATCTGCGCCAGGCCTTCGCCGAGGCGATGCCGCCGCGCCCCGATGCCGATCAGGCCCTCTTGCGTCGGGTCGATGCGTATCTGCGCGGCAAGCACCAGCGTCGCCTGCTGGCCGCCGTCGCCATGATCGCCGTCGTCATCGGCGCCGGGCTCGGCGGCGGGTCCGGCTGGCTGCTGCGCGGCGTCACCGATCTGCGCCAGGCCGCCCATGAGGTCGCCGCCAACGAAGTCGCCGGTCTCAGCGGCATCGCCGCTCTGGCCGACGAAGCCGGTGCCGCCCATGTCGTCTTCTCCGCCGACCGCAAGCGGCCGGTGGAAATGGACGCCGCGCATCAGGCCGACCTCACCCGTTGGCTCTCCAACCGCCTCGCCCATCCGGTGGCGCCGGTCGATCTCGCCGCCGCCGGGTTCCGCTTCATGGGCGGGCGCCTGGTGGCCACCGCTCACGGCCCGGCCGCCCTCTTCATGTATGACGACGACAAGGGAACGCGCCTGTCGCTGCTGATCCGGCCGATGGCCAAGACCGATATGGAAGCGCCGCTGGAAGCGGTGAAGGCGCA
Source organism: Dongiaceae bacterium (assembly GCA_035539215.1). Lineage (GTDB taxonomy): Bacteria > Pseudomonadota > Alphaproteobacteria > Dongiales > Dongiaceae > Dongia_B. The sequence goes on along the minus strand of DATLIX010000106.1, from coordinate 190,474 downwards.
TGGCGTCGACGGCTATGCCTGGGCGCAGCACGGCATCGGCTTCAGCCTGGTGGGTGCCGCCGATGACAGCCGCCTGCAGCAGTTGGCGACTGAAGCGCAGCGCCAAAGTACGGGGATATGACGAGTACGGGATATGAGGTTATGGCGGCACAGGAAGCTGACGGCCCCATCGGGACAGATAAAAAATAGCCGCGGATGAAAGCCGGTCCGGCGCAGGGTTCCGCGTTCTGCGGCGTATTACTTCAGCATCTTGCTTGAGCCTCTCGGACTTAAGCTTCCTGACCTGGGCCTGCCCCAGATTGGGTCTTCCCGACCTGGGCCTTTGCAATGGGCCTTCCCGACGACCTCTCCCCCTGTCCGGTTGATCCCCATCCGGAACGGAGGTCGGCGGCAGATGGACCGGGGGTTACGCGCAGCCACCCGGTCCATCTCCTTCTTTGCGCCCCATCCAATTCGTTCCCGACCGTGCCGCACCCAGCCGGCGGCGCGCCTGTTCCGGCAGGCGATACCAGGGGCGATGCCTCACGCCATCTCCATGTAGTCCTTCCAGGAAATGCGCTCCATGCCGCGCGGCGTCACGGCACCGGTCGCCAGTTCCGGCGCATGCGCCTCGTTGCCGATATCCTGCTTCGCGAGATTGGCCCAGTCATGCTCGAAGATCGTCGTGAAGTAAGCCGCCAGCGCCCTGTCCTTGAACAGCAGGCTGGCGTCGCGGTTGAGGGTGATGCCGAGCTGCGAGATGTTCTGGCTGCCGATCATCACCCGCTTGCCGTCGACGATGACGCCCTTGGTGTGGCAGTTGCGCTGTACTTTCACCCGGCGCATGTCGAAGCCGCGATCCTGCAGGGCCTGCAGGTTCTCGCGCGCCTTGCTGCTATCGATGATGCGGAAGATGACGCGCACGTCGAGGCCGGCATTCTGCTTGGCGATGACGGCATCCAGCAAGGTGGCAAGATCGGTCTGCTTGTCGGTCGCCGCATTGAAGGTCTGGTTCTGGATCAGCAGGCTCTGCTCCGCCTTGTTGACCAGCTTCAGCAGCGCTTGGGCATAGTTGTCCGGCGTCAGCAGCGGCTGGACGGTGAAAACCCGCTCCGCATCGAAAGGCGCGAAATACTGGAACGGCGCGGCGCGTTCCTCCAGTGCTGGCAGCAGCATGGCGCCCGGCACCAGGATATCCGGCATGGCGATTTCCGGCGTGGCCAGCGCCTCATTCGCCGTGAAATCGTTCTCGATATAGGTCTCGAAGGTCTTGGCGAGCCCGGTATGCTCCACCACCACATGCCATTCGCGGTTATATTTCGTGAGCCAGGTGCGGCTTGGCGGTTGTTCGGACAGCGGATCTGCCTCCGGCTGGTTGGAGCTTTGCCAATTGCCGCTCGACAGCCAGAAGGCGGCGCTGTCCCTGACCGCCACCTTGATGTGATACGAGGTGGCGACCCAGCCGTTCTTGATGCCGACCTTGACCCAGGTCGATTCGAACTTGTCGCCCAGGGCGGCCTGCAGCGCCGCGACCATCTTGTCGTCGGGCAGGTCATCCGCCTTGGTGCCGCTGCCCTCGTCGCTGCCGGCCTGGATCGCCAGGGTCATCTTCTGGAAGGTCGGCCCCTCGCCCATCTGCGTGACCGCGTCGCGAATATGCGGCGCGCCGAAATCATACATGCCGACCACCAGGCGTTGCCGCGTGCCGGCGAGAAACTGCTGCAGCAGCGGCCAGCCGTGATCGGGACTGACGCTGGCAGTGACCTTCATCTTGGCTTCCACCGTGTTCAGCTTCGCGTCCGCCGGCGGGTGATACAGGATCTCTTCCGTCGCCACCGTCGCCTGGCGGAACAGTTCGGCCGGCGCCGCCTTCGCCTGGGTGGCGAAGAGATCGTCGATGGTGGGATTGACCACTTCCACCGGCACGCCCTTGAAGGTGCCGGGCAGCGGCGCGACGCCGCTCTCGCGCAGCTCGCTCGGCGTCGCGCGCTTGCCCACCTTGACGACCACCGCCTGCTGCCGGGTGATCCAGCCATCCTTGAAGACATAGCCGGCCGTCACCGACAGCACATCCGGCCGCGCACCCAGGCTGGCCTTGGCCTGGCCGAGGATGCTCTCGAAATCATCCGCGTCTCCCGAGCCGCCGCCCGATCCGCCACCGCCGCCCGGCGCGGAGGAAGCCGGACCGATGCCGCCGATCGTCGCGCCACCCCCGGCGCCGGCAAAATCCGGCAGGGCGACGCTGACGGTGAGCGGGATGGTCCAGGTGGCAACGCCGCCGCGCAGCACCGGTCCGGTCGCGGAAGCAGTGGGCGCCGCCGGATTGGGCACGCCCGCAGTCGACCGCCCTGTCGTCGATGTCGGCGGATTCGACGCGGTCTCGCCTTGCGGCATGACCGGTACCGGCGCCGCCGCCAGCATCTCGTCGAGATATTTCGCGCGATCGGCACCGCCGGCCTTGGCGCGCAGATCGGCAATCACCTGGCTGATGCGCACGCCTTCATTGGAAACCCATTTGACCTTGTCCTCCCCCATCTCGCTGGTCCAACGCGATCCGTCGAGGGCCAGGATATTGCCCTGGGCATCGCGGGCCGGCACGCCGGAATGATGCAGCCCCACCACTTCCCAGCGGTCGTTATAGACCGGCGAGCCGGAAGATCCCGGCGCGGTATCGGTCTGGTAGGTGAGGAACTGGTCGCTGACATCGACCAGCTGGTTCTCGCGCAGGGCAAGCTGCTTATAACCGCCTTCGGGATGCTGGATGATATTCAGCCATTGCGCGGCGATCGCCTTGCCTTCTTCCTCGATCATGGCATTGAAGCCGAAATCCGTCAGCGCCCGGCCTGACCCCAGAGCGGTGGCCTCGGCCAAAGCGGCGACGGCCACCACGGCGTAATCGAGCTCCTGGCTGGTAACGAAGAAATCGCCGGGACGCAGCGAGAAGAGCGCCGAAGGCACCGGGTTGCCGTCGGCCCCCAGCTGATAGTTGAACTCCGCCTTCGAGGCCTGGGCCGTCGCCGCATCCTGCAGCACGTGATGATTGGTGATCAGCAGGCGCGGCGAGATCATGAAGCCGGTGCCGTAGCCCATGGCCGAGCCGGCGCTGAAATCCACCCAGATCCGCGCCACCGTGCGCGATACCGTGAGGCCGCGTTCGAGGAAGGCGACACCCATCAGGTCACTGGTGCCGATCACCCGCTCCAGCGCGTCCGGCTCGCGCATGCCGAAGCTCTCGCTGGCGGCGAGCCGCGGCTGCGGCGCACCGGCAATCATCTTGTCGACCGCGGCGCCGGCCAGGCCGCGGCGCAGAAAAAACTTGCGCACCCGCTCCGGCGTATCCACCGCGAAGAGATCGCCCTGGTTGATCTTGTAGAGATTGCGCTGCCGCTGCCCGGTGCGGTCGCGATAGCGCTTGAGCGTCGCCGCAAGCTGATAGGTGTTGATCTGCATGCTCCCCTCCATTTCAGCGAAATAAGACAGAAGTGCGTGATCCGGCTGCGGCGTCTGCAACGCCGAAGGAGCGCAATCCTAGGAGAGAAGTGCCGTCGAAAGACAGCTTAATATTTGTAAAACCAATCGATCACGGAAGGATCACAAAACCGACTGATCGGCCGCCACCGATCGCTGCTTGCACTCGTCATCGATGGGCGTGGCCAAGCCGTGACGCAGCGCCGGGTGTTGGCGCGGACGATCTCCGCCAACACCCGGCCGCGCGGCTCATCGTTTCATGGCTTCGAACCGCTCAGATGCCCTGGCCGCCGGAGACCTCGATCCGCTGCGCGTTGACCCAGCGGTTGTCGTCGGAGATCAGGCGCGCGATCATCGGCCCGACATCGTCGGGCAGGCCGGCCCGGCCGAGTGCCGTCATCTCAGCGAACAGCTTGTTGATATCCGCATTGTCGCGCACGGCGCCGCCGCCGAAATCGGTTTCGATCGCCCCCGGCGCCACGGTATTGACCGCGATGCCGCGGCCACCCAGTTCCTTGGCCATGTAACGGGTAAGCACCTCCACCGCGCCCTTGACGGCCGCATAGACGGCATAGCCGGGAAAGGAAGTGCGGGTCAGGCCGGTGGAGAGGTTGACGATGCGGCCGCCATCCGCGATCAGCGGCAGCAGCGTCTGCGTGAGGAAATAGACGCCCTTGAAATGCACGTTCACCAGATCGTCGAACTGCGCCGCTGTCGTCTGGTCGATCGTGGCGTAGATGCCGTGGCCGGCATTGTTGACGAGGTGATCGAAGGAGTCGCGCTGCCAGGTCTCGCGCAACGCCGTCCGCAGCCGCGCGGCGAAAGCGGCGAAGCCGTCGATCTTGCCGATATCGAGCTGGAAGGCGACCGCCTTGCGGCCCATGGCCTTGATCTCGGCGACCACCGCCTCAGCATCTGCCGCACGGCTTTGATAGGTGAGGACGACATCGCCGCCCTGGCGGGCGATGCTGAGGGCGGTACTGCGGCCGAGGCCGCGGCTGGCACCGGTAACGATGGCGATCTTGGTCATGCTTCGGCTCCTGTTGTGGTGCCGGAACTGATAGGAGGCCAAGGGGCTGTTCGTCGTTACCGGAACCTCGACGTTCTTTGCCTATTCCTCCAAAGACGGTAGGCGCGGCGGCCGGTGATCGCGTATGATCTCGCCATGACCGACACGCTCCTCGACGTTGTCCGCCGCCATGCGGAGGCTCATGCCGACCCGACGGGCCTCGCCCGGACGCCGATCCCCGGCCTTACGACCGTGCGCGCGACCGCGCCCAGCGGCCTCGTCTATGCGATCTCCCGTCCGCTCGTCTGTCTGGTACTGCAGGGAAACAAGCAGGTCGTCATGGGGACCGAGACCTTCGCCTTCGGCGCCGGCGATTCACTGCTGATCACCGCCGACGTGCCGACCGTCAGCCAGATCACGCGCGCGAGCGCCGCGACGCCCTATCTCTCGCTCGTCTTCGAGCTCGAGCCGGCGGTCATCGCCGACCTCGCGGTGGAGATGAAGGCCGTGCCTGTCGCCGCCGGCGCCGCCGTGCGGGTCGAGCCGACCGATGCCGAGGTCGCCGATGCCGCGCTGCGCCTGATGAAGCTGCTGGGGCGCCCGGCGGCGGTGCCGGTATTGCATGCGCTACTGGTGCGCGAACTGCATTATTGGCTGCTGGCCGGGCGGCATGGATCGGCGATCCGCCGTCTCGGCTGGCCGGACAGCCATGCGCAGCGCATCGCGCGTGCGGTCGGCATGCTGCGCAGCGAGTTCGCGCGGCCCTTGCGGGTCGAACAGCTGGCGGCCCGGGCCGGGATGAGCCCCTCCTCCTTCCATCAGCACTTCCGCGCCGTGACCTCGCTCTCGCCGTTGCAATTCCAGAAGCAGTTGCGGCTGATCGAGGCGCGGCGCCTGATGCGGGCGGAGGGCATGTCGGCAAGCAGCGCCGCCTTCGCAGTCGGCTATGAGAGCGTCTCGCAATTCACCCGGGAATACGGCCGGCTGTTCGGCCTGCCGCCGGTGCGCGACATGGAAGCGGCGCGGGACTGGGCGAAAGCCGCGTCATAGCGCATCGCCGCGGGCATCACGCATGCGCGCCGGGCTTCCGCTTCACAGCATCTTCCGATAGACGAGGAAACCGGAATTCTCGGCGAGCGTGTCATACAGCCGCCGGGCGGTCGCATTTCTTTCATGCGTCTGCCAATAGACCCGCGCCGCACCCGCCGCGGTGGCGGCCGCATAGACCGCCTCGATCAGCAAGCGGCCGATCCCCTGGCCCCGCACCGCCTCTGCCGTGAAGAGATCGGAGAGATAGCAGTTGGGTGCGATCTGCGCCGTGGCGGGATGGAACAGATAATCGCGAGGCCGACCAGCTCGCCGCCGCCATCGCCACGCGCGCCGCGTTCCGCCACCAGCGCATGGACCGGCTGATCCGCATCCAGGAAGCGCCCCCAGGTGGCCGCCGTCACCGCCGGTGCCAGCGCCGTCGCGCCGACGCGGCCGTAAAAGGCGCTATAGCCGTCCCAGAGCGGTTTCCAGCCATCGTAATCCGCCGCCGTCACCGGCCGGATCGATATCGTCTCATCCATGGCCCATTGCCCCGCGCCATCTGCTGCCGCAGCCATCTTACGCCACCCGCATAGGCTGTCCCATGGCCGCGCCGACGCATGTCGGCCTGCGCCGCGCTATTCCGCTTGCGCTATTCCGCCCGGGCTATTCGGTATGACCGAGCGCGCTCGGCGGCGGCGAGTTGCGGACCGAGGCCGCGCTCTCCGACACCTGGCCCTCGGCGGCCGGCGCTTCAGCCTTCTTTGCCGCCGCGTCCTTGGCGACGGGTCCCGGCGCAGGCGCTTCGGTCGCCGGCGTCGGCTCGCTCACCGCTTCCGGCTTCAGTGGATGCGTCAGGATGAAATATTGCGAGGGGGCGGCGAGCTTGATGCCAAGTTCGGTGAAGCGCTTCACCATGCGGCGGTTGAATTCGCGCTGCACGCCCCAGCGCCCGGCATCGCTGCAGACGATCTGTCCGGCCAGCGTGACGGCACCCGGCTGCACATCATCGACGCCCCACAGCTGCAGGTCGCTGCGCATCATGCGGCGGTATTCGTCGTCGCTGCGCATATCCTTGGCGATCTGTTTCAGGATCTCGCCCACCGCATCGACATCCTCGCTGTCGGCGATCGTAACCCGCACCGCCGCATTGCCGACGCCGCGATTGACATTGGTGACAGTACCGACCGAGCTGAAGGGAATGATATGCACGGCGCCGTCGCCGGCCCTCAGCCGGATGGTGCGGATGGACAGATTCTCCACCGTGCCGCTGAGGCCGGAAGCGGTGATGGTGTCGCCGACCTGCATGGCGTTTTCCAGCAGCAGGAAGATGCCGGTGATGAAATCCTGCACCAGTTTCTGCGAGCCGAAGCCGATGGCGACGCCGACGATGCTGGCGCCGGCCAGCAGCGGCGCGATATTGACGCCGATCTCGCTCAGGATAGTCATGATGACGACGATTGAAACCAGGATCAGCAGCACCGTCCGCATGATCGGCACCAGGGTGCGCAAACGCGCCGCATGCAGATAGTCGCCGCTATGGTCGAGGCGCATCATATGCCGGTCGAGGGCGAGGTTGCTGCCTTCCCAGACGCCCACGGCGAGGGCCGCCGCCACGGCCACGGTGACGACGGCGGAAACCAGGCGGCTGCCGACCTCGTCGCCATGGAACCAGGCAAAGGCATCGAGCCCCCAGGCCTGCAGCAGGGCGATGATGCCGATCGCCGTCACCAGCAGGGTGATGGCGGTGCGCAGCAGCGGGTAATAGCGGTTGGCGCGTTGCTTCAGCCCGGGGAAGCGGCGCTCCATCTCGTCATCGATCTTGAACAGCCGGTCGAAGGCGGCGTGCAGCAGCAGGGTGACGACACGCGCCGCCAGCAGGATGCCGATCAGCACCAGCACCATATCGGCCAGCTTGGCAAAGCCGTGGCGGATCTCCAGCGCCCAGACCAGCCACAGCGACAGGACCAGGAAGATGGCGAAGATATGCCACAGCGAGGCGAGACGATTAAGCAATGCGGCCACCGGCCCGGCCCGGCCCGGCCGCGCATGCAGCCAGCGCGCGACGGTATGGCGGCATTGCAGCACGATAATGACGACATAGATGTCGACGATCAACGCCACCAGCTTCAGCAACGCTTCATGTCCGGCGCGCGAAAGGCCCAGCAGCAGCGCCATCTCGGCCAAGGCGGCGCCGAACAAACCGGTGCCGGCAATACGGAAACTCCAGACCTCGATATAGGCGGCGGTGCCGTCGCGCAGCGGCAGCAGGCGCAGGCCCGGCGACCGCGACATGACGAAAAGCTCGGTGATGCAGCTGATCGCCCGTACCAGCACATAGGCATTGACCGCGGCGATGCCGGCCAGCCGCACCGATTTTGGATCGCCAAGGCCGGTGCCGAGCAGGCTGTTGCCCGCGACGGCGAACACCACAACGGGCAGCAGGCTCAGCAGGAAATGCAGCAGCGCCCAGGGAATGCGCCGCGCCCACAGCCAGCCGCGCGGTGTCTGACGCGGCAGGCCGCTCGCATCGCGCGGCACGATCACCGCCGTGTTGCCGGAACCCTCCAGCGCGCCGGGATCGATGTCGCTGGGCGTCGTCTCGGCCGGATCGGCGGGGGCCGGCGTATCCGGCGCATCGGGATTGAAGGCGTCTTCGTTGCTGGCGCCGCCCTCTCCCATGGCCGCCAGGTCGTGCAGATAGGCGGCGCGGCGCTCGATCAGATAGAGCGGCCGGCGCAGCAGGAAGCGCAGGCAATATTCCGCCACCACGGCGCAGCCGATGACCACAGCCAGGCGCCAGGCGGCATTCAGCAGCATGTTGCGGGCATGCGGATCGCTCAGGCTCAGCACCAGCCAGGTCCAGATGCGCGGCAGGTCGGCGACATTGCGCACCGCGTCACTGAGCGCGTTGGCGGCATCGTCCAGCCATTCGGCCAGCTGCTCCAGCAATTGCGCGCCGAGACTGTCGGCCGGCAGGGCCGCGGCTGCCACCACGGCAGCACCCGGCGGCGGCGTTGCAGGGGCTGCGGCAGGCGCTGCGGGAGCCGCGGCCGGTGGCGTCGTCGCGGCCGGTGGCGTCACAGGGGGTGCTGCCGGGGTGGGACTGGGTGTTGCCGGTATCGCTGGCGAGGTCGTCGCTGCCGTGCCGGTCGCGGCCGGCGTATTGGCGGCTGCCGTCGCGCCGGTCGGTGCATTGGCAATGGTCTGCAGCACCTGTATCAGCTGATTGCGCTTGGCATCGTTCTGCAGCACATCCAGCGTCTGGCGCGCCTGCTCGGCGGTGACATTGGCGGCCGGCGAGGCTGCGGGCGCCGTTGCGGGCGCATTGGCATTCTCCTGCGCCGCCGCCGTGGCGATCGGATTGAGCTGCGCGAAAAACTTGCGCCAGCCGGCGGATGCGCCTGCCGTGGCCGCGGCATCCGCCGATATCGCCGCCGTCCCACCGGCCAGGCCGCTTCCGGCGGGCGCCAACGCAATCGTCAGGCCGGCACTTAGCAGGCAGAACAGCAATATGACAGGCAGCAACAGGCCAAGCTTACGCATCATCACATCCGGTTTCGGTAGCACTTGATGGCGCGGCCGCTGCCGCGTCACCCCAAGGCGATAGCCCAGCCGCCCGCAACAGTCCAGCCGCCTCGGCAAACCGCCGCTTCGGGCAGGAAAAGCCGGCAGGAGGCCAGCCGGCTGAGCTTAACGTTTGCGGCGGGATAACGATCCAGCCGGGAGTCGGCCAAAAAATCGCGCGACCGGGTGCCGGACAGCGCCCCCGTCATGTCCGGGCCGTCCCATCGCGCCCGGCCTTTCCCGGCATCGCTGGCGGCCAGCACCGGCACTCGTGGTCAGTATCACGTTTCGGTGAAAGGCGCTCTGTCCGGAAGAAGATGGCCCGCGATTCCCCGGCCCCCTGAACTGCTGCCGAGCGGGCCTGGCCCCGGCATGCTTGCCGCGAGCCGCGCAACGCGAGGCCAGCCCGATCCGGGCCGCATCGATCCAGACCACCTTAATCCAAACTGGGGAAGTCCTCGACGGCGACGCATTGATTGACGGTGGTGCCGTCCTGCGACAAGGGCCAGATGCCGGCCTGCAGGTCGAGTTCGTATCGCGTCTGGCGCGAGATCTGCTTGCGGCGGATGAAGACCGGGCGACGCTCCTCCACCACGGCGCGATAGCGGCGGATGATGCGCTGCAGCTCATCGGCCGTGATGTTCTGCACGGTGTCGAGATAGGCGCCGGTCACTTCCTCGTCATAGAGCGAGACGGCGGAACCGCACAGGCGGTAGCGCACGCGGAAGGGATCGGTCTCGATATCGATCAGCAGGAAATGCGCCAGCAGGTCCTTGATCTCCACGGGATCGATATCGGCGCGGGACGGCAGGTTTCCGTCCCGGCACTTGCTGCGCCAATAGAGGTCGAAGCGCTTGACCCGCGACGAGGTGATCTCGGCAAAAGCCGTTTCGACCAGATCCCCTGTTTCGGCAGGTGCCATGGCGGTGCTCTCATCCCGCGCCCGCAAGCGGCGGATGCCGCTGTGCCGAAGCGCAGCCGTTATGCTAGAGCGCGGCCGGCCTGAGGAAAAGCGGATTTGCGGGCGCAGCCGCGCTGTCGGCGGCGATCTAACCTGTGTACGCCTGATCTATCTACGCGCGACGCCCCAGGCTCAACCGCCGACGCTTGCGCGCCAACACCCGCGCTAGCGCATGCGGCCACGTCACGCCTACCATCTGTCGCTGATCGCCTGGTCGCCCTGCCATTCGGCCAGCCGCTGGCGCACGGAGACATCGGTGTCCTCCGGCAGGTCATGAAGGTCGAACCAGCCGAGATCGACGATCTCCAGCCAGTCCATCACCTGCGCCGTGCCGGCAATGCCGGCATCGCCATCCACCGTGAAGAGGATCGGATAGTCCACCATGCCGAACCAGTTCTGGCGATAGATCTGCTGCAAGCGGGGTGTCGCGGTCAGCGTCAATCCCACCTCCTCCAGCAATTCGCGGGCAAGGCCGGCCAGCGGCGCCTCGCCGCGTTTCAACCCGCCACCCGGCAGGCACCAGCCGGGCCGGTAGCTGTGGCGCACCAGCAGCACCTCGCGTGCGGCACCGGCCGCGGCCGTCCGGATGATGAGCGCGCAGACGCCGATCGATTGCTGGCCCAGCCGGTGGCGCAGGCTGTTGCGCATCCACATCGCCGGCGGATAGATCGCCGCCAGCAGGCGATGGCGCCAGTTGCGGCCCGGCGGAACGGATGATGCCGGTATGGCCTCCTGCTGCGGCGCGGGCGGCGACATCTTGCTGTCACCGGCATGCAGGCGGCTCTCGGAAGACGATTCCACGCTTGCATCCGGCGCCGTCGCCTCGCTTGGATCAGCCGGCCCGCTCATTTTCATATTCTGCATGCCCAACCGTTTCTGCCCAACCGCCGCTGTTTCTGGCCATCCCTGTTTCCGGCCATCTCGCCCGGTGCCCGCCGTCCCGACTGCCATAACGGTCGAGGACGCCATTGGTTCAGCCGCTCCGACGCTGCTTCTTCAATTGCAGCAGCGCGTTATAGACCTCGCGCAGGCCCCGGTGCATGACCTTGTCCCGGCGCATGACCAGGGCGATGCGGCGATAGAGCCGCGGGCTCAGCGATTGCCAGCGCAACAGCGGCTTGCCCTCGCTCACGACCGGGTTGCCCGCCACCGGGCTGCCCCGCCCGCCTTTGCCGTCGGTGCCCTTGCCGTCATGACCCCGGCCGTCATTACTCCTGCCATCGCCGCTCTTTCCCGCCACGGCGATGCGCGGCACCACCGCGCAGCCCAGCCCGGCCCCGACCAGTTCCTTGATGGTCTCGACGCTGCCCAGTTGCATGACCGGCTTCGGCGTCTGGCCGTGGCGGCGGAACCAGTCGGCGATGACGCGATGCGACTGGCTGTTCGGCTCATCCAGCAGCATCGGCAATTTGGCGAGCGCCGCCGGCGTCACCCGGGAGGGCAGCAGATTGGCATCCGCCGCCTCGATGGCGACGAATTCGTCATCCGACACCGGCGTCACCGAGAAGCTGCGTCCTGTTACCGGTACCACCACCAGGCCGAGATCCAGGCTGTTCTCCGCCAGGGCTTTCAGCGTATCGACGGTATTGCCGGTGTTGACGCTGATCTCCAGGGTCGGGAAGCGCTGCTTCAGGTCGCGCAGGATCGGCGGCAGCATATAAAGAAGTGCGGTGCTGCCGGTGCCGAGCCGCACCCGGCCGAGGGCACCGCTCGATTGCTGCGCCATGGCGTCCAGGGTCGCCGCCACCGCCATCTCGATATTATGGGCATGCGCCAGCAGGGCGATGCCGGCTTCGGTCGGTGTCGCGCGCCGCCCCACCCGCTCGATCAGGCGCAGGCCGAAGCGCTCTTCCAACTGCCGCACCTGCTGGCTGACGGCCGGCTGGGTGAGGTTGAGGCGGCTGGCGGCGGCGGAGAAGCTGCCGAGCTCGATCACCTGGGTAAAGGCGGCCAACTGGTCCAGATTGAGTCCGCGCATGGGTCCGGAATCCGTCTCAAAGTTTTTCTTATACATCGCATCAAAAAGCAAATATTCCCTGATAGCAATGGAAACGGCATAGTTGTGCTCATGGAACCGGCTGATCGGTTCCGGGTGGAAGAGCGGCGATCTCGACAAGGCAATATCGCACGACGCATACCGCACGGTGAGCACCGGCGCCGGTGGCGTCGAACGATGGGTGCTGTGCCAATCGAACCGGTAACGACAATCCCGTCGTTCATGCTCCCGGCCTGCCATGCCCCGATCTGAGCGGTCGCGGCGCGACGGTCCTTGAGGGGAGCGGACATGACATCGGTCACAGATTTCGAACCGGCGTCATGCGATGATCCGGTCGTCACGCGTTGAGGCACCGCCAGGCGGAAGCATCATGAGCATTTTCTGGAGAACCAATCCCATCGCCCTCTTGGCGCAATTTCTGCTTGATGTCACCCTGTCGGCGCGTTCCCGCCGCCGCCAGGTCGCCGCTTTGCGCCATCTGGACGATCGCTTGCTCAGGGATATCGGCCTCAGCCGCCGCGATATCCTGCTGCTGCAGGATGGCTATGTCGTCGAAGACGCCCCCTTCCTGCCCGGCCGGACCATGTCGATGGGCCAGCCCCAACAGCGCCGGCCGGTGCATCGATGACGCAGATATCGGCGGCTAGCCCCTGGACCACCGGCGCATCGCTTGCGGAGACGCTGACAACCGCGTCCCGCAGGCGTGCTGCTGTGCTCAACCCGATCGCGGGTACCGATGCGGTGACGGCGCTGCCGGCCCGCGATCGGCTGGCGCATGCCTGCATCCCGCCGGACCACGTCTATCCGGCCGGCATCGATATCGCCACCGGCTGAACAGCAAGAGCCGATCGCCCGGGGCTGATACGGACGCAAGGTAATGGGATGTTTATGAAAGACGGTTCCCCCTCTCCCCGCGCGGGGAGAGGGTCGGGATGAGGGGCAAGATGCAGCCTCTCCCGGTTCTTTCCTTAATCGGATAGCGACGGGCTTGACGGACTCCGTTGCCTCACGTCTTGGCCGGAGGCAGGACCGGATCGTACGGATAGCCGTTGTGGACCAGCAGATTGGTCAGTGTTGCGATCGTCACGCGCTTTTCCTTGCGCAATTCCAGCAATTCAGCGAGGTCCTTCTGCAGGGATTGGAAATAGATGGCCTGCACCGCGTCGAACGACCCCAGCAGCCCCTGCGAAACATAGATATAGTCGTCTCGCAGGACGAAGAGGAGCTTATAGCCCAGCAGCGTCAGCAGCTTTCTCACGGCGGTGGCCAGGCTTTCATTCAGGCACTCGACCTGCAGAAAGCAATCGTTCCCACTCAGCAGCTTCTTCATGCCGTAGAGAACCTGAAGCTCATGTCCCTCAACATCGATCTTTATGGCGATTCGCTGATTCGCGAAGGTCAGCAGTGAATCGATCGGCGCGCTTTTCACCGGAATCGTCTTGTCGTCCTCGACATCGCTCGTGATCCGGTTATTCCCGGCCAGACTGGAGACGACGTGAAACCGCTTCTCCTCCTGCTTATCCGAAGCCGCCACGTCATAGGTGACGAACTTGCTCGGATTTTGCTGAATGGCGACATTGCCGTTGAGAACCTCGAAAGCATGGGGAGAAGGTTCAAAGACATGAATGCTTTGAATACTTTCGATATCCGAGAGATAGATCGCATAGAGGCCGATATTGGCGCCGACATCCAGCAGATGATCGATCTTCAGCGCCTCGACGGCACGACGGAAGGCAACCACCGTTCCAGCTTCATAATCATAAGATAGGTCGAGCCGGGATTTCGATATTTCCGTATAGGAACCATAGATCGTTCTGACAATGCGCTGGCTATCGCTCATATTTTGTGTTGTCCGCTTGGGGGATCAGTTGACAGGCTTGACTGCTTGATAGAGCGGAGCTCGTCTCGGGTGAACGCAAGGCAGCTTCTACGCAAACCGGTCGCACTCCTGAAAAATACCTTTCCACGGCGCGTGGGCCTTTTCAAGCGGCATCCCGCACGAGCATTGCCGGCAGTTTCTCCGGGCGACGCCACAATGCAGCGCTGTTGCCGGGACGCCGTTCCGCGCTACAGTCCGCTGTCGCCGCTGCCAGACGCCCACTGACACAAGCCGCTGGCACAAGCCACTGACACAAGGTTGCCATGTCCGTCGCACCTGTCGACCCCATCTCCGCCGGCGATGCCGCCGTCACAGCACCAGCCGGCGTCTCCGCCGCGGCCGGATCAGGCGCGAAACCCGCCGGCGGCGCGCCCCTCGATCTCCCCGCCCATCAGGGCCTGACCGCGGCCGAGGCCGCCGCGCGGCTGAAGCGCGAGGGCTATAATGAATTGCCGCGGCCCGACCGACGCACCCCCTTGCGCATCATCGGCGAGGTGCTGCGCGAGCCGATGCTGGCGCTGCTGTTGGCGGGCGGCGGCATCTATCTGCTGCTCGGCAGCCTCGACGAGGCCCTCATCCTGCTCGCTTTCGCCACCTTCTCCGTGGTGGTCACGGTGGTGCAGGAAACCCGCACCGAAAGCGTGCTGGAGGCCTTGCGCGATCTCACCAGCCCGCGCGCCTTGGTCATTCGCGATGGGCATCGCGCGCGCATCGCCGGGCGCGAGGTGGCGCGCGGCGACATCATCGTGCTTTCGGAAGGCGACCGTGTTCCCGCCGATGCGCTGCTCATGGAGGCGCAGAACCTGCAAGCCGATGAATCCCTGCTGACCGGCGAGTCCGTCCCGGTGCGGAAACATCCGGCTGCCGCCGATGGCATGGCGGCGGATGCCGTCGACCAGGCGGGCCGATCGTATCGGCCAGGGGGCGACGATCTGCCGATGCTCTTCTCCGGCTCGCTGGTGGTGCGCGGCAGCGGCATCGCCGAGGTGACGGCGACCGGCCTGCGCAGCGAGATCGGCAAGATCGGCGAGAGCCTCGGCAGATTGGAGACCGAGCCGCCGCGCCTGCAGCAGCAGACCCGCCGCCTGGTGCGCGTCTTCGCCGTCTTCGGCCTTGGCGTCAGTCTCCTCGCCGTGCTGCTCTTCGGCTTCCTGCGCGGCAGCTGGCTCGATGCCCTGCTGGCCGGCATCACGCTCGGCATGTCGATGCTGCCCGAGGAATTTCCCGTCGTCCTCACCGTCTTCATGGCGATGGGCGCCTGGCGCATCTCGCGCGCCCGCGTGCTGACCCGCCGCGCCGCCGCCATCGAGACGCTGGGCTCGGCCACCGTGCTCTGCACCGACAAGACCGGCACCCTGACCGAGAACCGCATGACCATCGCCGAATTGCGCCCGGTGCGCGAGCGGGGCTTCGGCAAAATCCTGCGCCGCGACCAGGCGGAGTCCGACGGCGCCCTGCCGGAGGACTGTCATGACCTGGTCGAATACGGCATCCTCGCCAGTGCGCGCGATCCTTTCGATCCGATGGAGAAAGCCTTCCACGATCTCGGCCGCAGCTTTCTTGCCGAGACCGAACATCTGCACGGCTTCGACTGGCAGCTCCGGCATGCCTATGGCCTGCAGCCTGATCTCCTCGCCATGTCGCATCTGTGGCAGCGCCCCGGCTCCACGAAGGCATCCGATGGCGCGCTCGACCTGGTTGTCGCCGCCAAGGGTGCGCCGGAAGCCATCGCCGGCCTGTGCCGCCTCTCGCCCGACGAACACGCCGCGATGACGCAGGCCGTCAACGAGATGGCCGCCAGCGGCATGCGCGTCCTCGGCGTCGCCCGGGCCGCCTTCACCGCGACAGGTTTCGGCGCGACAGGATTCAGCGACAGTGCCTTCCCCGCGTCGCAGCGCGACTTCGACTACAGCTTCCTCGGCCTGGTCGGTCTCACCGATCCCCTGCGGGCGAGCGTGCCGGCCGCGGTCGCCGAATGCCGCTCGGCCGGCATCAAGGTGATCATGATCACCGGCGACTACCCCGCCACCGCCCGCGCCATCGCCCGCCAGGCCGGCATCGAGACCGGCGCGGAGGGCGCCGGCGATCCCCGTAGCGATCCCGGCAGCGATGCGGCGGATGTGATGACCGGCGAGGAACTGGCGCGGCTCAATGACAGCGAGCTCGCGGTGCGCCTGCGCCTGACGCGCATCTTCGCCCGCATCATGCCGGAACAGAAATTGCGCATCGTCGAGGCCCTGAAGGCCAATGGCGAGGTGGTGGCGATGACCGGCGACGGCGTCAACGACGCGCCCTCGCTGAAGGCCGCGCATATCGGCATCGCCATGGGCGGGCGCGGTACCGATGTGGCGCGCGAAGCCTCGTCGATCGTGCTGCTGGATGACGATTTCGGTTCGGTTGTCGCGGCGGTGCGGCTCGGCCGCCGGATCTACGACAACCTGCGCAAGGCGATCGGCTTCATCTTCGCCGTGCATGTGCCGATCGCCGGTCTCGCCCTCCTCCCGCTGCTCTTCGGCCTGCCGATCATCTTCGGCCCGGTCCACATCGCCTTCCTGGAAATGGTGATCGATCCCGTCTGCTCGCTGGTCTTCGAGGCGGAGGTGGAGGAACGCAACGTCATGCGCCGCCCCCCGCGCCCGCCGGCCCAGCCGCTCTTCACCCGCGCCTTGACCGTCTGGAGCCTGCTGCAGGGCGCGGTCGTCTTCGCCCTGGTCGCCGCCATCTACCTGATGGCGCTCGGCGTCATCGGCCCTGGATTATTCGGGTCTAGCTTCTTCGACCCGGAGCACGTCGCGGCAGCCGGCCCGGGAACGGAACAGGGCATGCCGGAAGCAGAGGTCCGCGCCCTCACCTTCTTCAGCCTGGTTCTCTCCATCGTCGGCCTGATCCTGGTCAACCGCTCCTTCAGCGCCTCGCTGCTGACGGCGCTGCGCCGGCCCAATCCGGCCCTCGGCCTCGTCCTCCTTGTCGTCACCGCCATGCTGGGCCTGACGCTGGGCTGGCCGGCCGCGCGCGATCTCTTCCGCTTCGGCCCGCTCCATGCCGACGATCTCAGCCTCACCCTCGGCGCCGGCCTCGCCGTCTTCGCCCTGCTGGAAATGTTGAAGGCACTCTGGCGCAAGCGGCTGGCATTCTGACCTGCGCGCCCTGGAGGGGCCAAACTGGATGAGGGAGGTGAAGCCTCGGTGCGCCTTAGCGGGCGAATGCCTGGCTGCTGGCAAGACTTTACAAGACTCGCACAGCTACTTGACCGGATAACGGCGGCCCATGTCCGGACATGACAGCCGAATTCGGACCGGCATCCCGCGTCGCCCATCGCCGGCCGGCGGCTATACCATCCTGCTCTCCCGCCTTGCCGATCGATGCCGTCTTGTTGATTCATCCCGCGCCGCCATCGCTTGACAGCGCGGGTGCACAGGCCGCTATCATCCGCGGATGAAACAGCCGCTCCCGATCTCTTCCCTGCCGACGCTCCTCATCATCGACATGCAGCAAGGCATGGCGCGGGCCGAGGCCGGCCTGCGCAACAATCCCGAGGCCGAGGCCAATATCGCCCTGCTGCTCGATGCCTGGCGCGCGGCCAGGGGCACGGTGGTGCATATCCGCCATATCTCGCGCAGCCCCGGCTCGCCGTTCTGGCCCGGCCAGGGCGGCGCCGAGTTCCAGCCGGCCCTGGCGCCGCTGGACAGCGAGCATGTGGCGGAAAAGAACGTGCCCGACGCCTTCGTGCTGAGCGGCCTTGAGCGCTGGCTGCATCAGCGCAGCGTCACCGCCCTCGTCATCACCGGCGTCAGCACCAACAACTCGGTCGAGGCCACGGCACGCAGCGCCGGCAATCTCGGCTTCAAGACCCGCGTCGTCGCCGATGCCTGCTTCTGCTTCGACAAGGTGGATTATGCCGGCACCAAACGCACGGCCGCCGAGGTCCATGCCATGTCGCTTGCCAATCTGCGGGACGAATATGCCGAGATCGCCGACACGGCGGCGATGCTGAAACTGGCCGGCGTCACGCCGCCGGCCGAGGCGCCGCCTGTCGTCACCGGCCGCCCCACCGTCATGGCCCATGCCGGCATCAGCACCCTCGGCGACGACAAGATGTGACCGGCTGCGCAGACCATCCAGGCCGGCATCCGCAACCCGCCGGGACCAGATCGGGCTGCGTGTGCCGACGGGAACCGCGCCGAGCCGATGCCGCCTTTGCCAGCGCCGCCCGCTGCCGCTATGACCAGCCGATTGCAACCGCACCGATCCGGCCACCATGCGTCTCATCATCTTCGACATCGACGGCACCCTGCTCGACAGCCGGGCGATCATCCTGGCGAGCCATGCCGCCGCTTTCGGCAAGCATGGGCTCGGCGTGCCGGATGAGGCCGCCATCATGGCCCTGGTCGGCCTGTCGCAGCGCGAGACCTTCGTCGCGCTTGCCGGCGAGCATGGGCCCGTCGATGGTCTGATCGCCGCCTATCAGGAGGCGGTCTGGGCCTTCCGCGCCACCGGGCAGCATGCCGAGACGCTGTTCCCGGGTGCCGCCGAGCTGGTGGCCGATCTCGCCGCCCGGCCGGATCTGCGCCTAGCGCTCGCCACCGGCAAGGGACGGCGCGGCACCGATCTCGTCATCGAGCAGCATGGCTGGCGGGATATCTTCCACAGCTCGCATACCAGCGACGAGAATCCCTCGAAGCCGGACCCCACGATGCTCCACCGGGCGATGGAGGTCGCCGGCGTGACGCCGCAAGACAGCGTGATGATCGGCGATTCACCCTTCGACATGCGGATGGCGGTCGCGGCTGGCGTGACGCCGATCGGGGTCGCCTGGGGTCATCAGCCGCGCGAGCGATTGCTGGAAGCCGGCGCCAAGGCCGTGGCCGAAGATTTCGCCGATCTGGCGCGCCTGCTGGACCTTCCGGCCCGGGATTAGCGCCGCGGCGTTTCAGCGCATTCCGCCCGCCGCAGGCCGCCACGGTATCTGCCCGGTGCGATCAGGCTGTTATCATCGGCGCAGCATTATCGGGCCAGCATTGTTCGGCCGACCTCACTGATCACGGCCTTTGTAACCGAGATTGTCCGGCAGGGAACTGCCTTCCTGCAGCAGACGCTGCATCTTGTCGAGATGTACCCGCAGCCGCGCGGGCAAAGGATCATAGAGGCGCGTCAGGCTCAAGGCGGCGAGGCGATCGCGCAGCCAGGGATCGTCCGACGGCGCCGCTTGCAGCATCACCCGCCGCCGCACCTCCAGGCGCGCGGCCGCCGCATCGGCCGCATCGGCGTCCCTGCGCGGATCGCCACGCGGATCGCCGTGAGCGTCTTTATCGGCGTTTCCGTGGACCTCTGCGTGCTGGAACCCGTCGGCTTCATGCGCAAAGTCTTCCGGCTCAACGCGGCCCTGCGCATCTGATGCAACGATCGTCATGGATGCCTCTCCTGATCGGCACTCCCCCCGTATCAGCAGAGACGCGGCTCTCGCGCCTGTTATTCCCAAGAAAGACCAGCGCGACGAAAATGACGGAATGCGTGGCAGGCCCGCGCAAGCTTGTTTGCGTCAGGCGTGAAACCGGTATCAAACTGCGTTCAATTCACAGCACGCCGGAAACCGCGGCCTTGCTTCCAGTTCGGTATACCCCGAAGCGTGGCCAGCAGAATCAAGATTGCCATAAGCGCTCCGAGACCGCCGACTTGCCGGTCGCGTCAGCCAACCGCGCCGCCACGGCAGCGGATAAAGTCCATCCAACGGTAGGCGGTCGCGGCGCCACGCCGTTTACAACTGCCTCACCTGCTCATGTGTCAGCTTCGCCGCCATCATGTCGCTCTCACCGCCGCGTCATCCCGCTCACAACTCCGTCCAGCTGTCCGGCCGCTTGTCGTGATCGGCCTGGGCACGGCGGTGCCAGTATGCGGCCTGCTCCGCGTCCTGGCCCACGCCATTGCCCGTCGCATAGCATTTCGCGAGCTGTTCCTCCGCCACCGGCATATGCCGCGCGGCGGCGCGGTGGTACCAAAAGATCGCCTGCTTGAGATCGGTGGTGACGCCGATCCCCTTTTCATAAAGCATGCCGAGCAGCGTCTGGCAGGTGGGCCCACCTTCGGCGCCGGCCGGATGATAGACGCCCGCCTTGCCTTCCGGCGCCGCGCAATGCTGCAGCAGATCGCGCGCGCCGAAGACATCGCTGTTCTGCCCCAGGCTCCTGCCGTCGACCAATGTCATGCCCAGATAGCCGGCGGCCATATCCTCGCCCTGTGCAGCCGCCAGGCGCAACCAGCTCTGCCCCATCTCGCTGTCGCGCCACACGCCTTCGCCCTCCATATATTTGATGCCCAGGGCCGCCTCGGCCGGCGCATAGCCGCGAAGGGCGGGGCGATGCAACGCCCGCGCGGCGGCGGCATGATCGAGCGCCACACCCTGGCCGCGATCATAGAGCTGCGCCAGCAGATAATCGGCAATCGGATTGCCCTTTTCCCCCGCCGCGCGATAACCGGCGGCGGCGGCGGTGAAGTCGCCGCGCTCCGCCTCATCGCGCGCCGCCTGCAGCAATGGATCGGCCAGTGCCGCCTGATGCGCGGTGAAGCTCAGCGGCTCGTTGGGGGACAGCGGCCCATAGACTATCGCCACGTCGCCGCCGGTAGCGACCGGCGCACAGGCGGCCGGCAGCGGCAGCGCCGTCAGCATCAGGCTGAGATGCCACCCGGCGCGTCGCAACCACCGGCGAACCGCGAAGCGCCTCCGGCTGACTGCCGCCCTCATTTCGCCATTCCCGACATCATCTTCGTCACCGCTTTGTTACGGCGCCCCGGCTCTATCGTCGGCAACCGCGAAGGCTGCCTTCCAGAGGGTATCCGTCATCATTTCAGCAGGACGGTCGGAATATCTCCCACGACGCCGCCGCTGCCGTCTTGCATCACGCCCTCGCTTACAACGCCGTCCGATAGCCTGGCCCGTTATCCGCATCCTGTTCGGCGCGATGGCGCCAATAGGCGGCCTTCTCGCTGTCCCGCGGCACGCCACGCCCCTGCTCGTAGAAATCGGCCATTTTCTTCTCGGCGACCGGCATATGCTGATCGGCGGCCCGCGACATCCAGCGGATACCCTGCTGCTGATCGACCGGGACGCCGCCATCGCCTTCCATATAGATGCCGCCGAGCAATGCCTGGCAGCCCGGCCCGCCGTCGTCACCGCTAGGGTGATAGACTTCGGTGCCGGTCGGCTCGGCGCAATGCTGCAATATCTTCAATGCACCGTCGACATCGCGCGGCATGCCGGCGCCCTTCATCATCGACATGGCGAGGCGGCCGCTTGCCGAATCTTCGCCCTGCGCCGCGGCAAAGCCGTACCAGCGATTGGCAAGCGCCTGATCATGCGGCACGCCGATGCCTTTTTCATAAGCGTCGCCAAGGCGAACCTGGTCCGGTGCATAGCCCGCGAGCGCGCCGGCATGGAATTGCCGGATGGCCTCGGCGGTATCGCGCGGCACGCCGTCGCCCGTCAGATACATCTCGCCCAGCTGGTACCGCGCAATCGGATTGCCGGAATCGGCGGCCACCGCATAGGCCTTCGCCGCCGCCGCGCTGTCGCCCCGCCTGTCGATATCCAGGGCGGCCTGCAGCTTCGGGTCGCGCAATGCCGCCGAATGGTTCACGCCGTTGAACGGCGCAATCGTGTCGGGCGGCGGCGGCAAGCTGCCGACCGCACCGCTGCCCGAAGGGCTGCCGGTCGCACAGCCCGCCAGCAGCAAGAGCGCCAGGCCGACGAGCAACCGCCGCGGGCCGAAACCGTTTCCGTTACCGAACATGAATTCCCCCTTCACTCCAATGCTATACCAAGACCCCGATCACCCGCCCGCACCGGCATCCGTTCCGGCGCGCAATTTCGAATGCCCGCCACACCGCGGGCAATATCGTCCATCTCCACCGCCGTGACCGCGCGGCCGGACCTCAAATGACTTTCGCTGCGGTCGTCGCCATGTGGTCGATTTCCGACGGAGACAGGTCTTCCTTTCCATTCGAGGACACGGCAGATGAGGCCGCCGTCGCCTGTCGCATCATGGTTATGGTCATGAGCAGCATCTGCGCCATCACATCGGGCTTGTCGGCCGCAGCCTGGATCAGCGCCATTCCCTGCGCCTCGTCCTTCGTCACCCCTTCACCGCCGAGCAGCGCGATGCCGTAAAGCAGCTGCCCCGTCGCGTCTTTCTGTAGCGCCGCCTGGCGATACCAATAGGCCGCCTCGGCCTTGTCGAGCGCAGCGCCCTCTCCCAGCCGATAGGCCTTGCCCAAAGCCGTTTCTGCGGGTGCGTAGCCCATCGCCGCCGCACGGCGATAGAAGTCGACGGCAGCAACCAGATCCTCCGGGCTGCCCGTACCGTTCATGCTATGACGATCGCCGAGATCAACCAGTGCCACCGGATTGCCGATATCAGCCGCCTTGCGCAGCAGATCGTCGATCGCTTTGTGGTTCCCGACAGTCTTGCTGAGAATCGCGGCCTGCTTGATCTCCGGTGCGTCCTGCGCCGCATGCAGCGCAGCTTGCGAGATCGGCGATATATCTGCGCGGTCGTTGCCGGGCCCGGCGGTGGTACAGGCCGCGACCGACGCGGCAATGAGCATCGCCATACCTGCCTGCGTCAGCACGCGGCCAAGCCATCCGGACGCCGCCACGCCGGCCGCCGAACGCACAGCCCATGATAGATATCCCGATAGATATCCCGGCATGCGATGCAGCAAGCCTCGCCCGTTAGCTGATAAATTGGCGATATGTGAGCGACGAAAGACGCAGACCGCGCCGCCGCACCCCTGACCGTCCGACACCCCTGCCCCCAACTGTCCCTGCCCCCGACTACCCCAGCTGTCCCCTGGCGGCTTTCATCGCTGAACGCCCGACAGCCTAGCCAGCCGGGAGTCGGGCGGCAACCCGCATCATTTTGTATGCAGGACAACCAGCCGCGAATACGTCACCGCCGCCGACGAAGTGGCGAAACGGCTGCGAAGCCGGAACGGATTGGCCTCTGCGCTGATTACAACTGGTCGGGGGTAAGGCGCCGCCTTTCCAGGGATATCGTGCCTGCATCATCCCTTCGGCCGGAACCGCGCCCGCATGAAGTCGACGTAGTCCTGATCGGTCTTTTCGCGCCGCGCCTTGACGAAGCCGCGGGCATCGTCGCCGACCGGATAGCGCAGCCGATCTGTGCCATCGGTCGCCGCTGCCAGGATTACCGCCGCCACATCATCGGCACTCATCATGCGCTGGGCGCGCATCTCGTCGAAGGCGGCATGGGTGGCGGTGACGAAGCGGTCGTAATCGGCGAGATGGAGCGCGCCGGCATCAATGCCGGAATCGGCCGCCTGCGCCTTCACCTCCTCCGTCACGCGTGCGCCGAAAGCCGTACTGCTGACGCCGCCATGCGGTTCGATCAGCTTGATGCCGATATTCTGCGCGGCAAGCTCATAGGCCAGCGCCTCCGTGAACCCCTCAAGGGCGAATTTGCTGGCGCAATACATCGAGAGCAGCGGCAGAGTGAAGAGGCCGGCACCGGAACTGACATTGATGATGAGCCCGGCCTTGTTGCGGCGGAAATGCGGCAGGATCGCCCGCGTCACCGCCATGACGCCAAAGAGATTGACGTCGAACTGCTCGCGGATCTTTGCCGGCGAGGTGCCCTCGAACAGGCCGAACAGGCTGAAGCCGGCATTGTTGACGAGCAGATCGATCTGGCCGAATCGCTCGATGCCGGCGGCGACCGAGGCGGCGATGCCGGCCTCATCCTGCACATCGAGCGCCAGCCGCAGCACCTGGGGATAGACCGCCAGCGGCTCCATCGCCGCCGGCCGTCGCGCCGTCGCAACGACGTTCCAGCCCTCGGCCGCAAACAACCGCGCCGTCGCGGCACCGATGCCGGAGGAGCAACCGGTAATGAGAACCGTCCGGGTCATGATTTTCCTTACTCTTCTGGAATTCGCTTCGGCTGCCTTCGAAATCGCCTTTTGCCGCACGTCAGACACGCCGCAAACTCCCCTGTCATGCCCGGACTTGATTCGGGCATCGATGGTTGCAAAGACGCAGGCCCTATCTAATCATCGCCGATTGATGTGATAACCCGTATATTTCCGCATGACCTGATGCAGATTTTCGCACAATGACGAGCCGATGCCGGAATACGAAGACGCGTCCACCGGAGGAGATTGCCGAGATGCCGAAACCGCCCGTGCCGCGCTCCGCGGCGAAATTGTCCGCACCAAAACCCTCCTCGCCGATGACGGCGATCCGGCCCAGCCTGGTCGAACTCGACGCCGTGATGGCGGTGGCCGGGCAGCGCAATTTCCGCCGCGCCGCCGCCGAGCTTGGCATGTCGCCCTCGGCGTTGAGCCATGCCGTCGCCGCGCTGGAACAGCGTTTCGGCCTGCGTCTTTTCCACCGCACCACCCGCAGCGTTGCCTTGACCGAGGCCGGCGCGCAATTCCTCGAGCGGCTCCGGCCGGCGCTGGCGGCGGTCGATGCGGCGATGGAGACGGTGAACAATTTCCGCGCCCGGCCCACCGGCACGCTGCGCATCAACAGTTCGGAGGGTGCGGCGCGCCGACTCATCGCCCCCGTTATGCTGGAATATCTGCGCCGCTACCCGGAGATGCAGCTTGAGCTCATCGCCGAGGGACGGATGATCGATATTGTCGCCGAGGGCTTCGATGCCGGCATCCGCATCGCCGCGGCAGTGCCGCAGGACATGATCGCCATTCCCTGCTCGCCGCCGGTGCGTTTCACCGTGGTGGGGGCGCCCGACTATTTCAAACGACACAAGAAGCCGCATAGCCCCGCCGATCTCCTTGCTCATCGTTGCATACGCCGCCGCATGCCGAGCGGCGCCCTCGCTCCGTGGGAATTCGAGAAGCGGGGTAAGGCGCTCGCCATCGATGTGCGTGGACCGCTCACCCTCGACAGCTCGGACCTGATGGTGGAGGCGGCGCTGGCCGGTGCCGGACTGGCCTGGGTCAGCGAATGGTCGGTCGCTGATCATCTGAAATCCCGCCGCCTCATCCCCGTCCTTGCCGATTGGACGCCGCCGGAGCCCGGACTGTGCCTTTATTATCCCGGCCACCGCCATGTGCCCGCCAGCCTGCGCGCCTTCGTCGATGTCACCAAGGAAGTCATGGGCCGGCGCAAATGAACCCGCCTGCGGCCGGGCCCGGCCTTCAACGCGGCCTTCGGCAGGACGCCGGGGAAACGACCCCAACGCCATCCGCGCGGGATCGCAGATGCGGATCGGCGGCCGATCAACAAATCGCCGTGACCGCGTTGTATCTCGCCGAATCTTCAGGCTAAGCTTGCGGCCCCACCTTACACTGAAAGAGTGTCCCGCTTGGATCATCGCCGGAAGCTGTTTTTGGAAGGGCCGATCGCCCGAGCCCTGGTTACCCTCGCCATCCCCATCATCCTCGGCAATCTGCTGCAGACCGGCTATCAGCTGACGGACGCTTTCTGGGTCGGCCGATTGGGGGCGGCTGCGGTGGCCGCCGTGTCGGTCAGTTTCCCGGTCACCTTCCTGGTCATCGCGCTCGGCTCCGGCCTCGCCATGGCCGGCGCCACGCTCAGCGCGCAATACATGGGCGCCGGCCGCCAGGACATGGTCGACCATGTGGCGGCGCAGACCATGGTGATGGTGACATTGACCTCGATTCTGCTCGGCGCGCTGGGATACATCCTCACGCCCTATCTGCTGGAGCTGCTGGGCGTGGCCCCGGATGTCTATGCCGGCGCGCTGGGCTTCATGAGGGTCTCCTTCATCGGCATCATCTTCGTCTTCATCTACGCCATGTTCCAGGCGCTGATGCGCGGCATCGGCCGCACCATGATCCCGCTCGCGATCGTGCTCGGCACCGTGGTGCTCAATTTCATTCTCGACCCCCTTTTCATTTTCGGCGCGGGCCCCGTCCCGCCGCTGGGTGTCATGGGCGCGGCCCTCGCCACGCTGGTGACACAGGCGCTGGCGGCGGCCATCGGCATCGGCCTGTTCCTGAACGGCCGGCACGGCATCAAACTGCACTGGACCGGGCTGAAGCCGGACCTGCTTTACATCCGCCGCGCCTTCTTCCTCGGCTTTCCCGGCTCCGTCGAATTGTCGACGCGCGGCCTCGGCCTGATGGTCATGTCCTTCCTGGTGGCGAGCTTCGGCACCTTGACCATCGCCGCCTATGGCGTCGGCTCCAATGTGCTCCAGGTCGTGACGATTCCCGCCATGGGCCTATCGATGGCCGTCTCCACCTTGGTCGGGCAGAATATCGGCGCCGGCAACCTCGAACGCGCCGCCCGCGTCACCGTGCTCGGCACGATCTTCGGCTTCGTCATCCTCAGTGTCGTGGGCGTCATCGCCTATCTTGCCGCCCCCGCGATCGTCGCCTTCTTCATTCCCGAAGATCCGGGCGTCATCGCAGCGGGCGCCGGCTTCATCCGCATTATGTGCCTTGCCTGGGGTGGCATCGGCATCCAGCTCTGCATCGTCTCGGCCTTTCGCGCCTCCGGCAATATGCTGATCGCCATGGTCATCGCCCTGGTCTCGCAGTGGATGGTCCAGTTCCCCATGGCCTATGTTCTTTCCAAGCACACGGTGCTCATGGCGCAGGGCCTGTGGTGGTCTTTCCCGGTCACCAATATCGTCGTTGCCATCGTCTCCATCTGCTGGTTCGCGCGCGGCAGCTGGAAGACGACGCGCATCACCGAAGACGAGCGGCAGGCCGCCAAGGTAGCCGCCGAGACCATCGCCGAGGACGGTATCCGTTGATGGGACCCGCCGGCGCCGCGGCGCCGGCGGGGAAGCGTGTGGAGATAGGCCGGCAGAACAACACCGCAGCGTTGCGACCGACAGCCGGCCGAACCCTCACGGCCGCCCTACAACGACGCCGCTTGCGATCCATATATAGAAGTCGCTGCGCCATCGGCGATCCGGTTGCCGGATGGCGCAGCCCGCTCGGGGAACACACGAGGCCCGCCGTTGCGGCAACTTGTTTGCCGCGCGGCTCAAGCGACAGAGGATAGGGGATAACGATCTTGACCAGGGACATTGCCGCGCTGATCGCCGCCGCATCCGCGCCGGACCCGATCGCGTCCGACGGGATCGCCGCCGCCGCCGCCGATCTAGCCGACGCCTTCAGGGACGAGCCGCTCTTCACCTGGATGAGCCGCGCCGATGACGGACGGCACGCCGCCCGCAAGGATTTCATGGAATTCATCCTGCGCCGCGTCATCTTCGGGCCGGGCGAGATCCGCCGCGCCTCGACCGGCGGGGCCGTCATCGCCTGGATTCCCTCCGAGCATCTCGGGCCCCAGCCGATCGCGAAGGAGATCGCCTTCGTGCCGGTGGCTCTCAGGCTGACCGGCCTCACGCGGCTGCATCGCCTGCTGCAGCTGCGCCGGGCGATCGACCGCCACCATTCGCTGGCGCGGCCGCATGACTATCTCTTCTTCCTGGGCGTCGCCCCGGAGGCCCAGCGGAAGGGCGTCGGCTCGGCGCTGATGCGCGATTGGACGCGGCGGCTGGATGCCGGCCGGCGGCCGGCATTCCTGGAAACCGGAAACGCCGCCAACCTGCCTTTCTATGCCCGCTTCGGCTTCACCGTCACCGCCGAATACCGCGCCGCGCCCAGCGCGCCGATGAGCTGGGCGATGTGGCGCGAACCCGCGGCCTGGCGCTGACAGGCACCGGCCCTCATGCGAAACGCCGCGCCAGTTGCTCCAGCGAGAGCCGCGCGCCAGCTTCGTTGTCCTCCGGCCTGATGCCCGGCGGCAGATTTTCGCACAGGAAGACCACTTCCGTGCCGCCGCCTGCCGCGTCGAAGGTCACCGTGACAATCATCTCGCCCTGCAAGGCGGGATCGTCGCTCTCGAAGGTGACGGCCTCGACGATGCGGCGCGACGGCGCCAGGTCCAGGAAACGGACGGTGACCCTGTCCTCGCCCGCCGCCGTCTTGCCGCGCGACCCATTCTGGTTCGGCGGATAGAACAGCGACATGCGATAGCCGCCGCCGATCCCCGCCGCGAAGTCGCGGATCTTGCCGGTCATCTCGCCCGGCGGCAGCCAGGCGACCAGGGCGGCGGGGTCCGTGAAGGCGGCGTAGACCGCTTCCGGCGGGGCCTTGATGAGACGTGTCGTGCGTGTCGACTTGCCGGAGGCGGCCGCTGTCATGTTTCAGGATGTGGAGGGCAGCGCATCGTCCGGCACGCCCTCGATCTCCGGCAGATAGCTGGCGACCTCGAAATAGACCATCACCATGTTGACCGTCTCGCCATTGGCGGAGAGCGGCAGCATCAGCGTCTCAATATCCTGCAGATAGCCGCTTTGCGAGGCGGCCGCCTCCCAGTCGTAGAGCACCGTGCATCCCTCGATCACCAGGCGGTAGTTCTCCAGGATGTCGTCCAGCGAGGCGCCGTGATAGCCCTCTTCCACCGTCTGGCCGGTGACGTCGCGCTGCTTCAATTCGACCGAACGGGTGCCGACCAGGCGATAGGTGAGCCGGCGGGGATTATGCTGCACATCGACCAGCACGATGCCGGGCAGCCAGTCGCGCATCTCCAGCGGATCGAAATCCTCGCGCGTCGGCATGGTCCGCCCCTGACGTTTGCCGTCCCAGAAGCGATAGAAGGCGGCGATGCGCGGCGCGCAGCGATCGAGAAAATCCACCTTGGTGGTACGCAGATAAGGCCGCTTGCCGGAGGCAGGCGTCGCCGCATCACTCATGATCGGTACTCATGTGGTCGACACGCATGGCAGCTCCGTTGGATTCGTCACGCAGCTTGGTTCGTCGCGCGGCTGCTTTCCGTTCCACCGCTCGCCGTGATGGAGTCGGCCGTCTTGTTCCGGCCTCATTCTAGGCGGATGGCGTGCAGCCGGAAAGAGCGCAACGACAGCGATGCCGCATTCCGCGGCCGATGATTTGGCCCGGTGACACATGGGCGTGTGGCAGCGACCACCTTGCTGCACTGCAGCTTGGGCAATGGGGCCGTATATCGGTGCGCTATCGCCGGCCCGCGACGGATGATTCATTGCCGCTTCACGGCCGCCGCGAGGGCGAAGCCGGCAATCATCCCGCTCTAGGCGATCGCCCTGCTCCATCTAGGCGATCGCCCTGCTCTATGCGATCATGGCGTCCCAGCGCGACGGGGGATGCGTGCGACGTCAGGGAGATCTGCCATGACAGCAACCATTGCCGATGTGCTCGACTTCGTCATCCATCACCGCCCCGGCCTCAACGAGCGGGACCTCTCCACCGCCCTCTACGGATCGCCCAGCTATGAGCATCAGGTCGAGGCGGAATGCAGCCGCCTGGTCTCCAGCGGCCAGGTCAATCGCTGCGCCCGCCCCGATGGCGGCCATGCCTATTACCCCGGCATCGCCACGCCGGCGGAACTGGGGCGCTAGGCGGGACGCATTGGCG
Organism: Dongiaceae bacterium; assembly: GCA_035539215.1. GTDB lineage: Bacteria > Pseudomonadota > Alphaproteobacteria > Dongiales > Dongiaceae > Dongia_B. The sequence continues at coordinate 161,175 of DATLIX010000106.1, read as the reverse complement.
CGCCGCCACGGCTCAGCCCTGTGGACGAACCGTCGGCCCTGCGGCGCATGATCCGAAGCAGCAACGAAACCAAGCGAACTTGTACGCGTTTGCTTTTGGCTGCTATCTTCGGATCATGACCCGATCCGTTCTTCTGGACCTCGACGGCACCTTGATCGATTCGTATCCCGGCATTCTGGCAAGCTGCCTTGCCGCCCTGCGCGCCCTTGGACATGAACCGGATCAGAACCTCGATCTAAGACACACCATCGGGCCGCCGCTCGAAGATATCTTGCAACTTCTGCTGCAGTCATACGGAGACGACAGGGTCGATGAAGCGGTCGCCGCCTATCGTCAGCATTACGGTGAAAGCGGATATCTCGGCAGCGTGCCTTATCCGGGAATCGGCCAATCCCTTGCAGAGATGAAGCGGAGCGGATTGCGGCTCTATCTCGCGACATCAAAAAGGGCGATTTTCGCCAGCCGTATTCTGGACCATCTAAAATTTGCCGCATACTTCGATGGCATCTACGGCTCGGTGCCTAGCGGCGCGCTGGATCACAAGCCTGAACTGCTCGCCCATATTCTGGCTGAACATCGTCTTTCGCCACATCAAAGCCTGATGGTCGGGGATCGCCGGCATGATATTTCCGGCGCCCATGCGGTCGGCATGCGCGGTCTTGGCGTGCTCTGGGGTTATGGTGGCCGGGACGAACTTGAAACTGCCGGCGCGGACCAGCTGGTGGATTCCCCTGCCGATCTCGCCGCTACGGTGCTCTCCATGGTCAATGCGGAGGAACCCCCAGGGTAGAGCGCGATCGTGCTAGAGCGCGATCGTTTAAGTGGAAGCGGATCGGCTTCCACTTGAAACCTGTCCGCTCCCGGCGCCTGGCATCACCCCCTTGGCCGTCTGCTCATTGCGCTGCCGGGGGGCCGCTCCAGGTGCCGGGCCCGAGAACGGGATAGGCCGGATAAGCCTTGAACTCCGCGATCTTGTCGGGGCAATAGAATTCCAGGAACGAGGCATCGCCAGGTATCGGCGCGGCCACCGCGTCCATCAGCGCCCTGCCGGTAGCGGGGGCGACCTCGCCTCCGTTGCGGACCGCGGCATCGAATTCAGCCAGCTGCTCCGGCGTCAGCCGGCTTTTCACATAGAGCCAGATACAGCTCGCGAGATCCATCTGCACCTCGAGCGGTGCGGGCCAAGCCACCAGGCCCCGCATGGCCATCACCTCGACCCATTGCTCGGCGCCGGAATATTTTCCGGGCGGCGGCGTGGCCACCACTTCATGCGGCGTGGTTTGCGAGGACGAGGCGCAGGCTGCCAGCAGAAGCAGCGCGATGAGCGAGCTTTTCATGATGCCCTTCCCGCATCGGACCCGACGATCGTAGCAGGAGATGGCCCCGGCCAGAAGCGCGACCTGTGAAGGCGCTATCGAGCGCCGCCACGACGGCTGCCCTTGCCGGCGTGAATCTGTAACCTGCACCGCCCGGCCGGGCGTCAAGCCACGGCGCGAATATGTGTGGCATGGATCACAATTGATGTCGGCGGTGGCGTCGCTCCCGCTGTGACCGGGGGCGGCATGCGACGGTTTTCGGCATGTTGCAGATGAAACCTTCACGCCTTTGACGCAGCTCCGAAAAAGTTCCCGCCGTCATATATTCACAACATATTTTTCCGCCTTGCCGCGCCGATCCTTCGTCGCAGAAGTTGCTGCAGCGCAGCCAAAACTGACGCATATGCGAAAACGGCAAGGCATCTCGACGACATTCCCTCGCCGCGTTACCGCCGTAACCTCTTCGCGGTTCCCTGAAACGCTCGCGTAGCCGAGCGACACCTAGCTTACCGTCACCGGCCCACTCCCTCCCATCGATGCAATGGCCGGTCCGCGTCGTCACGCCATCCCCGTGACGGCCGGTATAGCTAGGAGAATAAAAAATGGAACGCATGTTGGTGACAATTGCGGCCAATCCGGCCGCCTGCGGCGCCGGTCTGTTCGGCATGTTCTGTCTCGCCATCTTTCCCCTCTTCCGCTCACGACGGGCCATGCTGCTGATTTATATCTGCAACAATCTTGCTTTCATCGTTCATTACGGTCTGCTGGAGGACTGGACCGCCGCCGCCATGAACGGGTTGATGGCGGTGCAGACGGTAATTGCGCTGCACATCGCCGCGGCGCGTTATCGCTGGCTCTATTACGTGCTGATGGTGGCACTGGCCGGCATGGTCGCGATCACCTGGCAGGGGCTGCCGTCGCTCTTCGCCGGCATGGCCGCCGCCTTCTCGACGGCGGGCCGCATGCAGCGGGCCGAACTGCCGCTGCGCGTGCTGATGTTGGTGGCCATGCCCTGCTGGCTTGCCCATGACATCGTCGTTGCCTCGATGCCGGGTTTCATCGCCGATATCCTCAGCATCGCCACCGGCCTTGTCATGCTCTACCAGCGCTGCTTCCGCGAGACAGCCGGGATCTGTACCATGCGCCGCGCCGCCGGCTTCTGAGGCGCTCCCGTAACCGACCGGCAGGCGATGAGGTTGACCCCGGTTTCCTCATCGCCTACCGGGCGGGCGTCATGCTAGCCTCACCCTTGATGTCAGCTCACCTGAGCATGCAGCCCCGGGAAATGTCGTGCCTGGGAAATGTCATATCGCGGAGATGCGTTCGACGCTGTTATTGCGATTGGCGCTTGCGACGGCTTTGATCGTCGCCGTTCCGCTGCTGCACCCGGATGGAGCGTTGATTTTCCTGGGACCGCCCGTCGTCGCCTTATTGCCAGGGAATGTACCAGTCCCGCGCCGCGCGATCGCATTTGCCGTTGGTTTCGTGATGGCGTTCTTGACGCCGCTATGCCTTACAGGTGCGCTGGCACTGTTCGTCGATTTGAGCGTCGCCTGGCAAACAGCGAGGGCCCTGTTGATTTCAATCGCCAACGTGTTCATACCCGCCTATGTGACCTACGAATGCCTCCCGACCCGCCGGCGCGCTTCCGGCTCCCTGACTTCGTAGGCTTTCCTGCCGTGCGGCCCCGCCGGCTTGATCCAAAGTAGCATCGGCCGGTACAAGCGCCCTGGCTAGAATGGTCGGGCTATCCGTCACCGCGTCCCTTCAGGGCGCGCTCCAGTCAGACGCGATCGGGGAGGAAAGAATGCGCGGCTTCGGTGCGAACAGATGGAAATTGAGCGGCAGCCTGCTCCTGGCCGGCACGCTGCTTGCCGGCGTCATTGCCGCCGATCCCGCTTTGGCGGCCTCCGGCACCCGGTTCTGGAACCTTACCCGCAACACGGTGAACCTGCTGCAGCTCGCCCCCGCCGGCAGCACGGCCTATGGCGAGAATCTCTGCCTCGCCGATCCCGATAAATCGGTCGATGCCGAAGAGCGGCTGAAGGTCGCCGGCGTGAAATCCGGCCGCTACGACGTCAAGCTCGGCGATACGACCGGCCGGCAATGCACGGTCAAGAATGTCGAAGTGACCGAGGGCAAGGTCTTCTCCATCCAGGAAAAGCAGCTGACCGGCTGCACGCAATAACGGCGGCGCGCCCTCGCCCATCGCCCCCGTCCATCGCCCTCGCCCATCGCGCCCGCCCCTCAGGCCTTGCGCCAGACGATCAGCGTGCCGGCATTGCCCGGATGCGGGCTGACGATATCGATGTCGATCGCCTCGATGACGATGCGCCCGGCCGCCTCGTAGCGGCGCAGCAGCTCCACCAAGTTGCGGTTGAAGCCGGCCTTGCGGCAGCGCCGTGACGTGGCCGCCTTGCGCGTCAGGGGCGGCAGGCCGATCCGCGCCAGGAACGCATCGAACCGCGCGCCGAGGCCGTTGCGGCGGAACTGCCAGCCGACCGGCTCGATATGGACCGCGCGCGCAAAACCGGGCACCGCAAGCATGCGTTCGATCAGGCTCTCCGGCAACTCGGCGATCTGCTCGATCGAGAAAATGCTGTAGAGCACCGTCTTCGGCGGCACGGCGTCTTGCGCGGCAAGACCGCTGAAATCGGCGTCGTAATAATCGAAGGGCAGGCTGCGCAGTTGGAAGCGCGGCTCCGCGGCGGCCAGCACGCGGGTGGTGGCCCGGCCGTTATCGGTATATTCCAGCGCGTAGTACGCGGCATCGCGCGGCCCGCCAGCCAGCCAGAAGCTGGAGATGATGGCACCCCAGCCGGAGCCCATCTCGACGATGCGTGCCGCATCCGCCGGCACGTATTGGCGCAGCAGCTCGATCACCACCGAGCTGTAATAGGCGATCTGCGACGCACCCGGCACGCGCGGCGACAGATCCATGCCGCCCATCTGCGGGAGATAACGGCGCCACGCCTTATGCGCATGCATGTTGCGGGCATAGAGGCAGCGGCCGAGAATGCGCGCCAGATTCTGCCCCTCTTCGCGCGCCACCTGTTCGGCGACCTGAAGATAGCTGCCCCAGGCCGCTTCGTATTTCTGCTTGACCTTGGTGACCGTCTCGCTCGCCGCCATCCCGCATCCCCATGCCGCCGCGCAACCGCGCCGATCCGTTGCCGCCACTTTATCTGCGGCAGATGTCGCATCTCCCGTCGCTCCTGGCAAGAGCACGCTCCTTGTGGCAAGACGCGCTGGGCTACAGGAGAGCGGCGCCCCGCAAAGCGCACTTCTTTCGGGCACTTAAGGGAAACCACACCAAATGGTGAAGCCGGTCGCCTGTAGGCGATGGAACATCGGCCAGCGCCTGCGATTGCCTTCGTGTGACCGGACTCCCGCTCGGGCGTCACTGCTGGCTTCGCGCCGGAACGCTGCGCGCGCCGCGCCCGATACGGGATTTCCACCTGTGAGACTTTTTCAGGAGCGCATTCGATGAAACAGACAACCCCGCTTTCACGCACTCGATCGGCCGCGCGCACCGCCATCATGGTCGCGCCGTTCCTCGCCGCCGCCCTCGGCTTCGCGCAGATCCCGGCGGCCCAGGCGCAGAACACCAGTCCCACGGCCGTGCAGGGTCCCGATGGCGAAGTGCCTGCGCCCGACAAGAAGCCGACGCCGCCGCTCACCTTCCCGCCCAGTTCCGCCTGCGCCTTCCACGGCAAGCCGGATTGCGAGCAGAAGATCCACGCCGACGCGATCGAGAACAAATCCTTCGGCCGTACCGGCGTGAAGGGCGGTGCCCCGGCCACCAGCAGCGGCAGCGCCTTCGGCAGCAACGCGACGCCCAGCGTGGCGCCGCTGGGCGGCCTGTCTTCCGGCAACAGTTCGTCTTCGACCGGCGCGTCCAGCTCGGGCCTCGGCGGCCTCAGTAGCGGCAGCTCGACCAATCCGCAATCAATCGGCAATACCTCTGCCGGCACACCCAGCCCCAGCGGCACCGGCAACGGCGCGCCGCAAATGCCCAGTTCCGGCGGTTCGGTCGGCGGCAGCGTGCCGGCCGGCGGCGGCTCCTCCTCCGGCGGCTCTTCCGGCGGCCTGTAACCGGTAGCCAAGAGCCCTGCATCCTGGGGGAGCGAAACCGCCAGCAAAGCCGCCCGTCCACGCGGGCGGCTTTGTCCTGCGCGGTTTACCCCGCCCCGACCTCTCCTGACCGCGCCGCCGCTGAGCGGTCGCCCCCCGATTTTCACGTGGGAATTTCACGCGGACTTTTTCAGGGACGCTACCGGCAGCCTACGCCGCAGGGCGAATCCCAGCCGCTCGTAGAAACCCGCAGCCGGATTGCCGGCCTGGTAATGCAGGAAGGGCATATCGCCGCGCTCGGCGATCCGGTGCACCAGCGCGTCGACGAGATCGCGCCCGTAACCTTGGCCGCGATGGTCCGGATGGGTGCAGACGGCGCTGATTTCAGTATGGCCGGGAAAGCGCATGCGCTCACCCGCCATCGCCACCAGCCGGCCGCCCAGGCGTATCCCGAGATATTGGCCGAGCTCATGGGTGCGGACGCCGAAGGGGCCGGGCTCGGCAATCGCGGCGAGCACCATCATCTCTGGAACATCGCCGGCGCCGAGTGGGATGACATGCTGCTTGATCGCGCGTCGCCCGCCTCCCGCGCGACCAGTTCCGGCGCGACCGATCCCGGCATAGCCCAGCACGCTTGGCACCATCTGGTTTATGTGCACGCGTTCGCAAACCGCGAGCCCGGGCGGCGGCACGACGTCCTCGGGCAGACGTATCCGCACGGACTCACCCGGCCTCAGCAGCGCGCCCAAGGCCGCGAAGCTTGCTGCGGATGTGTCTTCGATTCCGCCGAACGGTGCCGCCTCAACCGGGTAACGGCGCGCCGGCCCCGCCCCTTCGGCGATACCGGAATGCCATGTGGTGAGCGCGAACCACGGGACGTTATCAAGCGGAAAATTCGGATCGACCGCCATCGCCACGTTATGTCTCGGCATCCGGCCCATTACCTCCATGACGGAAGTTCCGCTGCCGGCGGCCGCCTCCGCCGCCGGGCAGCAGATATTGAAAAGCGCCCGTCGCCGGACGCCGATCGGGCATCCGTCCGGCGACGGGGATCTGCCCGCAGATCCTGAGCCTGCCTTCAGGCCGGCTGCTGTTTTGCCAGATTGATGACCTTCAGCTGGGTGAACTCCTCGAGCCCTTCCTGCCCCATCTCGATGCCGAGGCCGGATTGCTTGGCGCCGGCAAAGGGCGTGTCGGGCCGAATGTCGAGGTGCTGGTTGACCCAGACGGTGCCGGAATCGATCCGGCGCGCCACCTCGAAGCCGCGATCGGCATCCGACGACCAGACCGTACCGCCGAGGCCATATTGCGTATCGTTGGCGCGGGCGATGGCATCGTCGAGATCATGATAGCGCAGCACCGGCAGGATCGGGCCGAACTGCTCCTCCTGCACCAGCCGGGCGTCGTCGGGGATATCGCGTACAATGGTCGGCGCAATGAAATAGCCCTTGCGCTGCAGGCTCTCTCCACCGGCGACGATGGTGCCGTTGCGTTTCGCATCGGCGAGGAAGTCCTTGACCTTCTCGAACTGCGCCTTGTTCTGCAGCGGCCCCATCTGCGTGCCTTGCTTCAGCCCGTCATCGACCACCATCTCCCCGGCCAGCCGGCCCAGTTCCGCGCACAGCTCGTCATACATGGTGTCATGGACATAGAGGCGCTTGATGGCAAGGCAGACCTGTCCGGAATTGGTCATGGCGCCGGTCAGCAGCTGCGGCGCCACCGCTTTCGGGTCGACATCGTCCAGCACGATGGCCGCGTCGTTCCCGCCCAGTTCCAGGGTCAGGCGCTTCAGCGTGCCGGCGACGCTCTGCATCACCTTCTTGCCGGTGGCGGTGGAACCGGTGAAAGCCACCTTGGCGATGTCGGGATGGCTGGTCAGCGCATCGCCGAGATCGTTGTGATCGACGATGATGTTGACGGTGCCGCGCGGCAGGATCTCGGCGCAGATCTCGCCGAAGCGCAAAGTCGTCAGCGGCGTGGTCGGCGCCGGCTTGACGACCACGGTATTGCCCGCCAGCAAGTCCGGGGCGACCTTGATCATCAGCAACAGCAGCGGAAAATTCCACGGCGTGATGGCGGCGACGACGCCAAGCGGCGTGCGTTGCTCCACGATCCGCCGGCTATCGTCATCCGTCAACGTCTTCAGCGGCAGGTCGAGCGAGGCGAAATAGCGGATCAGCCCGGCGGCGCCGGTGACCTCGCCTTCGGCATGCGGCAGGGGCTTGCCCTGCTCCTGCGTCAGCAGCCGGGCGAATTCCGCCTGGCGCTTCTCCAGGCCTTCGGCGAGGCGGACCAGCAGGCCGGCGCGCTCGCGCAAGGGCCGCGCCGACCAGGCCGGGAAAGCAGCCTTGGCCGCGGCGACCGCCGCATCGAGCTGGGCCCGGTCGGCCCGCGGCGCCTTCGCCAGCACCTCTTCGGTCGCGGGATTGATCACGGGAAGAGTCGCGGCGCCGGGCACCAGCTGCCCGTCGATCAGCAAATGGAACTGATTCATGGAAGACCTCATGTGAAGCGCGCTGCAGGATCCCGCAGCCTGGGAGGGACGTATCGGAGCTATATCGCAGCTCGCTATATTTTTCTGAACATAGCGATGCAAAAATAGGCTGGCGACATTACCCGATCATGTCGCGCCGCCGCGTGGAGCGTTACGGCCGTAACAAGCGGCAGGGTATGCGCGCATTGTCAGGAAATCGCGCGCCGTCAGGAAACACGATGCCGTCAGGAAAGACGCGGCGCGGCAAGACCCTCGCGCGGCCGGCATCGCGCGTTCACTTGGCCCCGCGCAAACACGTCGCCCGAGCAGCACAAGGCTGCCCGGGGCCGTATCCTCATTCGACGGTGAGGACGATCTTGCCTTGAATGTGACCTTTGGCGGCGCGTTCGTGGGCTTTGCGCGCATCGGCAAGCGGATAGGTGCTGTCCACGACGACGCGGATCGTTCCGTCATCGAGCAAGCGCCCGACTTCCGTCAACTGAGTCCCGCTCGAACGGACCTGCGTTGCCGAGACAGTAACGCCCAGCTTGGCGGCGTCCTCGGCGCCGGAGAAGCCGAGGGGGAACACCGGGAACAATGCACCGCCGCGCTTCAGCGTGCGCAGGAAACGACCGGTGGTCGGACCGCCGAGGGCGTCGATGACAAGATCGATGTCATGCGCAACGTCCTCGGGCGGCGTTTTGGTGTAATCGATGAATTCCGCGGCGCCGAGTTCGCGCAGAAGTGACTCGTTCTTGCCCGATGCCACGGCGATGACATGCGCGCCTTTCAGCTTCGCTATCTGCACGGCGAAGTGTCCCACCCCGCCAGCGGCCGCGTTCACGAGCACGGTCTTGCCCTCAAGCGGCACCGGCTCATGTCGGTTCGCCTGAAGCGGGTTCGGTTCATTGTGTCCGAGGTCGACCAGGAACTGCCACGCGGTGAGCAGCGACATCGGCGCGCCGGCGGCATGCACGTGATCGATGCCGGCCGGCTTGAGCGCAACTTCGGACGCCGGCGCGCTGACATAGGCGGCATAGGCCCTGCCGTCCCCGGCAAGGCCGCCGGGAAAGCGAACCATGGAATAGACCTCGTCTCCGGCGGAGAAGTCCTCGACATCACCCGCGACCGCCTCGACAACGCCCGACACGTCGGTCCCCAGAATGACGGGAAAGGACACCTGCGGCCGCCATTCGGGCGGAAGCATCTTATATCCCTCGCGCAGGTACCAGTCGGGGGGATTGATGCCGACAGCGCGAACGCGAACAAGCACGTCGCCCGCCTTCAGCTCGGGCAGCGGCGCATCCTCATAGCGCAGCACTTCAGGGCCACCGAATGCGTACTGCCGAACCGCCTTCATCGTGTTTGTCGGCATCTCTTTCTCCATTTTCGAAAACATGGTAGCTCTACCGGAGCGCTGCTCCATATATTCGGAGCACTGTTCCGTTTGTCAAGAGAACACCATGAGAGCCGACGCGAAAAAGAATTATGACAAGCTCCTTGCCGTCGCGCGCCATGTCGTGGCTGAGCAAGGCGCCGATGCATCGCTGCGCGACGTCGCGCGCAAAGCCGGCGTCGGGCTGGGTACGCTCTACCGCCACTTTCCGACACGGGAATCACTGCTTGAGGCTCTGCTCCGCACGTGGTTCGACGAGCTGGCGACGAAGGCCAATGAACGCGGAACGTCGAGCGCGCCGGATGATGCCCTGGTGTCGTGGCTTCGCGAGACAGTCACGTTTGCCCGCAACTATCGCGGGGTCACGGAAGCGATGATGGCGGCCATCGCCGACCCGGATTCCGCCCTCCATGATTCTTGCGTCACAATGCGCGCGGCAGGCACGCAGCTGCTCGACCGCGCCCAGGCTGCCGGCGTGGCGCGAACCGACATGGATGGCACTGACCTCTTCGCCCTGGTCGGGGCACTCGCATGGCTGGGCGATCAACCCGCGCTCGCGCCGCGCGCCGATCATCTGTTTGACGTCATTGCCAGCGCAATCCTGACAGACCGCTCCGGCGCCCGGGTCAGGGGAAACGCCGGAGCGCCGCGTCGCGCCCTTCCGCCGCGGAGTTGAACGCCTCAGCTTGCCGACAGTAAGCGCGTCCTGCGAAGGGGCGTATCGAGCGTCCCCTTTGCCAAAAGTGTCAGGACCGGGCGCGACGTCGACGATCGACAGTCAGCAGGCATGCACCTCACACGAAGAACGGCATGCGAAGAAATACGGGACGGTGCCCGGGGGTCGCGGCATCGGGCGAAGTCGGCGCCCTCCCTACCTGAATGATGAATCGGCGCTTAGCTCAGCTTCGCGGCGATCTTCTTTGCTTCGATGAAGATCTTGTCGCGCGGCAGCTCGGCTTCGCCGGGATGGACATGGGTGACGAACCAGCCCTGGCCGCGATGCTCGACCTCGATGTCGGCGGTCTTCTCGCAGCCCTTCACCTTGCGCAGATCGGCAAGGATGCGGGTCTTGGCCTCGGTGTCGGTGGCAATCGCTTTCTTCATGTCTTCCTCCCCGGATGCCGGCTGGTTGTACCGGCTTGGCGCCGGCTTATCGCTACGGCCCATGCTGCACCTGTTGCCGCGCGAATACAACAAGCCGGCAAATCCGCCGGTTGACGGTCACGGTGACTGGGATAGCCGCGATAACGGCAGCCGCGCCGATGATCTGCTTTCTTGATGATCCTCTTTGTTGCTCTGGCGTCACCGGTCAGATGACCGAAAGGCACGTGCGACAGCAAGTTCGCACGGCTAAAACAGCATCACGCATCGCCACGTCAGGACACTGGCGCCGGCATCGGGATGATCGGCGCGGCACTTTTTTGCGCGCGGCGCCGTTATTGTCGCGCTTGTTGTCGCTGATTCATGCGTCACCATTCACGTAGCGTTACATCCGTAACCAGAGGAGCCACGATCATGGAGATCAGCCGTCGAAACGTTCTGCGCGGAACCATGCTCGGCAGCGGCGGCCTGCTCGCCGCCACCGCCCTGCCGGCAATGCTGCCTTCCGCCTCCGCCCGCGCCGCCGATGCCGTTCATCGCAAGGCCACGCGCCCGGCGCAGTTCGCGCCGATCGACACGGCGCTGCAGCAGGCGGTCAACGACGGCACCGTCGCCAACGTCGTGGCGGTGGGCGCGACCGCCGATGGCCATGTCTACGAAGGCGCCTATGGCATCGCCAATGACCAGGCCGCAACGCCGCCCACGCTCGATACCGTGTTCTGGATGCTCTCCATGACCAAGGCCATCACCGCCACCGCCTGCATGCAGCTGGTCGAACAGGGCCGCCTGCATCCCGATCAGCCGGCGGCGGATATCCTGCAGGAGCTGGCCGCGCCGCAGGTGCTGGAAGGCTTCGATGCCGCCGGCAAGCCGCGCCTGCGACCGGCGAAGCGGCCGATCACCGTGCGCCATCTCCTCACCCATACCTCCGGCTACACCTATTCGATCTGGAGCGAGGCGCTCACCCGCTACCAGAAGGTGACCGGCCTGCCGGACATCGCCACCTGCCGCAATGCCGCCTTCGCGGCACCCCTGGAATTCGATCCCGGCGAGCGCTGGCAATACGGTATCAGCATGGATTGGATCGGCAAGCTGGTGGAGGCGGTCAGCGACCAGTCGCTGGAGATCTATTTCCGGGAAAACATCTTCCAGCCGCTCGGCATGCAGAATTCCGGTTTCCTCATCGGCAGCGCGCAGAAGCGCCGCGTCGCCGCCTTCCACATACGCCAGGCCGACGGCAGCCTGAAGCCGGCTCCCTTCGAGATGCCGCAGCGGCCGGAATTCTTCATGGGCGGCGGCGGCACCTTCGGCACGCCGCGCGACTACATGACCTTCCTGCGCGCCCTCCTCAATGGCGGCAGCCTCAACGGCAACCGCATCCTGCGGGCGGAAACGGTGAAGACGATGATGACCAACCAGATCGGCGATCTCGATGTGCGCCTGATGCCGACGGCCCAGCCGGTCTATTCCAACAGCTTCGACCAGTTCCCGGCGCAGCGGCACAAATGGGGCTTCTCCTTCGACATCAACGAACAGCAGGGACCCAACGGCCGCAGCGCCGGCAGCGTCTCCTGGGGTGGCCTGCTCAACACCTATTTCTGGGTCGATCCGGTGAAGCAGGTGGCAGGCGGCTTCTTCACCCAGAGCCTGCCCTTCTTCGACGAGCGCGTGGTGGCGCTCTATGGCACCTTCGAACGCGGCCTCTATCGCGGCCTGACGCCGGCTTGATCCTCCCCGGTACGATTCTCTCCGGTACGATTCTCTCCGGCGCGATCTTGATGCTGACGCATGTCGAGGACATTTCGACGCCGCGTGAGACGCGAGAACCGGATTGGGGAGACGAGCTTCTGTGAGTGTCTACGCCACAATTGCGTGACTGCCCGGTCGCGCGGCTTCAGGCGGGTCGGAAGCTCGCGGCTGAGCCGGTGTCGCGGCCTATATCATGATAGAGACTGCCAAGCTGAATGGCGTCGATCCGGCGGGCTTGGCTGACCGATCTCTCGGCCGCAACGCTGAACGCTCCTCCGGCACGGCGGCCAATATCTCATGCCGTGACAACCGGATGCGTCTCAGTCAGGCGCGTCTCAGTCGGGTTTGCGCTCGTCGGCGGTGGCAACATCTTCGGCGGTGGGGACATCTTGCGGGATTTGATCTTCGGCACTTTCGCCGCGCGATCGATCAAGCTTGCGCTGCAGGCTGCGTTCCTGGCGCTCGAGCTGCTTGCGGTCGCTCTTTTCCTGCTTGGCACGCCGCCGGTCGTTGCGATGCATGTTGTAGTTCGGAGGCATCGCCACTGTCGCTTATCCCTTTTATCGGCCCCGTCGTAGCGGCAGCTCTGTATCTGCGGACTCTGTCATCATGCAATAGAGACGGATTCGGGGTTCAGGTCGAAGCGCGTCATGAGACACATCTCATGCGCCGGCTGAAATCGATCCGGCGCTAGGAAAGTTCGCTTTCGCGCACGACACGTTCATGGCCATCCGTCTCGCTCTTGATGCGATACTGATAGTCGCGCGTATCGCTCGGCAGGAGGCGGACGACTTCATAATAGCCGCGGGCTTTGGGTGTGTGCTGCAGGCCGGCGGCGAAGTGCACGCTCTGGCCAATCGTAAATTTGTGCGAAGGATTCATTTTCTACCCTGCCTTTCCGCGGGTGCGCCATTGGCGCAGGGGCGGCACTTGCCGCCGAAAGCCGGATACCAGGCCGAAGCAGAAGGCGCGGACGCAGTTCGCCGATTTTGCGCGCCAGTTAAAGCGCGAAAATCGGCCTCCTGCGCCGATATCCGCCAATTGACGAAAACCAGGGCCCGACGCAAAAGCGACCGGACCCCGCTTCCTGGCAATCAGCCGGTGATGTTAGGCCAATTGCAGATTGGCAGCGGCGCTCTTGCCACGCTCGGAGACGACGTCGTAGCTGACCTTCTGGCCTTCGCTGAGCGAGGACAGGCCGGCACGCTCCAGCGCGGTGATATGCACGAAAACGTCCTTGCTGCCGTCAGTCGGCTGAATGAAGCCGAAACCCTTTTGCGTATTGAAAAACTTGACTGTACCGATGGCCATGTTGGCTCTCCTGATAAAAGCATCAATGCTTGCGACATCCGGCCCACCAGCGGACCGGACTGATATTCGAACTAAGCGTTGACTTGGAGAACCCTTTGAAGGGCAGCGAGCAAGACATGCCATATATCGAACAAGCTACATATGGCAGCCAATGCCCGATAAAACAAGGTAATTAGGTGAAATATCTGCCGGCGGCCGGGTCCGGGCCGCGGCCAGCCTCATCCCTGGGTACCGTATCCCCCGCCCTTACCCCTGGCGCAACCCCATGCGGAAGGCGCCCCAGTGGCGGCCGTTGATATGAATCGGCGCCGAGAGGTCCTTCATCAGCACGAAATTGCCGCCGCCCATGTCGCGCCGATAGGTCTGCAGCAGAAAGGGCTTGGTGCTGGCCGCCACCTTCTGCACGGCGCGATCGTTGAAAAGGCGGCGGTTGCGGCAGTTGGCGGCGTTCCAGACCGGATCGCTGCCCTGCGGCCGGCTATAATCCGGGTTATGGGTCGGCAGATAGCCGCCCTTGGCCCAGGCGACGCAGAAGGCAATGCGCGGATCGGCCTTCTGGATGGGGTCCTGGATCGGCGGCAGCAGGCGGTCGGTCAGCGCCACGTAATCGGTCAGGTATTGTTTCGGATTGGTGCCGGCGATCTCGCGGTAATTCTCATCGAAGAACTGCGCCTGGGTGATCTCGCCGCGCCGGATCGCCGCCTCGAAGGCTTGCGCGATCTTCTGCGCCGTCTCCAGCACGATCCTGATCAGCGGCGTATCGGGCGTATCGACGCCGCTCTCGGCGATGAACGCGATCAACGTCTCGCTCTGCTTCAGCAGGCGTTCGACGCGCCCGTCGGCCTGCTTCAGCGCGGAGGATGACAGCTCCACACCTTTGACCAGATCGTCGAGTTCGGCCAGCACCGTGTCGCAATGGCCGAGATTGGCGGCCGTGGTTCCGGCGATGGCGTTGATCTCGCGATTGGCGGCGGCAAAACCGTCATGCACCCGCGCGATCACGCCTTCGATCTGTGCGGCCCCTGCGCCCGCCTCCCTGGCATGGCGGGTCGCCGCGCCGCTTTCCTGGATCAGGCTGCCGATCTGGCTGGTAAGGTCCTGCACGGTATCGCCGATCTGCCGCGTCGCCTTGCGCGTCTGGTCGGCGAGGCTCTTCACCTCATTGGCGACCACGCCGAAGCCGCGTCCGGCATCGCCGGCGCGCGCCGCCTCGATAGTGGCGTTGAGCGCCAGCAGATTGGTCTGCTTGGCGATGGTCTCGATGGTGCCGGAAAAGCCGGCCACCTGCTCCAGCACCGCCTGGATGGTGCCGAGCCGCCCCTCGATGCGGCCGACGGCGGCGATCAGGTCACCGATGTCGTGGACCGCGCCGACGACGATGCCGTGCGACTGGGCGATCTCGCCATCGGCCGCGCCGGCGGCGGCTTGCGCCTCGCGCGCGGCGCGATCGATATCGCGGTTGGTCGCCACCATGGCGCCGGCGGTCTGCTGCAGGCCGCGGAACTGATCGGCCTGATGCGCGACGCGCCCGCTCACCTCCTCGATATTGCCGGCAATATCCGCCATCTCGACGCCGAGGCCGCCGATGCGGTCGGCCAGCGCGGCGACCAGCCGCGCCGGATCGGCAGGCGGCTGATCCGCATGTGGCTGATCCGGTGCCGCGCCCGGCGCAGGCGCAACCGCGCGCAAGCTGGGATCTCTGTGCTCGCTCTTTGGCAAATCCGCGGCCCGCCCTCGATATCCGCTGCGCCCGATACGCCGCCCTCGACAGCCAGCCCGGTGCGATGCGCCGCGCCCGACGGCCGCCGATGCTGGCGGCATTAAAAGCGACATAATGTGCGGGCAAAAGGCCGGCGGCGACAATCGGACCAAAGTAGGAGAGCGCGCGTGAAAACCCTGCGCCGAGGCCGCACGGAGCTGGCAAGGCACAGAGGCGCGCGGCCTGCCCCTCCAGCTATCTATCCGTCGGCTATCTATCCGCCCGGTTATCTATCCGACTGGCGTGGCGGCAATCGCTAGCCCATCGCGGCAAGCGTCTCGGCGGTTGAGAGAACGGCATGGGCGAGAAACCGGTAGTTGACCATTGCCGCCTGATAGCCGTCGCCCCAGACCGGATGGCGCGGCCCGGCGGTGGCGTCCTTGACGACGGCGACCTCGAAGCCCTGTTCGATGAAATCGCGCAGATGCGATTCCACGCACATATTGGCCAGCATGCCGCCGAGCAGGATTTTCGTAATGCCCCGCTTGCGCAATTGCAGGACGAGATCGTTGGTCTGCGGCCCGAAGACCTTATGCGGGCTGACGATGACGGTCTTGCCGTCCTCGATATAGGGCTTGAAGCGCGCCAGCCAGTCCGCGCCTGACTTATCGAAGCCTTCCAGGGTGAAGGCGCCCTTGCGGGCAAAGGTCCCGGTCTTGAATTCGTCGCTCTCCAGCGGCCCGTTGAATTTCCAGCCGCTGTCGGTGGGATAGAAGAAATGCGGCGAGATGAAAACCTCGTATCCCTTCGCCTTCGCCGCCTGGAACAGCAGCTCCATATTCTCGACGGTGCGGTTCTCGGTGACGCTGGCGCCGACCGCGCCCCAATTGGCGCCGGTTTCGCTCAGCACATCGTTCTGCGGATCGATCATGACGAGGGCGGTGTCGGTTTTCTGAAAGTTCATCGATCGCGGCTCCTTCTGTTGCGACGCGGCCCCCACTTGTTGCAATAAAGCGTTGCCATAACCGGGAGGCGGCGTTCACGCCTGGACGTCTACGGGATGGTCTTCACCGAATGATCTTGCGAGATGGTCGTCGCGCGTGAATTACGCGCGCCGCCGGGACCGCGCGTACGATCATGCCGCACGAAACCGCTGCCCGATACTGTCGGCAAATACGGATGGCGCCGATCATGTGGCCAATCATGTGAGCCGATCCGATCGCGCCGTTCCGACGGCCTCTATACTGATCGTCTCGATACTATGGCCCAGGATCTGGCGAATAGCGAAAGGCGAATAAGACGGTCATCGACATTTAACCCGTCTATGGCTCAAGCGGTCCAGGGTGGGGCCCCGGCGCTCCCGGAATCCCGCGGCATGCGGCCCGGCCGTCCCAAACGGTGCACAGCCCGCCCGGCGCAAGCTTTTTTGCACTGCGGCAGATTTTTTTCTGCGGTGCGGGATTTTTTTCCGCGCCGGGCGTTTCCTCTCTATCGAATACCCACGGCCGAATACCCAGGCGCACCTGTATCCAGCACGTATCCAACACCGCCTGTTCAGTTCCGCCGTCCAAACCGGCCCGTTTCACCTTGCCCGTTCACCCCGGCTGTCCGATGCGGCCTTGCCAAATCGGCTGTCGAAACCTGGAGGTGCGTGATGACCCGGCCCAGACCACCGGCCCGCTTCGTTTCCGCCAGCCCGTCTTTTACCGGCCCAACTTTTACCGGCTCGTTTTCTCGCCGCTCATCTTCCGTCGATTCATTTTCGATCATCCCCGCCTCTGCCAACATCGCGTGCCAAGGCTCTACCGCCCGCGGCCTGCTCTCCGGATGGGGGCTGCGGTCGTTGCTCTGCGCGGCGGCGGTGCTCGGCGCCGCCTTTCTGGGCAGCGTGCCGGCGGCCGGACGCGCCGCGGCGGAGGAGATCTATGCCGTCATCGGCGACCTGCCCGGCCCCGGCAGCTTCGACCCGATCACCATCACCGAGGCCGATTTCAACAACACGATTTCCTATAAATACCAGGTCGATGGCGGCACCGCCTTGGGCGACAGCTTGGACAGCGGCACGCCCGGCTCCTTCATCGGCAGCTGGCTGTTCGGCTTCCATCTCGGGCCGGATTTCGGCGCGGCGCACGGCTTTATCGGCAATGCCGCCCATCTCGACCTGACGCTGACCGATGCCCTGGCGGGCAACCTCCTGCGCTCGGATTTCACCATGACCTCCAACGCCACCCCGCCCGGCCATCCGCCATCCGGCACGGTCGGCGGCGGCGGCCGCGATGCCGGCCTGATCGATGTCTCGACCCAGCTGGTGCCCGGCCGTCCGGACCAGTTGGAATTGCTGGCCGATCTCAAGCTGCCAACCAGCAAGGTCGACAACGAATACGACCTGTGGATCCGCGGCCTCGGCCTCGACGGCACGACCTCCTTCTCGATCACGGGCCCGCTCACCGCGGCGATCGTCGACCTCACCCCGCTGCCCGCCGCCTTGCCGCTGTTCGGCGCCGCGCTGCTGGCGCTCGGCTTCTTCAACTGGCGCAGCCGGCGCCGCGAACTGGCGGATCGCGCGGCGCGCTACCGGGCGATGACGAGCTGATGGCGGCTTCATCTCTGCCGCCGGCTGATTTCTTCATCTGCTGATTTCACCGCGTGGGCGAGAGCATGTCTCGCCTGACGATCAGGCCGCGCTCTATCATATTGAATTGAATAGAGATGGGTTGACGTTTTGGATCGAAGCACTTGCGATCAGATCTAAAATGATCCGGCCTTAAGCCCCAGGCAAACAATCGTCGGCGAACGTGCCACCGCCGGACCGCGATACCACCCCCTGCGACAAAACGCGCCTGCATACGCGGTTCTGCGAGTTTGCAGTTGTCGCTTGCGCGCCGGCGTTTTATTCTTCCTTCAACGCCAAAAACATCGTTCGGGACTCGCGTCTTCCGGCCTGTGCCGGCCCAGCGAGCGATCCACTACCCAGCGGGGAAAAACCAGTCGCCCCTGCTTGCGAGCCTCAGGCGCTTGCAGGCAAGGCCGGTGCACGGCATCTCGCAGCCAGACGCGTTTGCTGGCGGCGCTGGCCGGTGACGTCCGGTCGAAGCGGTTGCGGGGCGGCGCCGTGAGGGAAAGTCATCATGCTCTATTCACTGGTCATCACCCTGTGTGCGATCAGCGCGCCGGATCGCTGCGACACCTATGAACAGCCGCTGGACCAGCTGTCGCTCAATCCCAGCATGGCCTTCATCCAGGCCCAGGGCTATCTCGCGAACTGGCTGCAGGACCATCCCGGCCAGCGGCTGCAGCGCTGGCACCTCGAGCCCGGCCGCAAGACCTGAGCACGGCCGCAAGGCCTGAAATCGGGTGCCGGCCGGGTCGTCCGCGCGTTCCGCGCCCGACTGCCGCGCCTTTCGCAATTCATGGCCTTCCCCGCTGCCTGCCGGCCGGTCTATGCTTCACGCTTCATGTTCGATGAGCAACGAGGAGCTGAAATGATCAGGCTAATCAGCACAGTTTGCGCGATGGCGCTGCTTTCCGGCTGCGGTGCGGGATCGATCCAGGAACTTCAGGACCATCCGGTGGCGAAATATGAATTCGACGCGCCGATGAGCTACGCGGCGGCCTATTCACTGATCGCCTACCCGACCATCAGATGCTTCCAGAGCGCGGGGCCGGCGGCGTCGTGGTACGTCGATTCCGACCTGCTGACGGACAAGCGCCAGGGCCAGGTCAACATCTCGCTGACCAATCTCGGCAAGCGCTATTACGGTTCAGTCCTGGTCGTCCCCAAGGACGAACTGACATCCCATGTGACGGTCTGGACCAACCTCGCCAGCATCCAGCATCTGGGGCCGGATGCCGAACGCTGGTCCAAGGGCCAAGCCAGCTGCAAGTAGCGAATGGCGGCGAGCCAGTGACCGCACGACCCTGAACCGCACGGCCCTGAACCGCACGGCCACGAACCACCAGGCTATTGCTGTCCCGCGGCCCGCGCGTCCTTCAGATAGCTCTGCGACATCGGGATGACGGTGCGGGAGAGTTCCCGGGCGATCATCCAGCCGGGCCGCTCCGCGGACTCGCAGGATGCGGAAGTGAGCCGCAGGACAAAGTCTTTCGTCAGCGGTCGGTCCCAGTTGAAGACGACGCAGCGCTCGCCCGCGGGACCGTGCATCTCGCCGGCGGCCTGCGCGGCGTAATTGCCGTATTGGCTGCCGATGCCGTTGCCGACACTTGGTGGCGGAGGGGCGGGCGGCAGCGCGGCGGGTGGTGCTTTCCCGGCGGCGCAGCCGGAGAAGGCGGCCGCGATAGAGATGAGTTCGATCGCCATTACCACGATCGGCGCCACCGCGATCGACACAGCACGGCCCGCCACCCACAGCTTCATGCGGCTCCCCCAACCAGCTTCCGCCACGCGGGTTAATAGGCGAATGCGGCGTTTTTGCGGCATCGGCGGGGGTCGCCTTCGGCCGACCGCTGAAAGCCACCGAGACCGGAGGGCATTGCCGGCAAGCTGCGGCCAGACATCTATCGCATGGCCATTGGCGCGCCTAGACTGACTGGCAAAATGGGGGGAAAGGCGAAATACGGCTCTATAGCTATGCGCTTGGCGTGACCATGGCGATCACCGTCGTCTCTTTCGGATTTGGTCTCTTCCTCAGCCTGCACTTCATCACGATCGGGATCTGCGCCGGCATCGCTTTCGCCCTGCTCGGCTATTTCCTGCCGAGCGTGCTCGCGGCACACTTCCAACATCCGCACATGCCGCAGATCGTCGCCCTCAATCTCGTCCTCGGTTGGACCCTCTTCGGCTGGATCGCGGCCACGGTCTGGGCGAGCTGGGGCAACCGGGCGGCGGCGCCGTCACCCGGCGTGACGGAGAACGGAACACCTTTCTGACGCCGGACCCGAAGCAAGGAAAACAAACGACTGAGCCCGCCTACGCAGTCCCCGCACAACATGACGCAGAGCTGCAGCGGATGGACTTCATACGCCGCGACAGCTTCACCATCACACCGCCCCGCGCATCGTCCTACACGCTAGCGTCAATCGGCGCCTGACTTGATCTGGCGCAAACTGGTCGGCGCCATTTCTGCCAAACTTTCCCCCTGGCAAACCGCCCGCTACCGGCCTGCCCGAGTACCGGAGTGCCCAAGTACCGGAGTGCCGACGACCGGAGTACCCACTATCGGCGTAGCGGACCGCCCGACCACCCATGACCAGAGCCTGAATATCGGCGCCCGACTACCGGAGCCTATCCGCCGCGCTGCAATGCGACAGCGCGCCGGTCAATGAATGGCACTCTGTCACCGTCACCAAGACACGGCTGTCGCCGATGAAGCGGATACCGCGATCGGTCACCGCCATAGCGTCATCGAAAAAGGGGAGGCCTGACATGACTTTGCATCGTTCATCGGCAATCTGCCTGTTCGTCCTGTTCGTCGCATCCGGCTGCGCCTCGACCGAGGTGACCCAGCGCCAGTACTATCAGGGCCAGCAGCTGCCGCGGCCCGCGCGCATCCTGGTCTACGACTTCACCGCCGATCCCGCCCAGGTGCCGCCGGAATCGGTCTTCGCGGCCAGCGGCGCCGTCTCGCACTACGCTCCGACCGCGCAGGAACTTGACATGACCACCCGGCTCGGCGCCGAGGTGGCGAAGCAGGTCACGGCGCAGCTTCAAGAAGCGGGGCTGCCCGCCGTACAAGCGGCCGGGCAGCCGGCGCCGCAGCTCAATGACGTCGTGATCCGGGGCTATTTCGTTTCCGCCGACGAGGGCAGCACCGCCAAGCGCTTGCTGGTCGGCTTCGGCTCCGGCAATGCCGCCCTGACCACGGCGGCCGAAGGCTTCCAGATGACATCGCACGGCCTGCGCCAGCTCGGCAGCGGGACGGTCGCGTCCGGCGGCAATAAGACGCCGGGCGTCATCCTGCCCCTGGCGGTCATGGCGGCCACCGCAAGCCCCGTCGGCCTCGTGGTCGGCGGCACCATGAAGCTGGCCGGCGAAGCGACCGGCAACGCAACCATCGAAGGCAATGCCCGGCGCACCGCCGATGTGGTCTCGGACCAGCTTATCGCCGCGGCCAAGCGGCAGGGCTGGATCTGACGGGACCGCCGCGAGGGTAGCGCGTCGCGACTGTTGTCGAAGCGGCGGCGAAGCTGATGTAAACTGCCGGCATCAACGACGAAGACATGGCGGGGAAACATGCTCGATTTGGCACGCCGGATTGTTCGCCGCTTCAGGCCGGGAAGGCGCGGCGAGGACGCCCTTGCGGATTGCGTCGACAGAAACCTCATCACGCGGATCAGGCACCGGAAGCTGACTTACCTGTCGGAGAGGAAGCTCGCCAGCCTGTCGGCAGTCTGCCGCGACATGGAAGCAAGGCAGCTCAACGGGTCCTTCATCGAGGCCGGCTGCGCCTTGGGCGGCTCCGCCATTCTGCTTGCTTCCTTGAAATCCGTGCCCCGGGTGCTCGACGTCTACGATGTCTTCGGCCTGATCCCCGCGCCCACGGAAGGCGACACGCCGGATGTTCATGCGCGGTACAAGACCATCGTCGAGGGAAAGTCCCAGGGTATCGGCGGCGACCGCTATTATGGATATGAGGAAGACCTGCTGGAAAAGGTCAAAGGCAACTTTGCCGATTTCGGCATCGATATCGCGGCCCGGAACGTCCATCTGATAAAGGGCCTGTTGCAGGAGACGATGCGGATCGACGGCGACGTCGCCTTGGCGCATATCGACGTCGACTGGTACGACCCGGTGAAGACCTCGCTGGAGCGGATCTTCCCGCGGCTCGTGGTCGGCGGCAGCATCATTTTCGACGACTACTATGACTGGGGCGGCTGCCGGAAAGCGGTCGACGAATATCTCAGGACGATCGTGGGAAAGGCCGAGACCGACGGCGCCGCCGGCTCGCTCAAGGTC
Source organism: Dongiaceae bacterium (assembly GCA_035539215.1). Lineage (GTDB taxonomy): Bacteria > Pseudomonadota > Alphaproteobacteria > Dongiales > Dongiaceae > Dongia_B. The sequence goes on along the minus strand of DATLIX010000106.1, from coordinate 139,143 downwards.
ACGCGCGTTCGCCTTTGATCATGCCCGCACCGGGCCGCGGCGTGTCCACCGCCTGCGCCACCGTGCGCAGGGCGCGCTGCCGTCCCACCTGCAGCAGGGCGATGCCGGCGAGAACCAGGATGACGGCCGCGATTTCCAGCAGCCAACATGGGAGGCGGCCTGCCCGTTGAATTCAGCGTGGAACCCGGTGCATCCACAACGAAGGCCTCACTCATCCTCAAAGCCACCGATGGGTGGTTCGTGCGGACATCTTCCGACGATGGCACTCTGTTGTGGGTTCAAAAAGAAGATCTCAAAGAGCCAAAGTGGCTCAAGAGATGCGATAAAGCCGGAAGAGATGCGATAAAGCCGGAGCCTGTCTTTGAGACTCACTTGTGCATCGGATTCGAATCGGCAATGAACGCTAGCAGGCGAAAGCCGCAGGCCGAGCGCCATCTGCGCCGATCTGATCAGGACCGCCGCCCCTTTCACGTAGAATAAATTCTATCCCTGGAGTAGGCCGGGAAAGACGGAGGCGATATAGGTAGGTTGATGGCGCACAGAGGACGTTCGGAAAATGGCTGTTCTACACACCGCGCGACTGACGCTCAGTCCCTGCAGCCCGGGTGACCGCGCTGACTTCATCGAGCTTGAGCTCGATCCGGAGGTCATGCGCTATCTCAACGGCGGCCACGCCGTCGACCACGCGCATATCGATCCCGACGCGACGTTCCTCATGCCGCGGGGAACCGAGCCTCACGTCTGGACGGCGCGCCGCACGGCCGGCGGCGCCTTCGTCGGCTGGTTCTGTCTGTGGCCGGACAGTGAAACCTTGGCGGAACTCGGATACCGCCTGCGCCGCATGGACTGGGGCCAGGGATTGGCCTCCGAGGGGGCATCGGCGCTCGTCGACTGGGGGTTCGGCAGCGCCGGCTATGACACGATCGTGGCCTGCACGATGGCGGTGAACCGCGGATCGCGCCGCGTGATGGAGAAGATCGGCATGAACCATGCCCGCACAGTCTCCGTCGATTCCGACCCCTTCCCGGGGACTGAACACGGCGAGGTCTGGTACGAGGTGACGCGCGCGGCATGGGAGGGCGCAAGGCGGCATGGCGGCTGCGGGCCGAAGGCAGGAAGCGCGCCTGGCCGATAATTTCAGCCGCATCGGCCGGGAAGGCACCAGCGATCTCGACGCGACGATCGGCTGACGGCTTGCGCGAAAGCCGTCGCCTCAGCCTACCATGCGGCCCGCACCAGATCGCGCTCGGTCAGATCGGCCGTGGCCGGATGGATGCCATCCGTCGTTGCCTCGCTTGCCAGCTCGTCTTCATCTTCCGGCATGTGCGGCAGGACGAACCAGGTGCCTGCCGGCAGGTCCTTGAAGACAAATCCACCCGCCGCATCGCATTTCACCTCGCGCACTGATTTTGGCATGTAATATGGCTGCGCGTCGGGCGGACTCATAATTTGGTAGCCCGGCCCGTGCCGCCGCGCCGCCACGAAATCGGCCGTGAAGGCCGTTTTCGGCACCAGCTTGACGGACTCGCACAAAGCCGCCGGCGCGCCCTGCTTGGCGCGAACGGCATGGCCGGTCAGCGTGGTTTTGCCGGACGCGATGAAAGGCTGAAAATCCGCATCATGGAAAGGCGCGGTCACGCGGTAGTAAGAGTCCTCACAGCCCGCCGCCAGCAGGCAGCCCATCATCAACAACGCCATGCGCCGCATGGAAGAATCCCCGTCAAAGCCCCTCAGATGCCAGGTAATTCAGCAGATTCGCGTTGCCCGCGCAAATCGCAGACCCGCGTATGTCGGCTCGGATTTATGTCAAGCGGCGTGCCAGGACGGGCGCGAGAGCCAGGCGCTGCTGGCCCTCGCCGCGGCGAGCAAGGATGAGGTCGATGCCACGATCGCGAAGGGCGTCGCCGCGGGCGGCCGCGCCGACCCCGATCCGCCGCAGGATTTCGGCTTCATGTATAACCGCCAAATCGAAGACCCGGACGGCAATGTCTGGGAGTTCATCTGGATGAACCCGGCGGCGATGCCGTGAGGTGAAAGCCGGTGCGATCCTCTGCGCGGCAGTGAGGATGGCGCGGAGGGGCGCAGCGGTGGAGGGCAGCAGTTGGAACGATGTCGCGTGGATTGAAGAGCTATCTTCTTCGCATGACTGTCGTGCTACTAGTGCCGCTGTTCGGCGTGGCGCTGATCTGACTTGTGCCCGGCAGCCGCGGTCACATTGCAAAAGGGCGATCTCCGGCGCTAAATAAGACCAACCCCGTCTATTCGATTGATACAACTGCGCGCTGCTCCGACTGACACCGTGGAAGCGCGGGTTATGCTGGATGAAGCAGCGTCTCATGACCTCACTCCATGAGCAACTGATCCGACCAGTCGATGCATGAATCTGTATGCAAAGCAGAAGCTTCAGCACTTTTTAATCAGAGGGAGTGTTGAACTATCGATGTCAATCGTCCTGAAGAACATTAGCGGCCCGAGGAAACGATGGAAAAATCAGCAATCCACGACCTGCCAGAAAAATTGAGAGAGCCCATCCGCAAGGCTGATAGCATCATCATGTCTTATCTAGCAGGGCTCCAGTTTCTAATCAGTGATGCGGCTCGGGATCCGGAGTTTAGAAACAATCATCTCCTGACCTATCTGTCGCAAGATTTGCTTCAGTCTGCCGTATCAGTACTGTTTCTTGCGACGGAAGGCTTATTGAACGTTGCCAAGCGCGAGCTTAGATTCGTCCTGGAAACCTCAGTCAAGATCTGCAAAGTACAACAGCAGAACTATCGCTTACCAATAGCCGAAAAAATTGAGACATTCGAGAAGCAGCTGAAATCAACAAACATTTCAGTTAATCGAGACATAAAATTCGAGATGATGAGAGAGCAAGTCGTGGCCGATTTCTGTAAGGAAGTTGGCCGGCTCTATGGGGCCGTATCGGAGTATATACATCTTACACCGAAACAGATTCTAGAAAGAATAGACGCTTATGAGAACGGGCGTACCTCTGGTCATGAAAGCCCAGAAGATATCGAGCAACTGAATAAGTTCGCGGCCCGAGCCTTCGCCTGTTCACTTGTTCTTCTATTCCATTCCGTCTCACCTTCTATTGCCGGAGATTGGCTCGTTGAAATGGATGGCAGTTCAACTAACTGGTTCTTTGCGAAATCTCGTTTTATTGCTGAGATAGATTCCTATTTTGATTATAAAGCCGAACGAAAGTATCGTTTGGAAGAAATACAAAGCCTGCGTCGCCAGAGGCTAGAGTTTTAGATATCGTTGTCCGTAGCGCATTCAAGCCATTGGACAAGGCAGCTCAGACCTATCTTGTCGATATCTTAGACGGCTGGTGACACTGGGCTTGCTGCTGGAAGCGAAGTGGCAGAGGATCGACGGTGCATGGGCTCAATTTAGCGATTTATTAGAAGATCAAAAAAACTTCTCTGCGCTGACAGAACTATCCGGTCGCTCCACTCAATAGTTTTCGCGCGAGGCTTAACGCGCCCGTGTTCGTCAACGATCGTCAGCTCTCGATCATTGCGCAAGTCCAATAAAGCGCCAGACATCATATCGCGCACAACCGGGGTATCGTTGCTTTTAGAGACGAACAGCTGTTCCAAGGAAGGAGCAATGTCGGATTGCGATGCTTCGAGAATCATTTGCGGCAACTGATCGCGAAGTTCGAGTGCCGACCGCTCCTTCGCCTTCGCATCAAAAAGATACGGCAAAGTTAGTTGGTCAACGCCTCTGTTTGGAGTAAACCCCAGTGCATTTAGACCAGCGCCGCCATGATGCACGCTGATGTTGTTTTCAGCCCAGTGGATCATTCCAATTTCATTTCTTGCCTCTCGGTGCTTTGAGAGATGCAAGAACCAATAGCTTCTGTGGGCGTCAGGAGATTTTATAAAGAACGGAGAATAGAACGGTGATCCTGTTTCACTTTGGATGTGGCTGTATAGGGTGTTTTGGATTAACGCCCGAGAGCCGATCTGATCTTCACTCTTGTAATTGATCAGCTCCTGAACCTGGCCGCGATCCATATCAATATTTCCGAATGCGCGCATATCCAGGCTTCGATCGGAGAGATAGTCGATGAGTGCATCGACGCTAAAAGTTAGGAAGATTTCGGCGTTGGCCAATTGATTAAGCACCGCCCTGATTGATCGGAGCGCTACTTGGCTCCAGCCATACTGATCGAGCAGAAAGATAGCGCGACCAGCGCGAGGCGAACGGGCACGAACTCTGCGAATTATCTCATCTGTTCGCTCGTTGAAGTCCGCTGTCCAGATCTGGATCGACTGATCAAGCTCGCTGGAAAACGAGCTCCCGGAGATGACTGACCGGAGAAAATCACTGTGATGTGGGTTTTGCTCGATGAATATGAAATCGGCGTTAATTTGAAATCCCTTTGGCCGAGATGCGTTGAGCTTGTCTTGCATCTCGGCAATTGTCTCCAGCAGAATCAGTGGAGAGCCCGGAAGGACATCTCTGCCGTGGCTATATTTGCCGCCACCTGCAAAGCCGTCGACTAATGTAATATTCAGCTGCTCCTGTGGTGAGGTAGCGGTTAGGATCTCGATATAACGCGTCAAATAGCGCTTAAGAATGCGATGTTTTGCGAGACTATGCGGTCCTAGTTCTGGTAAGGCTTCGCCCTGCTTCCAGCTGTAGTGCTTCTTCGTCACCGTTTTGCCTCTCTACTGGCATGTAGTCATAGATCTTGCCATCTAGAACTCGGCCATTCGACCGCTTTGCTCGATAGACACCATCTGCTCCATGACTGCCCCATTGCTTGAAGAAGAATGAGGTACCTGCTTCTGAGCATTGCTCCCTAATTGACCTTACCCATTCGATCCGCATCGGACGCGCCTTAGGGCCTGACTCCCCACCGACGATGACCCAGGAAATTCCGGCTAGATCAATAGAGCCCACGTCTTCGAGTAATGGTTCGATAGACAGGAAACGAATCTGAGCATCAATTTCCACCAACTTCGATATTCGTGGCATGCCATGCCGCTTGTTCTCAATCGAAGTGCCAAGCCAAGTATTGCTTGGAACCGATCGCTGCCTGAAATATCGCGCCATACGATCTGGGCGTTTGGTTAGCACCTGATAGCGGTGGTGGGGCGTAGCGTGTATCGTCTCAAATACTGCATCAATATATTCAAAGGGCACTTTGTCATGGAACAGGTCACTCATTGAATTTACGAACCAAACGGTAGGCTTTTTTCGTTTGATGGGATAAGTTAACCGCTCCGGCTGCAAAGTCAGCGCGAAGCCGCCTTCATACCCTTTTGTGCCCATACGCTGCAGACGCTTCGCGAGGACTTCCGCGTAGCAATACTTGCAACCAGCCGAAATTTTTGTGCACCCGGTAACAGGATTCCAAGTGTGTTCGGTCCATTCGATTTTCGACTTGGATGCCATGCCGAAAGTTCCCTAAATGTTCCCATCGGCTTGATACACCAAAAACCCCATTAGAGCAAGCCATTACCGGGCGGAGTTAGATCTAAACAAGAATTTGCCCGGAGCTTGTTCAAACGAATGCGATAAAGCGGCTCGAACTTACACTGTATGATTTTCGCTACGACGCTATAAATCGGCGGAGGTGCCTGTCTTCCTCTTCGGCAGTTTCGCAATGATAGGTTTCGCGGACAATCTGCCTGATTGTCTCGCCATTCATACCAGCTACTTGATCACCTTGCGCTAAATCTACTGCATCCAACTCCGCCTTCGTGAATCCTTCCTTCGGCATAGGATTCACTGTCCATATCTCAGCCAAGCCGGCGCGAGTGCCATCAGAAAATTTTATATTGTTAAGCAGGTCAGCCACCTTTGCTGGCCCGGCACCATACATCATGGCCAACCCCAGTTGCTGGTCTACTTGAACGTCAATAATTGGACGACGCTTATAAAACGTCACGTCACATGGTTGCCCGAATAGTGACAACTGAATAAGAGTGTTAGCTAGCATGCATTCGCGCGAGCCGAAGTGTTCTTCAAGCTTCTTTATTTCATCCTTGGGATTCACCGGTTCCTCCGATACAAATTCGGGCTGCCCTCCCAAGCCTCCAGATCACACAACACAAATTAAGGAAACGACTAGGCCATAGGAGCAGTAATAGCGATTATCGTGAAACGAAAGCTAGAACTGAGTCAATAATCGCCGCCAATTTAGAACACACGACGGATAATAGCTAATGGGGACCTCGTTACCCATTGCCGTCTTTGCTCTGTTTTTTTTAAGCGGAGCCAGTGGTACTACGACTCAGACTCACTCACCAGCCAGTCCCCGCACCTTCCCCGCTTGTTCTTCCCTAGCTAGATCTCGTGCCTGGCATCGAAGCCGAGACACAACGGAACAAGAGCTGTATCTGAATTTAAGAGATGGGCGATCTCTGCCACGCGGTATTGGCGCGGCGCGCGCACCAGCCTTCGGGCAAACCGACAAGCTCCGCCAGTGACGGATCGAGCAGAAACATCTGCTGAAGCCCCGCAACTGCTGCATCGTCGACGGCAGAGGGCTGGCCATCGAGGAATTGCCAGCCGCCATCATCTGCATCATGAGAGACAAACAGCACCGCTCTCTCACGCCCGAGAATCCGATGCAAGGTGATGACGGCGAGGTCGGCTGCCACGGTTGCCCTCTGTCATTGAGGCCAGCGCTGTCTCACAGCGCGGGCCCTTTTTTTCCAGTTGCCTCGCCTGCACTGTGGAGCGTCCTCAATACGGCTCAAACTCACTCACCAGCCTTCCCCCCGCCCCACCTCCCCCGCCCGCAAACCGCGTCGCCCCCGCGCCCGCCACAACCGGATATGCATAGGTCAGCGCCAGCGCGTCAGCCAAATCCGGTGACGCCAGCCCCCGCGCTTTCATCTGCTCCTTCTTCTCCAACTGAATCTCGTCGCGGGCATTAAAGCCGTATTCGATGGCGGTGAGATCCGTCGTGAGATCGGCGAGGTCGGGCAGCGCCAGGCCGGCTTTCAGCGCCTGGCGGAGCTGGCCGTAGAGTTCGGCGCGTTTGTTGGCGTAGCGCTCGGCGGCACCGGTGAAGCTGAGCCCGTCGGCCTTGGCGCCGAATTGCACGCCGATCACGTCGAGGCCGAGCTGGCGCAGGCGGTCGACCACGCCCGCACCCACACCGCCTTCGTCGACGAAGATCGCATCGGCCTTCAGGCGCCGCGCTTCCTCGGCGACGCGGCCGGCGAGGGTCATGGTGTCGGTGTTGCGCAGCCGGATCGGCGGCATGCTGCGGGCGTCGCGGCCCTTGCGCGCGAAGATGACGCTCTCGTCATCGCCGAAGCGCGCCACGTCGACGCCTATAACGAGGGCGTCGTGGCGGAAGGCCTGGGCCGGTGCGGCGAGGGCGGCGGCGATGAGGTCGCTGCCGATGAACTGCATGGAGCCGGCGCGCGGGAACTGGCCCTTGACGCGCACGCGCACGAAATCGCTGTCCTCGCCGTAATCGGCGACCCATTGCGCGAGCTGCGCCTTGTTGGTGAGGCGCACGCGGCGGCTGTCGATCTGGCGGTGGCGCCAGCGGTGGCGGAAGCGCTGGAAGCAGTCGCGGAATCTGCCGGCGTTGCGCGTCGGGTTGCCGAAGGCGCACCACAAGATCTCCGTGTCGCGGTCGGTCAGCGCGCCCTCGGTCGTCTCCCAGATCGCATCGGGAATGGCGGAAGCCTCGTCGAAGATGACGATGATGCGCTTGCCCTGGTTGTGCAGCCCGGCGAAAGCCTCCGTGTTGCGCTCCGACCACGGCACCATGTCGATGCGCCAGGTCTTCTCATGCCCCGGCTGCGTCGCATAGAGGGCGGTTGCCGAGAGCGTGAACCAGTCGCGGCAGAGGCACAGGCGGTGCCACTTGGCAAGCTCCGCCCAGGTCTTAGTGCGGAGCTGGCTCTCGGTATTGGCCGTGACCACGCCGCGCGTCTCCTCATGCGTCGCCATCGCCCAGAGCAGCAGCCAGGCCACCAGCGCCGATTTGCCGATGCCGTGGCCGCTGGCAACAGCGAGCTGGACGGGGGCGGCGGCTTGCGGGATGGCGGCAACTGCCGCGGCGCCGGAGAGCGGTGCCTGACGCAAGGCGTCGCCGATCTCCTTGAGCACATCGCGCTGCCAGGCATCCGGCCCGTCGCAACTGCTGAGCGGCGTCCCCACCTCGCCCCAGGGAAAGGCATAGAGCACGAAGCCCAAGGGATCGCGGGCGAAGCCGGCGATGTCGGCGATCAGTGTTTCGGCGGGTGTGGGCATGGATGCCTTCGTTGTTGGTGGAATGGCGCGGTTATCTCTTCTTCCTGTCGTCCCCGGGTGGAACGGCTGGAGGCATCTGCCAGGAAGTCACGAGCCCTTCCCCGCTGTCACTTTCCCCTCTCCCGTGTCACCCTCCCTCCCCCTTGTCACGCTCCCCCCCTGTCACCCTCGGACTTGATCCGAGGGTCCATGCCAGCCACCGCACCCGCCTCCGCCATGGATGCCCGGATCAAGTCCGGGCATGACAGCGGGGGTAGAGGCGTGCCGGGACGCATCGTTCTCTTCGCATCCACCGCTCTTCTCCCCCTGTCACCCTCGGACTTGATCCGAGGGTCCATGCCAGCCGCCGCGCTCGCCTCCGCCATGGATGCCCGGATCAAGTCCGGGCATGACAGTGGGGTAGAGGTGTGGCGGGGTAGAGGTGTGCCGGGGTAGAGGTGTGCCGGGACGCATCGTTCTCTTCGCATCCACTGCCCTTCCCCCCCCCCCGTCACCCCTTCTCCTGTCACCCTCGGACTTGATCCGAGGGTACATGCCAGCCACCGCACCCGCCTCCGCCATGGATGCACCGCCGACGCATGTCGGCCTGCGCCGACCGGTCAAGTCCGGGCATGACAACGGGGGTAGAGACGTGCCGGGGTGCGTCGTTCTCTTCGCATCCACCGCTCTTCTCCCCTTGTCACCCTTCGTCTTCACCCGCGGGCTTGGTGGCCACCTCGCCTGTTTCCACCTCGATCGCCTTCCCGCCGTCGATCACCTGCGGCGCTTCGGCATCCAGCGCGCGGCTGCGCTTGCGCGCCGCTTCGATGCTGGCGGCGAGATCGCTGGAGACGCCGAGTTCCAGCCGGTCCTTGAAAAGCCCGAGATAGCGGCCGAGCAGTTCCAGCGCCTTGGCCTTGTCCCAGCGCTTGATCTTGCGCAGCTCCAGCACCGTGTCGCCGCTCTCGCCGCCGGCCGCCTCGTCCGCATGGCTCCCGTCGCGCGCCTGGGCGGAAGCGGCCCGCGCGGCCCGGCCCGCCGCCGCGCGCGGACCGCCGGCCACCGCCAGCACTTCCAGGGCGGCGATGCTGGCGGCGCTGGCATCGTCCAGTTCATGCAGCGGCTTCAGCTTGCCGTCGGCGGTGAAGAGATCGCGCGGATCAGCGAAAGCGAGCTTCGCCAGCTCGCTGATCACCCGGTCCACCGTCACCGCGTTGCGCCGGCGCAGGTCCTCCTGGCGCCCGGCGATGGCGGCGGCCACTGCCGGCCTCTGCAACAGCCGGTAGCCCGCATTGCCGGCGGAATATTCGAGATAGCCGACCTGGCGCGCCGCCTCGGTGGCATTGCCGGTGGCGAGATAGCACTCGACGAAATGCTGCTCGCGCAGCCGGAGCGAGCGGCTGCGCGGGGACGCCGCCTTCCACGCCGCATGCGCCTCGGCGGGGGTCGCCGCAGCAGCAGCCTGCCGCCGCGGCCGCGCCGTCTTGCCGGTGTCCGAGCGCCGCGCCTGCGGCTGCGGATCGCCCGCCGGCCTGTCATCCGCCGGGCTGTCACCCGCCGACTTGTCATCCCCCGGCCTGTCATCCGCCCGCCCGGCTTGCGCGCCGGCGGATGGCGCCGCCGGCACTGGATCGGCAGGCAGCCGGTGGGGCGCGGGCTTGGGCGGCGTGGGCGTGGCCGAGGTTGACCGGCCCGACTTGGATTGGCCCGGCTTGGATGGGCCGGGCTTGAACGGGACGGCGGGGGGCTGGGGCGGCTTCTTGCTCATGCCGTCATTCTACCCGAATGTTGATATTTTCACAATAATTCATTCCGCCGAAGCGCGCTGCCGTCCCCGTTCGACCGGCCGCCCCGTGACCGGGCGGGCAGCGGCGCAACGCCGCCGCAACCCGCCGCGAAACCACCGGCGAAACCACCATAACCAATTATATTATCTATCTTTTATAGAAGAAGAGAAGAAGAAGGGACGCTGTCCACCCGCCACACATCCTCTTGCGCGGGAGCCCGGCGGGCGGATCGGGCGCCAATGTAATCCTGAGCGTGTGTTGCGGTGGCAGCAACCTCTATCCCGCAACCCGCAAAGCCGCGGCTGGCCTGGTCGCGCGCGTTGCGCCATGCCCCGTTCATGCCCCGCGACGGGTGCGCGCCCAAGCGATTGCAGGCGTCACACCGCTTCATTAACCTGACGCCATTAACCTGAAGCCGGGTGGGACCAGACCAGGACCGAGTAACGGGACGCGTGGGTGACGGGACAATGCGCAATCGGGGAATGATGAGCCGGGATCGCGAAGACGCCGCCGCCGGCCCTGCGGCGACGCGGATCGCGACGCCGGGTATCGAAAAGACGGGCATCGAAAAGGCGGGTAGCGCAAGGCCGGGCAAGATGACCGGCTTGCTGTTCGCCCCGCTGCTGTCGCTGGCCATCGCCGCGACCACCCTCACACCGACGCCGGCGGTGGCGCAGCAGGACACCGGCAGCGATTCCAGCGCCACCGGTTCCACCCCCGCCGATCCCACAATCGTGCAGCCGGATACCAGCCAGCCCGATACCGTGCAGACACCCGTCTTCGCCGCCTTCTGGCAGCGCTTCCATGCGGCGGTGAAGGCCAACGACGTCAAGGCCCTGCAGGGCATGACGCATCTGCCCTTCGACTTCGGCGGCAAGAGCTGGAGCGCGGCGCAGTTCCCCGCCCTCGCCCGCAAGCTGTTCGACGCCAAAACCCGGCAATGCCTGCTGCGCGAGACGCCGCTGCATGACCAGGATGTCTACGAAGTCTTCTGCGGCGAGGCGATCTATGTCTTTGGCGCCGATCCCCTGCTCGATCCCGTGCTCGCCAATGCCCCCGACGGCGGCGGCTGGCGGCTGCTGGAAATCGGCGTCAACGATTGAGCGCCACGAGGCGCGGCAGCGCCGATTGCGCGCCGCCGCGGAATGCCCCAGCGGTCACCATCCGCAGGAGACGCCGTCCGACGGTAACGCCGTTCGCGCCGATGCCGCGATGGCTTGTCGGCTCGCGCCGCCACGTGCCTGCGGACGCGCGTTTAAGCGAGGCCGCACGTTTAAGTGAGGCCGCGCCGGGTGAACAAGATGCATGACGCCCTCTTACTGAGGTAGTGCAATGTAGAGGAGCGTCACATGATCACCAAAGTACTTGCGAGCACGAGCGCGATGCTTCTGCTCACCGCCGGAGTCGCCTTGGCGCAGGCGAATTCCGATTCGAACGGCAACTGCATGGGCGGCAGCCCGTGCCAGCAGACCGGGCCGAAGAACGGCGAAAACACCAATAACGGTTCCAGCCCGACCGGCTCCGATACCGGCAACCCCAGCGGCCTCAACACCGGTGCCGGCGGCCAGTCGGACGGCACGCAGAACCGCGTCGGGACCGGCAATACCGGTACGAATAACGGCACGAACAATGGCACCAACGGCGGTACGCAGAACGGCGTGGGCGCGGGCGGCAGCACCGGATCAGGCAATGGATCCGGGAATTCCAGCGGCGGCGGCAATTCGGGCGGTGGCTCCGGCTCAGGCTCGGGCGGCGGGTCCGGCTCAGGCGGCAACTAAGACCACGCGGGCTTGATCGCCTCCATTCACCAGCCCCGTTATTCACCAGGCCGGTGGCGTATAACACGCGGGCATGAATTGCGCCGGCAATGAGGCACCGGGTTGAATGAGTCCCCGGCCTGAATGAGTCCCGGTTTGAACGAAGCTCGGCAGCGTAAGCGTATGGCCCCACCCAGCGCTTACGCGCCTGCCTTGTTGCGTCCCCGCTACCACATCGTGCCGCATTGCCTGAGGCAATGAACGCGCGCGGCCACGCGCCAATGTGGCACGCTTCAGAAGGACCGGCGCCAGAAGCAGCCGCGGCCGTCGATGTCCTGAATTTCCTCGCCAATCCCCCGCGCGCTCCGGAAATCATGAACCGCCTTCGCGCAGGCCGGCAGGTAGTAGTCGTCGATGATGACATACCCGCCGCCGGAGAGCTTGTGGTAGAGGCCCTCGAGCGCCTGCATGGTCGCTTCGTACATATCGCCATCGAGCCGCAGCACGGCGAGACGCTCGATCGGCGCGGTCGGCAAGGTATCCTTGAACCAGCCTTCGAGAAAACGGACCTGATGATCGAGGAGGTCGAAGCGGCGGAAATTCGCCTTGACCTCGTCGCTCGACACGGCAAAGACCTCCGACCAGGCATGATGCTTGTCGCCGCTATCGGCCGGATAATTGGCCGCGTCGGGCGGCGGCAGTCCCTCGAATGAATCGGCGAGCCAGACGATGCGTGTCTCGTCGCCATAGGCCTTCAAGATGGCGCGCATGAGAATACAGGCGCCGCCGCGCCAGACACCGGTTTCGATGAGATCGCCCGGAATCTTGTCGCGAAGCACGCTCTCGACGCAGTACTGGATGTTGTCCAGCCGCTTCTGCCCCAGAAAGGTCAGGGCGTGCAGCGGCCAGTGGCGGTCCTGGTCGCGCCGCTCTTTCATTTCGGCGGCGGTCAGGCTGGCATAGCCCTCGTCCCACGGCACGGAATGACGCTCGACGAGGCGCTTGCCGTGGCAGGCAAGGAATGAGTCCAGCATGCCGACGGCCCCGCGTTTCCACGCCGGCAGACTGGCCTTCGGGCGATAAAATACGAAGTTGGCCAGGGGCGCGTCGGCATAGATGCTGTCGGTCAGGCAGTGCTTCAACAAATCGAAATAGAGACTGCGTCCGTCATCGATGGTTGCCATTCGTCACGCTCGCCGAAATTTGCAGGCCGGATTTCGTGCAGAGAACTCAGCAGGCTCACAGGTGAGCAGCGGCGGCCAGACGGACCGCGATGCAGCCTGCCGGCATTCCCAAGCAAGCGCAGAAGCACGCCATCCATAGCAAATTTTCGCGTCATCGTCGACCCTGCTCAGGCTCGGCGCTCGGGTTCGGGTTCGGGTTCGGGCGCGCAGCGATGAAGAAACGCCTTTGCAGCTTGCGCTGTGCCGCGCCATCGCATCGGCAGCGGGGCCGTGCAGGGCTGGCGTGGTCTATGACGGGGAGGCCGACAACGTTTACCAATCTTTACCGGCGTCAGGTCTTGCTTCTGGCCCGGGGAGCGCGCCGCGCGGACCATCCCGGCTTCGCGCCAGCCGGGATGATCTGCGGGGATGATCGTGCGGGGATGATCTCGCGGGATGATCCGCCGCTAAAAATCAGGCAGCCACGGAATGCTCGGGCTTGCCGGTCTTGACGCGGGCACCCGAATAGGACCGGGTGGTCGGCGTCGGCAGGCCGCTGGATTTGATCTCCGCCATGACCGCCTGCTTGCGCGTGGCCATTTCCTGGCCCAGGGCCTCGGTGTCGAGGCCGGCCGACTTGGCCTGGGCGAACATGCCTTCCGCCCGCTTCTCCTCTTCCTTGACGTGATGCTTGATCAGCTCGGAAAGCACCTTCACTTTTGCGTCATAGAACTCCGACGAGGCATCGGCGGCCAGGATCTCGGCGATCAGCACTTTCGCGCCGTCATGCTCCACATAGGCCTCCTGCAGCACATCCTCTTCGATCTGCCCCTCGCAGGCGGGATAGAAGACCTCTTCCTCGATGATCGTATGGACGATCAGCTCCGTGCAGATCGTCTTGGCAAGCTTCTCCTTGCTTGCTTTCCCCTTTGCCGCTTCGAATTCCTCGAAAAGCCCTTCGACTTTCCGATGATCCGCTTTCAAAAGGGCAATCGCATCAACTTCGGCCAACTTCGCCATCTTCAATCCTCCGGTTCAGGTATTACTCTGCCTGTCGGTAAGTGCTTGCGCGGACATTGGTTCCGTTTCGGACAATTGAATGAAGCGAGACGCAGCGCGCGATAAGCCGGCAAGCGGCCCTCGGCAAGACCCAGGCTGGGTCCGGCTGCGGTTTGGCTGCGATGCAGAGCGGCGAGCGGCCGGGTGGAAAACAGGGGCGCTATCCTCATCCTCTGGCCTCATCGCCCTCTGGCGTCCGGTCTTCTAGCGGGCGGGTGCCGTCAATGCGTTCCAGGCCGCGAGCGAGTCCATGTAATCCCGCCAATGCGCGATCTGCCGACCGTCGATCTCGACGATTGAGCAGAACCGGTTGTTATACGCGACACCGCTCGCGAGGATGGTCCCATGGACTTCGTACTCGATAACGACGACGCGGCCGCCATCCGCGTTATGGACGATCAAGCTGTCGGCGGATTGAAGTTCGACATGCTCGCAATAGGCCTTGAACTGGGCCATCAGATCGGCGCGCCCCCGGATCACCCGCGGCCAGCCGGCGATCTCGTAGCGGACCTCGTAGACGATATCGTCGCTGACGATGTCGAAGAAATGCGCGCCATCGACGAGCCCGCCCAGCGCCCCGCGAACCAGGTCGAAGTAAGGGGCGGCGGGTTTGTAGGCGGCGTATTTCGGACCGGACACTTGCGACCCTCCTTGCGTTTGCGGATTTTCTTGCCAAGGGAGAGTGGCATATAAATCGCGCGCCGGCGCGGCGGCATTTTGGCGCTTCGGCCTAACTCAGGCCAAGCTCGTCGCCGATCTCCTGGAGATACCGCCGCACGCTGTCGCGACGCAGAGCCACGATTGTGCGCCGGCCCTGCGCCTTGCGCAGCGCTCCGAATGAGAGCGGCGCGGGCTGACTGGCGATCTCATTGGGGATCTCATATCGCCTGGGGTCGGCGAGCGCGTTTTCGATGAGGGAAAGGATATCCCCGCGCGGTTGGCCGCTCGGCTTCTGGTAACCTCGGTTGCGCTTCTGCGAAAACACCGTCAGTGATCATGCGTCCATGGGGAGCCGAGGATGGCTCTGCAGAGGTCGCTGCGTTGAAAGCCCGGGTCCTTGAACGCCAGGTAATCGTCATTGAAGGTCCCGTATGTGCTCTGCGGCCGATGCTTCAGTCCCTCATAGAATATGTCGATGACGGCAGGCGCGAAATCGGCCTCGCGCGGAAAGCCTGCGACAACCGTGTTGCGCTGGTCGTCCGTGAAGTCGCCATAGCCGCGACCTGCCACATCCATCGCCGCCCCGGCATGCAACAGCGCGATTTCGGGCTGCATGTGTTCCGGCACCCCCGGGGTCGTGTGGAGGGCGATCGCCTGCCAGACTTTCGCGATGTCGGCTTCCGCGATGAGATGGGTTCGCAGAAAATCCCGGGCGGCGTTTGCGCCATCGACTTCGAAGCGCAGCTGGCTCGCGCCATAGCGTTTCGTCAGCCCGAAGTCGTGGAACATCGCCGCGACATAGAGCAGCTCCGGATCGACAGTCAGGTCCTTGCGGATGCCGGCCAAGGCACCCCAGAAATAGACGCGCACGGAATGCTTGAACAGAAGCTCTCCCTCGGTGTCGCGGACAAGCTCCGTCGCTTCACGCGCCAATGCGCTGTCGGGGATCTTGATGCCGAGAATTTCAGTCGTCATGATGCACCTGTTTCGGCAAGGGGATGGGCCCGGCCGGTCGCGCCATCCGGCGGCGGAGCGCCATGCCGCTCACGGATGGTCCGGCACCACGAGCTGTCGCTCGCCCGGGTCCGCGACAAAGATCACCAGCAGCTTTGCCGGCTTTTCTTTGCTGGCATTGCGCGTGATCGTGTGATGGGCGCCGGGATCCTCGTGCCAGCTCTCACCCGCCCGATAGAGCCGCGGCGGCTCATCGCCGACGGCGCTGATGATCTCGCCCGACAGGACATAGGCGTAGATGAACGCCGATTTCGGATGCCTGTGCGGCGGCGAGGCGGCGCCCGGCGGAAACGAAACTTCCGCCGCGAGCAAAGCCTTGCCGGGAACATTCGGCAGATCGCTTTTAAACAGCGGCGTGATCGTCTCCTGCAGCTTTACCGGCGGAGCCGAACCCGTCTCTTGTCCCTGAGCATGAGGCGCCGACACCGCAATCGCAAGCGTCAGGCCCATCGCCATAACTGTCCGTTTCATATGACTGACCTTCATGTGACTGATTTTGATGTGACCGATCCGGGCGATCGCCGGCTGATCAACCTGCCTTGGCCGCCGCCGGCGTGGCGCGGAAGCTGATCGCCATGCGGTTATAGGCATTCATCAGGCCGATCGCGATGGTGAGGTCCGCCAGCTCCCCGGCATCGAATACCGCTGCGGCGGCTTCATAGTCGGCGTCAGGCACACCGGTTTCGGCGACACGCGTCACCGTCTCGGCCCAGGCCAGCGCCGCGCGCTCCCGGTCGCTGAACAACGGACCTGCCTCGCGCCAGACCGGCACCAGCACGAGCTTCGCCAGCGTGACGCCCTCCTTCAGCAGGTCGCCCGAATGCATGTCGATGCAAAAGGCGCAGCCATTGATCTGGGAAATCCGAAGATAGACCAGGTCGACCAGGGTTTTCGGCAGGCCGCTCTGGGCAATATGGCCATAAACGCCGGCCAAGGCCTTCACGCCGCTCGGCGTCGCGGCGTTGTAGTCCATTCTCGCGGTCATCTTATGTCTCCTCAAGGTTGACGCCGGCCACGGTGCGCCCGCTTGCGGCATCGGCAATCGATGCGCCGGAAATCTCCGGCTCCCCCTAAAACTGTGCATGGCACTGGTCGGAAAAAAGCACCAAGAATGGCAATTGCTAATGTACCATTCAGCCATGACCGCCCTCTCCCTCGACCTCGATCGTTCGGAAAAGCAGCCGCTCGCCGCACAGATCTATTTCTCGATCCGGCAGGCCATCGAATCGGGGCGCCTCGACGCGGGCACGCGGCTTCCGTCCTGGCGCGACCTGGCGGCTCAACTGGGCGTCTCGCGCGGCACCGTGCGCGTCGCCTATCAGCGCCTCATTGACGAGCAGTTCGCGGTGGGCCTTGGCGCCGCGGGCACGCGGGTCGCCGATCGCCCAGCCCCGTCCCGCCTGCCGGGTTTCACGCAGGAAACGCGGCCGCTGCCCGCTCTCTTCCACGACTTCGGCACCCTTCCCCTGGCGTTTCAAATGGGCGTGCCGTCGCAGAAGGCGTTTCCTGCCAAGCTGTGGTCCCGCATCCTCGGTCACGAGGCACGGCGGTTTGCCGCCGGGCCGGTGAGTTATCCGGACCCGCGGGGCGATCCGGTCTCTCAAGGCTCCAGCGATTGCGCCCCTATCTCGATGATGGCCGCCTGAGCATCGACAACAATCCTGCAGAACGGGGTATGCGGGGCATAGCCGTCGGCAGGAAGAATTGGCTTTTCGCTGGGTCGGAAGCGGGCGGTCGAACTGCGGCGGCAGCATATACCCTGATCGAGACTACCAAGCTCAATCATATTGACCCGCAGGCTTGGCTGATTGATGTCCTTGGCCGCATCAGCGAGCACAAGATCAACCGGATCGACGAACTGCTACCCTGGCATTATCATCAGATCTCGTAGACACGAGTACGCGTACGCTGCAAGCCAAAGAACGGTCGAGGAGCGAGGTGCGAAGTAGCATGAAAATGTATGCGTATCGAGTAGTTGCCCTGATGGTGGCGCTTGCTCCCGTCGGAGCACTCGCTGGGAGTCTTGTTGGGAGCTATGCAGAAGCACGAAAGGTCTGGGAGCAGTCCAGGAGCAAGGCCGAGTACCAAGTTTATGCAACTGAGTTCGCCCAGTTCAACAACCACTTCCAGATCGATGAGAAGAGCGGTTGCCACTCAATGGGAACGGAACCAGTCAGCCTCATGCTGGTCATCACGCACCCTGCTGGCGGCCCCTATGCGGTGGTCGAGCATGTGTTCTCCGATGTGGATACAGACAAAGCGCGTTGTTTCACGAAGGCGTACAGCGGGGTCCAGACAAAGGTTCCACCTTTTATGCCGTTTGTTGTCCAGACGGACATGCGGTGAAGCAAAAGAATTGAACGTTCGGACGGTCACAGAAGAACATGTCGTTGCTCGACTGAAGCTCAGCTGCTGTCGGTACTCCGCACCGATTGATGTAAGCGTCAGCGCGTGAACGCTTGTATAATGGCTTTTGGTAGTCGCAGGGTTTGCATCCGGACGCTAACATTGATTCAGTACCTACTTTCCCCTGTAATACGCCACATAGAAGAAAGCATGAAAGAGCGATGAGTTGTTTCAATATACATGTTCACTCGTCTATCTCGGCTATGCGCTGATCGGAGAACAGCATTCTTAGCCCTGGCCATCTATCACCGAGGAGAAATCTTGGCTGAACTCAAAAGTAGCGAGCGACGAAAGATCGGATTTCTTGAACGTGGTTGGCTCCTAATTTGCTCTATCTACTGCCGATGCCACCTAACGGCATGGCTAAGTTTGTACGGCAGCTTCAACGTCAGTACGCTCCCTGATCTATATAAAGTAGCTTTATTTGGCGGGCTTTTGGACCTGATACGTTGGCCGATCAATGGAGGTCGCGCTCTTGGTGAGCAAGGACTCATCTCTCAATCTATCGATAGAATTACCCTGGAGCGTGAAGTCTCGGCTTACAATGCCGGTAGGTTTCGGTTTGCAAAGATTGTCTGGTGTGGTGTCTGGACGGGCTATCTTCTGCTTCTTACGATTTCTTTGTTCATCTTTCCGACGGCCAACATTTCGCGAGTTCTTTCATCACTAAGTGATTTTTACAATTTTCTATATCCTTGGTCTCGCTTGTTGCGAGAGCAAGTTCCGGACCTCGTGAAACATGGATTTGCTGAGAGGGCGATCATCGTAGCCAATGCTTATGCGTTTTGCCTGACTATGTACGTCTTTATCGTTGTCTCGGCAGCATTTCGAGATCCGGTCCGATGGGCCCGGATTTGCGCGATGCAGATTGTTCTGGGGCTTTCATTCAAGGAGCGGTTTTTGTATCGCTCAGCAGACAACGTGAAGTGGGCCTTAAAAGCTGCATTCTCAGGTGCACTCCTATCTCTCTTGCTATTGTTCTCGGCCTCTTACGGCCTTGTCATCCATTGGCCTGGAAGCGAAATCCATAACAGCTGGCGACCTCAATCTAGCAACCTCTTCTTTTTTATTTTGGAAACAATTTTTCTAGTGGCGGCGATTTTTCAGTATTTGGTCCATAGGGCCCTTTGGTCGCACGTCCTGTGTCGCCGAGTTCTGAATCAGTCCTCCACCTCTCTCCAATCGTTAGCGTCCGGACGCTAACATAGAGGATGCTGCCCTGTGTTGAACTCGTCGATGAATCGATCAAAGCAGATAAGCTGGTCGGTGAAAGGTAAGCGTCCGGGGCCGGACGCCAACTCTGGTAGAGCGCAATTGCTAGTACGACCAGTTTTTTGCCGCGCGTTAATCTATGGCGCGTCTCGATTGTCACTATTTGACGAGTTTGCCGCATATTTCTGTCAGCAATTCCGGAACAGTCGTCGCTCTTGCCTCAAAGAGGAACGATTCCGCGACACATTCGAAGGTGCAGTCGTGGAATCCGAAGATGTAGTGGTTAAGACTATGCCAGGATTCGGGCCTGTAGCCGCTATGAATTGAATTGATCGTCTCCAGTTCCTTGATCCAAAGAGAATTCATCACTCGTAGCGGAGTATACCCTCGCAAGCCCTTGCCGTTCAGCGGATGGCCATGAAACACCTCGTCGTTTGGCGTTCCCATCCTCGTGCATATGCAACGCTTGAACTCGACAACTGCAAGGTTGCTCGGACTAGGATTATCAGCATGACGAATGTTGACGTGGGTTCCATCCCACTCTGGGTCGACGTCGCCCAAGAAGAACACGAGAAACGTCCGATAGTCGTTCTGGAGCAAATAAGGAAGCGGAGCACCCGTGTCCCATTGCAAGGGAAACTCAATTGGAACGGCATGCGGTTCGTTCTGCGCTGCTGCGACCGCGCGCTCCGCTTCAAGCAAAGCCTCCTGGGCCGCGGCAAGCTCCTCAAGCTCTCCACCCTTATGTTTGGGCGCGAGAGCTTGCACTGCACGTTTGAGCCGAATCTGCGCGGCCTTCAGTGCGCTTTGAAGATCTGTTAGGGAGGTGCTTGTTGACATCTTTGAAATCTACCGATCCGGTGTTCACCGAACTGTATCAATATCGCTAGTAAAACGACAACTGGCTGACGGGATCCGTTATGGTCTCTATAAGCGTCCTGGTGTCTACGAGACCTGATGATAGTGCCAAGGCAGCAGTTCGTCGATGCGATTGATCTTACAACCGCAGCTTCACGCCAGAGGGCAGTTCAACCTCGATGGTCCCAGTCGCCGCCGGTGCCAAAACAGGCGATGCCACCTCAACCGGGATCTCCGGTTCGGGGAGCTGATCAAGTGCAGGCGTCACCCGGCAACAATGGTTGGGAGCCGGGTATGACACTGATGAAGAGTCTGATGTCGACCACATAATTGATTTGCAGCTCGGTGGCAGCAATACAATAGATAACCTTCAACTACTCGATTCTAGTGTAAACCGTGGTCTGGGGGCTCAGATTTCTAATCAAATCGGCGATCTGCCCTATGGGACAGTTATAAATGGCATCAACATTTCGGATTAGAAGACGATGTATGACGCGTTTCTAAAAGCCTTCTCCTGCAGAAAACTACTCGAGCCGGAGGGGCGTAACTTTAGAATCCCTGCATTGACCGACAATGCCTACTATCGACTTATCGACGAGTTTGGTGGCTGTTCGTTCGAAAATGGCTTCTATAGGGTCATGAATGGCACGCTGGTCCAGAAATGGAACGGTTACGTCGGTGATGCATTCCCTGCCGAACGCGGACGGTTCCTCTGTTTTGGTTTCGATTGGCTAGGGCTGATCTACGCACTCGACGTAACGCGCAAGGCGGGAGACGAGTATAAGATGGAGGTATTCGACATAGGCGGCGGCGACATCATTAAGCCACCTGTTACGATTGAGCGTTTCCACAATAAAGTTTTGCCGGATCGAAATGGGGAAATTGCTTCCAGGTCTCTGTTCGATGCTTGGCTGGCGCAAGGAAACCCTGCTCCCAGGTATAGCGAATGTATTGGCTATAAGCGTCCTTTGTTTCTAGGCGGCGGCTCATCTATCAATGATATGGAGTTGATTGATATGGAGGTCTACTGGAGTTTGGTTGGGCAGATGCTTGTACAAATAAGAGGGTTACCCTCCGGTTCAGTTGTAAAATTGCAGAAGCCGGAATCGTAATTGAGAGGTTAGCGTCCGGTGTGGACCGTTTCTTAATTCAAACAGCTGCACCGCACGCTTACAAAGAGGCGGCAAAAGCGGTCATGGCGAAAGTGACGCAATATCTTTGGCAACAAACCGCTGCGCTATGCTGCTGATATCTGCATCAGGAGCTTCGGGTCTGACGCGTCGACATATTTCGGCGGTCGTCGGCAGACCGGCAGCCCCGTGCCCTTCCACAGCCAAGCAGCTAAATGCTGCTCGCGTATTTGGATCTTCTTGCCGATAAAGTTTCGCCACCGCCGGTGCTCCAGCAAAGGTCACCGGCATATCACCAACGATCCTAATCGGAAATTGTCTGGGCGCTGTGGGATTCCACGGGTTGATTTTTCCGGTCGGCTCTTGTGCCCGAACGACAAGTAACAGCAAGGAGGGAATGCCGTCCTCTCCCACGTAAGTGTCAAGTTTCTGTGCGTCAGCATTTAGAGTGTCGACGCGGTCGCCTGTTTCAGTAACGCCTGTGCCGCATCTGTACCTGGCTTGCGAATCTGGATTCAGTAAGATTCGCCCTAGCTCGGAATTGAGGTTCAGAATTTTATAGCAGTCATTGGAAATGGAGGCCGTTTCCGATTTTACAGCGGGCGGTGAAGCGGTGCAGCCAATTAATGCCAAACTCAATGTAGTCAGGGCAACGATCTGTTTTATGCGCATAGTAACCGATCTCATAATTAGACAGCGGTGTAGTTGGTCGTCGGCATGCGGGCACCTATCATGCGCTCACATAATTGAATCCTGATCGTAATGCCAAGGCAACAGTTCGTCGATGTGATTGATTTTATGCTCGGCAATGCGACTAAGAACATCGGTGAGCCAAGCCTGAGGATCAATCTGGTTGAGCTTCGCTGTCGCGATCAGCGTATAGGCAGCTGCTGCCGCTCGGCCGCCCGCTTCCGATCCGGCGAACAACCAGTTTTTCCTGCCGACGGCTATGCCCCGCATACCCCGTTCTGCAGCATTGTTGTCGATGCCGAGGCGGCCATCATCGAGATAAGGGCGCAATCGCTGTAGCCTCGCGAGACCATAGCGGATGGCATCCGCCAGAGCTGACTTGCCGGAGATCCGCATGAGCTGGTTCCGGAGCCATTGTTCCAAGCCATCAAGCTGCGGCGCCGCATCCTCCTGACGGACCCGCCGCCGTTCATCGGGCTGTTTGCCTCTAACGGCATCCTCTACCCGATATAGTTCCGCTATGCGCTCCAGGGCCTCCTTGGCAATTGCAGAGCCCTGGGCCAAGTGGATGTCGAAGAACTTGCGCCGGACATGCGCCAAGCAGGCGACCTCCTTGATCCGGCCACCACGATAGAGCTCCTCGAACCCGGCATAGCCATCGGCGTGCAGCCAGCCCGCGAAGTGCTTGAGGTGCTCTCTGGGCCACTTACCCTTACGATCCTCTGTGAAGCGATACCATGCCGCCGGGGGTGCCGTGCTGCCCCATTCGTGCTCATCGCGAAGATAGACCCACAAGCGTCCGGTCCTCGTCTTGCGGTGCCAGGCGCCAGCACGTTGACCGGTGTGTCATCGGCATGAATGGCGGCACCGTCCATGACATGGCGGCCAATGGCATCGACCAGCGGCGAGAGCAGCGCCGTCGACTTGCCGACCCAGTCGGCCAGAGTGGAGCGCTCAAGATCGACGCCTTCCCGGGCATAGATCTGAGACTGGCGGTAAAGCGGCAGATGATCCGCATACTTCGAGACCAGGACATGGGCCAGAAGACCAGGCCCCGGCCGCCCGTACTCGATAGGCAGCACCGGAGCGGCAACCTGCAAGACACCGTCACAATGACGACAGGCAAGCTTCGGTCGCACTGTGCGGATGACCTTGAACCGCGCCGGGACGTATTCCAGGGTCTCGGAAACATCGTCACCGATCTTCCGCAGCCGACCGCCACACTGATGGCAGGTGTCGCCCGGGCTGAGAACCATCTCTTCGCGCGGCAAATGGTCCGGCAGGGGCTTCCGCTTCGGCTGGGCCTTGGTTGATTCTGCCTGGCGCCCTAGATCCCTCGCTTCAGCTTCGGCCGCTTTGGATAGCTCGATGTCCTCGAGCATCAGCTCCAGTTGCTCGATCGCATGGTCCAGGGCTTCAGACTTTGAGCCAAAACGATGCCGACGGAGATTGGCGAGTTGCAGCTTCAGCTTCTCGATCAGCAGGTCCTTGGCACGGATCTCGGCATCCCGCTGGGCGAGAAGCTGAAGCAAGGTGGCGCTGTCTGGAGTGGATGATGTGACGATCTCAGCCATCGCCACGAATCATACTCCAACAGCGGTTCGTCGTGAATCCACAATGTCAAAAAACAGAGAACACAGGAAATGATTATCCAGCGGTCAGCGGCACCCAGGTTCGACGCGGCATGCGCCAATCAATCCCCTCCAGCAACATCGCCAGTTGCGCCTGGGTGATGGCGATCCGGCCGTCCGCCGGTGATGGCCAGACAAAGCTGCCGCGCTCCAGCCGCTTGGCGAAGAGGCACATACCTTGCCCATCCCACCACAGCACTTTGATGAGATCACCGCCGCGCCCGCGAAAGACAAAGAGATGGCCGGAAAACGGGTCTTGAGCCAGCACCGACTGGACCAGCATGGCGAGGCCATCGAAGCCCTTGCGCATGTCGGTCTTGCCTGCCGCCAGCCAGACCTGCGTATTGACGGGCACCGGGATCATGAGCGCGCCATTAAGATATCGACGACCAGTGACAAGAATTGTCGGTCGACATGCTGATCACAGCGCAGACGTGCACCGCACGGAAAATCGATCTCGACGATGCCCGCCCGCCTTCCCGGCTTCCGAGGCTGCTCCGGCTCATCCTCAGCCGCCTGCACGACGGAAGCTTGCTCGGCTATATCAACCGCAAGAAATGGTGGCTCTTTGGTCGGGGTAGATGGGCTGCAGGAGCCATATTCTCGACGCCAGCCCTGCAACTGATTGGCATTCAGATTATGCTGCCGGGCGACGGCGGAGATCGACGTACCTGGAAGCAAAGTCTCGGCCACAATGGCTCGCTTCTCGTCTTCACCCCAGCGCCGCCGCGTCCGGCGTGGCCCCGATGTTGCTCCGCCCATCTAAGTGCCCATTAAGAAATTACGTGGGCACTAAGGCTGCCCGATAGCGCCTATCTTAGGCTGGGCAGCGTCAAAAAAAAGGCGGCCGGGGCCGGACGGTTACCGAACGCTTAAAAGTTAGCATCGGAGCGCTTACTTACGCCGCTATCAATACAGCTTGATTTCCAACAGCAGGGGCGTGAGCCGGTGCGCCATATCCAGGTTTCGGCGCTCGCGCGACAATGCTTCGATATCCTGCTGTTTTGTCCCCGCATGGAATTCACGATCGCGGACAGCGCAGGGTGCGATAGTCTGAACAACTTATGGCTCGGTGATATTGACGCGTTCGAAGTTGGTAATTGCTTGCTGAATAGTATCGCCAGGATGGACAGTCGGCTGATAAAGAATTTCGAGAGCCAGACGATCTGCGCGCGTTAGCTCACTTTGTAATGGCGCAGTGGAAGATCGCACGGAGCTACCTTGAACAAGTTGTTGGCTTAGCCCCAGGCTGACAATTAGTGCGTTATTTATGCATTTATCTACCTTCTCCGGGTTCTCACTTGTGGAGACAAAGATAAGAGTCTTCTTAAGTGCAAAGAGATCGTGCGCAAGAAACCAAACGCAATCGTTGATATCACTGTCGTAAAGATGAGCGACATTGGCGATCATCTGATCACTCAGATGCTGGCCATCAATTGAGTAGAAACGCTTAAGGTCCACCGCATACTTGTTCATCACGCTAGAGGACTGGCTATCAAATACAATTAAGATGTCAGCGTCGTAGTTGGACTCCGTTGCCTGTAATGCCAGTGTGGGGTCGACTTTCTTTAGTACGGTTTCAACAGTGGCTAGTGCCTGTTCGATTTTTGGGGCCGGCTGATCGCTGAGAATTTTATACTGGATCGTCTTTGCATCCCATTTGCGCACTCTATCGGTGAGAATGGACGGAGTGAGAAGATGGATGGTTTGGGACAACAGCTGAACGATGGTATTAGAGGTCTCCCGCGGAAGATTCTTAGAATCTTCGGCGAAAAGGGGATGTGATATTGAAATCTGCGCGCCGGCGGCAAGGAGCAGGCAAACCATGAGCTTCTTCCAATTCATTAGTCCGATCTCCGCGTCTTTAAGATTCTCGTTTTTCAACATAGCTGCACCAGCTATCATCGGATCGTTGTCATAGGGTGGCCGACATCAGCGCTCGCGCAAACTTTCATCAATGTGGCTGATTAGCGGGGACGACAAGTACTCAATTACTGTAAGCGTCCGGACACTTACTGTTCACCGGATGCTTCCGGTTTACTTTTCGTCCGCTTTGTCTTTAGCCTGAGCGAGTACGTGGGTGACCATGCATGATAATCTAGTCATGGCCTCGGCTTCGGTCATCTTCGACGAAACGAACACACGGACCAGACGTCGCGGCAACACAAGTTTGCAGCAACTCCATTCCGGCATCTCGCCGAGGGGTCTGCTCTATCTGCTCATCGGTCAGAAACTGGCCGAAATCTCGCTTTAACCTTCGCCTATATAATGCACGAAAAATCATAAGCGCCCCGCCGCTTATTGAGATTATCTGCTGCGGTAACCTCGACCTTTTCGTCAGCGTCTTTCGGCTGACGGTTACCTTCTAAGCGTTAGCATGCCCTAGGATTTTTCCACATCAAAGCTTGCGCACCATTCTTGGCAGCATCGTGCTTATTACCGGATTTTTCAGTTATGAGCGTATCCTAATTCCGGATGCCACTGAAGTCCTGCTTCATCTCCTCCATCCAAGCCATATAACTGGCTGTTAGTGTTTCTCGATTTATTGGCTTATGGCAGCCGCTAACTAGATCCTTTCCAGCCAAATTAATTGCCTCCTCTGTACATCGGGAATAGTCGGTGTCGGCGTAATCCTCGCACGGCTTCTCTAATGCTGACACCGGGTCGTCCCCTCCTCCGGATTTCAGCTTCTCCCGATCTACGCGGATCGATGCGGGTTTGCCCGCTTTGCGGGGAGCATATTCAGCAAAGGCGTTGTACATAAACTCGCCGTATGCCTTCCAAACTTCCTCGGACCACAAAGCGCGATGTGTCCACATCTCCTTGTCGGCGCAAAGTCAACCTGGTCGACGAGTAGCTGCCTCGCGCTATCATCGTAGATCCTGGCCCGTTCGGCGAAAATCTCGCCCGCTTTCTCGCGGGGCAACTTCCGCCTCACGGGTTCCGCGCAACGGGCGCGGTATCCGGAAAACTGGCACAGGCGTATTCAATTGGAGCATGCGCCATTGAGGCTCGGCCAACTATCTCGCCTTCGTCAAACCCGGGTCGATCCGCATTTAGCTGCGGGCTGACGAGTCCCCGCTCCAGATCGGACAAGATGGCGTCACGGAACGCGCCCTCGCCGGACCAATAGAAGGCGAGACATGGCTGACGTTGCTTCACGCCACTATTTGCTCCCTGTATGCGACCCTGCGGCTGAGCTCCGTATGGCATTGCATCGGCAGGACGGGAGCTGGAGTCCGCGCCGCAATCTTATTTCCGCCCCCGTCCCTCCGCGTCAGAAATGCGCGTCGATGTCGACCACGTCGATCAGCTTGTGGTTGACGAACTCCGTGAGTCCCAGTCCCAGCAGTTCGCGCCCATAGCCGGAGCGGCGGATGCCGCCGAACGGCAGGTCGGCCTCGACCTTGGTCGGATGGTTGATGAACACCATGCCGGTCGAGATGCGTTTCGCCACCTCGGCGCCATGCGCCGGGTTGCCGGTGAAGACCGAACCGCCGAGCCCGAAGGGGGAATCGTTGGCGATGCGCACCGCGTCCTCTTCGTCCTTCGCGCGGAACAGCATGGAAACCGGACCGAAGAACTCCCAGTAACGGGCGGGATTGTCCGCGTGGAGATCGGTGAGGATCGTCGGCTGCACGAAGGCGCCCTGGTTGGGAACCGACGGCCCGACCTCTTCCGCTTTCGCGCCGAGCTTCACCGCCTCGCGGATCTTGTCCTTCACCTCGTCGGCGGCGCCCTTCGAGGAGAGCGGTGCCAGCGTCGTCTTGGCATCGAAGGGATCGCCGGCGACGAGGCCGGCCACGCCCTTGCGGTAGCGCGTCAGGAATGCGTCATAGACGGGATCGACGACGATCATCCGCTTCGACGAGACGCAGACCTGACCGCCGTTCCAGTGGCGGCCGAATACGGCCCATTTGGTCGTCTTTTCGAGATCGGCATCGGCCAGCACCACGAAGGCATCGGCGCCGCCAAGCTCCATCGTCGACTTCTTGAGCGCCTTGCCGGCCTGGGCGGCAACCACCGAGCCCGCGCCTTCCGAACCGGTGAGGGCGACGCCGTGGACGCGATCGTCGTTGAGGATCAGCTCGATCTGCGAACGGGTGGCGTAGAGGTTCTTGAAAGCCCCCTTCGGCAAGCCGGCTTCGAGCATCAGTTTCTCGAAGGCGGCCGCGCTTTGCGGCACGTTGGAGGCATGCTTCAGGAGCAGCGTGTTGCCGGCCGAGAGCTGCGGCGCCAGGATTCGGGCGATCTGGTAATAGGGGAAATTCCACGGCTCGATCGCCAGCAGCACACCGAGCGGTTCGTGCACCAGCATGGCATCGCCTTCCGCCGGATCGAGGACCGGCAGTTTCTGCGGCGCCAGCAGCGCCGCGGCGTGGCGGACGTAATATTCGAAGATCTTGGCCGACAGCTCGACCTCCGCCTTCGCTTCGGCGGTGAGCTTTCCCATTTCCAGCGTCAGCAGTTTCGCATAGGCGTCGCTGTCGCGCCGCAGGATGTCGGCCGCCTTCTGCAGGATGCGGCCGCGCGCCGCAAAGGATGTCTCGCGCCAGCCGGTGAACGCCGCATGCGCGCCGCCGATCGCCGCGCGCACCTCGTCATCGGTCGCGTCCGGGAAGGAGGCCAGCGTCTCGCCGGTATAGGGATTGATGGTTTGGTAGGCCATTTGTCATCTTCCTTTCGACTGCATTTATCCGAGGCACCGCAATGTGAGGCAGCTGGGCCGGGATGCGGCGTGGACGACCCGCTTGCGCCGGCACCGCCTGTACATCCCCGATGACCCGGGCGGCATGAAACCGGTGGGTATAAAACTGGGCATGAACCCGGGAGCATGAGCCCGGGGCATGAACGAGAGGGAATTAACCAGGGGCCATGAATCAGGGGCAAGCATGGCCGCCATTTACCAGTGCACTTACACCTGCAACATGTTCGAGCGTATCAGGAATGAACACGTCGACAGCCATCACAATATGGTCTGCCTGCATTACATTTGTCACCTAGCAGGCTCCATATCCCGCTGTGATCCGTCCCTGCGCTGCTGAAACGCGCACCAAAGAACTTGCCGCGCGCTCCCGATCCTGCCGTCTCCAACATAGTCCGGAGTGCATTGGCCTCCCCATGGGTTGCTGGCTCCCCAGGGTTTGCGAGCATACCCATGGGTTGCTGGCTCCCCAGGGTTTGCGAGCATATCTCCCGCTGCCTTGGCCATGTCGACAGGCTCCTGTCCCCCCGCGGGACTTCTGCCGTTGGACGGCCGGGGCCGGACGGTCACCCCAAGTCGGCTCACAGCAGACCTGCGGTGTCCGCCGGACGGATACGGACGGCCAAACGGGGCAGCGGCCCTCAAACCTGCGCCCGCAATATCTCGGTCAGGGCTTCCGGTTCCAGGCGCGCGATGTTATGCCCGCAATGGAGAGCGTATGTCTTCCACGCCGGGTCGAGGCTCAAGCGTCCGTAGAGGTCGAGGAACGGGCTTCCTTCCCATCCATGCGCTCCGACATAGACCTTGCGCGAAACTTGCCGCCAACGCCCGGACAGATCGATTGCCTGGAGAAATGTCGCCATCGGATGGGGCCGGCATCGGGGATCGAGATTGGGCGGCGGGGCACAGGTCAATCCGTCGGCCATCGCGCCGGCGATGAAGGCTTCGCGGAAGCGGGAGCTCGTCAGCGACCACACGGACTGACCGGTCTCGGGCACATAAGCGTCGGCATAGATCAGCGCGCGGATACGAGCGGGATCGACGTCGGCTGCGCCGGTGATGACCATTCCGCCGTAAGAC
Source organism: Dongiaceae bacterium (assembly GCA_035539215.1). GTDB lineage: Bacteria > Pseudomonadota > Alphaproteobacteria > Dongiales > Dongiaceae > Dongia_B. Next base: position 109,771 of record DATLIX010000106.1, on the reverse strand, counting down.
TGGCCGACCAGAACCAGATCGCCGGAACATTCCCTGATCGCCTGGGCTGCCTCGTCAATGTGAAACGCGAGATTTGCTGCCGGGGCTGGAACCTCGCCGAGACCGGCAAGCGTGAGCGCCTGTACCCTGTGGCCTCGTGCAATGAGCTGAGGTGCGACTTTTTCAAAAGCCCAACCGCCCTGCCACCCTCCCGGTATCAAAATGAACGTCGCCACTTCAAGCACCCATGTTCCACCGCAGCTTGCATATCATTGGCTGAAATGGAACTGCCGGACAAGGTTTGGTGTCGGCACACATTCCCGCCCGTGCGCTGACACGGGAACACCAGATAGGCGGCGAGAACGACGCGGAGGATGCAAGGTTCGAAGCAAAAGCGCATGAAACCTTGCTGCAGCCGAAGCAGGCGGCGGATAGCGCCGAAGCTGGGGCTGAGATGGCGTCGACACCAACACACTGTTCGTATCCTCCGCACAATGTGGAAACGCCCGACGCTCTCTTCCTCAAGCAAGATGCGTCCCCCGCGCCGCGGGCTGATCAAAGGTCGGGGCCGAGTTGACGCAGGTCCTTGCGCGCGAGGAAGGTCCGACATCATGAAATGCCCGACGCCGCGAAACGCACGGCGCCGGTGATTTGCGATCGCAGGTTGCCCTTCACGATCTGAGCCGCGGCTTCCGTCAGGGAACGATGCCGGCGCCGGGGCAGCGCCACACGCGATTGTGATGGAACTCCAGGGGGTTAATTCTGCTGTGTAGCGGGGGCAACGTGCAATCGCCGCCGCCGGTCGGGGAACGCCCTGCGCGCGGACTCATAAATCCACAGGAGAAAAACCTAATGAAGCGCCAGCTATTGCTGTTAGCCGCCGGCTTCCTTCTTGGAAGTTCGCCGGCCTGGGCAGAAGACGGCAAGTATGTCGTGCTGTTCCCATTTGGCAAAGCCACCCTCGACTCCACGGCTGAAGCAACCATTTCTTCCGCGAAGCAGGAATTCGAGCGCACCGGCTCGGCCCATGTCACGATTGTGGGGCATACCGACACCTCGGGCAGTCCAGACTTCAACCAGCGGCTCTCCGAGCGCCGCGCGAAGGTAGTCACCGATGCGCTGGTCCGGGAGGGTGTGCCGCAATCGGCGATCTCGGCATCCGCGGTAGGTGAAAACGACCTTGCCGTGCAGACCGGCCCGGACGTGCGCGAAGCCCAGAATCGGCGCACCGAGATCAACATCGTCGCGCCGCCGCCCCCGGCACCAGCGCCCGCACCCGCGCCCGAGACCCCGGTCGCCTCGGCGCCGCCACCTGCCGCGCCGCCACCGGAAGAAAAGCGCTGGATGTTCAGCGCCGGCGGCTTCTACGGCTACAGCTTCAAGGACGGGGATAGCGGGCATAGCCAGCTCGCCGGCATCAATCTCGGGATTGATTACAAAGTGACGAGCTGGATGACCGTCGGCCTCGAGCAAGCCGGCTTCTACCACTTCGACACCGGCGATAACGGCTTTGGCGGGCGAACCGTCGTCGGGCCGGACTTCTACTTCGGCGACCTCTTGGGCAAGGACCTGCCGGTTGCGCCCTATATCGGCGCCAATATCGGCTATCTCTACGGCGCCGGCATCGACGATTCAGGCATCGCCGGACCGGAGCTCGGCCTCAAGGTGGGTATGTTCGACATGAAGGTGGCCTACGACATGCCGTTCAACCGACAGCCGGATGAAGGCGTCATCAACACGACGATCGGCGTATCCTTCGACTTCTAAAGCGCGATCGGCTTAAGTGGAAGCGGATGGTTCCACTTAAGCCGTGAATCGCTCTCAGTCATATCGAGTAGCGGCGGATTCACGCTTTACACGCAAACGCCAGGCGATTCCGTGTAAAGCGATCCGGCTCCAGCCCGCGCTTCGGGAATCAACGGGAGTGGCGCATTCAATTGGAAGATGCGCCACTCGCTCTTTCTGAAGGCTGCCGATTCGGCTTCTTCGAGCCGTCGGCGCCTCCATCGAGAAACACTGAGGAACTCCGACCACGTCAAACGACAGACCGATTGGCTAACGGGACCACCCGTCCACCCTGAAATATAGCTTGCTGTGACCTTTGGCCATGAGCAAGCGCACGGTCTAGATCATACGCTTAAATCACCCCAGCCACCACCATGCTCCGCCGACGGCTGCTAGGGTCGGTCTATATCCTACCTTGACTGTCAGTGTTCTTCCCTGGGGCCGATACATCGGGGGCCGGCTTTTCTTTGCTGCCGCCTTCTCTTTCCCCTTTTTCGCCCATCAACGCCGATAAGTTGGAGAAATACTCGCTGGCCTGAACGCGCTCGATATCGATTGCTTTCAAGAACACCCGTCTTATTTCTTCCAGTGTCGCGGGATCGCTGTCTCTAGGGAGCGACTTTGCTTCCGCAATTAACTTTTCAAAATCAAGTCTTCCAGACTCGCGTAAATGCCAATTCTCAAAGACTTTAAACTGCACCAGAGCCGTAGAAACGAGAGAAGCCAGCGCTGGCAAAATTATCGTAAGAGGCCGTTGATATTCTGACGGGAGGTTGAGGGCAGCTACGAGTGAACTCGCCGACGTTAAAGCAATAACTCCGAGCGTGCCGACAGCCCAAGCACCATAGTATCGTTTGACACTGCGTGCGTACCAAGTACGCCAGTCCTTAAGCTTTATTACGAGTTCTCTTGCGGGTGAATTCTCCGACAAGCCACCTGACGCTGTGTTGTCTGTCATCTAAACTTCCCTGCGCAATACAATCTTCCAGCAGAAGTCATCACATCCAATGATAACTGGCATCTAACTCTCAAGTCCATTTTTGCGCCTTACACTTTCCCAGGACCTGTTTGTCGAACTGCCACCAAATCGAGCGTCCGGCGCAGCTATGATCTGCTGCATCTAGCTGATATCGCTCCTAGACTTCGCGAGTGAATCCAACCCCACTCTCTCTTTTACCGCAAGAGCCTGCCTCGTCTCTGTAACGACGCACGAGAAGTGCTTCGGGTTATTCTCTCTCGGAAGCTCTTCGGCTGCCCATTTTTCTGCCACTCGATTTTCAAGCATCGTTTAATATGTATCGCCTGCCGGTAGCAGAGTTCCCCTGCCCTAACAGTAGGGGCTCGCAAAAGGCATCAGCTCCATTCCTCGCTCACGTTTGAACTGCGAGTTGAAGGCCTTCACTTGATCAACAAGGTCGTAATAGTCCCTGTTGAGAAGTATGGGTGCTCTCGCTTGGTGGTCCGCCTCCAGCCTTTTATGTGCCTAAAACACACCACCGGTAAACACACGGTCCACCAAGCCCAAGCGCTTCGGTACCTGCGCGACCTATTCAGATAAACTCGCCAAATAGGCGGCAATATCATCGACCTCTTGAGCCGACAGGTTGACGTTCGGCATCGAAGGATGTGATGAGGTCAACCACTGTCGCAGCCAGGTCTTATCGGTTCCGTGGGTTCGGGCGATGTGCCGGAACGACGCTGTCGCATCGGTCTGGTTCCCGGCGTCGTCAACCGCATGGCATCCGCTGCACCATTGACGCGCCAAACGCAGGCCCGCATCGCGGTTCCCATTGGCCCAAACGGGTCCGCCGCTCGCCAGGAGCGCCAAGAGGGATGGCACGAGCAGGAACATGCCCGGTCGCCAAAGCCCCACATTTGTCAAAGCCTGCTTCATAGCCCCCCGCTTAATCGCGAACGCATTGGATTGAGCAATCTGATCAGGGATTCGTCAGTGAACGCCTATCCAGGCAGAGAGTAAATCCATCTTGCACTGCCGGGGACTGTGCATCCGGCATCAGCGCACGGTGCAGGCCGTAAGCCGAGCTCACTCGATCAGGTGGTGACCAGCGCGCCCAGCTTGGTGCGCAGCATATCGGTGGTCAGGGCCTGCGCGCCCGCCAGGGCCGTCGCCTGTTCCTCGATCACCGCCAGCATCTCGAAGACCTCGCCGATCTCCGCCGCCGCCTTGCGCGCCGCGGCCGCCTGGTTCTTGCTGCCGTCGAAAAGCAGGATGACGGCGCTGTCGAGGCCTTCGGCCGTTTGGTTCCGCGCCGGGAGCGTGCCGTCGTCATCGCCGGCCCCGTCGTCGCCGGCGCCGTCGTCGAGCGCGGCCGGCGGTGAATCCGGCGGCGAGATCTGGGCGGACGCACGGCCGGCGGCTTCTGCCGGACGGATTTCCCGCAGCGCCTGCAGGGGATGATGGAGGCGGGTCGCCATCAGGTCGATCAGCCGGGCGACGCAATCGATCGCCGCCGATTGCTGGGAAATCAGCTGGATCACCTGCTTGAGATCCTGCAGCCCCTCCGGCGTCGGCAGCGCGGCGGCGACATCCGCCGGATGCATGCCCTCCAGCGCATCCAGCCGCCGGAAGGCGTGCTTCTGCCCCATGGCGATGTCGCGCATCTGCCTGACCGAGACGACCACCGCATCGAGCCGCAGCTGAAAGGCCCGCAGCAGTTCGACGGTGAGGCCGTCCTTGGAGATCGAGACCGGATCGAATTTGCTCATGCGGGCGCTCAACTGGCGGCGCGGGCGCTGATCGAGGAAATGAATTCCTCCATCTGGCGGCGCAGGTTTTCGGTACTGTCGGCGATCTCCTCCACATCCCCGGCGACCACGCGCGAGGAATCGGACGAGACGCGGATCGATCCCGCGACGCTGTGGATGCGCGACGAGACCGCCTGGGTCCCGTGCGAGGCGGCATCGACGCTGCGGGCTATTTCCTTGGTCGCCGCCCCCTGCTGCTCGACGGCGGCGGCGATGGCGGCGGCGGCATCGCTGATGCGGTCGATGATGCCGACGATGCGGTCGGTGGCGCTGGCGCATTTCGCGGTTTCGCTCTGGATGGCGCCGATCTGCTGGGCGATTTCCTCGGTCGCCCGCGCCGTCTGGCCGGCCAGGCTCTTCACCTCCGAGGCGACGACGGCAAAGCCCTTGCCCATTTCGCCGGCCCGCGCCGCCTCGATCGTCGCGTTGAGCGCCAGCAGGTTGGTCTGGCTCGCCACTTCATTGATCAGCTGCACGACATTGCCGATGCGCGCGGCCGCTTCCGACAGCGCATCGACCGCCGCCTTGCTGGCGGTCGCTTCCGTCACCGCCGCCCGCGCCACGTCGCTGGCGCTGTTGGTCTGGCGCTGGATCTCGCTGATCGAGGCGTTCAGCTCCTCGGCCGCGGCGGCGACATCCTGCACGCTGTTGGAAGCCGTCTCCGCTTCATCGGTGACGCTCTGCGCGTCGCCCGCCGCCTCGCGCGCGGCATCCAGCAGCTCGGTGGAGGCGGTGCGCGCCGATTGGGTGGAACTGCGCAGCCCGTCGACCACGCTGAGGATCGATTGCCGGAAATCGTCGCCGAGCCCGCCCAGCTGCTGCTGGTGGCGCGCCTGCAATTCGTCGAAATAGGTGGAGACGGCGATATCCATGTCCAGCATGGCGAGCTTCAGGATCGCATGGCTGACGGCGGCGATGCGCTCGCTGGCGCGCTCCAGATGCAGGCGCGAATTGTAATGCGACGCCACCGCGTGCAGCAGATGGCCGAGGGTCAGGTTATAGGCGGCGATATACCAGCGCGGCTCCAGCCCGATCCGCGCATGGGTGCGGCCGATCAGCAGAGCGGAATCCAGATAGCTGGCGCTCACCGTGCCGGAGAACAGGCTCTGCCAATGGGCGATCTGCGCCTGTTTGGCATGGGCGAGCACGCGTTCATTGGGGAACAGGCGCATCAGCTCCGGCCAGGCGCGCAAATGCTGGTAGAAGGCCTCCACCGCCGGCGGCAGGACCTGCTGCAGCTGATCGCGGAAGCCGGCGATCAGCGCCAGGCAATCGGCGTCGATGCCCATGAAACGCAGCCGTTCCGTCAGCTGCGGCGGCACATTCCGTAACTGCGCGTTGCCGCCCGCCCCGGCTGCGCCACCGCCTGCATCGCCTGTCATCGCTATCACCCGGTCCATTATGCTGTCTCCGCCCAATTGCTGTGTCGATAAACCCGTCCGATCTCAAGCCGGTACGGTCTCAACCCTGTGCCAATTCCCGGTAACGATACTTCCAGCAAAATGCCCCTGCCGTGGCTGCCGATACAGCGCGTTTCCCCACGCTGCCGGGACCAGCCATCCGGTCCTGTTGACTTGGCAGATTAGGCGCCCGCTCCCAGGGCGAACTTGATCCGCATCAAATCGCGGCGATTCCGCCTGGGGCGACGGAAAAAAAAATGCGCGGCACCACGAGGAGTGGGCCGCGCCAGTTGGGGAAGGAAGGTTTGTGAAGGTTTCGGAGAATTCGGCGCGGCCAGTTGGCGCGCCCCTGGTTAGGGCCCTCCCTGGTGAGCGCGGGTCAGCGCCGCGGCGTCTCCCGGAGGAAATGTTCCATCAGCCAGCGCGGCAGCCCGGCATCGCCGCGGCCGCTGGACGGCCGGGTGGTTGGCGGCAGGATGGCGGGCCTGGGCAGATAGCCGGTTTGGGCCGCCGTTTCCAGCGTGTCCAGTTCGCGCCGCATGTCGTTGAGAATGCTCTGCATTGCCTCGATACCGGTGACATTTTCGCCGCGCGTCACGGTCTCGATCCGGGTTGCGGTGCGGCTGAGGATGTCGCAGGAGCCGGGGACATCGCTGCGCGGCCGGAACATCACGATCTCGGCCGAGATGCCGTCCTGGCGCGGTGCGCTGGAAAGCGGCCGGCCGGATTCCGGCGCCTGGCGGCGGCGCCAGGCGGCGAGATCGATCACCTCGCCGCGGGTTTCCGCCTGCTGCCAGGCTTGGCTGTTACCGATCATCTGCTCGTCGCTGTGCATCATCTCTCTCTCCGGCGCAGCGCCTGCGCCCCCGGTTGCTGCTGAGGAGATAACACCGCCTCCCCTCCGGCACGAGGCAGCAGCGGTATAGGACCAAATCCGGAAGTATGCCCCCGCTATACCAAGGAATGCCGCGCCTAGCCTTTGGTATAGGCGCCCGCCGCGCACCCCGTCGGCCGCCCGACCTATACATCGGGATAGGCCGGCTAGACCTATGCCGGACTGCACGCCCGCCCGCGTCGCGATATCTATTCATGCAGCAGATGCGTGGAGGAACCACCGATGGCCGAAGACAGCACAGCCGAAAAACGCGCGCCGGGAGAGATCACGAGCACGATCGATCTTACCGCAGCTGAACCGCCTGTCGCAGGCACAGCCTCCCTGCGGCACGAGCTGATGCAGCTGGAACTCGCCTGTACGCGGCTGAAGAGCCATCCCGCACTGCTCCAGATGCTGGAAGTCGTCCGCCTCAGCCCCGGCCACGCGCATATCCTGCTGGGCTATGCCGAGCAGCTGACGGTGCTGATGCGGACCGTCAACAGTTATACCGCGCAGCTGGAGCGGCTCGCCGCCGTCGATGTCGACGCGGTCGCCGCGCTGATCATTGCCAAACGCACGGCGACGGAACTCGATCACGCGGTTTCGCCGGTCATCGAGGCCTTGCGCCGGCATGCGCTCGCCCTCATCGGCATGGAGGACGCGGCTCCGAGCGGCCGGCTGCATTAAGGCGCAACGCTCTTTCTCGAATTCACGTGCATCCGGCATGTGATGCCGCTCGGTTGTCTGGTCTCTCGCCGCACCGTGGTGTCATGCTTGCCGGCCGCCCGAGGGCGCGGATGTCTCGGTCCACCGGACATTCGCGCCCGAGGCGGATGGAACGCCTGAACGCCTCCCGCCAAATCCCCGCGCCACCGCATCTTGCCCCGACCGGGCCCGACGATTCTTACGTCCCCGTCACCGATGTGACCGCCGCCCTATACGTTTGGACAAGACGACTAGACCATTCCCGCCGTGAACTGCCGCAGCCGCAGCCCTATCTTTGATCATGAAGACACCTGCATCGGCATTGATTAGGCAGAGCAACGATCATGTATGAGCACAGCAGCATCGCGACGGTAAAAGGCGAATCTCCCGCGCATATTTCTGCCCGCCGTGATTCCATCGGGCATGGTTGCGCGCCAGCCCCCGAGACCGCAGCGAGCGATGATGGCGACGCGCAACTGTTGAGCGCCGGCATTACCGATGTTGCCCTGATCATCGATGCTGCCAGCCCCGATCTCGCCATTCTCGGCCGCACGCCGCTGGCGGCAGCACTGGTGCCGCCGCATCATGCCAGCCTGCACCAAGCCGATTGCCTGGCGCCGCTCGCCTTCGAGGATCTGCGCAGCCGGCTGCTGCTGGTCGCCGCCGGCGCAGCCCCGCAGCGCGGCATGATTTCCTGGCGCGGCGATCCTACCGCCAGCCGCCGCCCGGCGACCATCGCCAAGCCGGCGCTCTACAGCCGGGCCGCGGAATTGTCGCCCGAAACGCTGTCCTGCAACGAGGCGGTTCTGCTGGTACTCGGCCCCGTCACCTGCTGGCGCGAGGCCGATGGCTGGCAGCCGGCTGTGCAGCCGAGCCGGCTGTGAACGCCATGTCGCAACAGGAAGGCGAGGATCGCCAGCCGATTGCAGCGGACGGAGCACCCGCCGCCGACCGCCCGCCGGCGGCCGACATATCGCATGCCGACGAGAATTACCGGCAGCTGCGCCGGCACTATGACGCGCTGCTCGCCGCCTATGACGCGTTGATGAAGCATCACGGCATCTTTCTGCTGCGCCAGACCATGTCCGAGGAGACGCAGCCCTATGGCGCACCGCGCAGGATCGGCGAGGATCAGGCCGATTGGATCAGCGGCGCCACCTATTATTATGCGGGCCAGTTGCGCGACCTGCTGCGGGAAATCGAACACCACGCCACGCGCATGGCACAGCTCGCCGCCACGGCAATATCGGCGCCCGGCGCATCGACCGCCGGGAATAACCATCCCCCCAAGGCGTGGATGCTGTCGGAGAGCGAGCAGCTGCTGCTACGCGCAAGGTTGGAAGTGACGCAACTGCTGGCCCGGGTGCCGGCAAGCCCGCCCGCCCGCTCGGCCGCGCAATCGGGCACGCGGTGGAGTACGCAGTTGGGCGCAGCCGCCGCGGCACAAGCTCCGGGACAGCCCGGCGACAGCCAGCCGAAATGCGCGGCGCCGCAGTAATGCAAAAAAAATCCCGCCCCGCCGCCGCTCGTCCGGCTGCCTTCATCGCGGTCCGCTTGAAGGTGAGGCCATTAGCGGTTGATAAAGCTGCAAACTCGTCACGCGGGAATTTTCGGCATCTGGCGCAGCCACGGGGGCGTGCCGCTCTGCCCTTAAGAGTTGATCAAGAAAGCTTGCTTAATCTCGCAGATACAGCCCCGCGGTTGCAGTCGACAGAGAGGTTCGCCAACGCGGATAAGCAAGCTGCTGACGAGGGTCGCCGGGGCGAGGATCCCCGGTATGGCGGCTTTCAAGACGGTCGCTTAAAGGGCGCGGATTTGCCGCTTGCCGATCTACGGAGGGCCGGCAAGCCAGGCGCCGGCCTGAGGGGGCAAAGCGGCACAAGCACCGATAACGAATTTGCCGGACGATCCGTCTCCCCCCGAGCCAAGGATCGTCTGATGAAGGTGAGCGGTCGGTCCCCCGCCGGGCTGCTCACAGGACCGGGTCGGCCGCCCCTCCCCCAGCCGACGGTCGATCCGGTCGTTTTTTTTGCGCCGTTGCCACCGCGATTGTCTTCCCGCCGGACCGCCGCCTCTTGCGCAGTAATGCCGAAGCCGGGCACGAACGCGCGATCACGCAACGCGGCAGAGGCCGGCGAGAGCGCCAGGAACTGACATGAAACTTGGTGGACGACGCATCAAATTGCGCAGCGAAATGGCGATCTGGGTCGCCGCCATGGCGATGACGCTGACGCTCGCCTTGACCGTGATCAGTGTCGTCACCATCACCCGCTATATCGAGCGCGAAAGCCATGATGACGTGGCGATCCTCGCCAATGACGTGGCCCAGGCTTTCGACCACCGCATGTCGCAGAACTTCCGCATGTCCAGCATGGTGGACGGCCTCGACTTCCTGCGCCAGACGCATATTTCGCCGGCCGCAAAACGCGCTTTGCTGGCCAATCTGCAGACCGTCTTTCCCGACTGCGTGTGGATCGGCATCGTCGGCACCGATGGCATCGTCCAGGTGAGCGGCGATAGCCGGCGTGAGGGCGACAGCGTCGCGGACGAGCCATGGTTCGTCGAAGGCCTGCGCCAGCCCATGATCACCGCCCTGCGCCAGCCGATCAAGACGGAGCGCGTCCCGCCGCTGCCGGGCGATGACCAGCGGGTGATCAATATCGCCCGCCCGCTGCGCGATCCGCTCGGCAATCTGATCGGCGTGATCGATGTCGCCGTCTCGTCGAAATGGGCCGTGGAGTTTCTCGACCTGCTGCTGCGCAACCGCAATGCGGCCGTCGGCATCGACATCATCATCACCGACCGCGACGGGCGCGTCCTGATCGGACCGCCCGCTCTCATCGATCAACCCCTCCTTTTCACCACGAATCCGGCAGCGAGCGAAGGCGTGCCCGGCGTGTTTTCCCCCGGCAGGAACGGCATGAGCCAGGCGTCCGGCGCCAGCAAAGCCGCCTTGACCAGCGCCCTGCATTTCTCCGTCGCGCAATGGCCCGATGGCGGCGATTATATCAGCGCCGTCGGCACCGGCACCGGCTATCAGGACTTCCCCGGCCTGCACTGGAATATCGTCGTGCGCCAGCCGCGCGATATCGCCTATGCCCCCGCCTATGCGATCCGGACCAGCCTCATCATCACCGGCATCGCACTGGCGATCCTGTTTGCCGGTATCGGCTGGGTGGCCGCCGATCGCATCACCAATTCCATCCGTCAGCTGACACGCCATGCCGATCGCCTGGAAAGCGGCGAGCGCGGCATCGCCTTTCCCAGCGGCAGCGGCAATGCCGAGGTTGCGGTACTGGGCGAAACGCTCGACCATCTGGTTGCCAATCTGCTGCAGCGCGAGCAGCAGCTGCTCGACCTCAATGCCAATCTGGAGCAGCGCATCGTCGACCGCACCGCCCTGCTCGCCTCCAGCAATCGTCAATTGCAGGACGAAATCGCGCAGCGCCAGGCGGCGGAAAACGCGCGCGAGACGCTGATCCATCAATTGCGCGACCAGGCCGAGCACGACCCCCTGACTGGCGCGCTCAACCGCCGTGCCTTTCTCGCCATGGCGGAACGCGACCGCCGCCGCTTACGCCGCGAAGGCGGACGGCTTGCCGTCATCATGTTCGACATCGATCACTTCAAGCGGGTCAATGACAATTACGGCCATGGCACCGGCGACGAGGTGATCCGCCAGATCGCCGCCATCGCGCGCCAGACCGTGCGCGACACCGACCTGCTCTGCCGCTATGGCGGCGAGGAATTTGCCGTGCTGATTTCCGATCCCGATGCCCGCAATGCGGTCGCGGTCGCCGAGCGGCTGCGCAGGAGCGTTGCCGCGCTGAAATTCAGCGCCATGCCGCAGCAGGCGGAAGCCGGCAGCGCGGCGCAAAGCGGCGCGCAAGGCGAAACGTCACCCGCGTCCTTTCAGGTGGCGATCAGCCTGGGCGTTACCATCGCCGCCGCCAATGATCTGCCGGAGGGCGACCTCGACAGCCTGCTCGAACATGCCGATCAGGCGCTCTATATGGCCAAGCGTTCCGGCCGCAACCGCACGGTGATCGATCCGCGGGTGGCCAGCCTGTTCGACCGGGCGGCATCGCCGCATGACCATAACCCGCAGCAGGCCGCCAACGAGGGGTGATCCCACGCCGCCCATCTTGGCATGGCCGAGCCGGTCTATGTCGAAATGGATTCCGCGGCGAGCGGCAGGAACAAGCGTACGGTGGTGCCGCGCCCCAGCGCGCTCTCGATAGCGATTTCGCCCGACTGCGCCTCGGCCAGCGCATTGCAGATCGCGAGGCCGAGACCCATGCCGCCGACGTCGCGCGCATAGACATCGGCCACCTGTTCGAAAGGCAATACGATATCCGCGAGACGGTCTGCCGGAATACCGCGGCCGTTGTCGATGATATCGATCTCAGCACGCCCGCTGGTATGATGCACCTGCATCCCGACGGAAACCCGGCCGCCGGCCGGCGTGAACTTGATCGCATTGCACAGCAGGCGGGTCAGGATCTGATTGACCGCCTGGGCATCGGCACGAATGAGGCAGTCGCCGGTGATCGGCGACGCATCCAGCGTCACGCCGGCAGCTTTCGCCCGCGCACGCATGCGACTGAGCGCATCGTCGATGACCAGGAGAGGGTCGAGTTCGGTCAGGTGCAGATCGTATTTCCCCGCCTCGATCCGGGAGAGGTCAAGAATATCGTTGATCAGACCGAGCAGAAGATGGCCACTCTGGTCGATGTCCTTCGCGAAATCGACATAGGCCCGGTTGCCGACGGGTCCAAGCTGCTCGCCGGCGATGAGTTCGGAAAAGCCGATAATGGCATTGAGCGGCGTCCGCAGCTCGTGACTCATATTGGCAAGGAAGTGACTCTTGGCGATGCTGGCGGTTTGCGCCTTTTCCGCCTCGATCTCTTTCTCGCTGGCGAGCCTCTCCAATGCTTCCTCGCGCGCGACGATTTCGGTCATGTCGCGGAAAATGATTGTCATGGTGAGGCTGCCCTCGACCTCGACCTTCGAGAGGACGGCCAGCATCGGAAACTCCGCGCCGTCCTTGCGTTGCGCCCTGACCTTTCGCCAGTTCGACATGAGACGGCGATGGACATTGCTGGCGGCGAACTGCGCGAGATAGGACTCATGGCGATCCGCCATGCCGGCGGGCAAAAGACGATCGAGTGACTGGCCGATCATCTCAAGAGCCGTATAGCCGAAGATCGCCTCGGCCTCTCGATTATAGGTAACGATCCGGCCCAACCGATCGACCGAGATGATACCGACCATGGCGGACTCAAGAATAGCCGCATAGCGCGCCTCCGCATTGCGGGAGTCATGCAACGACCCCTTCGCCGATTGCAGGGCCTCGGCAAGCGCTTTTTCCGCCTCTACGCGTTCCGTTACGTCGCGCAGAATCGCGATCAGGCGGATCAGCTTGCCGCTGGCGTCACGAACAGGCGTTACCGAGAGCGCGTTCCAGAAACTGGTGCCGTCCTTGCGGTAGTTGAGAATGTCCCCGGCGAAGGCCTGGCCGGCGGCAAAGCAGCGATCCATCTCGGCGATGGTGTCGGCGCCATGATCGGCCCCCAGCAGCACCTTGGCGTCGCGACCGATGAGATCGGCCAGCCGGTAGCCGGTTATCCTTTCGAAACCATCATTGCCATAGACGATGTGGCGCGCCGCATCGGTAATGAGGACGCCGTCATTGACGCCGGCCAGCCCCTGATCGCGGATCAGCTTCTCGCGCTCAGCGGTCAACCGCCGCTCGGCCATGCCGATGATGACCCAGCCGAACGCCACCGCGGCCAGGATGAAGAGCCGCATATGGATGACCGCGTCGGCGGTGCTGAGCTCCATATCCGCGAAGGGGCCATAGCCGCGCTCGGTGGCCCAGCGCAGCAGCAGCGAAAGCGCGAGAATGCCGATCGCGGTTCCGATCCGACCGAAGCTGAGCGCCGCCCAGCCGACCAGGATCAACGGTACCGGCATGAGGATGCGCCCCGCCTCCGGGCCCGACAGGGCCAGCATCGCCGCAGCGAACAGCACCAGCCCGGCAAGCCAGATCATCGCTTGCGCGGAACGCTCGCACAACTGCCGCCATTCCAGCGCATTCGATATCATGACCAGCGGTGTGACCGTCATGATGCCAAAGAAGTAGGAGAGCCCGAGCGACAACGCGCTCCCGTGATACTGGCTGTGACTGTCGCCGAAAAGGCGATGGCCGGTTGTAACGATGGCGACGTAGAAAAGCGCGCAGCAGCCGCTGACGAGGGCGAAAGCAAGGCCACGCCGCCAATCGACGTGGCGCCAGACGGCTCCGGTCCATCCAAACGCGGCAGAGGCCCGATCGATGCGCGCCGCCAGGACCGCATTCACCGCCACCGCGCTTGCCGCCGCGGCCACTTGCACCACGGAGATCGCGCCGATTTCCCGTCCCGTCAGGGCAGCGAGAATGACGCCGATGAAGAGGCCCGGCGCCAGCCGAAAGCCGCCGCGCACCAGGAGGCCAACGGCGAAACCGGCGGGCAGCCAGATCGCTTCCAAGCCATTCGGGCGCTGGGCAAGGGCATCAGCGGACAGGGCAAATGCAAGCACAGCGAGGCCGCCGGCCAGATTGCCGAGCAGCCATTCTGTGGCGGGCTTGGCCCGGCGGAATATGAAAGGAGCGGCCTGGCTCATGGGCGCCAATCAGCAGCGGCGGCGCCGGAACCATCCATTTCCGGCGAAGGCGCGGTCATCAGGGGCATCCGATCCGGCGCGAGATGACGCCACAGCGCCGCCATGACGAGCGCGGCAGAAGTCATATGCGGCATGTGACCGGTCGCATCCAGCACCTCCAATACGCTGTCCTTGATATGGTCGTGCAGATAGCGGGCCGCGGCCAAGGGCACCGCCGGATCGGCGCGGCTCTGGAAGACCGCCGTCGGCACGGCGATGCCATCCAGCCGATCGCGATAGTCGCTGAGCAGGATCATTCTGGCGGTGGCCAGGGCGATGTCCGGCCGCATGGCAGCGAGGCTGCTGGCGAAATTCAATGTCGCCGGATCTTCCGCCGGCCGCCCGACCACCAAAGGTGCATATTCATTGACCCAGGCCCGGTAATCGCGGGCGACGCACAGCAGAAGCTGCTCGATCGCCTCCAGCGTAAAGCCGCCCTGGTAGCCCTCCAGGTCGAGATAGCAGGCCGAGGAACCGATCATGATCAGCTTCTCGATCAGCTCGGGACGCTTCGCGGCGGCGAGCAGGCCGATCATGCCGCTGACCGAATGGCCGACGAAGAAGCACCGCGAAACCTCGAGCCCGTCGAGGATGGACAGCAGGTCGGCGACATAGCCATCGAGCGTATCATGACGGCGCATATCGAAGAATTCGGAATCGGCGGAGCCGGCACAGGCGAGATCATAGGTAACGACGCGGAAGTGCCGGGCGAAAGCTTCCATATAGGGAGCCCACACATTCTGGTCTGCGCCAAAGCCGTGAACGAGAACAAGTACCGCAGATCCCTCTCCGCTTTGCCTCACGTTCAATGCCCGGCTTGTCCAGGAAATCATTCTGCCCCCGACGATCGAAAGACGCGTGCGACACGGCAACATCGTATCATAGAGGTTATTCTTATTTACATGTAACGCGAGGAAATTGATCGAGCGCAAGCACGCGCGGTTTGTAAAAAATATTTGCTGGGAAAAGAGACGTGCGCTGAAAGTTGCCGTCGCGCTTTCACGCCGCGCGCTTCTCTGGCAGTGCAGCACAGCTGCCTCATGAAAGAACAACTAAGGGCGATCGTGGCGATTAACCGCAGAAAGGATCAAGCGCGGTACGCAGCTACAGCAATCAGCAGAAACAACATGTCCGGCCACGCCGACCGGACATGTTGCGCAACACAGCGAACATCGCAGCACATATCAGTGTAATCAACTCGGCCAGGCGGAGCCGAGGATGATGCTGCAGAAATTCTGCCGCTGGTAGGTCGGGTCCTTCAGCGCGAGCACGTCGGCCTTCACATTGCCGAAGGTGGTCAGGGGCTTCTTGATCGTCCCCTGCGCGAACGCATCGATGATGCTTTCCTTGAAATGTTCGCCGCGCGGATGATGCTCACAGACCTCATGGCGCTGGTGCTCGGCAAAATCGTGGTAGGCAATGCCGAGCACATCCATTTCCACCCCGGCGGTGACGAGGGCGATGGTCGGCCGCATATGTTCGGGAACGCCGGGCGTCGTATGCAGCGCGATCGAGGCCCAGACATCCTCGATATCGCGTTCGGGAATCTTGTAGCTCTTGAGGAAGTCGCGGGCGGTATTGGCGCCGTCGACCTCGAAGCGCAGATCCTTGCTGGCATAGGTCTCGGTCAGCCCCATGTCGTGGAACATGGCGCCGATGTAAAGCAGCTCGGCGTCATATTTCAGCTTGCGGCGGTCGCCGGTGAGAGCGCCCCAGAAGAAGACCCGGCGGGAATGGTGATAGAGCAGGTCATTCTCGGTATCGCGGACCAGCTGGGTGGCGGCGCGCGCCATGGCGCTGTCGGGGACACGGATGCCGGCGATGGTGTTGCTCATGTGAAGTCTCCTTTCAATGAGAGAAGGGTGAATGAGAGAAGGGTGAATGACGGGACGATCGGATGAGGGCCCGGGCGAAGCGGCAGGAATCGGGCCGTTCAGCTGAAGCAGTTGCTGGCGAGGGGATCGCTGGCCGGAAAACTGTTCGCCAGGGCGTCATCGAGCCATGCCGCCTCCCCGGCAGTCGCGCAGACCGCTTCGGCCGGCGCGCGCGCGGCCTGCGATGGGGCCGGCTCCGGGCTGGCATGGGCCGCGCGGACGCCTCGTATTGCTGCAACCCGGGATTCAACCTCGGAGCGCTTGTCGCCGGGGAAAGTGGAAACGGAACTGAAATCGCGCATCTGATGCTCCTCCTCGCTGCCTGATTGCACCGGCTGCCGGACCTTCCCGATTGCTGGCCGGCACGCCGTTTCGATGCTGAATCATCTCGTTTTTGGCCCCCTTCCTTCAATGCGCGGAGGCCGTCACATCCTGCCAATGACACGTGCTTTCCTGCCGCCCGGGCCGTTCCGGCCCGCGTTCCCGCACGCGCCGCGTCATTGCGATTGCCGGCGGGATATGCGACTGGACGAGGATGACGCGCGGAGCCGGCGCCCGGATCCGCGGCCGGTCCGCGCACTTGGGAGGAGGAGCATGGGCGTGAAGACCGTCGCCATCGTCGTGCATGACGGCGTGCAGGCCCTGGATGTCGCCGGGCCGATCGACGTCTTTGCCGAGGCCAACGGCTTTCTGCCGGCGGGCAGCGGCTATGAGACATTGCTTGTCGGTCCCTCGACCGAGGCGCTGCGCGCCTCCAACGGCATGAAGATGGTGGCCGATCTCAGCTTCGATCAGGCCGCGGCCGATTACGCCATGGTGCTGGTGGCGGGCGGCCCGGCCTTGCCCGGTGCGGCGCCCGATCCGCGCCTCTCGGCCTGGCTGGTCGCCGCCGCGGCGCGGGCGGGGCTGCACGGCTCGATCTGCACCGGGGCTTTCGCCCTCGGCCATGCCGGCCTGCTGGATGACCACGCCGTCACCACCCATTGGCAGAATGCCCAGCACCTCGCCGCCCTGTTCCCCAGGGCGCGGGTCGATCATGACCGCATCTATCTGCGTGACGGGCGCCTGGTCACCTCGGCCGGCGTCACCGCCGGCATCGACCTCGCCCTTGCCCTGGTCGCCGAGGATCACGGACCACAAGTGGCGCTCGCGGTGGCGAAGCGCCTGGTGGTGGTGGCGCAGCGCCAGGGCGGCCAGTCGCAGTTCAGCCCCTTCCTCACCGCCCCGACCGATGACGGCTCGCCGATCGGCAAGGTGCATGCCTATGTCATGGCGCATCTCAGGGACAATCTCGCAGTCGAGAAGCTGGCCGAGATTGCCGGCATGAGTGCGCGCAGCTTTGCCCGCAGTTTCGTCGAGCAAACCGGGGCGACGCCGCATGATTTCATCAAGGCCGCCCGCATCGACATGGCCCGCAACCTGCTGGAAGGCAGCGCCCTGCCGCTGAAAGCCGTCGCCTATGAAAGCGGCTTCGCCAGCCCCGACCGCATGCGCATCGTCTTCGCCAAGCGCCTCGGCCTGTCCCCGGCGCAATACCGGGCGAGCTTTCGGCGCCCGGGGGATGTATGACCTGTCGCGAAAATAAGCGTACTGCGTTTACAAGGGCAAGTTTAGAGCCACCACCGAAGTGAACGAGCGCTTCGATGACAAAGTGACACTATTTAAGCGTGACGGGCCGGCCCGCCAGGTAGGTGCTATCGGGTTGCCGATATTCGACAGCATGGAAATTATCTGGACTAATCGTCCCGAAATAGAAATACCAAGTGCCTTCTTTTGTCGGTCGCACATCGCCGGACTGAGTGGTCATAAGTGCTTTAAACTCGGCATCATCATAGGCCGCTCCGCTCAAGGGAAGATGACCACTTAGCGCGACAGCTCGACGCCATGCCGCTGAACGGCCTAGCTTTCTTGCGTATTTCTCGAAGGATCGCAGTTTCGGATCTGCCTCTTTTAACTTGAGTCTTATCCGAACGGCCGTTTTATTTGCAAAGGTAGCTTCCGTTGCCGATGGAGGCAATCCAGGAATGGAGCTGCGTATGCGTTCGAGCTGCGCTCCTATCAGCCTTTCGCCGGATGTCAGCCCATGGCCATCCGGTTCAGAATCAGTCGTCAGCGAAATCGCAAGCTGGCGTGGCGAGCAATCCTCTTCGTACGGTATCAAGCCTATCTTGATTCCTTCTCGCTCAATTGCATCGATCATTTCCAAGCCCGTAAAGTGATATAGAATCATAAAAGTTCACCTATTGCATAACAATGCAGTAGGTAGAATCTAATTGTTAAATTACTCTAACTTCATACGTCTATATGTCTTCTCATCTTCACGAGTGGCGGGCCAGTTGATATTTGGGCTGAGCGAAAGGCATCAACCCGCATCCTCCGGGCACCGCGCATGAACTCATAACTGGCTTCTCCTCCGTAATTGAGTGAGCCAGAAAGATGGGGAGATTGGGCATTGCCACATGGCTGCTCTCACCGAGCAAAACAGTCGAGCTCAGCCGATATCGCTTGCCGCGAGATAGATCGCCGCCAGCGCTTCGACGCAGTGCTGGTCATCGGCATCGAAACGCGATGGGATCGGGGCGTCAAGGTCGAGCACGCCGAGCACCTGACCGCCCTTGATCAGCGGCACGACCAGTTCGGAGCGCGAGGCGGCGTCGCAGGCGATGTAATCGGGGAAGGCGCGCACGTCCTCAATCCGCAGCGTCTGGCGCATCTCGGCCGCCGCGCCGCAGACGCCGCGGCCCTTGGCGATGCGCACGCAAGCGGGCTTGCCCTGGAACGGCCCCAGGACCAGCTCGTCATCGACGCGGCGGAAATAGAAGCCGGCCCAGTTGAGATCCGGCAAGGTGGTGAAGATCAGCGCCGCGGTATTGGCGGCATTGGCGATGGCGTCGCGCTCATCCGCGAGCAGGCCACGCAGTTGTTCGGCCAGCTCCGCATAAAAGGCCGGCTTGTCGTCCTGGGCGATGGTTTTTGCGGCGAACATGATTGGCCTCATCAACTGCTTCCCGGCTGCGCCCCGTCGCAATCCATGCCGGCGATCCGTCGGCGCATCGCCGCAGCGGCCTGGCGTTGCTGCACGGAACTGCACGGAGACGGCGCAGCGCTATCCGCATCATCCTAGCCCGTCCCGGCCTGCCGGAGCAATCACCGCCATGCAGGGGATCGCGGGCCTTTGATGCCGGCGCGCAAACGCCGGCGGGCAACGCGCCGCAGCAGCTTGCCCCATCGATACCGCCGCACTCTCCGCTCAGGCGGTGCGGCGCCACGACGGGCAACCGCCGGGGCCCGACAGCCCATCCCGCGCGTTTCAGCTGCGGTTAAGCTCGGCCACCTTATCTCTGGCGGCACCCGCAAAACGGTCGGAGGTTCGAGTGCTTGCTTTCGTTGTCGATGCTGACAGCGACCATCGCGTCATGGTCGGCATCTCCCTGGCGTTTCTCGGCTATGAGGTCTTCCAGTTCGCGGACGGCGCCGAAGCCGTCGCGGCGGCGCAATCCGTGATACCGAGCCTTGTCATCGCCGAGGTTCTCACGCCTGGATCTCCCTTGGGGCAGGACGGCATTGACGTGCTCGCCGCAATTCAGCATTGCCATCGGCGCTGCCGCCTGATCGCCATGCTGCAGACGCCGGAGGCGCCGAGCGGCACCTTGCGCGCGGCATGGGCGCATCGCGGGGTAGACGCCGCGCTGGCCAAGCCGGTCGATCAATCGGCGCTCAGTTCCGTCATTCTGAAACTGCGCGAAGAAGCAGCCCGTCCGCGTGAGATCGACGCGCCGACACTTGTGCCGGTATTCGGCAAATGATCGCACCGCGCCATCCTGTGCGTCGCCCCCGGCATCGCCGCCGGCCGTGGCGGGCGTTGCGTCCTGCGCGCTGCATCCGCGGCCCAACCTGCGCGTGCTCAGCCCTGCCCGCCCTTACTCCCGCCAGCGGCGGAAGATCACGCTGGCATTGACGCCACCGAAGCCGAAGCCGTTTGACAGCGCCACCTCCATCGCCATCGGCCGCGCCGCTTTGGCGACGAGATCGAGGCCTTCGGCCGCCGGATCGGGGTTGTCGAGATTGAGCGTCGCCGGCGCCACCTGGTCGCGCAAGGCGAGGATGGTGAAGATCGCCTCGATGCCGCCGGCCGCGCCGAGCAAATGCCCGGTCGCCGATTTGGTCGAGGTCACCGCCACTTTGCCATCCGTGCCGAAGACCGATTTGATGGCGGCGATCTCGCCCCGGTCGCCGACCGGCGTCGAAGTGGAATGGGCGTTGATATGCTGGATGTCCGAGGCCGCGATGCCGGCCTGGGCAATCGCCGCCTTCATCGCCCGCGCGGCACCGCTGCCATCTTCCGGCCCCGCCGTCATGTGAAAGGCATCCGCCGTCGTGCCATAGCCGATCAGCTCGGCGATCGGCCTGGCGCCCCGCGCCAGCGCATGGTCCAGGGTTTCGATCACCAGCATGCCGGCACCTTCGCCCATGACGAAGCCGTCACGCGCCTGATCGAAGGGGCGCGAGGCTTTGGCCGGTGTTTCGTTGAAGCCGGTCGAGAGGGCGCGTGCCGCCGCGAAGCCGCCCAGGCTGACCCGATCGATCGCCGCTTCGCTGCCGCCGCACAGCGCGATATCCACCTCGCCGCTGCGGATCATCCGCGCGGCATCGCCGATTGCCTGCACGCTGGCGGCGCAGGCCGTGGGTGGGCCGCCGAGCGGTCCCTTGAAGCCATGGCGGATCGAGACCTGGCCGGCGGCGAGATTGATGAGGAAGCTGGGGATGGTGAAGGGCGACAGGCGCCGCGGCCCGCGCTGATCGGTGATGCGCACGGCCTCGGCAATGGCGGGGAAGCCGCCGATGCCGGAGGCGATGATGGTGGCCGTGCGTTCCTGCCGGGCTTCATCGGTCGGATGCCAGTTCGCCTGATCCAGCGCCTCCGCGGCGGCGGCCAAAGCGAAGAGGATGAAGCGGTCCATCTTCTTCTGCTCCTTCACCGGCGCCGCCATATCGGGATCGAACCCCGCCGCGTCATGGGCCCGGTCCGGCACCTGGCCGCCGATCTTCACCGGCAGATCCGCGGTGAACTCTTCCGGCAGGGTGCCGATGCCGGATTGTCCCGCCAGGAGGCGCTGCCAGACGGTCTCGGTGCCGCAGCCCAGCGGCGATACCGCGCCGAGGCCGGTGACGACGATGCGACGTGGGGTCACGATGAAACTCTCTTTCTGGTGTGGGTTTTCCGGCTGGTGTTGGATTTGCGGGACGCGGATGCGATCGCCGCGATTTTCTGGCGTGCCGGCTTGCTGTCCGCCGCGATCTTCGCGCCCGCTGCATCGGCGTTGCATGTTTCGATCTGCCGGGCCATCTGCCGCGCGCGGGCGATGATCGCCGGCGAGGCGGCGGGACCCGGCTTCAGCATCACCTGTTCGGGCATCACCGTCTGGCCGGTATGGCGGTCGATCACCAGCGGGTCGAAAGCCACGCCGGTGATGCGGTCGGCCAGCTCGACGGCGATGCCCTCGCGCGCCTCGTATCTGTTGCCCCAGCGATAGAGCAGGAGCAGCAGCGGAAACAGCTCCCGCCCCTTCGCCGTCAGCACATATTCATGGCGGGCGGGCCGCCGCTGATAGAGGCGGCGGATGAAGATCCCGCTCTCGGTCAGATGCTGGAGACGCCGGGCGAGGATATTGGTGGAAATGCCGAGGCTCGCCTTGAATTCGTCGAAGCGGCGCAGGCCTTGGAAGGCATCGCGCAGAATGAGCAGACTCCACCACTCCCCCACGCAGGCAAGCGCGCGGGCGGCCGGGCAGACCATATCGGCGAAGTCGGTCCGTTGCATGACGGGGATGCATATAGGCATGTTACTTCAATAACGCAAGCAATGCGTTTAAACCGCTATATCCATCCGATCAGGGTGCTATCGGCGGTGTGACAGTCCGGCAGCGGGAAGGCCCGCTCACCCCGCCCCTCTCCTGCTAGGGAAAAAGAGCGCTGCAGCGGCAACCTGCGTCCGGATCTGAAAATCATACCGAGCTTATGCTTGGACGCCCGACTTGGATGCCTGCCTTGAACGCCGGACTTGGACGCCGGACTTGAACGCCGGACTTGGACGCCGGACTTGGACGCCGGGCAGGATTCGATCGCCCGTACCGCCGCCGGCGATTTTCGTTCAACGCCGCGCCCCGTCACGCCGCAACGCGGATCTCCACCTCATGCTTGACGGGGAAGTTCATCGAGGCGGCGATGAAGCAGTCGCGGCCGGCGTCTTCGTGCAGATGCTCGGCGAGCGCGAGATCGCTGCCGGCGGCGACGGTGACGATGGGATGCAGCGTAACCTCGGTGAAACGGCCGCCATTGCCTTGCTGCCGCATTGTGCCGGTGGCGCGGTCCTCGTAGGCGGTGACCGCGAGGCCCTTCAGCGAAGCCAGCGCTAGATAGGTCAGCATGTGGCAGCCGGCGAGCGACGCCAGCAGCAATTCCTCCGGATTGTAGCGGGCGGGATCGCCGCGAAAAGCAGGGTCGGCCGAGAGATCGAGCAGCGGCTTGCCTTCGACCGTCACCTGATAGTGGCGCGAATAGGCGCGGTAGCTGGTCGTCGCGCCGTCCTTCGCGCCCGCCCAGTGGAGCTGCGCGACGTAATGATGGTCCTTGTCCATTCGTATGACTCCGCCCGGATTGAAGAGCCGGCATGATAGCGAAAAACAGGAGGATGCGCAGCACGGCCGGTCGAATGCCGGCGGCTTGTCGCGGCCGCGCGCCCTGCGCCTGCGCTGGCATCAACGCCAGAAGGGCTTCTCGATCTCGCATTCAATATCGGCACGGCTGAGGCCGATATCCTTGAGCATGGCATCATCCAAGCGCGCGAGTTCGCGCCGGTTCTTCAGTGCCACATGCCGGCAGCCATACCAGTCGAAGCCGCGATCGACCAGCCGGCCGAAGACACCGGCGCCGTCGCGCAGCAGATGCCACAGCGGATGCACCAGCGGCCAATGTCGCAGGCCGGTGCGCTGGGGGTCGGTGCGCTGGGGGCCGGTGCGCTGGGGGCCGGTGCGCTGGGGGCCGGCATCCTGAAGGACGACGCCCCCGGTGACGGCGTCGGGATGTGGCCGGAAGCCGGCGGTAGAAACGGAACAGGAATCGGGTGGCGGCATGGTTATCTCCCCTTCTCGGCCGCGGCGGCTTCGTCGGCGCGTCCTGCCGCAGCGCGCAGTGCCGCGCCGGATGAGGGCGCCGCGAATCGCCGGATCACCTCTGGACGGCCGAATCCTATATCCGCATAATTGCCGGGAATATCCGAATGTCTGCGAGATGGGGCTGCAAAAATGCAGGGCATGAACTGGAACGATCTGCGCTACATCCTGGCCATCGGCCGCGCCAATTCGCTGGCCGCCGCCGCGCGGCAGATCGCGGTCGACGAGACCACGGTGGGCCGGCGCCTGACCGCGATCGAGGCGAGCCTGGGCGCGCGTCTGTTCGCCAAGGTGCCGGGCGGCAGGCTGCTGCCGACCGAAGCGGGCGAGGTGGCGATGACGCATGCCGAGCGTATCGAGCAGGAAATGAACCGCCTGCAGCTCTCGGTCGCCGGCCAGGATGCCGCCGTCAGCGGCACGGTGCGCCTCACCTCCGTCGCCGTGCTGGTCAACCGCCTGCTGCTGCCGGCCCTGCCCGATCTCGGCGCGGCCCATCCCGGACTGCGGCTGGAGATGCTGGCGGACCTGCGCTATTTCAGCCTGATGAAGCGCGAGGCGGATATCGCGCTGCGCCTCAGCCGGCCGAACCAGGATACCGGCGCCGCGGTGCTCGCGCGCCATATCGGCACGCTGGATTACGATGCCTATGCGCCGGCCGGCTGCTCGGCGCGCGAAGCGGCAGCCCTGCCCTGGGTCAGCTATGACGAGAGCATGACGCAACTGCCGCAGGCGAAATGGATGGCGGCGGTGGCGGCGCGGGAGACCAATGCGGCGGATGGCGAGCGCAGCGGCTCAGGTCCCGCACGCCTGGCCCCCGTCGCGCTCAACGATCCCGAAGGCATCCTGGAAGCCGTGCGCCTCGGCCTCGGCAAGTCGCTGCTGCCGACGGCGCTGATCAAGGGCGACAAGAGTTTCCGGCGCCTGAAGAACAGCGACTGGCCGCCGATGCCGAGCCGCGAGATCTGGCTCCTCACCCATCCCGACCAGCGCCGCCTGGCCCGCATCGAAGCGGTGATCGACTGGCTGGACGCCACGATGAAGCAGCGCGGCATGGCGGCATGAGGTCTTGCTTGCAGGTCAGGGCACGGTCGCGTGGGTTTCCGGCCAGCTTTGCGCGACGAGCGACGATGCGATGGTGCGTGAAGATGCTGTGAGAGCGGCCATCAGGCATCCGATCAAACAGCGCAGCCGCCATGCCCCTCACCTCTCTCCCGGCGGGGGAGAAGGAACACGGGGCGAGGGAGCAAGGCGCGGCAGCAGGCGGCGCCACATTGATCCGCCGCAGCAATCAGAATTCGGCGCCGAGCGCGGCCGCCGCGCGCAGGATATCCTGGGGCGCCTCGCCGCCCTCGATGGCGCCGTAGAGCAGCTCCAGCCGATGCTCGGTGACGCCGCAATAATCGAGGATGCCGGTATCGAGGCCGATCCGCATGGCGCGGTCGTAATCGCGCTTGGCATAAACCGGCGCGTCGGCCCCGGCGACGGCCAGCATCCAGACCCGGCGATGCGGATAGGTGGCACCGCTGCCATAGGCCCAGCCATGATTCCAGACGCGGTCGATCCAGCCCTTGAGGATCGCCGGCATCGACCACCACCAGACGGGAAACACCATCACCGTCGCCTCGTTGCGCTCTACCCGGCCCATCTCGCGCCGCACCTCGAGCGAATAGGGCTTCTGCGGATCGCCCCAGTCCGGTTCATCCGCTTCACGCAGCACCGGATCGAATCCCTCGGCGACAAGATCGGCCCATTCGATCTCGTGCCCCTTGGCGATCGCCGCGGCGGCAAAGGCATCGGCCACCGCGCCGCTCAACGAATGGCGCCGCGGATGGGCGAGAACCAACAGAATCTTCATTGCCTGTCTCCGGCTGTGGCGCTGCTCGTATCTGGGGCAGCCATTCAAGCGAAGTGGCAGAAGGAAGTCGAGCCTTTCCGAGGGTCGCAACGCACCGGCATGCGGCCGTCATCCCTCAGGCGAGATAGCCGCCATCGATGGTGAGCGCGGCGCCGGTGATGAAATCCGTTTCGGGCCCGGCCAGATAGGCGACGAGACTGGCGATCTCTGTATCCTTGCCCATCCGCCCGACTGCCATCAGCGGCTTCAGCATGTCATGATATTCGCGGATATTCATGTCGGTCTCGGTCGGTCCCGGCTCGACGATATTCACGGTGATGCCGCGTGGCCCGAGATCGCGCGCCAAGCCACGGGTAAGCGCGGCGAGAGCGGCCTTGGTCATGCTGTAGACGGAGGCGCCTGCGAAGCCGGCGCGATCGGCCGCGACGCTGCCGGTCGTGATGATGCGCCCGCCGCGGCTCATATGCGGCAAAGCCGCCTGGACCGCGACGAAGACGCCACGGATATTTACCGCCAGCATCCGGTCGAAGTCACTCAGAGCATAATCGTCCACCATGCCGCGTATCAGGATGCCGGCATTGTTGACGAGAATATCGATGCCGCCGAAACGTTCCGCGGCTCGACGGATCGCTGCCTGCAGCGCGTCCGGATGGCCGCTATCGGCCTCGATCGGCAGGGCCGCGCCACCGGTCGCTCCGATCTCCTCAGCGAGTGCCGTGGCCTTGTCGGCAGAAGCAGCATAGGTGAAGGCGACCCTGGCCCCCTCTTTTGCCAGGCGGTGCACGATGGCGGCACCAATGCCGCGCGACCCACCGGTTACGAAGGCGGTCTTTCCGCTCAATGTTTTTGACATGGCTTCCTATTACTGGATCATTCAGTCCAAAATAACTCACGACGAAACGACGTCCTGGACGGGCCGTCCGCTAAGTCAGGCTTTGCAGGGCGAACCTGGCGATCTGGCGCAAGTCCGCTAGCGACGCGCCTGCCCGGGCCGATACCTTCATCCCGGCAAGCAGAGAGGTGAGGAATTTTGCCGCCGTCCTGGCATCGAGCTTGCGGTCGATTTCGCCGGCCGCTTGTCCGGCTGTCACCGCCTTCTCGAGCGCCGCGACCAATACTTGCCCGCTGGCGTCATTAAGCGCCGACACCTCGCCGTCAGCACGACCGAATTCGCAGATCGAACTGACGCCGAGGCAATGCGCCGGTTCACTGGCGCGCTTGGCGAAAGCCGTCAGCATCGCTTCCAGTCCGGCAACCGGCGACGCGGCCTTGTTCAGCGCCTGGATGGATTGCGAGATGCTCGCGCCATTATACCGCTGCAATGCCTCGAGATAGAGACGCCGCTTATCGCCGAAAGTGTCGTACATGCTCTGCCGGCTGATTCCCATGGCCGCCAGCAAGTCTTCCGTCGACGTGCCGGAAAAGCCTTTCTCGCGAAAGACGGAGATCGCGCCATCAAGGGCCACATCGCGGTCGAAGAGCTTCTGCCTTGCCATGCTGGACATATAGATATTATGGACTAATCTGTCCAATAAAAAATATCACTGCCGCGAAGTCGCGCGACCGTATCCATTCGCCCGTGCGGGTTTTCGGCAGGCTTCGCCTGCTTGCCGCGTGCCCAGCTGCTTGTCCGTCGCCGCGATGATGCCTATGCTTCACGGCGCCATTACGAGAGAGTCGATAGTGCCAAACAGATTACGCGGTCTTGTCATAGCTTGCCTGCCCCTGTCGATGCAAAAGGCGGCGATCCTGGGCAGGATGATCCTCGTCAGGACGATGCTTGGCATCGCAACGCTTGGCATCGCAACGCTCAGCATGGCGATGCTGCCGGCAGCCTCGGCCGATGAGCCGGCACCCGCGCCCGCCTCCCCCTCGGAACCTGCGCCGGCGCCCAGCAATGCCGATCTCGCGCCCTGCCTCGACGCCTTCAAGCAGCAGGATGTGGACCTGATGGTCGCGACCTGCGGCAAGGCGCTGGAGGGCGGCAAGTTGTCCGATGAGGAGCGCGCGACGGCTTTGACCACGCGGGGGATTGCCGAGGATGCCAGGCATGAGGCCGACAAGGCCTATGCTGATTTCGATGCCGCCCTCGCCCTGATGCCGAAGAGCGCCACCGCCTATATCAATCGCGGCATCGCCTCGATGGCGCGGCACGATGCCGATGCGGCGCTGGCCGATTTCAGCCGCGCCATCGCCCTCGATCGCGGTTCCGCCAATGCCTATTTCCAGCGCGGCCTGGCACTGGATGCGCGCGGCGATCAGGCAACCGCGGCGGATGATTTCAGCAAAGCGATCGAACTGAAGCCGGATTTCGCCGCCGCCTATCGCGAGCGCGGCATCGCCGAAGCGGGGGCGCGCAGGTATGACGACGCGCTGCGCGATCTCGACAAGGCGATCGCCATGCAGCCGGACGACGCGGTCGCCTATGAGGGGCGCGGCCATGCCCATGCCGGCCGGCAGGAATACGACAAGGCGATTGCCGATTTCAGCCAAGCCATCAAGCTCGCGCCCGATCAGGCCGGCATCTATAACAGCCGGGCCAGCGCCTATGGCTATAAGGGCGACCTCAAGAACGCGCTGCTGGATTTCCGTGCCGCCTATCGGCTTGCCCCCAAAGATCCCACCGTGCTGGACAGCCTGTGCTATTTCCTGTCGCTGACCGGCAAGGCGGATGAGGGCATTGCGTATTGCGACCAGCTGGTGGCGGCCGCGCCCAACCGCGCCGACGCCTATGGCAGCCGCGCCTATGCGAAGCTGCGCCTGGGCCAGTTCCAGGCGGCGGCCGACGACGCCAACAAGGCCCTGGTGATCGCGCCCAATCGATCCGACCTGCTGTTCACCCGCGCCTATGCCGAGGAGCGGATGGGCGATATCACCAATGCGACCAGGGACTATCGCGCCGCCCGCGCCGCCGATCCTTCGATCGACGCCACCATGCAGCCGAGCGGACTGGTGCCCGGCAGCAAGGCCATCGCGCCGAAATGGTGAGCGGTGCCGCCGCATGAACAGATGAGCCGATGCGGGCATGACGATCCGCGAATGGCGCGGCGATTTGCCGCCCGGCGATATGCAAGGCGATGATGCCCTGTTCTTTGTGGGGTAATGGCACGAGACAGCTGGTTCCGGCAGATGCGCATGCCGGTCCGCCTACGCCGATGAGGATCATCGTGCGCGGCCGTCCCGGCGCCGATGTCAATGCCGTGACAGGTGTGTACAAATAACGGCGCAAGCGCGATGCGGCCCAGCCATCCCCACAAGGCATTCTCACAAGATATTCTCACAAGATATGGTGCATTCGGAAATATTCATCGTCCCATCATGCGACCAGCCCGCCGGCGGCAGGCGCCACGGGGGACCGGACCGGTATGCAATGCGGGGGACATGCAATCTATTCTGGGCAGGGCCGGGATTTGCGCTATGATGTTTCCCCTCCCCCCGGTCGATAGAGGTTAACTTGGCCTTCGACATGTCCCTGGCTGGCAATACGGCAATCAACGAAACGATGGATGCGGTTCTGGAAACCGAGCGGTTGACGATGCGGCATCTCGATGTCAGCGACGCGGAATTCATCGTCAGCCTGTTGAACGAACCGGGCTTCCTGCAATATATAGGCGACCGCCAGGTGCGCAGCATCGATGACGCCGTCGGCTATATCCTGAAAGGCCCGGCGGCGAGCTATCGCCAGCATGGTTTCGGCCTCGATCTGGTGCAGCTGAAATCGGATGGCAGCAGGATCGGCATTTGCGGCCTGATCCAGCGGGATTATCTGCCCCATCCCGATATCGGCTATGCCTTCCAGGAGAAATTCTGGTTCAAGGGCTATGGCGTGGAAGCCGCCGCCGGCGTGCTGCAGCATGCCCGGCTGGTCCTGGGCCTGCCCCGTATCCTCGCCATCACCTCCGAGGAGAATGTCGGCTCGATCCGTGTTCTGGAAAAGATCGGTCTCGGCTTCGAGCGGCATTTCGAGCAGCCGGGCTATCCGGCGCCGAGCCGCCTCTACAGCATCGATTTCAACCGCACCCATCATTCGCCGGCGCATCACTGAGCCGTCCGGCGGCGGGTCGACAAGGATCGACCTGCCCGCACTCGACCGGTATTTCCCACGCATTGCTCGCAGGAGGAAACGCGATCACCGGCAAAGAACCCGGCGATCGCGTCGCTTGCCGTGGCCTGCCTTACGGATTGGCGGCCTGGTCGATAGCGCCCGATGGATGATCGTCGCCGATATCATGCGTCGCCGGATCGTCGTCGCCAGCGCGGATGCCACCATGGTCGTCGTTAATGTCGTGGGTCGCGGGGTCGTCATTGCCGGCCACCAGGCCGCCATGATCATCGTTCACGTCATGGGTCGCGGGATCGTCGTTGCCGCTCGCCAGGCCGCCATGATCGTCATTCGCGTCGTGATTGCTGGCGTCGGCTGAGCCACCGGCATTGGGACCACCATGGCCGCTGGCCATGCCCCCGCCGCCGGAATGATCGCCGCCACTGCCGCCGTTACTATCGCCACCGTGATGTCCGCCACTGCCGCCACCTCCGCCGCCGCCGTGTCCGCCATCAGCGAAGGCTTGATTGAAATGCGAACGCCCCGCGGCGTCAAAGCGCAAGGGCAGCGTCGTGACGGCAACCAGGGCAGTGCCGACCAACAGCAATCTCCAGCTTTGGCCAATGCGCCGGACAGTCGGCTGAAGCGCTTCATAGGTGCCGCGCTTGATTTCGTTGTGTGTTTCGATCATCGGTTCACCCCTCCACTGCGCCGACGCGGCGCAATTTCACATGCTTGTGTGCGGCAATTGCCGGCGCAGTGCCGGGGATGAAACAATCCCGCGGGTCCTGACGCCACGCATGCCGTCTGGTCCTTGCCGCCCTGTCGGTCGACGAGTTCCATTCTGCGGTGGCCTTGCGCCGATGCAGGGGCAAGGCCACGTCATGAATGACCCGCCGGGGCGAGGGCTTATTCCCTTAAATTGCCAGGAAGATAACCGCGGTGCTCAGCCGATGGCGCGACGGGCGGCGGCAATCGCGCCGGCCACGGATATGCCGCACGCCGTGTTAGCGCTGCCGGGTTTCATTTCCCAAGAGAGCAGGCGCAGCCGGATTGAAAGTGGCGGCCGCCACCGGCAGGGCCGACCGAAGCAAGCAGCGTGGAAGAACCTAATTGACTGCCCAGGTGGCTTCGGCGACGCGCATGAAATTGCCGCCGAGAATGGCGATGACATCGTCGTCCTTATAGCCGCGCGCTGAGAGCGCCTCGGCGATCTGCGGCAGGCTTTCCGGCTCGAGGCAGCCGAGCGCCGGGCCGCCATAGCCGAATTCACGCGGCCACCATTTCTCCTTTTTCTCACCCGGCGGCAGATCGCTATGCGCCGGATTCTTGGAATCGAAAGCGTAGTCGATGCCAAGCCCGATATGCCGCGTGCCGATATGTTCTGCGAGATAGTCGATATGCCGGATGACGGCGGCGATCTCCAGCGTCTTGCCGAGGAAGAGCCCGATACCGTTGATGCCGACCACGCCGTCGGTCTTGGCGCAGGCCTGGATCCGCTCATCATCGATATTGCGGCGGTGATCGACCAGGGCCTGCACGTTGGCATGCGAGAAGATGACGGGCTTCGCGGAAATCGCCATGATCTCCAGCGCCGTCTCCCGGCTGCTATGCGAGCAATCCATCAGCATGCCGAGGCGGTTGATCTCCCGCACCACCTGGCGACCGAGATCGGTGAGGCCGAGATCGACATCGTGGCAGCCGCCGGCGATGGAATTGTTGAGATTATAGGCAAGATGGATCTGCTTGACGCCGAGATCGCGATAGAGCCGCAGCATGGCGAGATCGTCTTCCAGCATCATCGAGCCTTCGAGGTCGAAGGCGACGGCGAGCTTGCCCTCCTGCTTGGCGCGGCGCACATCGGCGACATCCTGCACCAGGATATAATGCTCGCTATGGCGGATCAGCCAGTCGCGGAAGCCGGCGATCACCCGCACCACCTGGCCCAGCGGATTGAAATCCATGCCGACATTGACGGAAACGAAGGTCGCCCCGGCCTTGCGATGGCGCTCCAGCGGCGACATATCCGCATTGTATTCCAGCGGCAGGCAGGCATGTGCGTCCCAGACGATCGCCGAACGGTACAAGGTGCTGCGCCAACTCGTCATGCAGGAAACTCCCTGAAAATCAGCCATGCGGCTTGGGTTTTTCGCAGTGGAAAACATTCAGGGCATTTTGTCCAGCCGCTGCATGGCATGCCGCCTGTTCGCGGCGCGCGGAACGGTCGCCCCGACACGCTGTCGGATCGCGCTAAATCGCACCGACAAAGCCGGTTATGACAAGGGGGCACTATCCGACGGCGGTGGCAACGGTGGGGGTGATGATGCGTAGCCGCGACGGTGTTGCAGCGGATGGCGATGGTCGTCCGCCGCCTCGGGCAGAAAGTCACAGGCGATCAGCAGACGTGTCACGGCACCCTCATCATCGACCAGCGGCATGGTCGCGGATTCACAATAGAAGATCTGGCTATGCGGGCCGACATAAGGCGGGCGCAGCAGCAGCGGCCGCCTTTGCAGGGTCACCTCGCTGCAGACGCGCCAGACGTCGGAGCCGGGTCCCTGGCCGTCCACCTCTGAGAAGTATTTGCCGGTATAATTGCCGCGCGAATAACGCTGCAGGACTTCGCCGATGATCCGGTAGCGGAAGTTGAGCTTTGGCACGATCGCGGCGGGGCCGTTCATCGGCTCCGCCTGATATGGTTCCATCTGGTACGATTCAGCCTGACGCTCGCGCAAGGCGATGGCGCGGGGATCTGGTCCCTGGACCACTTCCAGCAGCAGCAGATGAGGCAGCAGGTGCGGAATCTCCGCCGCATCGAGGTGACGGCGCAGCATCGGTCCGCCATGCTCCTGCCGGCTCATCCAATAGCTGATCGCGCAGCGGATGATCGGCGACGTCAATTCATCGAAGGTCAGCAGACGCGTTCGTCGCAGATCGGGGATTTCAGCTTGAACGAGAGAGGTCGGCGTTATGCGTCGATCGAGGGAAGTCGGTGTTGCACTGGCAATGATCGTTGTAATCCGATCCTTAACCATGGTCGTGCCCCCTATGCCGTCCATGACACCACTATCGTATGCAGGAAACATAAAAATTGAAAAGATGGTTTCCAAAAAATTAAGACAAAAATGCAGAAATTTTGCAAAACAGTGACCCGCTTGCGTCACGCATCGGGCAATTGGCACACGCGGTTGTTAGGTTGCGCCGGCTCACGCCGCAGCGACGCGCAACCGGGTTCCCCCGCTACCGCATTCGCCATCGCAGCATCTGCGATGCGCCGCCGATCATCATGGCAAATGTGGACCGTGAAGCGGCCACTGCATACGACGAGGTTCAATATGCGATCGATCGCGGATGCGAAAGCGGCGTGCGCCATGCGGCGATGCGACGCTTCATCAAACCGACACCGCTCTCTGTCATGTCTTGGATCGGTCTTAAAGGCTGGTTAGGGTTAACCGCCGCGTGACTCGCCCGGCGTGGCGGAACCTTCCGCCTGAATGGCTTTGCAGAGAGGAAGAGATGAGATTGAGGCGCGAAAGAATCACGTTGCGGCGTGGCGGATTGATGATCGCCCTGCTGGGCCTGCTCGCCGCGGGTCCCTGGTCAGCCGCGCCGGCCCGCGCCGATGCCGATGCCTTGTGGAACAAGGTCGTGCAGGTCTGCGTGAAAAGCGATCCCGCCACCGATCCCGCCAATCCCTGCGACGTGGTGAACCATGCCGCCGATTACGTGATGGTCAAGGATATCTGCGGCCCGACGCAATATCTGCTGCTGCCCATCCGCCGCTTGAGCGGCATCGAAAGCGATGCCCTGGCGCCGACGCCGGGCAATCACGCAGCGAATTATTTCGCCGCCGCCTGGCAGAACCGCAGCCATGTGGCCGCCCGGGCCGGCCGCGACCTGGCGCCGGAGGATTATGCCCTCGCCCTCAACTCGATCGACCGGCGCAGCCAGAACCAGTTCCATATCCATATCGATCTCGCCCGCCCCGATCTGCGCGCCGCCCTGCTGCCCTATCAGCACGATCCGGTCGGGGCCTGGTCGCTGTTCCGCTATCAGGGCCATGATTATCACCTGACCCGCCTCACCGATCTCACACATCAAAATCCGATCGAGATCGTGCGGGCGCGCGTGAGCGCGGCAAAGGGCGTCATGCGCCATCAGTCGATCGGCCTGGTGGGGGCGACCTTCGACGACAAGACCACCGGCTTCTATCTGCTGAACAGCGAATTCAACGGCACCGCCGATGGCAGCGGCTGGGCGGAGGAACTGGAAATCGATCATCCGCGCAGCGACTGCCAGTACCGTCGCAGCCCGGCGCCATAGAGCCGGATGGCTTCGGATCGAATCACAAGGTGCTTCGATCCGAAACGGGAATTGCCCTCCGGCCTGGCCGCGTGTTCTCGGCGGCCATGACCGCACCGATCGACTGTTGCTGCGAAGCCGCGACGATGTTTCGACGCCGAGCAAGATGGCCCGGCACTAGGGACTTCATCTGCTGCGGAAAGAGAAATATGCAGCTTCGCCTGAAGCGGGTGGCGACAAGCAGCGGACCGGTGGTCGCCGCGGATGCGGCGGCGTTCGGGGTTATTCTGCCGAGATCGCCCGCGCGGCAATAAAGGAAGATTCCTGCGCATCCTGCATGCTAGACTTTCCCGTATTGGGGACCTACGGCATTGGGGCGGATGCAGAGCACGGCGAAACAGGCGACACCGAGAATCGATCGCTTGCATCGGTATTGGCGGAAACTGGCGGGTCAGGCGTTTGGCGAAGCCGACCTGTCGAGCCGTGCGGCCGGGGGGCTCTCTCCTGCGGCGCCGGCGGTCCTGCCGCCCCCGCCGCGCCATCTGCTCGATCCCGCGGCCATCGTCGATCTGCTGCCGCATGTCCTGCTGGCGGAATTCGAGACCGCGCCGTTCCGCGTCCGCTATCGCCTGACCGGCACGCGCATCGACGAAGCAAGCGGCCTCAATCTCACCGGCACCTATCTCGACGAAATTGACGGCGGCGCCAGTCTCGCCATCTTCGGACCGATGATCGAGAACTACCGCCATTGCTGGCAGACCGGCGAGGCGGTGATCGATTTCTACGAATGGACGACGCAGAACGGCCGCAAGATGGTGATCTGCTACGGCCTCTTCCCGCTCACCATCGATGGCGAGATCCGCCAGGCGATCGCCATCGAG
This sequence comes from Dongiaceae bacterium, assembly GCA_035539215.1. GTDB lineage: Bacteria > Pseudomonadota > Alphaproteobacteria > Dongiales > Dongiaceae > Dongia_B. Next base: position 75,431 of record DATLIX010000106.1, on the reverse strand, counting down.
GAATACGACCCGTCGCAGGATCTCGATCCGCTGGTGCCGCTGCATCACCGCTGAGCGGGCGATCGGCCTGGCCGGATGTAGCCTGCCCCCGGTACGCCTATCTGGCGTCGGGATCAGGTGCCTCGGTAGAGGCAACCTCCGCGGTATCCACCAGCACATAGCAGCGATCGGGCTCGCTGCTGCTGTTATCGTCGAAGAAATAAGCGAGGCTGTGGCGGGTGATGACGGTGTGGTTGATGGTATGCGAGAACTTCATGCCGAGAAAGCTCTGCCCGACCTTCACCGCGTGATCCGGATCATAGGTCAGGGTCAGGCTGTCCGGCGTCGAGACATAACTGCCCTTCACCAGCTCGGGAATGTCGAAGAAAGTTTCCGACTGGGCGAAGCTGCCGGTGACGACCAGCGGCTTCGGGCCCTTGTTGATGAAGACGCCGTCATCCTCATCCTGGCGCGTTATTTCGATCGGTTGCCGCTGATCGAGATTGCGCAAGCCGTCGGCATCGAGATGACGGAAGCCGAACAGCGCGTCGGTCACCGGCAGGGTGCCCCTGCCCGCCAGTTGCAGCGCATAGACCTTGTCGATGAAACGGTCGATCGAGGGCGCGATGCCGCTGAGCCGCTTGCAGGTTGCCGCTTCGGCCGGACTGGCGGCGAGACCGAGATCGGCGACGACGACGCCGGCGGCGATCCCGGCCGGCAGCAGGCAGGCCACCGCCCGCGTGATCCGCGCCCTTTGCCGATGGCTGCGTCCGTTGCCGCGCCCTTTGGCGCGTCCCATGGCGCGGCCGTCATGGCAGGTCTCGCGGCCTTCCAGCAAAAAGCGATTTCCCATCCACTCCCCCGAATTTGACTCGTTCCCGAATTGACCGATCGAGCGGTCTGGTAAAGCAGAGCGATGAATCTCGTGACGCGAATCTTAACCGGCGCAGGCGCGAATCCTGCGTCGCAAAGTAATTTAATATAATTGAAACTACTATTCCTGTCGCCCCTGTCCCTGACCTGACATGAAGCTTTAATGTTTATGAATAGTCGGGGTCATCACGGAGATATGACGGGAAAGGGCCGCGGGGATGGTGGCCGAAGCCGGGATCCGCCGCGCGCCTCGCCGCTGCGATCACCGCTCGCGACAGCCGGACGCGATGACGTGCCGCGCCCGCCGCCCGTTACGATCCGCTGGGCGCGCGGCGGAAGACCAGGCTGAAATTATTGGCCGGCATGGCGATGACCTCCGGCGCAGCGAAGCCGGCCGTTTCCGCCGCGGCGACGACGGCTTCCATATCGCGCAGCCCCCAGGCGGGGTTGCGGCTGCGCAGATCGGCATCGAAGGCGGCGTTGCTGGCGGCGGTATGGGCGCCGCCGCGGCGATAGGGCCCATAGAGATAGAGCGGCGCGCCCGGCGGCAGAATCGCGGCGGCCCCCTTGAGCAACCCGACCGTGGAAGCCCAGGGCGAGATATGCACCATGTTGATGCAGATGACGGCATCCGCCGCGGTCAGCGGCCAGATCGGCTCCGCGGCATTGACGGCCAAGGGCGAGAGCAGGTTCGCGAGCGCGCCCGCGTCACGCCAGGCGGCGATGCTGTCGCGCGCCTGCGGGTCGGGATCGCTCGGCTGAAAGGTCAGGGCCGGAAAGGCGGTGGCGAAATGCACCGCATGCTCACCGCTGCCGCTGGCCACTTCCAGCACCAGGCCGACAGGCGGCAGCACCTCGCGCAGCACCGCGCAGATGGGATCGCGGTTGCGGGCGGCGGCGGGGGCGTATTGACGGGCGTCGATCATCATGGGGCAAGTCTAACCACCCCGCCCGCGCCGCCGCAATCGCCGCTTGGTTACGGCTGTAGCCTCGCAGGCGGCAACGCGGCCGATTCTTGCCGCCGGCGGGTTCACGCCCGGCGGCGCAGACCCTTGGTGGTCAGCGGCAGATCGGGAATCTCGCCGACTTTCGAGCCGTCGAGCTCCAGGCCGCGCTGATGTGAATCCGAGAAATCGGCGCCGCGCAGATCGGCGCTCTTCAGGCCGACATCGGTCAGATTGGCCTCGCGGAAATCCGCCGCCAGCAGGTGCGCGCCGCCGAGGCGCGTGCCATGGAGCTTGGCGCCGCTGAAATCCGCCACGGCGAGATTGGTGTTGGAGAGATCGATCCGGGTGAGGTCGGTCTGGCTGAAATCCGCGCGAAAGCCGGACTTGCCCAGGCTCATCACCCATTCATCGTGCTCGATCAGGATGCGCTCGATCTCGTCATGGTCGAGCTTGCGGAAAGCCGGCGCCGTGGTGGTGGTGAGGTCGATCTTCCGCCTGGCCGCATCATCGAGAATGGCGCCGGTGAAATCGGCATCCACCATGAAAGCGCCGGCAACCTCGATATCCTTGACCTCGGCATGCTTCAGATTGGCGCCGCGCATATCCGCCTGGGTGAGAGTCGTCTCCTGCAGCTTGGCGCCCTGCATGTCGACCCCCTTCATCTTCGCCTCGGCAAAGCTGGCGCGCGTGAGATCGGCATTCTTGAAGGAGACCATGCGCTCCTCGGCCCGGCTGAGATCGAGCCGCAGATCGCTGCGCTCCAGGAAGGCATTGATCAGCTGCGCCTCTTCGAAGGAGGTGCTGCGCAGATCGGCCTTGCTGAAATCGGAATTGATCAGGACCGCATTGTCGAACTTCGAGCCGCGCAGGATGGCGCCGACGAACTTGACGCCGCGCCCCTCGATATTGCGCAGATTGCAGTTGATGAAGATGGCTTCGCTGAAATTGAGATGGCTGAGATCGAGACCGCTTAAATCGCAATTTTCGAACATGGCGCGGCGGCCGTCGCGGCGGCCCTGCAGATAGCCGGCATGGAGTTCATGGATGCGCTTCAGGAGCTCGCGCGTGAGCTTCAATCCGCTCTTCAGCCCGCCGTCCTTGGCGGGGTTTTTCCTGGGTGGTTTCATGTGCTGTCCTCGCCGGCGCGAAAGCCGGCATGATCGAATGGCGGCATGAAAACCACGAAGGCCTGCTGCATACAATCGGCAATGTGCGTTTTCGACGAAGTATCGTTTCGAAGACGTTCTGTATTTTAGCGATCTGTCGCGGACAGGTCGGAAACCGTTGTTTTGCGATAGCCGCGCGAAAAAGCTGCAACCCTGGGTCCGCAAATCCGCATCGCCCGCTGCGACGAAGTTACGCATTGTCGCCACGCTTCGGCGCACCACGCAGCGTGGCGGCGTCAGCAGGCGGCCACGTCGTCGCGCAAGGCCCGCATCGTGGCAGCGGCCGAACGCTTGGCCATTGCCGGTCAGCTGCATGCAAGGTTCAATGGAATTGCCGCGCGGTCACGCGGCGACGATTCGACGTCCAGGCAGGACTGGCATCGCCGGCGGGCTTTGCTATAGTGCGGCCCTCCGCCCATAGCCGATGGATCGGGCATGACCGGCCAATCTTTCACCTCTCACCACAACCTTTTCCGCGCCACCTTGCGGCGCATGCTGACAGCCGCGGCCCTGACCGTTGCCGCCGCCATGATCGCCGCGGCCGTCATTGCCGGAGCGGGCGTGCTTGTCGGCGCGGGCGTCCTGGCCCCCGCGCGGGCGGCCGACGACGCGCTGACCGTCACGCATATCACGGCCGATCAGTTTCCCATCCTGAAGACCAAGGCCTCGAGCAGCAACTTCGCGCTCGACGGTGCGGCCGGCAATGCGGTGATGCGGTCGCGCTATGGCACAGATGACGGGACGGACGGCGCGAAGATCTACATTTTCGGCTATCAGCTCGACCTCAAGGCGGCCTATGCGGTTTCCGGCCAGAACGGCGTCACCGCGGTGACGCTGGACCTGCCCCAGGCGCCCGCTTTCGCCACCTCGCCGAAGCTGCCGGACGGCACCAAGCTCTATGTCATCAGCGAAGCAGATGGCATCGACATCGCTTCCGCCGCGCTCGCAGACGGCAAGCTGACCTTCACCTTTGCCGCGCCGGTGAAACCCGGCAAGACGCCGGGCAGCGGCGATCACTCACTGTGGTTCGGCCTGATCAGCACGCAGAAGCCGGCACGCGGCAACCTGTCCTTGACGACGCTCGGCCAGTCGGCGCAGCCCCCCGCCGTCCCTTCCCTCGCCGCCGGCGGCAAGCCGGCCGACAACCAGCAGCCCGGCAGCCCGGTCGCCGCGGCGGGCGGCTCCGGCATCGACGTCTTCCTGCCGACCGACGAGACGGCCGCCAACTAAGGCACCTCGCCGTTCAAGCGCCGCCGCGACTAGCCGCTCTGGCGTGCAGTCCGGGGATCGGCCAACCATCGCGCGACAGATGACCGCAGGCGGCGCTACGCGGTGCGCCGGCGCGTCCAATGCACCTGGGCGGCAGCGTCCGTCCATACCGAGCCGAGCGGCTGCAGACTGACCCAGGTCTCGGCGAGCTTGCCGGCCTCGATCCGGTACGATTGCATCCCCGCGCGGCTGCACGGTTCTCCGCTCTTGGCATCCACCCACTTGAAGGCAAAACGAAACCACGCGCGGTCGCCATCGAATCCATGATCGTAAACCGCGACACGTATATCCGGCCGCTCTTCCCGCAGTGCCGTGATCTCCGCCGCATAGGCTTCCCGGCTCACCGTCCGATCGCCTCTTTCGTCGTGCCGGATGTAATCGGGCTGTACGCAGCCGGGAATGAGGTCGTATCGCCCTTCATGCCAGACCCGCTCCCAGCGGTCGAACAGGTCGCGCATCGTCGATGGATCAAGCACCTGAAGCTCCCAGCCCGAGCGGTTCACGGCAAACAAGTTGAGGGATCTCTACACCGCCTCTCCTGACAGCATGGTGTCAGCAGAGCGTCCGTGGCCCGATTGATCTTGAGGTGGCCAGGCATCAGCCAGGCAATGAATCTTACTGGTGAAGCCGCCCCGCGAGCGGCCAAGAGCACGTCGATGAGCCCCCTTTTCCGCCCGCGGCCGAGACGTGGGCGCGGACTGTGGTGCTGTCGATGCTGTAGTGGCCGCTATCCGCCATAAACTCGGCCAGCGTCACGGCCATGGTTTCCCAGACCCCCGCTCCGCTCCTCCGGCGAGATCACCTCTACTCAAGCCTGCCTCCAAAAAGCAGCGCTGAATCAACCAGCATTTGCCACGTAAACCGGTGAGCGCCCGGGCGAATGGGTGTTCACACCAAAAAAAGCGCTTGACGATAATAAGACGACCGGTCATATATAAATGCATGCCGAGACCAGCCAATCCAGAAACGCGATCGCGCCTCCTCGCAAAGGGGGGAGAGCTTGTAAGCACCCGGGGCTTCAACGCCACCGGCGTGCAGGAGATTACCGCCGCAGCCGGCGTGCCCAAGGGATCGTTCTATAATTACTTCGACAGCAAGGAAGCCTTCGCCGTCGAGGTACTGACCGAATATTGGGACGCGGTTGTCGCTGAGTATGGGGCTATTTTAAATCAGGGCCGGAAGCCGCCCTTGTCGCGAATCGCGCGCTATTTCGCCGGGCTTGCCGAGTTTCACGAGCGGCGCCGTTACGCGGTTGGCTGCCTGATCGGGAACATGGCGCTCGAAGTCACGCCGACGAGCGAGGATGTACGGATCAAGCTTGCGGCAATCTATCGCGAGTGGTCGGCCGCACTTGCCTCATGCTTACGGGAAGCGCAGGAGAAGGGGGAATTGTCGGCCAAAAAGGATCCCGAGCAGCTTGCCGTCGCGCTTATCGACACGTTCGAAGGGGCGGTCATGCGGGCCAAGGTCGAACGTAGCCGGGCGCCCTTCGACAGCTTCGAGCGCTTTGTTTTGCCCTCTCTGCTGACCTAAACATTTCACCAATTAATAGACGACTGGTCACTTTAGTTTACCAGATCATCGCTGGAACGCCGCGCCAGCGAGCGATGAGTCTTACCCGCGGCTAATCGAAAGGAACTGAAAAATGCCCACGATCACGACGACAGACGGCGTAAACATCTTCTACAAGGATTGGGGATCAGGTCAGCCGATCGTTTTCAGCCACGGCTGGCCGCTGACAGCGGACGACTGGGATGCCCAGATGACGTTCTTCCTTCAGCACGGGTATCGCGTGATCGCCCACGACCGGCGCGGCCACGGCCGGTCCGACCAGCCCAGCACCGGCAACGACATGGATCACTGGGTTGCCGACCTCGCGGCCCTGACTGAACACCTCAACCTGCGCGACGCGATCCATATCGGGCACTCGACAGGTGGCGGTGAGGTGGCTCGCTATGTCGCTCGTCACCAGGAGCGCGTGGCGAAGGCGGTGCTGGTCGCGTCACTGACGCCGAACATGTACCGGAGCAAGGACAACCCTTCCGGTCAACCCCCGGAGTGGTTCGAAGCGATCCGCGCGGGCGTGCTGGGCAACCGGGCGGAGTTCTACCGTTTCGTCCCTGAGAATCCGTTCTACGGCTACAACCTGGATGGGGCCAAGCCTTCGGAGGCAATCATTGCGAACTGGTGGCGCCAAGGCATGGCCGGCGGTGCCCTCGCTCACTACGCGACTGTCGACTCTTGGCTCGAAGATTATACCGAAGACCTCAAGAAGATCACCGTGCCGGTGCTGGTGATGCACGGCGAGGCTGATCAAGTCGTCCCGTTTGCAAGTTCAGTGCCGCGTGCGGTCGACCTGCTTAAGAACGGGTCGCTGAAGACTTATCCGGGCTATCCCCATGGCATGCTCACCACGCATGCGGATGTCCTCAACCCCGACCTGCTCTCATTCATCGAGTCTTGACGACATCTCGCATCCATTATCGCCAATGGTAGACATTAGAGGTGTATATTGAGGAGGGTTCGGGTTTCGCCGTTGTGACGAAGGAACGAACAAGAAGCTCAAACCCTCCTCGAAAAATCATCGGCCAAGGTCCCGATCGAAGCGGCGGCCTCGGCAGCATTGCTCGGCCTTGACGGAGGTCCGCTCCGCCGTCGGCCTCGCGCCTTGCTCCCTGCCGGCCCCAGGCGGCGCCTGGGCTACCGTGGGTATGCGGAATTTGTCGACACCGCCTAGGCCGGCTGCTAGAGGGCAAGCGCCTCGAAGAAATCCGGCAGCTCCGGGATCGCCGTGGGGCCGCGCTTGCCGACCGCGATCACGGCTGCCTGATGCGCCCGGCTTGCCAGCAGCTCCTCGGCGATATCGAAGCCGAGCTTGCGGTAGCTTTCGAACTGCGATTCGCTGAACCATTGATCCGAAGTCGGCTCATGCGGGAAATCGGGATGGGCTAGCGCATAGGCCCTGACACCCGCGCTTTCGTTTTTGCCCCGGAAGCTCGGCTTGATGTAGACGATATAGCCGTCCGCTTCCTCGCCGTTGCCGTCCTTGTAATCGGCCTCCTTGTAGCCGATCCGGCCGATGCACCAGCATTTCTGGTCATCCTGGAAAGTGCCGGCCCGAGCATCCTCCACCGACAGGCGCGGTTTCAGCTTGCACAGATCCGGGAAGGTGATGCGGACACCGAGATCGATCTCGATCATGCGTACCGCGGTGCCGAGATCGCTCAGCGCACAGGTGGGATCGCAGCCGCCATCACTGACGATGATATAGCGGCAACGCCGCCGCACCATTTCATAGAGCGCCAGATTCTCGAAATGGCCGCCATCGGAGAGATAGACGAAGTCCTTGTCCTCGGTGGTGAGTCCGAAGGCTTCGAAGGCAATCCACTTGATCGCCGAGCGGGGACCGTCGAGATCGGCCCGCGGCCTCGCCGGATTGCCGAGCCACCAGCCGAGGCGCACGTTGAGCAGCGTCATGATGATCGTGATCAGGGGCGAGCTGTGATAGCCCATGTTGGGACTGGCGGCGGCGCCGGAAATGGCCACCGCCGTGCCGAGCGAGATGCCGTCCTCCTCGCCTTTGGCATAATACTGGCTGTCGCGATAACCCAGCAAGGCGGCGCCGCTGTGCAGAGGGCTGACGGTGAAGGATTCGCCCTTGCGTTCCTGCCAGGCGAGATTGCTGGTCCCCACCAGATTGAGCGTTATGTTGACGATATGCAGCAGGCGGCTCCGGCCGCCGACGGTGACATTCGCGCCCCTCAATTCATGCATCGCCATGTTGTCCTTGAGGGCGAAGCCGGTGAAAAGATTGGGCCGGCGGTCGAGATTGGTGGCGCCGAGGAATTCGCGGATCAGGCGGTTGCGATACAGCGCATGCAGCGAGAAGCGGTTGATGTTCACGCAGGCTGAGGCACCGGCGGCCAGTAATGCCGCACCGATCAGGCCGATCGCCAGCCACCACAATTCCTTGCCCCATTCATCGCCGATCCGCGCCAGCAGCAGGTCGCTGGCGAGCAGCGACTTGCCGAGCAGGACCTGATCGAGCCCGGTCGACAGAAAGACGATCAGCGAAATGAGAAAGATCAGGGCCGCGATGGTGAGGCCGTTTTCGGCGATCACGCGCATGACGGGCGAACGGTCGTCGCCGGGCTTGTCGCGCCCGCCGGTCAGCGAACTGCCGCTGAGCAGGGCCGTCGCCACCGCGGAAAGGCCGCCGATCGGCGCCAGGTAATCGCCGATCGTCTTCACCACGCCCTTTATCTTGTCGACCCAGCCGAAATAGGCGGTCCAGCTGGTGCCCCCGTCCTCGCCGGTCGGCAGCAGCAGGGTCGAGCCGCCATAGACCAGCAGCACGGTGATGATCCAGCCCAGCGCCACCAGCAGATACCAGCCGGCCGCGCGGCCCAGCCATTCGCGATCGCTGTCGGAGCTTTTGGCAAAGCTGCCGAGGCCGGTGAAGACGGCTTCGCCGGTCAGTTGCGCGAGGACCAGCCAGGGCAGCCCCAGGGCGACCGCCGCGAAGAGTCGGACTTTCCAGGCGAGGTCGGCGGGGACCGTCGATACCGCCGTCTGGGCCGAACAAGGCTGCGCCTGATGCAGGGTGAGATCCAACACATCGGGGACCAGATGGTACTGCGCCTGGCAGGGCGGCGGCGCGGGGGCGGAAAGGATATGCGGCGCCAGCAGCAGCAGATAGGCGCCAAGCCCGAGCAGAAGGCCATAGACCAGGCCGCCGCCGGCGAATTGCAGCCAGTCCACCACCAGCTGGCGGGCCGGCGGCATCAAATCGTCGGGTGCTGCCTGACGCGATTTCGGCCGCTGCATGAAATGGCGCAGGCGCCGCCACGGTGCCGCACAAAGCCAGCCGAGACTATAGATCACGCAGCCGATGACGGCACCGGTAACCAGGCAGGCGATCTTCAACGAAGACAGCAGCTGGGAATCGGCGGTGAATTTTTCCGGCCCGAGACCCGCAAGGCGCAGGAGTGCTGCGAAAGCGGGGGAGAGAAAGAATCCCGACCAGCAGATCGCCGCGAAAATGACCGGCAGCAGAACCAGGCCGAGAAAGGCGGTCTGATCGATGCCGTTCTCGGCATAAGTCGGCCGGTTCACCGTCACGTTCCGCAGCGCATAGATCATCGCGGCGATGGCCAGGATCACCGCCAGTATCGGCAGGCCGAGCTGCACGCCGCCGACCGGCGGCACGGTTTCGAAATCGCGGGCAAAATAAGCCGCGACGACGGCAAACAGCTTCAACAGCAGCAGCGGCAGGCAGATCGCCGGCAGCAGGATCAGCCAGTTGAGGAAGAGGTTGCGAAAATAGAGTGCGATCGCCGCCCAGCTATCGGCCGACAGAACGCCGAGCTTCGGTGTCAGGAAATTGCTGTAGCGCCGCAGATTCTCGATTTCCGGCGGCTCCTTCGAGGGCAGCGGCCGGGCGACCAGCTTCGGCTGCACATCCTCATAGCCGGCGCGGCACAGCCAGGCGGAGAGCCAACTGCCGATATAGCCGCCGCCGCTGACGGTGGAGAGGAAATCCATCTGCCCCAGCAAGGCCTGCTGCGGCGGGCTCGGCTGCCGTGTGTTGCGGCGCGGATAGGTGGCCAGCGCCTGCAGCACGCCAAGCGCGAAGGAGCCGCTGCGAATGCCGCCGCCCGAAAGGCACAGAGCCGAGCGGTTGAGCCGCCCGAGCCGGCGGTTGAATTCGCCGCGCAGCTGCAGCCGCAGGGTCTCATAGGCGCGCATGAGTTCATCGCGCTCTTCTTCTTTCGCGTCGAGTTCCTGCTGCAACTGGTCGCGCACCGTCTCGCCGGCCGGGGCGATGGCCTTGCTCCGCCGATCATCCAGACGCAGCCGCTCGATCTCGCTGTCGAGCGCGTCCTTCACGCGCTGGTAGTCGCTTTTCGCCTGGCGGATAGCTTCGCGCGTTTCCGCCAGCGGGCGAATTTCGGGCGAGGCGGCGCCGAATTGGTGCCGCACTTCGGCGAGGAGGATGCTGACCTCGCTCAGTTCATCACCGCCTGCATCGACCGCCTGCTGAACCATCTCGCCCCCTCGCCTATCCCCTAAGCGCTGATCCTGATGTCGCCACGCCGATCCCGCGCGCCTGTTCGGCGCGTTTCCATGCCTCGTCTGATTCCGCTACGCTGATATTGTCTGCGCCGATCCCGGCAGACTGTCCGGCAATACCCGGCAGCCTGATCCGATCGACCTGCGATCCCGCCGCGGCGATGGTCTCCCCTTTGCCGCTTCCCTATTGAGAGGCCGCCCGACCGCTGCGCGCAAGTATTTTCTCGCGTTATTGTTGTTAACGAAAATGACCGTTCGCGTGGCTGCATACATGGCGTCGCAGCGCGAGCCGATCGACGTCAACCCGCAATGAATAAGTTATCTGTTGTCGATACATCCAGCTGAGAGCTTTGGCACATGCAGGGGTGTATGCGCGCAGACCTATGGCCGCATTGCGGTTGCGATGAAAGCTGCGGAACATCGCGCATCTCTCTCGCGCCGGGCGGAGCGCGCACGAGATGAGGAGCGATAGCGGCGTCTGAGCGTGCCTCTATGCGACGGACCCGCGCCGATCTTCACGGATCATCGCAGCACCTTTTTCGGCGATCATCAGGACCGGCGCGTTGGTGTTGCCGGAGGTGATGGTCGGCATGATCGAGGCGTCGATCACCCGCAGGCCGTCGATGCCATGGACCCGCAGGCGGTCATCGACCACGGCCCTCTCGTCCTGCCCCATGCGCGCGGTGCCGACCGGATGGAAGATAGTCGTGCCGATGGCGCCCGCCGCCTGCACCAGTTCCTCGTCGCTCGTCAGCGCGGCACCGGGCAGGTATTCCTGCGGCTGATAGGGTTGCATCGGCTTTGCCGCCAGGATGCGGCGGGTCAGGCGGATGGCGGCGGCGGCGACGCGCCGGTCGCCATCGGTCGAGAGGTAATTCGGCCGGATCGACGGTGCCGCGCGGAAATCCGCCGCCACCGCATGGCTCGATCCCCGGCTCTCGGGGCGCAGATTGCAGACGCTGGCGGTGATGGCGGGAAAGCCGTGCAGCGGTTCGCCGAATTTTTCCAGCGACAGAGGCTGCACGTGATATTCGAGATCGGCGGTCTCCAGCGCCGGATCGGATTTCGCGAAAGCACCCAGCTGGCTGGGCGCCATCGACATCGGCCCGCGCCGCTGCAGCGCATATTCCAGCGCGATCCGCGCCTTGCCGCGCAGATTGCCGGCGCGCTCGTTCAGGGTTAGCGCATTGGCGATCTTGTAGATCATCCGCAACTGCAGATGATCCTGCAGGTTCTCGCCGACGCCGGGGAGATCGTGCAGCGGTGCGATGCCGAGATCGCGCAGCCGCGACGCCTGACCGATGCCTGAGAGTTCCAGCAGCTGCGGCGAGCCGATGGCGCCGGCCGCCAGGATCACCTCGCCGCGCGCTTGCGCCTTGGCCGGCCGGCCCGCCACGGTGAGGGCGATACCGGCGGCGCGCCTGTTCTCGATCAGCACGCGGGCCGCATGCGCCGCCGTGACGATGCGCAGATTGGCGCGCCGCCGCGCCGGCTTGAGGAAAGCCTTGGCGGCATTGACGCGGATGCCGCCGCGCTGCGTCACCTGGAAATAGGCGATGCCGGTATTGTCGCCGCGATTGAAATCGCGCACCCGGGGAATGCCGGCCTCCACCGCCGCGTCGCGGAAGGAATCCAGGATCGGCCAATGCAGGCGCTGCTTTTCGACCCGGAGTTCGCCGCCGCGTCCATGCAGCGGATCGTCGGCATTGTTGTCGTCGGCGACGAAATCCTCATGCTGCTTGAAGAAGGGCAGCACGTCATCCCAGGCCCAGCCGGCATTGCCGAGCTGGCGCCAGTGGTCGTAATCCCGCGCCTGGCCGCGCATATAGATCATGCCGTTGATCGATGAACAGCCGCCCAGGACCTTGCCGCGCGGATAGCCGATGGCGCGGCCGTTAAGGCCACGCTCCGCCTCGGTCTTGAAACACCAGTCGGTGCGGGGATTGTTGATGCAATAAAGATAGCCGACCGGAATATGAATCCAGACATAGTTGTCGCGCCCGCCGGCCTCCAGCAGCAGAACCGACACTTGCGGGTCGGCCGACAGCCGGTTCGCCAGCAGGCACCCCGCCGTGCCGGCGCCGACGATGATGTAGTCAAAGGTGCCGAGATCGAGATCGGTGTCGCCGGTCATGCGCCGCAACCTGTCGCCAATTCACACAATGCCGGTGATTTGACCGGAAAGCCCACGGGATGACAATGGCCTCAAACGGGCCTAGGCTATGCGGAGATTGCTTCTTTTCCGCTCAGGCCGGCAGCCAGCCATGACGAACCCTGACGAGCTTCAACGTTTTGGCGAAGCCCAGGACCCGATCTTCGATCAGGTCCGCGCCGAATTGCGCGCCGGGCAGAAGCGCAGTCACTGGATGTGGTTCGTCTTTCCGCAGATCGCCGGGCTCGGGCTCAGCGCCATGTCGCGCAGATACGCCATCGCCAATCTCGCCGAGGCCATCGCCTATCTCGGCCATCCGGTGCTGGGGAGCCGGCTGCTGGAATGCTGCCGCCTGGTGATGGCGGTGGAACATCGTACCCTCGAGGAAATCTTCGGCACGGTCGACGCCGTCAAGTTCCGTTCCTGCATGACGCTGTTCGCCCAGATACCCGGCGCCGATCCGATCTTCCAGGCGGCGCTGGCGAAATATTGCGGCGGCAAGGCGGATACGGCGACGCTGGACATCCTGCGGGGGCCGTGAGGCCGGAGGCCGCGCCCTTCCGCTGTCCTGCGCCGAACTGCTGCCCCGCCCGCCGCGAATACGGACGCCCGGATCAAGTCCGCTGCTGTCCGGTCAGTTGCGACGCGGGAAAGCATCTCGGCATTTTTGCCCCTCACCCCGGCCCCCCGCCGGAGAGGGGCAACGGGCAAACTGAATGAGGGAGATAGAGCGCGAGCGGTGTCGGGGGCAGGTATCGGCGCCCCTACTCCGCCGCCGCGCCTGCCTTGCTGGCTTCTTGCGCCCCCGCTTCAACACCGGGATCGATGAAGCCGCCGGACTGGCGGTGCCAGAGGCGGGCATAGGTCCCGCCCTTCTGCAGCAACTCGGCATGGCTGCCGCTCTCCACGATGCGGCCGTGATCGAGCACGATCAGGCGGTCCATGCGGGCGATGGTCGAGAGGCGGTGCGCGATGGCGATCACCGTGCGGCCCTGCATCAGATCGTCGAGCTGCTCCTGGATCGCCGCCTCGATCTCCGAATCCAGGGCCGAGGTCGCTTCGTCCAGCACCAGGATCGGCGCGTTCTTCAAGATCACGCGAGCGATGGCGATGCGCTGGCGCTGGCCGCCGGAAAGCTTCACGCCGCGCTCACCCACATGCGCCTCGAAACCCTGGCGGCCCATCCAGTCCTCGAGCTTGGTGATGAAGCCCGTCGCCTGGGCGCGATCGGCGGCGGCGCGAATCTCCGCCTCGCTGGCCGAGGGCCGGCCGTAGCGGATATTGTCGCGGATCGAGCGGTGCAGCAGCGAGGTATCCTGCGTCACCATGGCGATCTGCGCGCGCAAGCTCTCTTGCGTCAGCCGCGAAATATCCTGGCCGTCGATCTCGATCTTGCCGCTTTCGATCTCATAGAAGCGCAGCAGCAGATTGACCAGGGTCGACTTGCCGGCGCCCGACGCGCCGACCAGCCCGACCCGCTCGCCCGGCGCAATGGCGAGATCGATGCCGTGCAGCACGCCGCGCTGCGTACCGTAGCCGAAATGCACGTCGCGGAAGCGGATGCCGCCTTGCGTCACCTGCAGCGTGCCGGCATCGGGCCGGTCCGGCATCTGGCGCGGCACGGCGATCGATTTCATGCCGTCCAGCACCACGCCGATATTTTCGAATATGCCGGTCACGTTGAAGGCAACCCAACCGGAGATATTGACCATCTGCCAGGACAAAGGCAGCGCCATGGCGAGGGTACCGAGATCGATGCTGCCCTTCAGCCAGAGCGAAATGCCGGTGATGCCGGTTGCCAGCAGCAGCAGGGCGTTGAGCGAGGCGAGCGCGATCGAGAACAGGGAATTGTTGCGCGTCTGCTCGCGGAACATCTCGGTATGCTGGTCGACCGCCTCCTGCACGAAATCATCCTCGTCGCGCGGCTTGGCGAAAAGCTTGACGGTGAGGATATTCGTGTAGCTGTCGACCACGCGGCCGGTCAGCAGCGAGCGCATCTCCGACATCGCCCGCGAGCGGTCGCGCAGCCGCGGCACGAAAAAGCGCAACAGGCCGATATAAAACAGAAACCAGATGCCGATCGGCAAGGTAAGGCGCCAGTCGCTGCGCGCCAGCAGGATCAGGGCGGAGAGGCCATAGACGATGATGTACCAGACGGCGCCGGTGATCTGCACCAGGCTTTCCCGCAATGCCGGGCCGGTCTGCATCACGCGATTGGCGATGCGGCCGGCGAAATCGTTCTGGAAATAGCTCCAGCTCTGCCGCACCACGTGGTAGTGGCTCTGCCAGCGGACGAGATTGGTGAGGCTTGGCGCCACCGCCTGGTTGACGACGAGGTTCTGCAAGGCGATACCGAGCGGCCGCACCACCACCAGCACGATCGCCATGCCGAGCAGGACGGGCCAGGCGTCCTGCAACAGGCGCGACGGATCATGCGCCGTCAGCAGGCTCACCGTCTTGCCGATGAAGACCGGAATGAGCGCGTCGAGCCCGGCCACCAGCAGGCCGACGCAGAACAGCGCCACCAGCAGCCCCTTGGCCTGGCGCGCGTAATGCCAGTAGAAGGCGAGCAGGGTCGGCGGCGGCGTCTGATCCAGGACGGCAGGATCGCGCGGCGTCGCAGTCGGTTGCAGAATTTTTTCAAACAGGCGGAACAGCGACATCGATATTTCCCGGATACTTCCTGCACTACTTTCCGGATGAGGTCCGGCGATCCTTGGCTGCGAGGCTCTCGCGATCTGGCCCCGGCAACTGACCGGGCCCGCCATGAGCGATCGTGACGTTTCCGGCATCGCCACCCGGCGGGCATCAACCCCGCAGGTGCGCCGTCCGGAGATGCTGCCCTTACACGGATGACCCTTATACGGATGACCGGCGGCGATCAGGCTTGCTGCAAACGGACGATCACGCAATCAGTCTCTCGCGATCATCATCCAACGGCTGAAGAACGAGAGTCCTGTTCGCGGCAAAAGTTTTATTTACCTATACGCCCATCCCGTTCATTTGCTCACGCGTCAGCTGCATACCTCGACGTGCACCCGCGGGCGGCACCAGGACGTGCAAAGGGAGAGCGCAAACCCGCCGAGTCGCGCGATGCTTTCCGACAAGACGGAGGCGAACGGTAACGCCGGTTCACGGATGGTGCAAGGCAGCCGCCGGCGACGCCGATCAGGATTGCGTGAGAAGCATGCCGCGTCCCGTCACATGAAGGAACACCGAGCGAAACGCCTCGCTGCCTTTGTTACGGCTGCGTGTTCTCCATCGGCATGTTTTCCGCCGGCGGATTCTCCATGGAGCCGGGCTCGCCTTTGGGCGTCATCGGCTCGTGCAGCGGGGCGGAGCGTTTCTTGCCGCCGAGGATCGGCGTGCATTTGCCGAGCTGGTCGACATTCTGGGTGCAGCAAAAGGCCTTGCCGGCGTTACCGCACATCAGCGCCTTCGGCGTTTCGTCATAGTTCTGCGCGTTGATGCAATCATAGGCGGAGTCGGATTGCAGCTCCGGGATCGAGGTTATTTCATCGGCGTTACAGATATGCAGGTTGCCGGTCGGGCTGCCTTGCGTCCCGGTCATCTGACTGCCATTCATCTGGCCGCTATTGGCCTGTGTACCGTTTCCCTGCGCGCCACTATTCGCGGCCCCATTCGTCTGGGCAGGCAGCGGCTGGCTGGTGACGGCCTGGTCGGCGAAGGCGCTGTCGGTCGGGACGGCGGTGCCGGCGGCGGCAAACTGGATCGTGGCGACGACAGCCAGAACCCTGACATATTTGGAAAGGCGCCCTTCAAACATGGAAGACCTCCACAGCGCGGCTTAAGTGATCAGCAGATGCCGTCACGTTAGTGTCGGCGGCGGCGGCTGGCAAGCCACTCGCATACTTTTGGATGCGGCAAAGCGTGGCACCGCACGCATCGCGGCCCGGAGTCCGGCAACCGTATTCCGCCACCCGTGTCGGGGCGGCGCCCGGAAGCCGCGACGAACCTTCCGGTCGCGGCGGACCGACCGGTCGCAGTGGATCGGCCCGTAATGGATCGGCCCGTGGTGGATCGGCCCGTGGTGGATCGGCCCGTAGCGGATCGATATAGGGCGACAGCAGACTGACCGGGCCTACGGCAGCATCAAACGGGCGGAAACATAAAATGCGAGATATCGGGCATCGATGCCGGCAAGCCGCGGTATCGATCACGCCGCGGCAATCCGCCGTCAGGCCAGCGGGCAGATGGAACTTCCCCCCACGTCATTGGCGTTCTAAGTTGCCGAGGGCGAGCGACATCCAAGCCGGGTCGTCGGACCGGCGCAGCTTCGCCGATCCATTTTTCTGGAGCCAGACTCAGGATCATGCAGATACAACCGGAAGGCTTCGCGGTCTTCGAAGACACCAGCCAAGCCCGGATGAACTCGACGCGCAGCCTGTTCGCCTATTGGCGGGCCAGTCACCGGGACGACATGCCGCCGCGGCGCACCGAGATCGATCCCGCCGCCATCAAGCCGATCCTGCCCTTCATCCTGCTGGGCGATATCGAGACCGACCCCTTCCGTGTGCTGTTCCGCCTGGTCGGCACGGCGGTCGCGGATTTCAGCCGCCACGATTTCACCGGCCAGTATCTCGACGAACTCGGCTATAGTGATCGCGACAGCATCGAATGGGCGGATTGCTATCGCTACATCCATGGACAGCATGTCGGCGTCGTCGGCGTCAATGAGCTGCATCTGACCGACGGCACCCATACCAGCTATGAATTCGCCATTCTGCCGCTGCTGCGTGGCGACGATCCGGCCGGCAGCTTCATCGCCATCGAGGCCTATGAGGACCTCGACCACTTGGCGATCCCCGACCTCAATCCGGTGACCCCGCGGCGCTGAGATGGCGGCTGCCGCATACAGCCAGCCACCATCCTCTCTCGCATGGACAGGATCAGGTCGGAGCGGAGGAAACTGACCGATCCGCCGGGCACGGGCGATCCGCGCGGCAGATATTCACCCCTGCTGCGGCAGCAGCAATTTCAGCGTCGCCGGGTCCAAGAGGCCGGTAGCCGGCAGGCCATTGGCGGCCTGGAATTTCCGTACCGCGTCGATCGTCCTGCCGGCCGCGAGGCCGTCGATCTGGCCGCTATAGAGGCCGCGACGCTTCAATTCAGCCTGCGCTGCCACCACCTGATCGACCAGGTTTGGCGTGACGGCGCCCTGCTGGCGTACCTTGACCATGGCGAGGTCACGTTCGGCCGCGAGCTGGCCGGCCATCAGGCTGACCGATTGCTGCAGCAATCCCGGCATGCCCGGCTGGCCGAGGCAGGCAAGGGCAAATTGCGAATGGCCGTCGGGAATTGAGGCCGGCGCGCGATCGAGCGCCGTGATGCAGGCGGTCAGCAGTGCATTGGGGCTCGGCGACGTCAGATAGGCCTCGACAATTTCAGCCTGAATCCGCGCCCTGTCCGCCGTCATATCGGATGGCGCGGTCTTGTTGCCCTGAACGGCCGAGGCGGTCGCAACGGTCTTGGTATTGGCATCGCCCGAGAGCGTCTCGGGTGCTGCGCCGGCCGGTGCCGCCGCGCCGCCCGCGCCGGTGTTGTCGGCAGCCGTATTGTCGCCCGTCGTGTTGTTGCCCGTCGTGTTGCCGGCCGTCACGTCACCCGCCGCCGCGCCATTGCCGCCGCCTGTCGTGGCGCCGACCGCGGCATTCTTGTCGCCCGCTGCTCCATTGAGCGTCGCCGTCGAATGCGCCTCAGAGGTGCCGCCGAGCGTCGCCAATTGACGGCCGTAATTGCCGGCGATCAATTCCGACCCCAGCATGGTCACCATGGTGTCGCCATAGCGGCTCAACACCAGCGAATAGCTGATCGGCGACAGCGTGCCATTGGCATAGGCCTCGCAAGCACGGAAGAGACCGTCGCGCAGCAGCTGAATGGTCGGCAACCGTTCGGTCAATTGCGCCAGCGCCTCGCTGCGCGACGCGGCGATTGCATTGGCGAGCTTCGCCTGCATATCCGCCGGCATGTTCGGCGACTGGCCGGACACATCGAGGGAAATGCCGGAACTGAAAGCCGCCTGGATCGCCTTGGCCACATCGGGGCTGGGCTCGGCGCAGTTGATCTGATGCGGCTTAAA
Source organism: Dongiaceae bacterium (assembly GCA_035539215.1). Lineage (GTDB taxonomy): Bacteria > Pseudomonadota > Alphaproteobacteria > Dongiales > Dongiaceae > Dongia_B. The sequence goes on along the minus strand of DATLIX010000106.1, from coordinate 56,873 downwards.
ACGGCCGGTACTGTCGACCGTCCCCACGATCGGCGTCGCCGTCACCAATCGTGCCCCGGCATCGGTCGCCAGGGTCTGTGAGGTGCCAAGCTCGTGGCGCTCGACCCGGAAATCGCTGGTGCTGCAGGCACCCAGCATGGTCGCGACCAGGGCCGCGCCGCAGATTTTTAAGCCTCTCATCCCCTCACCCCCTGCAAAGCGGAATTCTCTCAAGGCAAGTCTGCGCGCTTGCGATCATGCTCCACGTCGGGACACGACGGTCGATTCCGGCGTCGATCCCGGCGGCGGCGATTCCGGCGTCGATCCGGATCGGCATTTCTATCGGTGGCGTTCGGCGTCTTGTCGCGGTCAATCAGCAGAAGCAGCGGGATAAACCGAGCCCGCCTTGCATGGTCGTCCTGCTGGCAATCGCCGTCCCCGACCTGTCTGATGCTCTGGTCTGATGCTGTGGTTTTACGCTTTGGCGGTTAATGGCGATGCTATCATTCGGCAGCGGATGCGTGCAATCGTTTCGTCATCTTCGCATCAAAGTAATCATTGCTAATGCGCCACGCATACAGCGGGCCGGGGTCACACCGGGTGATGCAGCTGCGGGATATTGCAGCGGTCACGGAATAATCGCCGCACTGAGGCGGTCGGTATATCGATCGCGCAGGCATAATCCGCAGTGCATGCCATCGGTGGATGTCCTGGGCAGTACCCGGGCAGCGCCTGGGCAGCACGAGGGCCATGCACAACGGCCATGCGGAACGATGATCGCGACCACGACGGCAGCATGACCGGACCCCGCAGCCGGGCATCCGCCGCACGATGTTGATAACGAAAATTCGGATGCAACGGCCAGGTCGGATCGATCCGAACCGGAGCGACATCCGCAAGGAGGAACGACATGACACATGCGAGTGAGATCAAGATCTTCGCGGCGCTTCTGTTTGCGTCTTTCATCACCGCTTCGGTGGCCGCCCGGGCCGAGGATTACGGCCCCTTCAAGCCGGCCGACAGCAGCATCGGCAAGGTGCTGACCGATGCCAAGGGCATGACGCTCTATACCTTCGACAAGGACGCGGCGGGCAAGTCCAATTGCAACGGCGAATGCGCCGAATACTGGCCGCCCGCCGCCGCGACGGCCGACGACAAGCCGGTCGGCGACCTTACCATCATCAAGCGCGATGACGGCTCGCTGCAATGGGCCGATAGCGGCAAGCCGCTCTATACCTTCAAGAATGACGCCAAGCCCGGCGACGCCATGGGCGACAAGAAGAACAACGTCTGGCATGCGGTGATGGAATAGCACCGATGGTATGACAGCTGCCCCCGCCCCAAGCGGGTTGACCTGGCCGGCCGGTCGGAGATGACGGGCCGGCCGCTTTTTCAGGCTTGCCGGTGCTCATTCCGACAGGAACGACGGCGCCGCCGTTGCCGTCAGCCGGACGCCATTCCCGGCCGGGAAGAATTTGTGCCAGGCCGGTGCATCGCCGCGGCCGCGACGACCCGCACCTGCGGCTTGCCGCGGCGCTGCCCCCCGCGCGCCGCCTTCCCCTTCCGGATCGACCTGTGGCAGAATCGCCGTCGCGCGGTCCATGCCATCCAGGCGCGCCGTCACTGTGGGGAGAGACGCGATGAAATACCAGATTTCCGGCACCACCATGCAGACGGTGGAGATCGACCTTGCGCCGGGCGAGACGGTCTATAGCCAGACCCATGCGGTGGCCTGGATGAACGACCGGATCAATATGGAGACCAATACCGGCGGCGGCTTCTTCGCCGGGTTGAAGCGCAGCCTGGGCGGCGGCAGCTTCTTCGTCACCAATTTCACCGCCGACGGCGCTGCCGCGGCGAAGCCCGGCCATGTCGCCTTCGCGCCGCGTTTTCCGGGCACCATCATCGCCCGCGAACTCGCCGCCGGCGAAAGCCTGATCTGCCGCAAGGAAACCTTCCTTTGTGCCGAGAAATCAGTGACGCTCGAGCTTGCCTTCCAGCAGCGCCTCGGCGCCGGGCTGTTCGGCGGCGAGGGATTCATCCTGCAAAAAGTCACCGGCCCCGGCACGGTCTGGCTCGATCTTTCCGGCGAGGTCGTCGAGAAGGATCTCGACCGCGACGACACCCTACTGGTCCATGTCGGTCATGTCGGCGTGCAGACGCCCGGCATCCAGTTCGACATCCGCATGATACGCGGCTTCCGCAATGTCCTGTTCGGTGGCGAGGGCCTGTTCCTGGCCGAATTGCGCGGCCCCGGCAAGGTCTGGCTGCAAAGCATGCCGATCATGAACCTCGCCGAGGAGATCGGCCGTCACCTGCCCGGCCGCGGTGAAGGCGGCTCAACCGCCACCGGCAGTGCCCTCGGTGGCGCGGTAGCCGGCGGGGCCGGCGCCGTCATCGGCGGCTTGCTCGGCGGCCTCTTCAACGGTGGCGACAGCGACAACAGCTGAGCGTCGACATCCGTGCCGGAGCTTGCCTTGCCCGCCCCGGCTTACCTCGCCGGCCGCGGACTGTCGCAATGGATCGCCCGATAATCGGCCGGCGCATGGTGATAGGCCTTCTTGAAGGCGCGATAGAATGTCGCCAGGCTGTCAAAGCCGTGGTGAAAGGCGATGTCGGCGATGCTGCGATGGCGATGCGCCGCACTTTCCAGGATGCGGCGGCAATGCTCCAGCCGGCGCGCCATGACGTAGCGCATGAAGCTGCACTCCATGGTCACGAAAAGCTGGTGCAGCTGGCGCACGGAGATGCCGATCGCGCCGGCGACCGTCAGCGGCGACAATCCCGGTTCATGCAGATTGTTTTCGATGTAAAGTTTGGCCGCCTGCAGACGGGCAACCCGAACACAGCTGCCGGCGACGCCTGCCGATTCCGCCATCGGTGCGGTGGCCAGGGCCACCAATTCATAGGCGTGATCGACATAGATCTTTTGCAGCGCCGGGTTATCCCGCAGCAAAGCAATCGGCATCGTATCGAGATAGTGGATCAGCAGTTTCAGGGTCGCGGAATCGGCCGGTATGTGCCGCATCACCGCGCCCTGCGTGTCGGCCATCAGCGGTGCGAGCGCCATGCGCGGCAGCGAGAGCGTCAGCACCTGTGCATCCGCCGGACGCAAGACGGTGCAGGGATCCGTCGACGACATCAGAACGGCCTCGCCCGAACGGCAGACGACTTCCCGTCCCCGCTGCGTGACGGTGCAGATGCCCGCGCGAACGATATTCAGCACGACATCGTCGCCATCGAGCAGCTCGGCGGGGCGGTGCGAGACCGCGCCGGAGCTGACGGCCGAGACGAGAGCCAATCCCGGCAGCCGGTGCAAGGTGGCATCGATGAAGAACCGGCTCTCCGGCAGGGGATCGATATTGACGCGGAAAACCTTGCGCCCCAGGAAATCCCGCCAGGCGGCCAGACGCTCCGGCTCCGGTGTGTCATCGCTCCTGAGATGGCTGATGATCATGATTGCTGGTCGTGCCCCGGTCCCTCGGATCGCAGGCGAAGTACAGCCAGCCGTGATTCGCGAGTCAAGGCTGTTTCGCGCCGCCATGTCCTTCCCGCGGCGAAGCCGTGACCTCTGTCACACCGGCCAATGCATGGCGGCGGCCGATGGCATCGTCGCGCGCTCGCCGTGAGCACCGGCTGCCCGTGCTGCCAACCGTCACGCGGATGCATGGGAAGGATCGACTGGTCCGACACGGCGGCCGCAGCCGCTCGCCCGCGGGATCGTCACCGGGCGGGGATCAGTGAGGGGAAATCTGCTGCCCTTCTCTCGCCAGCACGAAATGCGTGCCGTGGGCGCGGGCAACGACCATGCCAAGCACGGCGCGATGAGCCCCGATGCAGGGCAGGCCGAGGCGCTGCGCCGCCGCGTCATCGGCCGCAAGGCTGATCTCCACTTCCGCCGGCGATCCCTGGCCCTGGCTGAAATTGACGAAGTGGCGCATCGCCTGCTCCGCCGTGGCCGATATCTGGCGATAGAGCAGGCGCAGCTGCGCGATCACATTGTCGGAACAGGCCTGCGCGCCGGATGACCAGTCGGCGATGGTCGCATGGTCGGTTTCGAGATAGCGCGCCGCCTCGTCGGTCGAGAGGCCGCAGCGTTCGCATAGAAGCGCAAAGACAGTGAGGCTGCGGTCGGTCATATGTGGTTTCTTCCAAGCAAAAACGGGGCGAAGGATCCCAGGCGCGGTTTCACGGTGGCCGGACCTGGTTGCAGTTCCGGCAGCATCATGCCGGCAGCGGAAAAGTGAGCGTGACCGTGGTGCCCTGCCCCGGCTGGCTGGCGAGGGCGAGCCTGCCGTGTTGCAATTCCATCAGCCGCTTGCAGATGGAGAGGCCAAGACCGCTGCCCTTCTGCAACTGCGGACCTTCGCCGCCGACGGCCTGGCCCGTCGTTTGCGCGGAAGCACCGGCCGCCGTCATCGTCGCTTCGGCCGTACCGGGATGGCCGGCATGCGTGCTGCCGGGGGTCATCCCCGGGCCGACGCCGCTCTCGCTGTGGCCGAAGGGCTCCAGCACGAGATCGATCTTTTCCTGTGGGATGCCGATGCCGGTGTCGCTGATCGACAGCATCAGCTCGTCGCCGACGAAGTCCCCGGCACTGCCGATCACCGCGGGCCGCACGCGCCCGGCGATGCGGATCTGTCCGCCGCCGGGGTTGAATTTGATGGCGTTGCTGAGCACGTTGATGAGGATCTGCTGGAAGGCCCTGGCATCGATATCGAGGGGCGGCAGATCTGGCGGCAGGTCGAGGCTCAGGACGAGTTTCTTGCGGGCAAGCTGCGCCGAGACGATATCCACGCTGGCATGGATCAGCGGCAACGGCGCCTGACGGAGGATCTTCAGCTCGAGGCGCCCGGCTTCGATCTTCGACAGATCGAGAATATCGTTGATCAAACCCAGCAGCCAGCTGCCGCTTTCGTAGATGTTCTGGGCGTAACCGGCATAGCGCGCCGGATCATTGCCGAACAGCTGGCCTTTGATGACCTCGGCAAAGCCGAGAATGCTGTTAAGCGGCGTGCGCAATTCATGGCTCATCCGCGCGAGGAAGTCGGACTTCGCCCGGTTCGATGCTTCCGCCGCCTGCTTGGCCTGGCGCAGGTCGGCCTCCATCTGGCGGCGCTCGCTGAGATCGCGCATGGTGGAGACGAAGAGGCGGTGGCCGTCGAACCAGCATTCGGTGGTCCGCAGCTCCACCCAGAACATGCCGCCATCGCTGCGCCGGGCCTGCACATGACGGGTCAGGCCGAGCACATGGCCGATGCCGCTATCGCGATAGCGCTTGAGATGGTCGTCATGCTGGGCCGCCTCGGGCTCGGCCATCAGCAGGGACACATTGCCGCCAAGAACCGTGGCGGCGGCAAAACCGAAAGCCCTTTCCGCCGCGTGATTGAAGGAGAGGATCTGGCCGGCTTCATCCGTCGTCACCACCATATCGGCGATGTCGTCCAGGATCGCCTGCAGGAAGACGGCATTGTTGACCGACCAGCGTGCGGGCCGCGGGTGATCGCCGATATTCACCTCGGCGCTCGCGCCGCCAGATTCCGTGCCGCCAGCCGGCGCGTCGTCCCCGGTGATATGGCGCGGCTGATGCGCGGAGGTGACATTTTCGTAGACCAGCAGGGCCCAGCGCAATGGCGGCTCCCTGCCCGCCTGGACAAGGGCGGCGGTATCTTCGCCGATCCGGTTGCTGCCCTCGCGCAGCAGCAACGGCCGCACGAGCAGACGGAACCAGCGCTTTTCCAGGATGGAAAGCGCGTCCTCGATCTCATCCTGCCGATCGGCGGCGGGGCCGGCGTCGCGACCGCCCATCTGCACCGGCCGATGGCAGCGGTGATCGGGGCTGGTGAATTCATCGGCACGGCCGGTCAGAACCGCACGCACGCCTTGGGCAATCGTCATCGCCAGCAGATCGAGCGGCGGCGCCACCTTGCTCAGGATACCGAAGTAATTATGCCCGACATAGAAATCCGCGGCGCCGCCATTGGCGCGGGCGAAGTCGCGCCAGGCGCGATTGACATAGCGGATCACGCCCGCCGGATCGAGCAAGGCCGCTTCCGCCGGCATGGCATCGAAGGCCGCCATCGCCAGATCATCGAGCGCCAACGAAGATCCGGGCGCCAGCGACGCGCTGGACCCGGCGGATTCCGGCACCAGCGCCGACGGCGCACGAACAGCCCCAGCCGCCGCCGTGGTCGAGGGCGTCGCCGGTTTGTCGCTGGTCGCAGTCGGATGCCGCGTTTCCATTCCTGTTACGTCTTTCGCGGCTGTCACCGTTGCTTCGACCGGAAGCGGAGATCCGTTTTCGCTCGCCGGAAACCCGGCTGCTCCCCCGCCCTTTTCTTTATCATTTTCTTTGGTCGCCGTTTCCGCCTCCCTGCCGCCGTCCCCGGGGGAATAGATGAAACGTGCTGCCAGCTTCCGGCATGGATGCCGCTTTAGCAAGATGGATTGTTCGATTTAAATTTTTACCCGCAACGGTTGCTGCTTGATCTCATGTTTTCCGCTGCATGGCATTCCTGGCGGAACGTTCCCCCGCGCCATGCCGGTGCGCACCGGTCCCGGCGCCGGCGGGTCCGGCACATAGGGAAAGCCAGGCCAGGCCCATTGACAGAGGTGCCGATCGCCTTTTCCGCCGCCGCGCGGAACCAGTCGGCCGGGTTGCGTTTTAGCCGCAGACGGCCGGCGAATAAATTTGGTAACATTTCATGATGATAAGGCCCTTCGCCCGTGACCAGCAGCCGGGGTGCCGAGCGTCACGACGCGGCGCCGGCGGCGGTTGCGCGGCACAAAGCGGAACAGGCCTGGAACGGGCTCGCCACCGTCCGGCGCGGGCGGGCGGACGGCGTGGCCGGTCCTATCCGCCGAAAGCCGGCGTGAAGCTTTCGCTCACGCGCTTGTTTTTCAGCGCCACATTACTCATCGGTTGCATACTGGTCCGTCCCGCCCTGGCCGATCAGCGCGACAGCCGCCTGCCCGACCTCTTCCACCAGCTGCAGCAAGCCAAATCGCCCAGCGAAGCGATGACGATCGAAGGCACGATCTGGGCCATCTGGGCGGAAAGCGGCGACAAGGAGCTCGACCGCCTGCTCACCGAAGGCACCGCCGCAATGTCGATCCATGACTTCGCCACGGCGCTGAGCGATTTCGATGCCGTGACCAACCGCGCCCCGCAATTCGCCGAGGGCTGGAACAAGCGCGCCACCTCGCTGTACCTGATCGGCGACTTGCAGGCGTCGCTGGAAGATATCGGCCGCGTTCTCAAGCTGGAGCCGCGGCATTTCGGGGCCCTGGCAGGGCTGGGGCTGGTCAATCTCGGGCTCGACCGCGAAGAGGCGGCGCGCGACGCCTTTCAGCAGGTCCTGAAAATCGATCCGATGAATCTTGCCGCCAAGGCCAATTTGAAAGCCGTGCAGCAACAAATCGACGACAAGTCGATCTGAGGGCGAAAGGCGCCGCTTTGGCCGCCGCCCTCGACCGCACCGCAACACGGCAGTCTTTTCCCACTTGAATCCTTCGCCGCGCATCAGCAAGCTGAAGGTTAGGCTTTGCCATCCGGCCTCGTGCGCTCAGCGTAAAGGCCATGGCTCCGCCCAGGAACGAACCGTGACACGCCCCGCGCGTCACACCACAACTGCGAGATGACATGATATCCGGGCAAGGCCAGCGCGACGGATACCCGCATCTTTCACCAGGGCTGATGGCAGCCGGATTTCGTGCAGCCGGATGCTGCCCGCCCACTTGTCCCCCAGCCGTTCCATGACGATCAAGCGGCGCCTGATCCTGCTGCTGCTGCCGCTCTCCGCGGCTATCCTGGTCATGGCGCTGGGCGGCGGCTGGGCGCTCTACCGCGCCGATCTCGGTGCCACGCGCATCTATCACGAGCGGGTGGTGACGATGCGCAACCTCACCATCATTTCCGATCTCTACGACGACACCATCCACAACGCGGCACAGCGCTTCGTCAGCGGCCGCGACGGGCTGGGCGACACGATGACGGTGATAGCGGCGGCGCGCAATCGCGCCTTCGCCCTGTGGCTGCAGCACCGCAGCACGCCGATGGGCGGCGTGGCGCGGCAGCTGAGCCAGGAAATCGAAGCGTCCATGCGCGATATCGATCTCGATATCGATGCCCTGAAGGCGAGCCAGGCCGAAGCGGCCGGCACCGCCGGAACACGCGTCGCCGACAGCCTGGCGCCGTCATCGCGCATCACCGTCAACGTCGAACCGAGACTTGACCGCTTGTCGCGGCTGTTCTCCAGCCTTGCCGATCAGGAGCTGTCCAGCGCCGAGGCGGATTATCTGCTGGCGCATCGCTATTTCGGCTGGGGGCTGCTCGGCGTGCTGGCGGCGGCGCTGGCATCGGTGGCCGGCCTCGGCCTGGTGGTGATGATCATCATCCGCCACGTCACCCGCCCGCTGGGCGAGGCGCTGCTGGCCGACAGCGAGGTGCTGTTGCACGGCACCTCGCTTCCAGATACGACGCCTCCAGGCGCGATGCTTGCCGGCACGACGCTTCCCGGCACCGCGCCTCACGGCACGACAGACGTCACGGCCGCGCCGCCGCCCCAGCGCTATCACGACGAGATCAGCGCGGTGGTCGAAACCCTGCGGCGCTTCCGCCGCAATCTTCACGACCTCGCCACGCTGAAGGAAGAGCAGGCGCACCAGGCCAATGTCTTTCGCGCGCAATTGGAGGCGATCTTCCGCCACGCGCCGGTCGGCGTCTATATGAAGGATATCGAGGGCCATATGCTGGTGGTCAGCGATGCGGCGGCCCAGCTCTGGGGCCATAGCCATGATGAGATGATCGGCAAGCTGGACACCAGCTGGTCGAAACCCGACGAGGCGGCGATCATCCAGGCGACCAACCGGCAGGTGCTGGAAACCGGCATGCCGGTCACCATCGAATATCGCGGCCAGGCGCCCAATACCTATGACTGGATGCTGACCGTCAAATTCCCCGTGCGCGACGAAGCCGGCAGGATCATCTCGATCGGCGGCGTCGACATGGATATCTCCGGCAGCAAGCGGCAGATCGAAGACCTGCGCCTGGCCTCCGCCCATCTGCAGAATGTGAAGCGGCTGGCGCGGATGTATTACTGGTCGCGTCGCGTCGATGCCGTGACGGGCGCCACCAAGCATTATCATGTCGATGCCGAATTCAGCGAGCTGACCGGCCGCGACGATCTTTCCGAAGATGCGCTCACCTATGCCAACCAGGTGATCCATCCCGATGACCGCGCGCAGATGATCGCCATCTATGCCGATTTCGAAGCCGGCAAGTTCGACGACTACCAGGTCGAATACCGCATCCTGCGGCCGGACGCGCGCATCCTGCATGTCCGCGCCTGGGTGGAGCGCATGCGCGACGTGACCACCGGCGACATCCTGATCGCCGGCGTGGTGAAGGATATCAGCGGCGAGAAGCAGCGCGAGGCGCAATTGCTGGCCGCCAAGGCCGAGGCCGAGGCATCCGACCGCGCCAAGAGCGAATTCCTCACCAATATGAGCCACGAATTGCGCACGCCGCTGAATGCCGTGATCGGCTATTCGGACCTGTTGCGCCTGAACAGCCTGGTCCAGGGCGATGCCCAGCTCGCCAGCTATGTCGATGCGGTCAATGAAAGCGGCCGCAGCCTGCTGGAAATCATCAATGCCATTCTCGATATGTCGCGGCTGGAGAGCAGCGACCTCAATCTGCAGGAAATCGTCTTCCCCCTGTCCGAGGCCGTCGCGGAAATCGAACGGCTGACCAGGGTCCGGGCCGAGGGCAAGGATATCGCGCTGCATTTTCCCCGGATCGGCGAAACGGCGGCGGGTATCGACGGCGACCTGTTGGACGCCGACCTGAAAATCCGCGCCGAGCCGCGCGCCTTTCGCCAGATCCTGATGAACGTCCTGTCGAATGCGGTCAAATTCACCGGCAGCGGCGGCAGCGTCACCCTGTCGCTGGCGCTGCGCCACAATGGCGATCTGGCGATCGAGGTGCGCGATACCGGCATCGGCATGGACGCCAATCTGGTGCGGCTTCTGACCATCCCTTTCATCCAGGCGGGTTCCGCCTGGACCCGGCGGAAGGGCGGCATCGGCCTTGGCCTCGCCATCGCGAAAAAACTGCTCGATCTCCATCAGGGCCGCTTCGAGGTGGAGAGCCGTCCCGGTACCGGCACCCGCGTCGCGCTGACCTTCCCGGCGGCGCGCCTGCACTGGCCCCGGCCGGCGGATGGCGGCGGCCTGGAGACCAAAGCCGCCGAGCCGCCGCGGCCCCAGGCGCAGTCATATTGACAGGCCGGATATCCCGAGGGCCGGCCGGATATCCCGAGGGCCGCAAGAGCGCTCGACTGAACGGAAACCGTCCGCCTGTCGCCCGCCCTTTCCGACTGGTTTTCGATCAGCGCCGTCATCAACGCACGACGTCACTCTCCATCATAGCCGGTCGGTCCGCCGACCGCCTTGCTGTAATTGTCCCGCATATAAGTGGCGGCGATCGTGGCGATGCGCTTCAGCATGTCGTTGTCCGTCGCGCCGACGCTCCAGGCGCCGCCCATCGCTGCCGCCCGCTGGAAGAATTGCGGTTCGGCGATCACGGCTTTGCTATCCGCATCGGTGAGGCGCAGCTTGACGACGACGGCCGAACTGCCAGCCAGGGCGCCGGCAAAGAAACGCGTCCCTCCATCGACGAATTTCAGATCCTGCACATAGGGCGCGATCTGCAATTTGCGGCCGCCGGTTCCGCTCTTTTCCCAGGCGCCGATCACGGCCTTCAACTCGCTCTGCAGGTTGCCGTCGACATGCGAATAGGCGGCGGCCTCCTTCTTCGCTTCGGCCGTGCCATCTACGGGCAGCAGCTCGAAATGGTCGAAATGCGCCAGCGGCTCGGATGGCGGCGGGTTCTGCGTCGAAGAGGCTGCGATATGCGTGACGCAGCCGGCCAGCAGAAGCAGCGCCGAAGCCAGCGCTCCCCAGCGTGCAGCAATGGTTCGCGCACGGTGTTCATCCCGGCCCGGCCGGCAGATTGACTGAGACATTGTTCCCCCAAAGAACCCGAGACATCACGCAGCCCGAAGCGTATCCGGCCCTGGCCTTGCGCCCAAAACGGTCGGCAACATAGTCATTCAGTCCTCGGCCGGCAATAGGTGGCATGCCCCCGGGCTTAGCCTCTCGCGCGACAGCGGCGAAAGGGTTTGGCGGGCCGTGCGATTCCGGGGGTCCGCTTGCAGGTTTCGCCGGCGCCGGCAAAAAAGCGGCAGGGCTGGCCGCGGACCGCGCGTTGTGCAATTCTTCCTGAGTAGAGGTCACAAGCGCGGGAGTGAGGGATATGGCGAACGTTTACGTTGAAGCACGCCCCAAAGGCCGCCCTGAAGGAACCGCCATCGACGACTTCGTTGTCGAGGATCATGCGGACCATGTCCTCGGCACTTTCAAGACGCAGAAAGAGGCGATCGATTGGGCGACGCGCCAAGGCCATGCTCCGCTGGTCGCGCGCGTCCGCCATTTGAATGACAAGAAGAAGCCGGATCTCTGGCGGACGGCCTGAGGCGCAGCTTCAATCAGGCCCGTCCTCGATGACTGCCGCCCCCAAATTCCCGGCCTCTACCTCTACTATCCCGGCCACCGCCATGTCCCGCCGGTCCCGCGCGCTTTCATCGATGTGCTGAAAGAGATGAGTTGAACGGGACTTGCCGGCACATCTGTTGCTCCTCTGTGTGATCGCGGCGGCGCCGACCCGCTTTTGTGTTGCCTTTGCACGCAATGAGAAGCGGTTTGCGCCCAGTGATAAGACAGGTGTGAAGACCGCCTTTAATCTCCCCACCCGGTCGCCTGAACGTCCCCATGGCGGCCATGCGATGGGGGATGCAGGCTTCAGGAGGGATTCCCGGTCTTCATCCCCCTCCATTACCACGGCGAGCGGATAGCCTTCCCGCCCGGCGCCGGGCGGGCGGTCCGCGCTTATTATTTCGATTCTATTCGAAATAAAAGTTGACCTGTCGCGGCGGAACGGCCTAGGCTATTTCCATGAAACTCGAAGAAGCAGCCCGCCAGCTCGAAACGCTCGGCAGCCCGATCCGGCTGAAGATCTATCGCACGCTGGTGCGCGCGGGCGATGACGGGCTGCCGGTCGGACAGTTGCAAGAGAAGCTGGAGATCGCGGCTTCCACCCTGTCGCATCATATCCGCCGGCTGGTCGATGCGGGACTGATCACGCAGGAAAGACAAGCTACCACCCTGCTCTGCCGCGCCAGCTATCCGACGATGAATGCGCTGGTCGGATATCTGGTCGATGAATGCTGCCTGGACGCGAAATGCAAGACACGCGGAAAAGCCGCCTGAGCTTTTGCAGCGCTTTTTTTTGCGCTGCTATTTCGATATTTATAGAAATAAGGAGAGCCGCCGATGACGACGCGTGAAGACTTTCCCAAGGGCGGGCCGGTTGCGATCATCGGTGCCGGGCCGATCGGCCTTGCCGCCGCGGCCCATCTCGCGGAGCGCGGCCTGCCGTTTCATGTCTATGAGGCGGGCGTGACGGTTGGCGCCAATATACGCGACTGGGGGCATGTGCGGGTCTTCACCACCTGGGAGCAGAATGTGGATGCGGCGGCGCAACGGATGCTGCAGGCCGGCGGCTGGGTGCTGCCCGATCCCGTCGCTTTGCCGACCGGCGACGATTTGTATCGTCATTACCTGAAACCGCTGGCGGCATTGCCCAGCCTTGCTCCGCATATCGAAACCGGCACAAAAGTCACCCGTATTTCCCGCGAAGGCCTCGACAAGATGACCAGCGGCGGCCGCGCCGGAAGGTCCTTCGAGCTGCATGTGTCAGATGCCGCCGGCAAAACACGCGTCGACTATGCGCGCGCCGTGATCGACGCCTCCGGCACCTGGCAGAACCCCAATCCGCTCGGCGCCGCGGGACTGCCGGCGACGGGGGAAGACGAGAATGCGGATCGCATCGCCTATGGCATGCCCGATGTCCTCGGCGCCGCGCGAGACGACTATGCCGGCGCACGCGTGGCGGTGGTCGGCGCGGGCTATTCGGCGATCAATACCCTGCTCGATCTCGCCAGCCTCGCCGCATCGGCGCCGGGCACGTCCGTCACCTGGCTGGTACGCGGACGCAATCTCGCGCGCATCTATGGCGGCGGGACCGCCGACCAACTGCCGGCACGCGGATCGCTGGGCGGCCGGCTGCGGCAACTGGTCGAAGCCGGAAAGATCGCGCTGGTCACGGGCTTCGCCACGACGGCACTGGAGAAAACCGCCGATGGCCTGGTCCTGCATGGCCTGGCGGACGGCGGGAAAGCGGCCTCGCCGGCAGTCGAGCGTATCATCGTCGCAACCGGACAGCGGCCGGACCTCGCGATGACACGGGAGTTGCGCCTCGATCTCGATCCCTGGATCGAAAGCGTCCGGGCGCTGGGGCCGCTGATCGATCCCAATCTGCATTCCTGCGGCTCGGTGCCGCCGCACGGCCATCGCGAGACCGGTCATCCCGAGCCCGGCTTCTACACGATCGGCGTCAAGAGCTATGGCCGCGCACCGACCTTCCTGCTGCTGACCGGCTATGAGCAGGCACGCTCGGTTGCCGCCGCCATCGCCGGTGATCTCATCGCCGCCGACAAGGTCGAACTGGTCCTGCCCGAGACCGGGATCTGCAGCGATACGGGTGATGACGGGGACGGCCAGGCTTGCTGCGGTGGACCGGCCATAACAGAAACACGCGTGACGGAACCCGCCTGCTGCGGCGCCGATGCCACCGCGAAATCGGCGGGCAAGGCCGGTTGCGGCTGTGGCGAGGCGGCGTGACGCAATCCGATCCCGCAGCGGGCAAGACGGAGGTCGCGCCATCGCCGCGGCGCGTCGTGCCGGTGCTGGGTGTCACGCAGATTCTCGCCTGGGGGTCGTCCTATTATCTGCCGGCGGTGCTGGCCAAGCCGGTCGCCCTGGAGACAGGCTGGTCCCTGACCTGGATCGTCGGCGGCCTGTCGCTGGGTCTCTTGACGGCGGGCCTGGCGGCGCCGGCCGTCGGACGCTGCATTCATCGCAAGGGCGGCCGGCCGGTACTGGCGGCGAGCGCGCTGCTGCTGGCGGCGGGGCAGATCGGCCTCGCGATCGCCCCCTCTTTGCCCGTTTTCGTTCTCGCCTGGATCGTGATCGGCTTCGGCATGAGCGCCGGGCTTTACGACGCGGCCTTCTCGACCTTGGGGCAGCTCTATCGGCTGGGTGCCCGCCACCATATCGGTACGCTGACATTGTTCGGCGGCTTCGCCAGCACCGTCTGCTGGCCGCTCTCAGCCTTTCTCGTCGACACGATCGGCTGGCGCGGCGCCTGCCTTGCCTATGCCGCGATCCATCTCGGCTTCTGCCTGCCGCTTTATCTGTGGGGATTGCCGAAGCACCGACAGGAGGATGCCCCTGCGGCGCCCGGCGCGGCGACAGCGCCGGTGGCGATACGCCGGCCGGCGATCTTCATGCTGCTGGCGTTGGCCATCACCCTGGCCGCCTTCATATCGACCGTGGTCTCCGTTCACCTGCTCACCATTCTCAGCGCGCGTAATCTCGCCTTGGCTGCGGCCGTGGCCCTGGGCGCCATGGTGGGACCGTCGCAAGTGGGGGCCCGTTTCATCGAGATGCTGGTGGCGCGCTATCATCATCCGATCTGGACCAAGCTCGCTTCGGCCGCACTGGTTGCCATCGGCCTGACGCTGCTGGCACTCGGCGTGCCGGTCATCTGGCTGGCGCTGATCTGCTACGGCGCCGGCATCGGCCTTGACTCAATCGCCCGCGCGACCCTGCCGCTGGCTCTGTTCGGCGCCCACGATTACGCGCCGATCATGGGCAAGCTGGCGCGGCCCGCTTTGATCGTCCAGGCGGCGGCCCCTTCCATCGGTGCGCTGCTGATCGCGCATGTCGGCAGCGGCAGCACCGTTGCCGTGATCGCCGCCGGCGCCATCCTCAATGTCGGCATCGTGCTGGGGCTCGTCATGCTCACGCGTCAGGCGCGCTTGGCACCGGCCTGAGCTTCGTCGCGCCCATACCAGGCACGGCTACGATTGACGATGGCGACCACGGTCAGCATCACCGGCACCTCGATCAACACGCCGACCACCGTTGCCAGGGCCGCACCGGATTGCAGGCCGAACAGGCTGATGGCGGTGGCCACCGCCAGTTCGAAGAAATTGCTGGCGCCGATCAGGGCCGACGGCCCCGCCACGCAATGCGCCTCGCCGCAGGCACGGTTCAAGAGATAGGCCAGGCCGGCATTGAGATAGACCTGGATGATGATCGGCACGGCCAGCAGCAGGATGGTGAGCGGCTGCGCCACGATCCGGTCGCCCTGGAACCCGAACAGAACCACCAAGGTGGCCAGCAAGGCGAGCAGCGACAGCGGCTGGCCGCGGCGCAGGAAGCTCTGCAATCCGCTGGCCCCCGCCGTCAGCAGGATCAGCCCCCGCAGGCCCTGGGCCACCATCACCGGCACGACGATGTAAAGGCCGACCGAGGCGACCAGCGTCAGCCAGGGCACCGTGATCGCGGAGAGGCCGAGCAGCAGGCCGACGATCGGCGCGAAGGCGAAGATCATGATGGTGTCGTTGAGCGCCACCTGGCTCAAGGTGAAATGCGGCTCGCCGTCGGTCAGATGGCTCCAGACGAAGACCATCGCCGTGCAGGGCGCGGCGGCCAGGATGATGAGGCCCGCGACATAGGAGCTGATCTGGTCCGCCGGTAGCCACGGCCGGAACAGGATGGTGATGAAGAGCCAGCCGAGAAAGGCCATCGAGAAAGGCTTCACCGCCCAGTTGACGAACAGCGTGACGCCGATGCCGCGCCAGTGCCGCGTCACCTGTCCCAAGGCGGCAAAATCGATCTTCATCAGCATCGGCACGATCATCAGCCAGATGAGGACCGCGACCGGCAGATTGACCTTGGCGACCTCCGCCGCGCTGATCACCTGAAAGAGGCCGGGCCAGATATTGCCAAGCAGGATGCCGGCGACGATGCACAGCGCCACCCAGAGGGTGAGATAGCGTTCGAAGATCGACATGTCATCCAGCCTGCTGCATCGCGTCTTCGTTATGCCGGCCGATATCGGCAAGCTGCTTCTGCAGGCTGAGGCGATCGAGCGAGGCGATGGGCAGGCTGGTAAAGGCGGCGATGCGGTTGCGCAGCATGCGATAGGAATCGGCGAAAGCCAGGCGCTGCTCCGCCGGCGAGCCCTCGACCGCCGCCGGATCCGGCAGGCCCCAATGCGCCGACATCGGCTGGCCCGGCCAGATCGGACAGACCTCGTTGGCGGCGTTGTCGCAGACGGTGAAGACGAAATCCATGACGGGCGCGCCCGCGGCCGCGAACGCGTCCCAGCTCTTCGAGCGCAGGGCTGCGACCGGGTGGCCCATGCGGGCCAGCAGTTCCAGCGCCAAAGGATGCACCTCGCCCTTGGGATGGCTGCCGGCGCTGAAGCCGCGGAAGCGCCCGCCCCCCTCGCGGTTGATCAGGCTTTCCGCGAGAATGCTGCGCGCCGAATTGCCGGTGCACAGAAAGAGCACGTTATAGATAGGATCCATCATCTTCCCCCGATATCAGACACGGCTCAGCAGCCGCAGCAGCTGGGCAGGACGGCATCAACCAGCTGCCGGCATTTCGCCGGCTGCCCCTGGCAGCAATCCTCGACCAGGAAACTGATCATCGCGCGCGTCCCGTCGAGATCGGCGAAATAGCGGATCGAGCGGCTGTGCCGTTCCGCTTTCGCCAAACCAGCCCGCGTCAGCACGGCGAGATGCGCCGACATGGTGCTGGCCGGAATCGCGAAAATGCGCGCCAGATCGCCGGCGGCCACGCCTTCGGGCATGGCGCGCACCAGATGGCGAAACACGCCGAGGCGGGTTTCCTGCGATAAGGCCGCGAAAGCCGTCAATGCATCTGTCATTTCCATATTTTTGGAAATATAGAAATAATGCGCAAAAAGCAAGGGCCGAAATAGTGACGTGTCGATGACGGGCCTGTCACCGTCCCCGTCGTAAAGGCCCCGTCGGAAAGGCCCGCCGCGCCGAGCTGCCTATTTGGATCGGATAAGCACGCCGACCTGGGCGCAGGCCGGGTTTTTGCAGAAATTGGCCTGAAGGCCGCGCGCCGTTCTTCTGGTTTCGTCGCGGCTATTTTGCGGCGGTCCCTCCACATCTTGCGAACCGCCATGATTTGACAACGAGGGGTTGGTCTTTGTTAAACTGATGTCAGGAAGACAACCTGCCCGCCTTCCTGATCGACGGTCATCGGCGCATTTCTCTCGCTCCGCCTGTCTTGAAGATGCCGCGGACGGGTAGAGGCCACCATGTATCGATCGGTCATCTCATGAAGTTTCTGCGCGCCGAAGCCCCCCAATTCAGCCTGGCCGAGATCGAAGCCGCGGTGACGCGCGATTTCGGCCTGAGCGGCAAGCTGACGCCGCTTTACAGCGAACGCGACCAGAATTTCCGCCTGACCGATACGCGCCAGCGCGACTGGACCGTCAAGGTCGCCAATGCCGAGGAAGATCCCGGCGTCATCGCCTGCCAGATCGGCGCCTTCGCCCATATCGCCAAAGTGGATCCCGGTCTGCCGGTGCCGCATCCGCGCGCCGCCGGCAAGGGCGGCCATGTAACCGAAATCCAGCACGCCAACGGGACGACCTACCGGCTTTATATGCTCTCGTATCTGCCGGGCGTGATCGTCGAGAACGTCAAGCGGCCGCCGGATATGCCGGCGCGGCTGGGACAGATGCTGGCACGGCTGGGCCGCGCCCTGCGCGACTACACGCATCCCGCCGCCCATGGCCGCAATCTGCTATGGGACCTGCGCCAGGCGCCGCGTTTCCTCGACGACGTCAGGCGGCTGGAACGGCCCGAGGACCGGGCCCTCGCCACCGGCATTCTCAGCCATCTGCGCGACCATGTGCTGCAGCATCTAGGCCCGCTGCGCCATCAATTGATCCATGGCGATGTCAACGAACACAACCTGCTGGTCAATCCGCAGGCGTCGCACGAGATCACCGGCATCATCGATTTCGGCGACATCATCCATGCGCCGCTGGTCCAGGACGTCGCCAACCTCGCCGCCGATTCCATGATCCTGCCGCAGGACGTGCTGGAAACGCTGTGCAGCACCATTGCCGGCTATCACGCGGTGACGCCGCTCACCGAGGCCGAGATCGCGCTCATCTTCGATCTCTGCAGCGCGCGCTTGCTGCTGGCACCGCTGATCAACCGCTGGCGCCAGCAGGAGACGCCGGAAGCGCCGGGTTATATGCAGGGCTATACCGAGACCTGCCTTGCCGCCTGCCACGCCTTGCAGCAGATCGGCCGCGACGAGGCGACGCGCATGTTGCGCCAGGTCTGCGGCCTGCCGGCGGCGATGATCGCGACGACCGCGGACAAGCCTGCATCGATCGCGCCGGCCGCGGCCACCATCCTGCGCCGGCGGCGCCAGGTGCTGGGATCGAGCCTCGCCCTCTTCTACGATCCGCCGCTGCATCTGGTGAAAGGCGAAGGCGTCTGGCTGAGCGATGCCGCCGGCCGGCGCTATCTCGACTGCTACAATAACGTGCCGCATGTCGGCCACTGCCATCCTTATGTGGCGGAAGCCATCATCAATCAGGTGCGCCAGCTCAACACCAATACCCGCTATCTCGGCGAGCAGGTGGTGGAATATAGCGAGCGCCTGGCGCGCTCGCTGGGCGGGCTCGGCCCGGACGGCAAATCGGTCGGCAATCAATTGTCGGTCTGCGCCTTCGTCAATTCCGGCAGCGAGGCCAATGACATCGCCTGGCGCATGGCGCGGGCCTGGAGCGGCGGCACCGGCGGCCTCACCATGGAATACGCCTATCACGGCATCACCGAGGCGATCGACGCCTTCTCGCCGGCCAACAGCACGACCGGCAGCATCGCCCCGCATATCCGCACGCTGGCTGCGCCCGATCCCTATCGCGGCCCCTATCGCGGCGAGTCAGCCGGCCAGCCGAATCTCGCCGCCCTCTACGCCGCCGATGCCGACCAGGCGATCGCCTCGCTCGCCCGCGCCGGGTTGAAGCCGGCCGCCTTCATGGTCGATTCCGCCTTCATGACCAATGGCGTCCTCGAGGTGATGCCGGGCTATCTGCAACAGGTCTTCGCCAAGGTGCGGGCGGCCGGCGGCCTCTGCATCGCCGACGAGGTGCAATCGGGCTTCGGCCGCATGGGCGGCTCGATGTGGGGCCACCGCCATCATGGCGTCACGCCGGATATCGTCACCATCGGCAAGCCGGCCGGCAACGGCCATCCGCTGGGCGTCGTCATCACGCGGCCGGAAATCATGGAGCGCTTCCTGGCGGCCTCCAGCTTCTTTTCGACCTTCGGCGGCAACAATGTTTCCAGCGCCGCCGGCCTGGCCGTGCTCGACGTCATCGAGCATGAGCATCTGGTGGAGAACGCCGCCCATACCGGCGCCTATTTCAAGCGCGGCCTCGCCAAGCTGATGGAGAAGCATGAAGTGATCGGCGCCGTGCGCGGTACCGGTCTCGCCATCGGCGTCGAACTGGTGCTGGACCGCGAGAGCCGCCTGCCGGCCCGCCACCAGACCCAGCGCCTGCTCAATCTCATGCGCGACGAAGGCGTCCTGATCGGCAGCGAAGGCATCCTCGGCAATATCCTGAAAATCCGCCCGCCCATCGTCTTCCAGAAGGATCACGCCGACATCGCCGTGACCGCGCTCGACCACGCCCTGGCGCGCCTGTAAGGCCCATGCCGGGGGGCCCCGGCACCAGGTCGCCCCTTCCATCGTTGCAATTGTAACGCCGCGACGGCGATGCCGGTCCGCGCGGGAAATGCGCGACGTCACTGGAAATAGCTGGGCGCCGTTCTACATGAAAGATATACCCCCCGTTCCGGTACACCTCCTGACAGTCACATGGAAGCGAAAGACAAGGTCGTGCTCCGGCGTAACGCTGTCGGCATCACCAGCGCGAGGTTCCGACCACATGGCCGCGACATTCAAGGAGAGAGTCGCCTCGACAAAAGAGGTCATGGCGGTGCTGCGCGAGGCCGCCATCCTGTTCTGCCTGGCGCTGATCATTTTCTTTCCCGCCGTTACCGGCAACATTCTCCACGCCGCAAACATCTCCACGTTCAGCTTCGGCCCCTTCAGCCTCGCTGAAAATGACGAGACGAAATCTGCTGCGGAAAAAGTGTCCGATACGCGATCCACGATCGAGGCATTGCAGCAGCAGATGACCGGGCTGCAGCAGCAGATAGCCGCGGCGCGCCTGCCGGCGGATGCCGCCTTCAGGAGCAAGGTAAGCGATTTCGCCACCACGCTCGGCCAGTCCGATGCCAATCTGAACGCCCTCGAGGAAACGCTGAAGGCAACTTTGGTCAAGCAGCAATCGGTTATCGCCGACCGGACCGGCAGCGATCCGGTGGCCGATGCGGGCTGGATCTATCTCGGCAATTGCCGCAAGGGCGCGGACGGGAAATGGACCTGGCTTGACAGCCAGCCGACGGCGATCGACGCCGTGCCGGTGGCCGAGATCCGTCCGGGAACGCAATTGCGATTGCGCGGCGATGCCTATATCCGCAGGCCGCGCGACGATGCCGCCCTCAACAAGAATCCGATCCTCGGGGTATTGAGGGCCGGCACCCTCGTCACCGTGGTCGAGCCGATCAGTCTGAACGAGATGTCGGCCGACGGCAGCTATACGCGGGCGAAAGTCATTGTCCGGCCGGTCAACGACTGATGCCTCATGTGGTGAGGCGGAAAGCCTTAGCGCGGCTTATGCCTTCTGCAGCAGGTGGTGCGCCCGGTGCCATTCCTCCAGCGACTGATCCGGATAGTCGTCGAACCTGTCATCGCCGCGCTTGGCCTGCACCTCGACCCAGTTCGCTTTCGAGCCCAGCATCATATGCACGTGCTGCGGCGGCACCGGCAGGTCGCTGTCGATGCAACTGGCGAAAGGATGGACGAGATCCGGCCATTGCGGATCATAGACCCAGAGGGCCGTACCGCATTTCGTACAGAAGCGGCGTTCGCCGGAGCTTTTATGGCCGTCGATGGTCGCGTGAAAGACGCCGATATGCTTTTCGCCGGTGACCTTCAGCGTCTCCGCTTTGGCGCCGAGATTGATGGCATAGCCGCCGCCCCCTGCCGTCTTGCGGCAGATCGAGCAATAGCAGCGCAGAAACGGGACAGGCGCATAGGCCGCCACGGTGAATTTGACGGCGCCGCAATAGCATGAACCTTGCAACTGCATCTTTGTCTCCTTCCGCTGGATCCAGGTAACGCGTGGTGCGACATATGCGTCGTGTCGGGTGTTAACGAGCGCCGATTGTCGGATGGCAGTACTTTTCAGGTGTCGGCGTCGAGCGCCCATACCGCAACAAGCCGAAGACGACATCGTTGCAGCGCTAACATAGCATGATGGTGAATCAGGGATGAAGATTCATGGGAAACATGTCGGCACCCGCCGCCACCGCGCACGAAAAATGCACCCGAAATACTGATAGCGGGATCATTCGCTTGACGCGCAATCGGTTCCACGGACTAGCTTGCAGACAGGCCATGCAGGGGGATGAAGCGGGCGATGGAGCAGACGATCAGGCGTCGGGCGTTCTTGCGCAGCATGATGGGTGGAACGCTCGCCGGCTTCGGCGCCGCCGGTCTCTTATGCAGCAAAAGCGCGCTGGCTGCCGAGGTGGTGATGCTCGGCATCGGCGATTGGCCGCCCTATTTCGCGCAAGACCTGAAGCACAACGGCATCTTCGCCTATATCGTTACGCAGGCTTTCGCCGCCGTCGGCTATCCCGTGGCCTATTCCTACCTGCCGTGGAAGCGGGCCCTGGCCGAAGCGCAGGAGGGTTCGCTGGATGGATCGCCGGGATGGAAGGCCACCGACGAGCGGCGTGTGCATTTCCTGTTCAGCGATCCCGTGATCACCTCGACCTCGGTCCTGTTCCATCTGAAATCCATGCCCTTCGCCTGGTCGACCCTGGACGACCTCAAGGGCAAACGGATCGGCGTCACCGCCGGCTATTCCTATGGGCCAGATTTCGATGCCGCGGTCGCCGATAGACGGCTGACGGCGGAAACGGCCCGCGACGATGCGACCGCCTTTAAGATGTTGCTGGCGAAACGCACCGATATCGTGGTGATGAATCGCGATGTCGGTCTCGACCTTCTCAGCCGCAATCTCGCCCCCGCGGAGGCGGCGCTCATCGGCTACGACCCGAAGCCCGTCGACGAGCAGCCCTCCTGTCTCGCCATCTCCAAGGCGAGCCCGCGGGCCACGCAGCTGATCGCCGATTTCAATCGCGGCCTGGCCTATATCCGCGACCAGGGCGTGCTCGATCAGGCCAAGCGCGACCTCGCGGCCGGGCTGTTCTATTGAACGCTTGCCGCGGCTGAGCCCCGTCGGCGAAGCTAGACCGTGGTCAACGGCGCGCCGGGTTCCGCTTCCAAGGTGTCATGCAGTTCGCGGCAATGGCTGATCCAGTCGGCGGCATCGCGGATCATCACATATTTGACCCGGGTCACCGTCATCTCGCGGAACCAGTCGACGATATCGCCCCAGGGGTCGTTTATCTTGGCGAGGCCGGATACGAAGGCGACGACGGTGCCGATTTCAGTCTGCCCTTCGATGACGAACCAGCCGCCGATCGCCAGCGCGCCGATGACGCCGAGGTGATACATCAGGTTCATCAGGAAGTTCATGCTGAACTTCAGCTTGTAGATGCCCATATTGAGCCGGTAGATGCGATCCACCCTGCTGTCCTGCTCGCTGCCGTAGTCCGCCTGGATGACCCCGGCGGATGGTGCGGTGGCGCTGCCGATGACCCCGCCGCTGACCGCCCGCAGGACAGAAACGCGGCGCTTCGCGCGGCGATTGATGGCGCGCTGCAGCAAAGGCACAAAGATGAACTGCGGCGCGAAGATCAGAAGATTGAGCAGAGCCATCTGCGGGTCGATGAAAGTCAGGTATCCGAAGACGCTGACCAGGATGCCGCCTTGCAACAAAGGCTGCATGACGCTGATTCCGATGAAACCGCCGACCGGCTCCACCTCGTTCAGCAGCAGCGACGTCTCGATGCCCTCGATCTTGGCGCGGATGCAAATGTCGCAGGCAGAGACGTCATGATCCGGCGGAATGGTCGTGACAGATCCGCCAAAGCTCGTACTCGGCACGGTGGCGGCGCTGATCTTGGCGATCCGGTGCCGCAGATGGCGCACGGCATTCTCGCTGACCCAGCTGCTGTAGATGTTCAAGATCAGCTTGATCACACCCTCGCTCAGAATGAGGGCAAGATAGACCAGCGACAGCAGCAGTACCGGATGATAGTTGCCGCCTTTCACCACGTCATTGACCAGGCGGCGCTGCACTTCCAGCGGCACGGTGCCGACCAGGAACAGCGCCACCGACAACAGGCAGAGGCCAAGCTGGTGCCAGCCGCTGCTTTCCCAGATGAAGCGGCGCAGGGTTCGGGGTAACAGCAGACTGGCAATGACATCGCCGGCTGAGGTGACGGCTGTCTCAAACTCGGCGGCGACTTTCCGCAGTGCAAAACTGCCGTTTCCATCGCCGTCGGCGCCGGCAAACCGCACTTGCGGTTTCATTCTTTCGCCCGGCGATCCCTTTAGCGTCCCACCTTGATCACCCAACGCGTCTGCCCTCTCTGCAATGCGCCGCCCTGGTTTGGCTTGAACACCAGGTCACCATAATCCTGCCGGACCGGAAAGAAGGCCCGGCGCGACCCGATCGTCAATTACCTTGTCCATATTGTGACAGTGCTGTGGCAATCGCCTTGATGCAAATCAAGCTTTCCGTCCCTGTCGGGCGTGGCGAAGCGGCCGACACTGTGAAGCGGCGACACTGTGCGGATGCAAGACGGGGGATGGCGAGAGGCGGGACGACGACAGGCGGGGCGGTGACAGGCCGCCTGCCGTCAAGTCAATTGACAGCCATGCGGGGCGCGCCGCATCATCGACCGTCAATCCGGCGCAGATCGGAAGATGCGGGGAAAAACCGAACCTTACCGACTCTGAAACGGCCGACGGGCAGGATCAGGGTCGGCAATCCTCTCTCGCCGATCGGCGCCCTGACCGGTGCGTTCGGCCTTGGCCTGCTGCTCGACCTCCGGGCATCCCAATCCAGGCATCATAAGCCGAGCGGCGTAACAGCCATCCGCGTGGTAGAGGCCGCGCGCCCATAAAGACCGCGCTTAATACACTCCCCACGGCACAGAGGGCCCGATCGCGGTGATGAAGCGCAGCTGATCGCCGCGCAGTTCCACGGCGGTCAGGCGGCCGGTCATGAAGGCGCCGGTATCGACACCGATGCGGTTATGCCTGACCTCCGGCTGCTCGCTGATCGTATGGCCATGCACGACGATGAAAGGACCGGTGTAATCGGCATAGTCGCCGGCGCCGGTGAATTCGAACGTGCCGGGATGGGTCAGGAAGGGACCGCGTACCCACAGCGGATCGCTGTCCATCGAGCCGAAACGGAAGCGCCCCCAATGCGGCGCCAATTGTTCGGCGAGGTCGATGGCAGGATGCAGCCCGCCATGAATGAAGAAGTAATCGCCCGCGCGATAATGGTTCGGCAGATCGCGGAACCGCGCCAGCAGTTCCGGCCCCAGGCGTTCGATCAGGCGGGCATGAAAGTGCCAGGGATCGTTGACCACCGCATGCGGGTCGCCGAAACCCAGCTCGCGCGCCACCGCCGTGCCGCAATTATAATCGAACCAGGCGGCGACGACCTGGTTCATGTCCTCGGCGGCAAAGGGATCGCCCCGCGCCGCCTCATCGAGGGCGGCTTCGGCGGCGGCAAGGCAGCGATACATGAACTGCTCGTGATTGCCGGCGAGGCTGACGGTCTCGATGCCGTCGAGGCCGTTCAATGCCCGTTCCAGACAGGCCAGCGGCTGCGGCCCGCGATCGACATAGTCACCGAGATGCACGACAAGCGGATTGGCCAGGCCGTCGGCGGCAACGATCTCGCCGATCCGCTCATGCAGAACGGTCAGCAGGTCAAGCCGGCCATGGACGTCGCCGATAGCGAAAATCGGCCGCTCGGCGCTGCCGGGGGCCGGCTGCCAGGCGGCAGTCTGTGACGCAAGTGGGAAAGAAGACGGCATCGATGGCAAGATCACCTACTGATCGACGGGAAACGGATCGCGACGGGACGCACCGGTCATGCGATCCCGGGCATGAATGCAACTTAAGGTCTGCGAGCGGCCATTTCCAGTCATTGCCGCGATCGGCGTGGCGGAACCTGCCATGCGATTCTGCCGGGGCGCGTGTCTATTGCGGCTCCGAGATCGAATGGACCTCGCCTTTACTCGTCACTTCCATGAAGCCGCTGCCATAGGCATAGATCGTGAGGCAGAGCAAACCCTGATGTTCATCGCGGGTGCAGGATTTGTCATCGACGACATTCCATTCCGCCTGATAGCTGCCCCTGAAAATGCCGGCATAATTATAGCTCCCGCTGACCGTATGGGCGGCGATATCCCAATGCGTCGTCCCGGTCAGGGGCCGGCCATAGGCGGTAAAGCGATAGGTCTTGCCGTTGAGCAGCTGGATGATCTGCGCCGAAGTCAGCGGCTTCTCAGCCGGTACCGGCGGCGGATTGCTGGCCGCCATGGCGGGCCTCGCAACAATGGCCGGCGCGGATACGAGCATGGCCGGCAGGAGCATTGTCAGCAGGAGGACAGCCATGCCGCCGGCCCGCCAGCCGGCGGCAACGCCCGGCCGCAGCACTTTTTCGTCTCGCCGCACCAGGCGCCTGATCATATTCTGTCCCGCTCTTCCCGCGACTTTCGGCACCGCCGGGTGCGCGACGCCTGATTGTCATGCAGCCTGTGGCCAGCCGACCGTTGCGACAGCGGAATAAACCGCCCTGACGATCAGTCTAGCCGAGCCGGCCGAACGCGGCCATCCGCCTTCCGGCGAGGCTCGGCAAAGCAACGCCGCCCCACCCATTCCGGCACGCCGCGTTAGCCATGAAAAAATGCGAAGTGTTGCATGACGGAACAACGCTACTGCACTGCGGCATTTATCGGTAGGGTAACAAAATCGCTCGCAACTCGTTCCCGGCCCTGCGCCGGAAGCGCGCGGGCAACCTGTTGACCTCTTCGAGTGGGTCCTTGCCACCGGTCCGGGTTCGGCTGTGCTGGCAGGTGGCCGAATTCCTGACATCGCCGACGATCGGATATCGACCCGGCTCCCTTGCGATCCGCTGCAGTTCGCCTGTTGCAGTTTCATGTGCAATCGCCGCGAACAGCGCCACGCCTGGCGTCGATAGAATGCGTCGGTTCTATCTGCTTCATCCAGCCGCCGCGATCGACAGCGATCGCGTGCGAGAGGAGACGTGATGGATCACCGATCTGACTCTGCCTGTTCCGAGGAAATGAGGGATACGACGGCGAACACCGAATCGGTTTCGGCCGACGTCAATATGCTTGAGCATACCGTCGCCGACGAGCGCAGCGAGCAGCCCGCCCAGACCAGCCGGGCAGCGCGACGCGGCTCGCTCGGCTGGACCTTGGCCGCGACCAGTCTTGGCCTCATCGTGGTGATGATCGATATCACCATCGTCAATGTCGCCCTGCCGCATATCGGCGCTCAGCTGGGTGCCGCGGTCGGCGGCCTGCAATGGGTCATCGATGCGTATACCCTCGCCTTCGCAGGGCTGCTGCTGTCGGCCGGGGTGATCGGCGACCGGCTCGGTTCGCGCGGCACCTATGTGCTCGGCATCATCCTCTTCGGTCTCGCCTCGCTCGGCTGCGGCATCGCGCCGGACACCCTGACATTGATCGTCGCCCGTGTGGTGCAGGGCGCCAGCGCCGCCATGATCATGCCGACCTCGCTGGCCTTGATCGCCCATGCCTGTGGCGACGATCACCGGATGCGGACCCGCGCCATCGGCTGGTGGAGTTCGACCGGCGGCGCCGCGGTGGCGGCCGGCCCGCTGATCGGCGGCTTCCTGATCGATGCCTTCGGCTGGCGCAGCATCTTCCTGGTCAATCTGCCGCTCTGCGCTCTCGCCCTCTGGATGGTCTGGCGCTATGTCGCCGAAAGCACAACCCACAAGCACGGCACCTTCGACTGGCTGGGCCAGATCCTGGCGATCGTCACGCTCACCAGCCTGACCGGCGCCGTCATCGAAGCGGGATCGCGCGGCTGGAGCGATCCCTTCGTCATCAAGGCCTTTGGCGCAGCCTTCATCGGCGGCCTCATCTTCCTGATCATCGAACGCCGGCATCCCCATCCGATGCTGCCTCTCGGCTTCTTTCGCCGTTCGACCTTCTCGGCCGCGAGTTGCGTGGGCGTGGTGATCAACGTCACCTTCTATGGCCTGATCTTCGTGCTCAGCCTTTATTTCCAGGAGGTCCGGCACTATACGCCGGGCGAGACCGGCCTTGCCTTCCTGCCGCTGACGGGGATCTTCGTCCTGTCCAATATCGCCAGCGGCTGGCTCGCCACCCGTCTCGGTTTCCGCCTGCCGATCACCGGCGGCCTCATCGTCGGCGCGGCCGGCTTCGCGCTGCTCTATGATGTCAGCGCGACGACGCCCTTCCTCTATATGGCCATCGCGCTCGCCTTGATCCCGATCGGCACCGGCGTCACCGTGCCGGCCATGACCGCCTCGGTGCTCGCCAGCATCGAGCGGCAACGCGCCGGTACGGCTTCGGCCGTGCTCAACACCGCACGCCAGGTCGGTGGCGCCATGGGCGTTGCTCTCTTCGGCGGCCTCATCGCCCGCAGCGACGTCACCAGCGGACTTCAGGACGTGTTCCGCCTGTCTACCGGCATGCTGTTGCTGGCCGCGATCGTTTCCTGGCTGTGGATCAAGGCCAGGCCGCAGCACGATCTCGATATGAGTGCCGCCGCCGGCGGGCACTGAGGATCTCTCCGGCTTGCCGGAAGCGATCCGCCGCGGCGCCGTGGCGCCAGGTAACTACGCCGCACGGATATCGCGCAGGAAATTGTCGACCTCGTTGCGCAGCACATCGCCATTACGGGCGAGATCGCCGGCGGCGTGCAGCACATCGCCGGCGGCGTGACCCGTCTCGGCAGCGGCCTGGGTGACATTGCCGATATTGGCTGAGACTTCCGAGGTGCCGTGGGCGGCCTGCTGCACGTTGCGGGAAATCTCCTGTGTGGCGGCGCCCTGCTCTTCGACCGCCGAAGCGATGGCGGTGGAGACCTCGTTGACGCGGCGGATGGTATTGGCGATCTCGCGAATGGCCTGGGCCGAACTGACCGAGGCCTCCTGGATCGAGCGGATCTGCGCGTCGATCTCGTCGGTCGCGCGCGCCGTCTGCGTCGCCAGGGTCTTCACCTCCGAGGCGACCACGGCGAAGCCCTTGCCGGCCTCGCCCGCCCGCGCCGCTTCGATGGTGGCGTTCAAGGCCAGCAGATTGGTCTGCGAGGCAATGTCGTTGATGAGGCCGACCACGTCGCCGATCTTCTGTGCCGCTTCGGCCAGGCTCGTCACCTTGGCGTCGGTTTCCGCGGCTTGCGAAACGGCGTCGCCGATGATGCGGCTGGCTTCGGCGATCTGCGTGCTGATCTCGCGGATCGAGGCGGAAAGTTCTTCCGTCGCCGAGGCCACCATCTGAACATTCTGCGTCGTCTGCTCCGAGGCGGCCGAGACGGCGGTCGACTGACGCGAGGTTTCCTCCGCCGTCGCCGTCATCGATTGCGCCGTCGACTGCAATTCCGTCGCCGAACTGCTGACGGTGGAAACGACGCCGGCGATCGCCTTTTCGAAACGGGCCACCGCGGCCTCGACCTGCTGGGCGCGTTTCAGCTGGCGCTCCTGTTCGGCCTGCTGTGCCGTGCGCAGCCGCTCGCCCTCGGCCAGCTTGTCGCGAAACACCTGCAAGGTCTTCGCCATGACGCCTACCTCATCACCGCGATCCGTCCCAGGGATGGTGACGTCCAGTTCTCCCGCGCTCAGGCTGTGCATGGCGCCGTTGATACCGTTGATCGGCGCGACGATGCCGGTCCTGGCAACCACCAGAGCGATGACCACGCCCAGCACCACGCCGATGAGACCGACGGCGATGGCGAGATAGATCGAATGGCTGGCCGTGGCGGTCGTTTCCTTGACCGTGTCGGCCGTGCTGGTCACATTGTCCTCCACCACCGCCGTCATGCTTTTCAGCAAGGCGGCCAGGGGCTCCCGAACTTCCTTGTGAAAGACATCGAGCGCCTTGTCGTTCTGATTGGCGGAGCCCAGCGCGACAACCTGCTTCATCGGTTCGAGTATCTTGTCGAAATCGGCATTAACCTGGTCGATCTGAGCGGTATCTTCCGGCGCCGCCTGCTTGGCCCGGGCAAGGAACTTGCGGTAGTTGTCCACGTCCTCGGGAAACTGCGCCGCCGTCGCCTTGATTTCATTGTCGTCAGTCTCGGCGACGATGCCATAGAGGTCCGATTTCACTGTCATGAGAAACCGTCCGGCACGGGCCAGGTTGAATATCTCCTCCTCCGGCCCGGCAATGACCGCCGTATAATCGCCGGTCATCTGGCTCATGCGATAGGCGGAGAAGGCGAGCGCCGCGCCGGTCAGGACGGCGAGGACCAACACGACAAAGATGATCTTTGAGCCGATTTTTAAATTCTTCATCTGCAGCTCCAAAATGATACCCAGCTTCGGGTTGGAACGGCACACCGCCGGGCACCCGCACCCGATTAGATTCATTCAATATGAATAATTAATGGTAAATAATGCCCAAAAGCCGGCGATCTATCGGCAGCACGGGCGCCAGATTTGTAAAACTCGATCCCGCATGTCGCCGCGATGAGCAGGGCCGCAGCGGTTGCGACGCCCGGGCGCGGCCGGAATCTTGCCCTTTTCTGGGGTCTTATCGGCAGTTGGCGCGGGGAATCCCCGACCGTGCCGGGGGGGGCACGCCCCCGGCTGGCCGCAAACGGCGACTTTGCCCTCGGTCCAGCCTCCGCGTGATCGGCCCTCGGAGACTCCGCCGGGCGAAAAACTTAAGCCGCGCGGATATCCCGCAGGAAGTTGTCGACCTCGCGGCGCAAGGTGTCGCCGTTGCGGGCAAGGCCGGTGGCGGCGGTCAGCACGTCGCCGGCGGCGTGGCCGGTCTCGGCCGCGGCCTGGGTGACATTGCCGATATTGGCGGAAACTTCCGAGGTGCCCTGCGCCGCCTGCTGCACGTTGCGGGAAATCTCCTGGGTAGCCGCCCCCTGCTCTTCCACCGCCGAAGCGATCGCCGTCGAAACTTCGTTGACGCGGCGGATGGTGTCGGCGATTGCGCGAATGGCCTGGGCCGAACTGCCCGAGGCTTCCTGGATCGAGCGGATCTGCGCGTCGATCTCGTCGGTCGCCCGCGCCGTCTGCGTCGCCAGGGTCTTCACCTCCGAAGCAACCACGGCGAAGCCCTTGCCGGCCTCGCCCGCCCGCGCCGCTTCGATCGTCGCGTTCAAGGCCAGCAGGTTGGTCTGCGAGGCGATGTCATTGATCAGGCCGACCACTTCGCCGATCTTCTGCGCCGCCTCCGACAGGCTCTTCACCTTGGCGTCGGTCTCCGCTGCCTGGCTCACCGCGCTGCCGATGATACGGCTGGCTTCATTGATCTGGCTGCCGATCTCGCGGATCGAGGCGGACAGTTCCTCGGTTGCCGAAGCGACGGTCTGCACGTTTTGCGTGGTCTGGGTCGAAGCCGCGGCCACAGCCGTCGACTGCCGTGCGGTCTCCTCCGCCGTCGCCGTCATCGATTGGGCCGTCGACTGCAATTCCGTCGCCGAACTGCTGACCGTCGAGACGACGCCGGCGATCGCCTGCTCGAAACGGGCCACCGCCGCCTCCACCTGTTGCGCGCGCTTCAACTGATGTTCCTGCTCGGCCTGCTGGGCCGCCCGCAGCCGCTCGCCCTCCGCAAGCTTGTCCCGGAATACCTCCAGGGTCTTCGCCATCGCGCCCACCTCATCGCCGCGCTCGGTGCCGGCAATCGCGACATCGAGGTGGCCGCTGCTGAGGCTTTGCATCGCCGCGTTGACGCCGTTGATCGGCACGACGATGCCGAACCGGGCGATATAGAGAGCGATGGCGAGACCGATGACGATGCCGAGAACCGTGACGCCGATGGTGATATAGATCGTCTCGCGCGCGGCCGCCGTGGTTGCCGCCGCGCCGGCCGTGGTCTGGTTGAGATTATCGCTGACCAGATCGGTCATCTTCTTCACCAGGGCATTGAGCGGTTCGCGAATGCTGGTATGGAAGATCTCGACCGCCTTGTCGTTCTGATTGTTGGCGCCCAGGCTGATGACCTGCTTCATCGCCTCCTGCATCTTGTCGAAATCCGCCCGCACGTCCTCGATGGCGCCGACATCGCCGGCATCGAGCGCCTTGGCCTTGTCGAGATAATCCTCAAAGGAACTGAGATCGCCCGGAAACTGCGCCACCATCGTCTTGGTCTCTTCGTCCGAGGTTTCCGCGATGACGCCGTACAAATCGGCCTTGACGGTGGCCAGCAGACGATTGCCGCGGGTGAGATAGACCGTCTCCAGCGCCTGCTTGTTCACCAGATCGTCATAGGCGCCACTCATCGAAGACATGCGGAAGGCGGCAAAGCCGATTGCGAGGCCGCTGACGATCGCCAGCAGCAGCACGACGCTGACGATCTTCGAGCCGATCTTGAAATTTTTCATGGAATGCTCCGATAGGGCGCAGGCATGCCGGGCGAGGCCGGCGCGACAGGGCGGGACGTGGGGGCAGGCGGCAGGCTGACGGACGAAGAGGGGCCGGGATGGCGGCGCCGCGATCCTTATCCGAAACGAGGCCGGACTATCGGGGTGTAAACGTAAAGATTGTTTTAACTTATCGCTGCGCTGCGGCGGCGGTCCGTAAGATCATACGACTGTCACGAAGAGCTAGGAAGAAGTACCGCTTCGCTTGATAGGCGGCAGCAGTCGCTCGACTGGATCGATCATGATATCCGCAGAGGGGATACCGGCAAATGCAATGACGGCCACCGGTTTAAGCCGGTGGCCGTCATCATTGCTGGCAGGAGCGCCGCTCCTGCGAAACGCACCTCAAGCGGCGCGGATCTCGCGCAGGAAGTTCTCCACCTCGTTGCGCAGCACGTCGCCATTGCGGGCGAGTTCGCCCGCGGCACCCAGCACATCGCCGGCCGCGTGGCCGGTCTCGGTCGCCGCCTCGGTGACGTTACCGATATTGCTCGAGACTTCCGACGTACCCTGGGCCGCCTGCTGGACGTTGCGGGAGATTTCCTGGGTCGCGGCCCCCTGCTCTTCCACCGCCGAGGCAATCGCCGTGGAGACCTCGTTGACGCGCCGGATGGTATCGGCGATCTCGCGAATGGCTTCAGCCGAACTGGCCGACGCTTCCTGGATCGCGCGGATCTGGGCGTCGATTTCATCGGTCGCCCGGGCCGTCTGCGTCGCCAGGGTCTTCACCTCCGAAGCAACCACGGCGAAGCCCTTGCCGGCCTCACCCGCCCGGGCCGCCTCGATCGTCGCATTCAGCGCCAGCAGGTTGGTCTGCGAGGCGATGTCGTTGATCAGGCCGACCACTTCGCCGATCTTCTGCGCCGCCTCCGACAGGCTTTTCACCTTGGCATCGGTTTCAGACGCCTGGGCCACGGCCTGGTTGATGATGCGGCCGGCTTCCGTCACCTGGCTGGCGATCTCATGGATCGAGGCGGACAATTCTTCCGTGGCTGCGGCAACTGTCTGCACGTTCTGCGTCGTCTGGGAAGAAGCCGCGGCAACCACCGAGGACTGGCGCGACGTCTCTTCGGCCGTCGCCGTCATCGACTGGGCGGTCGACTGCAACTCCGTCGCCGAGCTGCTGACCGTGGAGACGACACTGGCAATGGTATTTTCGAAGCGGGCCACGGCGGCTTCGACCGTCTGGGCGCGCTTCAACTGGCGCTCCTGCTCGGCCTGCTGCGCCGTCCGCATGCGCTCGCCATCGGCCAGCTTGTCGCGGAAGACCTGCAAGGTCTTCGCCATCGCACCCACCTCGTCACGGCGCTCCGTGCCGGGGATATGCGTTTCCAGCTGGCCGTTGCTGAGCTCCTGCATCGCTCCGTTGACGGCACCGATCGGCGCGACGATGCCGGTCTTGGAAACCAGCAGCGCAACGATCACACCGATGGCCACGCCCACGACACCGACCGCGATCGACAGATAGATCGTACGTGCCGCCATGCTGTCCGTCTCCGCGACGACCTTGTCGGTAGCAGCGCTCGTATCCTCGACGAATTTCGCTACCTTGGCGACGATGGCGGTCAGGGTGTCGCGCACATCCTTATGATAGAGGTCGACCGCCTGCGCATTCTGATTTGCACTGGCGAGGGCGATGACCTGCTTCATCGGCTCGTCCAGCTTATCCAGTGCCGCAACAAAACCCTGAATGATCGGGGCGTCCTGCGGCTGGGCGGCTGCAGCCTTGTTCATGAATTCGCGAAATTTGGCCATGTCTTCGGGATAGGCACTCGACATCCGCTTGATCTCGACCGGATCGGTCTCGGCGATTGTGCCGAAAATGTCGGCAAGGACCGTCATCGTGCGGCGATTGGCACGCGCGAGGAAGTAGACCTCCGCCTGCGGACCGCGGATCACCGCGCCGTAGTCGCTGCTCATGCTGTTCATGCGATAGGTGGAAAACGCGAGGGCGATACCCGTGAGCACGGCCAGCACACCGACCGCACAGAGGATCTTGGTTCCGATCTTCAGATTCTTCATGGTCTCTCTCCTGAATGCGCCGACGACCGGGCCGGTATGGCGGCGGTGTATGGCGCTTCGTCCGTCGTCGCCGGCAATGTCTTGGCACCGGCAGCAAATCATCGAACCGAATATGCGGAGGGATGCCCTAGGCAGGTAGACCTGCAGCGGTACAGCCGGAAGGTCAGAAGTACAGTCGGACTAGACCAAGGTATAGAAAGGCAGGAAGCGAGACCTGGACGGTCGGCAACAACAAACGACAGGGGGGACTGAAAGCGGCGGCTGCCTGCCTGACAACCGCCGCTTTTGACGCTTATGTTTCAAACGTCCGGGCTACATCGCCCGCACGGTGACCAGGAACTGATCGACCCGCTGTTCAAGCTCGGCCGCCTGATGCGCCAGTTCCTGCGATACGGTGAGCACGTTTGAAGACGAGCGGCCGGTTTCGTCGGCCGCCTGGGTGACGCCGCTGATATTGCTGGAGACCTCCCGCGTGGCCGCCGACTGTTCCTCGACCGCACCGGAGATCGAGGTGCTGATCTCACTCACCTTGGTGATGATATCGGCGATTTCACGGATCGCGCTGGCGGTCGCCTGACTCGATTCCTGGATATCGCGGATCTGTTGCTCGATTTCCTCGGTCGCCTTGCTGGTTTGCGTCGCCAGCGACTTGACTTCCGAGGCGACGACGGCGAAGCCCTTGCCGGCCTCACCGGCCCGCGCCGCTTCGATGGTGGCATTGAGCGCCAGCAGATTGGTCTGCGAGGCGATGTCGTTGATCATCTGCGTCACGGTCCCGATCTTCTCGGCCGCACCGACCAGATCGGCGACCATCTGTTCGGATTTGCGGGCGCCGGCAACCGCCGTGCCGATCACGGTATTGGCGTCCGTGATCTGGCGGGCGATTTCATTGACCGATGTCGCCAGTTCTTCCGTTGCGGCCGAGACGGTCGAGGATTGCTGATTGGTCTGTTCCGCCACCGCGGCCAAAGACTGCGCCGTGCCCTGCATATTGCCGGCCGAGCCGGCCACCTGCTGCACCAGGGCCTTCACGTTGCGCTCGAAATCGTTGGCGAGCGCCCGGTTCTCATCCTTGCGCTTCGAGAGATCGGTGGCGAATTTGACGACCTTATAGGGCCGGCCGTTGGCATCGAGGATCGGATTGTAACTGGCCTCGATCCAGACCTCCTTGCCGCCCTTGCCGATGCGCTTGAACTGACCGGCCTGATATTCGCCGCTCCGCAGGTTCTGCCAGAATTGCCGGTACTCGCCGCTGTCGCGATAGGCCGGTTCGACGAACATGCTGTGATGCTTGCCCTTGATGTCCGCCAGATTGTAGCCGAGCACCGACAGGAAATTCGCATTGGCGTCGATCACGGTGCCGTCCAGTTCGAACTGGATGACCGCCTGCGATCGGTTGATCGCCGCGACCTGGCCCTGCAGATCGGCCTCCGCCAGTTTCTGCGCGGTGATGTCGGTGGCGAATTTGACCACCTTGTAAGGCTTGCCGCCGCCGCCCAGGACCGGGTTGTAGGAGGCCTCGATCCAGACCTCCTTGCCGCCCTTGCCGATCCGTTTGAAACGCTCGGCGGCAAAATCGCCGGCCCGCAGCTTCTCCCAGAACTGGCGATAGGCGGGACTCTCGCGATAAGCAGGTTCGACAAACATGCTGTGATGCTTGCCCTGAATTTCGGGCAGCGTGTAGCCCAAGGCCTTCAGGAAGTTTTCGTTGGCTGTGATGATCGTGCCATCCAGCTTGAATTCGATGATTGCCTGGGAACGCCCCAGCGCGGACAGGACGGCGGCGGCATCGCTGCCGAAAAGACGCAGGGACATCAGATGGCTCCTTGACGAAATTGTGCCTGTTGCATGAGCTGTTCCACCGATGCGCAGCTTGCGCCATCGACAGCGTGATCTCGCGAGGTGGTGAGCTTTCCGCCGACTGGAAAAGGCGATGGGCCAAGCAGGCGACGCGATGATTGCACTGTGGGCGAAAATCCCGCCAGTGCCCAGCCGGCAACCGTATATCGGCCGCGTGCTAACGTATAAAGCCGGCTAGCCGATCGTATAGACGGGCCGGCGGCAAGCGAACTTCCAGGCGGAGCAACGGCGATGCCGGCCCCGGACGGATGCAGTGACATGAACATTTCCCCTTCGCCACTGGTTTCTCTATATGGTTGCGTGTGGCGACGCGAATTCTGCAGACTGAATGATAATTTTCGGTAAATTGTATTTTGTAAAATTCAATTAGAAACAGATGATTACACGCTGACCATGACCTTGATTGGAAATTGGGTAAGGCAGCCTATAAGGGTGTAAACATAGGCCTCAAATACCATACACCTAGGAGCATTTGCACGTGATACGGTTCCTGCCGCCTGACCTTGCATCGATCCATGCGATTGTGGTGGCGCCATTGCGCTCTTCCCTCCGGTCCAAGACCGGTGCATGCCCGCTTGACGACCGGTCACGCCTGCGCATGATCTGCCGGCCGTAACGCGACCGCGCGTTGGCGCCTCGTAACCTCACTGGCTCATAACCCCACTAGCTCGTAACTCCACCGATCGGACGTAATGGAACTGCCCGCCGCCTTGCGTCATGCCGTTGACCGCGCCCTGGAGGGCATTGCCCTCAGCGATCTGACGCAGGCCGCGGCGCGCCTGTCGCAGCGCTATCGCGGCGAAATTCGCGATGGCCGCCTGCATGTCGATGACGATCTGGCGGCCCAGGCCTATCTCGCGACCCGCCTGCCCGCGACCTATGCCGCCATCCGCGCGGCCCTCGCCATGGTCGAGGAGCGCCTGCCGGATTTCATGCCGGAAAACCTGCTGGATCTCGGCGCCGGTCCCGGCACCGCGCTCTGGGCCGCGCTCGATTGCTGGCCCCGTCTCAACGCCGCCGTGCTGGTGGAAGGCAGCCCGGCCATCCGCAAACAGGGCGAGGCGCTGATCGATCAGGCCCTGCCGGCGGCGGCCGGCGGCCAGACCGGCATTGCCTGGGCCGTCGCCGACCTTGCCCATCTCGGCGAAGGCAGCGAGATCTGCGGCAATGCCGGCGGCGATCTCGTCACCCTTTGCTATGTGCTCGACGAATTGGCCCCGGAGGCACGGGTACGGCTGATCGACTGGGCCTGGGCGCATTGCGACGGCTTGCTGCTGATTGTCGAGCCGGGGACGCCGGCCGGCTGGCACCGCATCCTGACGGCACGCGATCAGCTGCTCCACAGGGGCGCCGACATCATCGCCCCCTGCCCGCATGCGCTGCGCTGCCCGCTTCTGCCGCCGGCGAAAGCCGAGACCGTCACGGCCGAGGTCGCCGGCACTTCGTCCTGGTGCCACTTCTCGCGCCGGGTGGCGCGCTCACGGCTGCACCGGCTCGCCAAGCAGGCCGATGTGCCCTGGGAGGACGAGAAATTCATTTTTCTCGCCGCAGCCAGCCCCGCCATTGGCAACACCGCCGCGGCCGAACAGCAAAAGCCGGCGCGCATCATCGGACCGGTATGGCAGAGCGGCGGCCGGGTGCAGTTGCAGCTCTGCGATGCAGCGGGTCGCTATCGCGAGATCGGCCTCAGCCGACGTGACGGCGATCGCTATAAGCGCGCGCGGCGTCTCGATTGGGGCGATTGTTTCGCTGCTGACGGCGATGCGGACAGCGCGGTACTCCATCCCCATAAGCGGTAAGCGGGCCCCATAAGAGGAGAGGGCCGCAAGTTTTGTCGCGCTTGTTCCGTTCCGCCTTGTTCGGCATCACCCGCCTGTAACGAAATATCTCTAATGATAGCCATGTCATGATTGCGACATTGCTGGCCAAATCTTGCGGGTGCCGTTAACATCGCCCATTATTTAACGACCCGTTATACGCTGAGCCGAGCGGTTGGGGGATCAATGAGCGCTATGCCGTCGGCAGCGGGAAGCCCGTTGCTGGAATCGCCGAGCTTGACGATTTCGCCGACGCCGACCGAGGCGAAATTGCGCGAGCTGCTGGGGCATTGGCAGGCTTGGCCGAAACAGGACGGCCTGCCGGGCCGCGACCAGTTCGAACCGGCCGATGTGCCGCATCTCCTGCCTCATCTCTGCCTCATCGAATACGACCGCCACGATAACCCCTATCGTCCCTATGATGTGCTGTTCCGCTATATCGGCACACGGATCGGCGAAGATTTCAGCATGTCCCATGTCACCCGGGGGCATATGTCGGATTTCGGCGCGGTGTTTGCCCATCGCTGGTATCCCGTCTTCGATCGGGTGGTGGAAACGCGCCAGCCCTTCGCCGTGCAGGGCGTCCCCTATCTCATCGACAAGACCTATCTGCGCTTCGAACTGGTATTCCTGCCGCTGATGCGCGGCGATGCCACGGCGCCGCGCGATACCACCGACGGCAGCGCGGGACCGGCGAAGGTCGCCTTCGCCCTGTTCGGCGGCATCTTCGGCCCCAACCTGGCCGACCCGCAATCGGATGATGACCTCGCGGCCCATATGATGGCCGGCACCACGCCGATCGGCGGCGATTTCGGCCGCTGACCCGGGACGGCATGGACGCCGTGCCCTGGCGGCCGGCGAGATGGCGATCGTTGCAGCATCGATGGCGGCGGTTGCATTCATGATTTCATGCAGGGCTGATGTTACATCCGTAGCCGCAAATTTCTTGATCCGCCGAATAATGCCTCGCCATATTGCCCGCATGATGGCTCTCGCATCGTCACCGCCCCACCCTCCCGTCGCCGCCCGGATGCTCGCCGACATCCAGGCACTGGCGCCCGGCATCGCTGCCCGTGCCGCTGAGATCGAGGCGGCCCGGCAGATACCCCGCGATCTCGTGGAGGTGCTGCGATCGATCGGCGTCTTTCGCATGTTCACACCGGCGCCCCTCGGCGGCCTGGAGCTCGAGCTGCCGGCAGCATTGGAGGTGATCAGGGCACTTGGCCGCATCGATGGCTCGCTCGGCTGGGCGGCGATGATCGGCAGCGGCTCGGCGCTCTTCGCGCCGCT
The DNA here is from genome assembly GCA_035539215.1 of Dongiaceae bacterium. Lineage (GTDB taxonomy): Bacteria > Pseudomonadota > Alphaproteobacteria > Dongiales > Dongiaceae > Dongia_B. Next base: position 18,183 of record DATLIX010000106.1, on the reverse strand, counting down.
GCTGCCGCGTGAAACCTATGAGCAGATCTATCGGCATGGTCCGGATGTGATCCTTGCCGGCACCGCCATCCCCGCCGGCAAGGCCGAAGCGGCGGAAACCGGCTGGCGCGTCAGCGGAAGCTGGCCCTTCGCCAGCGGCTGCCAGCATGCTGACTGGATTTTCGGCCTTTGCGTCATGACGGCGGAAGGCAGGCCGCTGCCCGGACCGGCCGGCGCCACGGGTCTGCGCGGCGTGGAGTCACCCACCGGGGGGAAAACCTCCGAGAATCCGCCCGCCGACATTCCGCCCATCGTCAAAGGCGTTTTTTTGCCGGCGCGGGACTGGCAGATCGAGGATACCTGGCACACCGCCGGCCTCAAAGGCAGCGGCAGCCATCACGTGATGCTGCGGGAGAAACTGGTTTCGACCACGAATTTCTTCGACGCCGAGACCGGCACTCCCTGCGAAACAGGCCCGCTCTATCAGGCCGTGCTGCATCTGTTGCCGTTCCTGATCGGTGCCATCAATGTCGGCATGGCGGAAGGGGCGCTGGATGACATCGTGGCACTTGCCAATACCGGCCGGCAGCAGGTGCGAGCACCCGTCGCCATGCGGCAGTCGGAAATCTTCCAGGCCGAAATCGGCCGCATCGCCGCCGACCTGCAGGCTGCGCGTGCTCTTCTCCAGGTGCAGGCGGCCAGCCATTGGCGCCATGCGCTTGACCGAACCTTGAAGACCGAAGCCCTGCTGATACAAGGCAGGCAGGTCGCGGCCTGGATCGCCGCCACCTGTGTCCGCATTGCCGATGCCTGTTTCCTGCTGGGCGGCGGGGCAGCACTCTATGACACCTCGCCGCTGCAGCGGCGGCTGCGCGACCTGCATGCCGCGCAACAACATGCCATCGTCCATCCCCGGCATTATGTCAGCGCCGGCAAAATCCTGCTTGCCAGCGCTGCCTGACCACTGTCACGGCAACGGGTGAATGCTGGGGCATTTCAGGACAGCAAGCCGGTCGAGCGCGCGATCGAAGCCGCTTCGGTCCGGCTGACCGCACCCAGCGCCCGCAAGGTACGGTGCACATGCAGCTTGGCCGTTGCTTCGCTGATGCCGAGCCGCTTGGCGATCTCTTTGTTGGTGGCGCCGACCGCGAGATGCTCAAGCACCTGATGCTGGCGCCGGGTCAAGAGGGGGCCGGCTGTCTCGGCGACGCCGAGCTTGCTCATCGCCGGCATGCCGGCCATGGGCTTGCCGGTTAGCAGCGGCACGAAATCGAGCCCGATCAGGTCGATCGGCGACATTGCCAGCATCTGCTGCGTGAAGGCGCCGCCAAGATGCGGCGTCAGATCGCTGATGGTGGAAACGATGGTCGGGGTGCCGGCCACCGACATCTGGCATTGCCGCGCGGAAATCCAGCGCAGGACACCGCCGGCCTTGATGGCGAGCACCAGCAGCGGATCGACCGGATGGCCGCGATGCCATAATTCCATGCGCTCGCGCATGAAGGGACGATGCGGCTCGCTGATCAACTGGCCGACCCGCATGCGCAACAATTCGCCGGTGCTATGGGCGGTGATATCGGTCGCCGTCTTGTTGGCATAGATGATCCGCTCACCCTGAATCATCAGCACGCCGACCGGCAGTTTCTCCAGCAGCGGGTGTCCCCAGCCGCAGGTCGCCAGGAAGGCGCAGCCGTCATCGCCGGTGCCGACGGCGACCAGTTCCGGCGACACATAGCGATTGCCGCCCAGAACGAATTCCACGGCGGCAACGAACCGCGCGGGTATCATGTCGCGCGCGATCAGCCCGTCGCAGCCCACATCAATCCAGCGCTGTGTGTCGACCGTCGCGAGATGGCCGTAAACCGCGACGACGATGCCGGGATTGGCCGTTCGTGCGCCGACAACCAGCGAGGTGCCGCCGAAATCCGCCGCATGATCGAGGAAAAGCAGTAAATCGATGTCGGGCTGGTCCTGCAGCAGTTCCAGGGCTTCACCGACCGTGAAGGCGGACAGCACGGTTACGTCGGGGATCCGCGCCATCAGCATTTGCTGCAGGGCTTCCTGCTCGATCGTAGGTGGACAAAGATGCAGGACCTTCCGCGCCGAGGCGACTGGCTGGATCTTTATTTCCTTCTTGGACATGACGCAATTCTCATCCCACAGCGAGGCTTCGGCATCAACGCCTATTCGAGCCGCCTGGCCCTCGGCTCACGATCATCTACCCGCCGAACACCTCGACAACTCAGCGCTCGCAATCGCCTTGCTGCAGCCCCTGACGACAGGACCAAAATAGATAGGGGCCGCCAATGCCCTTGGCAAGATCATCGGATATGTAGTCCGCCTGCGGCAATAGAACCAAAACCAATCATCATGGCCAGTTCGTTATACGCGGTGTACGCCGCCATTAGCTATTGTCTTCGATAAAGAGCGGCAGATTATTAAGTCAAATTCGGTTCACTCTGCCGATTGAAGAAAAGCCTCTGGCGATGGTCGGGACCGGCCGAGGCAATACGCCGAGGCAATATTGGGACCGCAATGCCAAGGAACGTGCCGCGCAAATAAAAATCGATCGATAGGTCCGACGGCCGTATCCGTTTCAGTCTGGGGGGCAACGTATTGGCACAAGCGCAACATGTTGAACATCTCGAGGAACGCCTGAAATTACTGGATTTCAGCGAAGACGACCGCCGCGACGTGCAAGCGTTCTGGCCAATCGTCGAGCAGAATCTGCCGCATCTCCTGGATGCCTTCTTTGCCCGCATCACGGCCATCCCACAGCTCTCCGGCAAAGCGGCGGGGCAGACACAGCGCTTGAAGGCAGCGCAGACCGAGCATTGGCGGCAGCTGTTCACCGGCAATTTCAGTGACAGCTATTTTGCCAGCGCAACGACCGTCGGCCGCACACATAACCGCATCGGCCTAGATCCGTTCTGGTATGTCGCCGGCTATGGTCCGTTGATGATCGCGCTAACAGAATTGGCGCAGAAAACCGACAGCCGCCGCGGCTGGGGCGGCTTCAAGTTGAACGGCACGAAATCGCGGCCCAAATCGCGGCAAGGAAAACTCGCGGCCGCGACCATGAAGATGCTGCTGATCGATATCGGCGTCGCCGTCCTCGCCTATCAGCAGGCGCTGATCGAGGATCGCCTGCAGCGGCAGCGCGCTTTGGAAGACGAGATCGGCAGCTTCGACGGCGAGATGCAGCAGGTGCTGCATGAATTGCAGACGGCCGCGGCGCGGATCGAAGCGACCGCACGCGATCTCAGCGGCAGCGCCGGCGAAACCGACGGCCGCGTCAACAGCATCGTCCAGGCCTCCGCCGGCGCCGCCAAGGATGTCGCCATGGCGGCTTCGGCGGCGGAACAGCTGGCGGGATCGATCAGCGAGATCAGCCGGCAGGTGACGGAATCGACCCGCATCACCGCCCAGGCCTCCGCCGCCATGGAGACCTCGGACAGCCTGTCGCGGGCGTTGCAGAAGGCGGCGACGCATATCGGCTCGGTACTCGACCTGATCAACGAGATCGCCGCCCAGACCAATCTCCTCGCCCTCAACGCGACGATCGAAGCCGCACGCGCCGGCAATGCCGGCAAGGGCTTCACCGTCGTCGCCTCCGAGGTCAAGGGCCTCGCTTCGCAGACCGCAGGTGCGACCGGCGAGATCGAGACGCAGGTCGCCAGCATCCAGCAGGCGGCGGACCAGTCGGTCTCGGCCATCCAGATGCTGTCCAGCATCGTCAGCCAGCTGCGCGAGGTCGCCCAGGGCATTGCCGCCGCGGTCGAGGAGCAGCAATTGGCCACCGGCGAGATCGCCCGCAGCGTGCAGCAGGCGGCCGATCACACCAATCACGTCGCCAGCAATATGAGCGAGGTCGCCGAGGCCGTCGCCTTGACCAGCCGCGTTGCCACCACCATGCGCCAGACCGCCGATGACCTGCAGCAGCGGACCAGCGGCCTGGGCAGCAGCATGCGCCGCTTCTTCGATCGCGTGCGCGACGAACCGGTAGCGATGTAGCGGACGGCATATTGGCAGGCGATGCCGCCGGGACGTGATGCAGGCAGAGCGGAGTTGGCGATGACAGGCCCGTTGGCGATGACAGGCGCGCGAATGGCGGCAAATGCGGCAATGCCGGATACAGCGAGAACATTTGCCGCCTTGACGGAAGCGCGAACGGCGAAAGGCAGGCGGAAGGGCGCATGAAGCCACCCCATCAGCCGGCGCCGGACGAGGCCTTGCCGGAAAGCTTCTTCGCCGCTTTGGTGGCATCGCTGTCGGAAGCCATCGTGGTGATGGATGAGCGATCGACGATCCGCTATTTCTCGCCGGGCGCCAGCCAGCTGTTCGGCTATCGCCCCGATGAAGTGCTGGGCCGGCGCGTGGAAAAGCTGATGGCGACCGAGGTCGCCGCCCAGCATGCCGGCTATGTGCGGCGCTATCTCGAAACCCGGCAGCCGCATATCGTCGGCCGCTCGCGCGAGGTGACGGGCCTCGCGAAGAATGGCCGTTCCCTGCCCCTTGACCTGCGCGTGGTGCCGCTGCAGATGGTCGGGCGGCGTTATTTCCTCGGCAGCCTGCGCGACGTGTCGGAACGCAAGCAGCGGGAATCAGCCCTGGCCGCCCTGACCGAGGAGCTTGCCGAGCGCAACAAGCGCATCGATGCCGCGCTGTCGAATATCGACGAAGGCGTCTGCCTCTATGACACCAACCTCAACCTGGTCATCTTCAATCAACGCTATCTCGATCTCCTCGGCCTGCCGGCCGATGTCGTGCGGCCCGGCCTGTCGCTCTACGCCCTGCTCGATCTCAAGGTCGGACTGGGCCTGATCCGCGACAGCGACGCAACCCAGCTGGCCGAGCGCCGCGTCGCCATGGCAACCGCGCGCCGCCCGAGCGCGCTCACGCTGCGGCTCACCTCCGGCCATGTCATCCGCATTTCGCACCGACCGCTGCCCGATGGCCGCTCGATCGCCACCTATGCCGATATCACCGAACATGAGCGTGCGGCGGAGAGCCTGCGCGAGGCGGTGCATCGCGCCGAGCAGGCAAGCCAGGCGAAGTCGGACTTCCTTGCCAATATGAGCCATGAGCTGCGCACGCCCCTCAATGCCATCATCGGCCTGTCCGAGGCCCTGTCGCTGGGCTATCGCGGCGCGCTCGACCCGCAGCAGACCGATTATCTGCGCGACATCCATGCCGCCGGCACGCATCTCCTCGGTATCATCAACGAGGTGCTCGACCTCGCCAAGATCGAGGCCGGCCAGTTCCGCCTGAGCGAAGACGTGATCAGCCTCGACGACGTGCTCCACCGTGCCATGCAGGTGGTCGGCAGCCTGGCGCGGGCGGCCGGCATACGCCTCTATCAGCAACAATCCGTCGAGGCGGCAACCACGGACGAGGCGGCAGGCGGGACAGGCGATTCCGCCACGATACTGACCGACCCCGCCGCCTTGCGCTTTCGCGGCGATCTCCAGGCGCTCAGCCAGGCGCTGATCAACCTGCTGTCGAACGCGATCAAATTCACCCCGCGCGACGGCCATATCCGCCTGCATTGGGAAGTCGATCGCACGCATGGCCTGCGCATCCATGTCAGCGACAGCGGCATCGGCATGAGCAGCGCGGAGATCGCCATCGCCCTGACGCCGTTCGGCCAGATCGACAATGTCTATACCCGGCGGCGCCAGGGAACCGGGCTTGGCCTGCCGCTGGCGAAATACCTGACGGAAGCCCATGGCGGACAGCTCTCCGTGGCCAGCGAGCCTGGACAAGGAACCTGCGTCACCATGCAGCTGCCGTTTGAACGGATCGTCGAGCCGCCCTTGGCCAGCGGCGACATTGCCGGAAGACCCAAGCTGTCACGCTTCATCGCCCGGGGCTAATTCGACGACGGCTGCGGTCGCCGCGTCCCGTTCAGGGCGCGGCACGATCGCGCTCTATCTTTTGAGCAGACTTTTGAGTAGAGGCGGATTCACGCCTTACAAGGAACCGCGAAGCGATTCCCTGTAAAGCGATCCGGCTCTATACGCCGCGTTGCCGGTAGATGGTGCTGCGGTGAATGCCGAGGCGGCGCGCGGCACGGCTGACATTGCCGCCGCATTCGGCAAGCACCCGTTCAATGGCGGCGCGCTGGGTGTTCCGCAGATCGTCGGCCGGCACTGCCGGCGCCGGCCGCGGCGCGACACCCGCCGCCCGCGATCCGGATTGCGATTGCACCTCCGCCGGCAACAGGTCCGGCGGCAGGAATTGTGCCGAGAGCATCTCCGGCGTCACCTCGCTCAACGGCTCCGACAGCGCGATCACCGCCCGCAAGCTGCTCACCAACTGGCGGAAATTGCCGGGCCAGTCGTAAGCCGCCAGCAGATCGAGGCTGGCGGCCGAAAGGCTGACCCGCGCGCCGGTGCCGAGGTTCTGCCAGATACGGGCGATGACGGCACGCCGGTCGTCCATCTCGCGCAAGGCCGGCAGGCTCATCGTGTATTGCGCGATGCGGAAATAGAGATCGGCGCGGAACTGGCCGGCCGCCACCATCTCGCGCAGGTCCCGGTGGCTGGCACAGATCAGGCAGAAATCAACCGGCTTCGCGGTCCCCCCGCCCAGCGGCCGCACCTCGCGCTCCTGCAGCACCCGCAGCAGGCGCGACTGCAGCGCCAGCGGCATGTCGCCGATCTCGTCCAGGAACAGCACGCCGGAGGCCGCCTCGCGGATCAGGCCCTTGGCGCCGCGCCGCCGCGCCCCCGAGAAGGCGCCCTCCTCGTAGCCGAACAATTCGGATTCGATCAGCCCTTCCGGCAGGGCGGCGCAATTGACGGCGACGAAAGGACGCTCGGCACGCGCGCTGTTCTGATGAATGGCGCGGGCGAATATCTCCTTGCCGCTGCCGGTCTCGCCGCGCAGCAGCAGCGGAATGTCGGCTTCCAGCAGACGCACGGCCCGCTGCAATTCGGCCGCCGTCGCCGCGTCGAAAATCGGATCGATCTCACGCGGCGGCGCCACGCGTTGCAGCCGCGGCGGCAGATGCACCTGCTGATAAGGCCGGGGCAACTGGCGCTCGGCAAAGAAGGCCTCGCCGGTATGGCTGCGCAGGCGCTGCTGCGCCGCGGCCCCGCTGGCCTGCCGCTCGCCATGCGGCGTCTCGAAAAGATCGGCGAACAGATGGCGGCCGAAAGCATGGCGGTCGAGATCGAGGAGATCGAGGGCGCGCCGGTTGCCGGCAATCAGGCGGCCCTCCTGAAACGCCAGAACGCCTTCCTGGGTGGTGCCGATCAGCCCCGCCTCGCGATGGAACCGCAGGATCTCGCAGCGCTCGAAGCCGCTGTCGAAAAAACGATGTTCGATCTGGTCGACGGCAAGGCGCACCAGTCCCAGGGCATGATCCTGGTTGGCGAGCGCCGGCCCCGACATGTCGAGCGCGCCGGCGATCTGGCCGAAGGGGTCATAGATGGGTGCCGCCGAGCAGCTGAGGAATCCATGCGGCTCGAAGAAATGCTCGATGCCATGCACGCGGATCGGCTGTCCCTCGATCAGCGCGGCGCCGATCGCATTGGTGCCGGTGCTGGCCTCGGCCCAGGGGACGCCCGGCCGCAACGCCACCTGGGCGGCACGGTCGGCGAAATCGAGATTGCCCACGGTATCGAGGATCAGCCCCTCGGCATCGGTCAGGATAACGATGCAGTCGGTCGATTGCGCCTCGGCATGCAGGGCTTCGATCTCCGGCCGGCAAAGACGCTGCAGTATTTCATGGCGCTGGATCGCCTGGCGCATTTCACCCAGGCTGATTGGTTCCAGGCGCGGTGCCAGGTGGCTGTCGAAGCCCCGTTCGCTGCAGCGGCGCCAGGAATTCAGAATGGGCACCGGCACGACATCCTGCGCGATCGGCCGTCCATCGAAGAACAGCCGGCGTGCAGCGAGAATATCGCGACGCCGATCCATCGGTACCATCGTCACCTCCCCGCTTCACTCATAACCGCTCGGCACCGGTCCGCCAAAGCGCTAAATCCACCGGCCTCGCGAAAACGCCGGGAACTTGCCGCAGAAGAGGACCGACTGTCGCGTTTCGCGACAGTTCCGTCGCCGGTGTCGCAAGGCCGCTGTCGCAGGTGCCGACGGTTTTGCCGGCGAGCGCAGCCGCGATGCGACCTCGTTATGCTGAGATGAATATAGCGGACTTCGGGCGCAAGAGTCGACCGCGACGGGGGGACGGGCAAATTCGCCGGGCGCCGCAAGAACTTCCCGCATTGCAGCAGGAAACGCGGCGAGACCGGCCGCATCGCGATACCGCCCGGCCATCGCCGGCCCGGCAAGCCGCCGGCCGTTGGCATGGCGGGCGCTATATCAGCGCATCGGCTGCAGGCGCAGCCGACCAATGAGAGCGGGCACCCAACACCCCGCCCGCGTCACCATCGTTCGTGCAGCACACAGATGCACCGCATCCGTGCAAGGGAGGCTTTTCATGAATAAACCGGAACCTGTCGGCCAGCTCGGTCGCAATCCGTTCAAGGCGCGCTATGGCAATTTCATCGGCGGCCAATGGGTCGACCCGGTGGCCGGCAAGTATTTCGAGAACACCACGCCCATTACCGGCAAGGTGATCTGCGAGATCGCCCGCTCCGACAAGGACGATATCGAGAAGGCGCTGGACGCCGCGCACAAGGCCAAGGATGCGTGGGGCGAGACCAGCCCGACCGAACGCTCCAATATCCTGCTGGAGATCGCCCGGCGCATGGAGGAGAACCTCGAGACGCTGGCCGTCGCCGAGACCTGGGACAACGGCAAGCCGATCCGCGAGACCCGCGCCGCCGATATCCCGCTTGCCATCGACCATTTCCGCTATTTCGCCGGCGTGCTGCGCGCCCAGGAAGGATCGATCAGCGAGATCGACAAGGACACCGTCGCCTATCACTTCCATGAGCCGCTGGGTGTCGTCGGCCAGATCATTCCCTGGAACTTCCCGATCCTGATGGCGGTATGGAAGCTTGCCCCCGCCCTCGCCGCGGGCAATTGCGTGGTCCTGAAGCCGGCCGAACAGACGCCGTCCAGCATCCTGGTCTGGGCGGAACTGGTGCAGGACCTGCTGCCGGCAGGCGTCCTCAACATCGTCAACGGCTTCGGCCTCGAAGCCGGCAAGCCGCTCGCTTCCAGCAGCCGGATCGCCAAGATCGCCTTCACCGGCGAGACGACGACCGGCCGCCTGATCATGCAATATGCCAGTCAGAACCTGATCCCGGTCACGCTGGAACTGGGCGGCAAGTCGCCCAACATCTTCTTCAAGGATGTGCTGGCGGAAGACGACGACTTCTTCGACAAGGCGATCGAAGGCTTCGTCATGTTCGCGCTCAACCAGGGCGAGGTCTGCACCTGCCCCAGCCGCGCCCTCATCCATGAGGCGATCTACGACCGTTTCATGGAGAAGGCGATCAAGCGCGTGGAAGCGATCAAGCAGGGCAACCCGCTCGACGCCAACACCATGATCGGCGCCCAGGCTTCCAGCGAGCAGCTCGAGAAGATTCTGTCGTATCTCGATATCGGCAAGCAGGAAGGGGCGAAGGTCCTGACCGGCGGCGAGCGCAACAACCTCGGCGGCGATCTGGCCGGCGGCTATTACGTCAAGCCGACGGTGTTCGAGGGCCACAACAAGATGCGCATCTTCCAGGAAGAGATCTTCGGTCCGGTGGTCGCCGTGACCAAGTTCAAGACCGACGAAGAGGCCTTGCACATCGCCAATGACACGCTCTACGGCCTCGGCGCCGGCATCTGGAGCCGCGATGCCAACCGGCTCTATCGCTTCGGCCGCGCGATCAAGGCGGGCCGCGTCTGGACCAATTGCTATCACGCCTATCCGGCCCATGCGGCCTTCGGCGGCTACAAGCAATCGGGCATCGGCCGCGAGACCCACAAGATGATGCTCGACCACTACCAGCAGACCAAGAACATGCTGGTGAGCTACAGCCCGAAGAAGCTCGGCTTCTTCTGAGCCGACGTCACGCGTCGCCGCCATGGGCCCTCGGATTTAGTCCGGGGGTCCATGACGGCAACAGTGATCGCGACCCATTCCTCATCCATCGGCATGGATTTGAGACCGGCGGCCACAGCCCGCCGACAACCACTTCGGAGACCCTCATGTCCGATACTGCCGTCACCAACGCACCGGCCTCCTCGTCATCCGCGGCCAGCACCGCCTATGTGCCGCGCGTCATCGCCACCGCGTCGGCCGAGGCCTTGATCGAGAAGCTGCGCGGGCAACATGGGCCGGTACTGTTCCACCAGTCGGGCGGCTGCTGCGACGGCTCCTCGCCGATGTGCTACCCCGTCAGCGAGTTCATCATCGGCGATAGCGATATCCTGCTCGGCAATATCGCCGGCGCCGACTTCTATATCAGCGGCCCGCAATTCGAATACTGGCAATATACCCAGCTCAATATCGACGTGGTGCCGGGGCGCGGCGGCATGTTCTCGCTGGAGAACGGCCACGACCTCCGCTTCCTCACCCGGTCGCGCATCTACAGCGACGATGAACTGGACAGGCTGACACCGATCCGGGTCGGGCAAGGTCCCGGCTGAACCGGCTGAATTTGTCCGTTTAGCCGAGCGCGGTCAGGCGCTCGCCATCTGATCCCTGATCAGATGCAGGCGATAGACGCCGCGGCCGGCTTTCTTCGCTTCATAGAGGGCGGTGTCGGCTTCCTGCAGCAGCTGCTCCGGCGCCACCTGCTGGCCACGGCTATAGACGATGCCGATGCTGGTGCCGATCTCGATGATGCGGGTGTCGAGCCCGACCGGATCGCGCATGCGGTCGAGGATTTTCTGCGCCACCTTCTCCGCCTGGGCGGGCGAGCCGATATCGGTCAGCAGCACGACGAATTCATCGCCGCCCAGCCGGGCGACATGATCGGTGGTGCGCACGGCGGCGCGCAGGCGCTGGGCGAAGATCTTCAACAGCTGATCGCCGGCGGCATGGCCGAGCGTATCGTTGATCTGCTTGAAGTGATCGATATCGAGGAACATCACCGCACCGTCTAACACGGCTTCCCCCTCACCCGCCATCTGCCGCGCGATGTTCGGCGCACCGCCGTTCGCCGCCGCATCGTTCGGCGCGAAGCCGGTGAGGTCACGCGCAAAGCCGTCGAGCGCTTCCAGCAGCGCGCGCCGGTTCAACAGGCCGGTCAAGGCGTCGGTCTTCACTTCGCGGTCGAGTTCGAGTTCCCGCCGGTACTGCTCCGTCACGTCCCAGGCGGCGACATAGAAGCCTTCGACGACGCCCTCGGTATTGACCTGGGGCGTATAGCGGCCCTCCAGCTGCCGCATCTCGCCCTGGCTGGACAAGGCACGACGGAAGGACGCCGCCTTGCCGTTCAGCACCTGTTCGAGATCCTGGGAGACGACGGCATAGGCCTCGGCACCGACCACCTGCGACAGATGCTGGCCGACCACCTCGCTTTGCCGCAGATCGAAAAAGTCGAGATAGCGGTCGTTGCAATAGCGATAGATGCCGGCGGCATCGATATCGGCCACCAGGACCGGCAGCGCATCGGTCATGCGCCGCAACTGTTCTTCCTTGTGCTGCAATTCGGCATGGGCGCGCTGGGTGGCGTTCTGCGCCTCGGCCAGTTCCTCCATCAAGCCGACATAATCGGCCGCCTGCCGCTCGACCCTGGTGCGCGCTTCCTCGACATCGCCGATATAGCGTTCCATGTCGCGCGCCCGCTGTTCGGCCTGATCGCGCGCCGCCAGCAGGGACTGCTCGCCGGCCTTCTGCGCGGTGATGTCGGCAACCAGCATCAGGATGCCGCCGCCCGGCAGGGCTTGGCGGCTGACCAGCAGCCAGGTCCCGTCGCCGCGCCGCAGCTCGCGCTGCGCCCGGCCGGCTTCGCCCGCCGCCGGGGCGGCAAGAAAGGCCAGCCAGTCCGTTACGAAATGGTCGATTGCGGCGGCATCCGGCAGGCCGTCATAGGCGCCGCGCAGCGCCGCCTGGCGCAGGATATCGGCCAGCCTGCGACCCGGCGGCAATTCCGCCGGGGTCAGGCCAAGGGCCTGGGCATAACGGTCGGTGGCGGCGAGCACGGCCATTTCCGCGTCGAGCAGGGCGACCCCGTCCTGCAGGCCGGCGATGGCATGCCGCCAGATGTCGTTCCGCGCCTTGTCGTCCGTCGGGTCGGTCAGAGACAGGCCGGCCGATGGTGAATTGGGCTGGACCGCAGCCGGTTTGGCGCGCTCACGCCGTCGGGACACGATGCCGAGGGTCGCCGCAGCAGTGACAATGGCGGTCACGCCGGCGGTCAGCACGGCATCTAGCATCCCAGCCTCCTCGCTTCACCCCTGCGCGCAGACCCTATTCCTACACGCCGTCCGCGCACGGCAACACGCGCTGCGCCCATTGCCCGGCCCGGTCTTGCCGAAGCAGGCGCACATCGCCACCCGATCTGTCATGAATCTCGTCTGACCGATTCCCCAACCTCCGGCCCAGCAGCCGGATGGCAGTGACATACCATAAACGCCGCGTCGCAGGCAAAGGCCAAGGAGGCACCGGGCCGTCATCAGACCGCCATGATCCGGGCCTCAGCCCCGCACCGCCGGACGCCGGGGAGCCGGATCGCCGGCATGCCGTTCGGCGTCATGCAGCCGATAGGTGTTCCGGCCCGCCGCTTTCGCCTGATAAAGGGCGGCATCGGCCTGGGCCAGCAGGTCCGACGATGGCGCGGCGCCGCCCGGCATCGCCCCGCCATCTGCTGCCGCCGCGCCGCCCTGACCGGTGGCACCGGCGCCGGCGGAACGATAGGCGATGCCGATGCTGGTGGTGATCCGCAGCGACTGGTCGCCCAGCAGCACCGGTTCATGCATCTGGCTGATGATCTGCCGGGCGATGCGCTCGGCGATGGCGGGGCGGGCTACGTCGACCAGCATGAGGACGAATTCATCGCCGCCAAGACGCGCCACCAGATCGGTGGCACGCACCGCCTGGCACAGACGCTGGGCGAAGACCCGCAACAACTGGTCGCCCGCCGCATGCCCCAGAGTATCGTTGATCTGCTTGAAGCGGTCGATATCAAGATAGAGCAAGGCGACACCGCCCTTGCCTTCCTCGCGGCCTGCGGCATCGGCTTGTGCCAGCCGCCCCGGAATTTTCTCGATCTCGGCCAGGATGGCGCGGCGGTTGAGCACCCCGGTCAATGCATCGGTACTGGCTTCATGATTGAGCCTCTGCTCGCGCTCATATTGTTCGGTCACGTCCCAGGCGGCCATGAAAAAGCCGTTGACCTTGCCCCCGGCGTCGATCTGGGGGATGTACTTGCCTTCAATCTGGCGCTGGCGGCCTCTGCTCTGCAGCGAGCGGCTGAAGGCGATCTCCTGGCCCTGCAGCACCCAGGCGACATCGGAGGCAACCGAGGCCGCGTAGGTGCCGGCGCCATAGATCTCGCTGAGATGCCTGCCGATCGTCTCGTCCGCCGTGCGGCCGACGAAATCCAGATAGCTGTGGTTGCAATAGCGATAGCGCCCCGCGGCATCGATATCGGCGACCAGGGCCGGCAAACTGTCGGCCATGCTGCGCAGGATCGCGGCGGAACGCTGCAGATCGTGATGCGCTCTTTCAGTCTCATGCTGCGCCTGCCTCAGGTTTTCCAGCAGGCTCACCTGTTCGCTCGCCTGCGCCTCGATGCGGCGCCGTGCTTCCTCCATATCGGCTATGTAGCGCTCCAGTTCGACCGCCTGACGTTTCAACCGCTCCTGCGTATCCCGCAGTTCCTGCTCGCGGCGCTTCTGGGCAGTGATATCGGTGCGCAAGGTGACGAACGCGCCGGCCGCCGTCCGTTGATGGCTCACCAGAAGCCAGCGGCCGTCATTGTTTTCGACTTCCTGGACGAAGGGAAAGGTGCAGTTATAGCGCTGCATCCACTGCTGCACGAAAGCATCGATCTCCGCCTCGGTGGCGACGCCGGCGAATTCGCCACGCGCGGCGCCGAAGCGCAGAACCTCGGCCAGGCCGATGCCGGGCTGGATGACCTCGGCGCTGATCGGATACTGCTCGCGGTAGCGCTGATTGCAGACCACGAAGTGCAATGAGCCGTCGAACAGGGCGAAACCTTCGTTGATGCTGTCGATGGCGTCGCGCAGCTGCGATTCCGCCGCCTTCTGCTGCGTGATGTCGGTCCAGATGCCGACCGAACCGCCATCGGCCGTGCGCCGTTCGGTGACGCGCATCCAGCGGCCGTCGGTCCACTGGATCTCCATCGGCTCGTCGCGGGGATTGCGGTGCCGGTCCATGCGCCAGGCGAGCCATCCGGCGGGATCGTTGCGGGCGCCGACCGCGGTCAGCCGGCCGCCCGCGAAAACGGTGAAGATCTCTTCGAAGGTGCGGCCGATCGGCATGCCGAAGCGCGCCCGGGTCGCCGGATCGATGAACCCCTCATTGCAGATCACCAGGCGATCCTCGGCATCGAACAGGGCGAAGCCGCTTTCCATGGCGCCGATCGCTTCCTTCAGCCGCTCTTCGGCCTTGATCAGCGGCGTCACATCCGTGATGGCCCCGACCAGGCGGTTGATGCGGCCGTATTCGTCACGGGTTCCCTGGGCGCGGTTCTGCACATGGACGATACTGCCGTCGCGATGGCGGAAACGCTGGCGGATCTCGATCGTATCGATGCGCCGCTGTTCGTAATCAAAGAACTGCTCGGTGCTCGCCTTGTGGTCTTCCGGCAGCATGCGGCTTTTCCAGAAGGCGATGTCGTTGGGAAATTCGGCATCGCCATAGCCGAGGATCGCCTTGTAGCGCGGCGAGAACCAGACCTCGCGGGTGATCGGATTATAGTCGAAGATGCCGTCCTTGCTGCCGGCGATGGCGAGGGCGAAACGTTCCTCGCTGCGGCGCAGATTGTCCTGCATCTCGCGCTGTTCGGTATTGTCGCGAAAGACCACCACGCCGCCGCGCGACTGGCCATTGTCATCGCGCAGGGGTCGGCCGCTGACGCTCAGGCGACGGCGATCGGCGCCGTTATCGACGATCATCTCGATGTCGTCCGTCGCCTCGCCCCGAATCGCCCGCATCAACGGCATATGTCGCGCGGGAAAGGACGTCACGCCATCCGACAGATAGACACCGGATCTGGCTGTCCATTCCCCCGGCAGCGCGTCGCCGGCGCTGACCCCGGCCAGTTTGACCGAGGTCGGGTTGGTGAGAATGATCCGGCCTTCGGCATCGGCGACGGTGACCCCGTCGCTCATGGAATTGAAAATCGCCTCGAACAGCCCGGTCTGCGCGGCGAGCTTCCCCTGCAGATAGAGCCGCGCATCCTCCCGCTGCAGCATCACGGCAAAGACCAGGGTGCCGACCGGAATGGTCAGGAACAGGGCCTCGAACAGGCCATCCGGCAAGGGCAGGCTGTTATGCCGATGCAGCAGGAAATAGGCGGTGGTGGTGGTGCTGACGACGGCGAGGCCCAGCAGCAGAAAGGTGAAAGCGGCGCGCTCAACCCGGCGTCGCCTGGCAACCTGAAAAAAAATCTGCCCGACGATGCCGGCCAGCAGGATACCCAGTATGCCGCCGTTGAGGCCGGCGCCGCCGATCCACAACCGGTAGAGCGCCGCCATCATCAGCGCGAGAATGCTGCCGAGCGGCCCGGCGAAAAAGGCCACCGATCCGGTCAGCACCGACCGACCGTCGAGGATGATGCCGGGCGCCAGTTGCAGCGGCAGGGTCATGGCGAGGATGCTGCCGGCACCGAAGACCAGCCCGGCCAGCAGGTCGCCGACCAGGCGCGGCGGATTACGCCGCCGGATCGCCGCATAGCCGACGACCACCGCCGCGAACAGCGACATGTTCTGCACGAGTTCCAGAACGATCGCACCAAGCGACATCATAGGCGGAGATCCATCAAACGATTGCCCGAGAGACGATTGTCCGAAAGACGATTGTCCGAAAGACGATTGTCCGGGCGGCGGCAGTTAATCGCACCCTGTTCGGACTTACCTTACGATTTTCGTCCCACAACATCACCTCATAACGGTAAATCAGAAATTAATGCCGGCGCCTCTCCGCCCCTGTTCCGGGGGCTAAATGACAGCTGGATGCCCGTCATTTGACGGCATTTTATGCAATCGGCCATCGCGGCCGCGACGGCAACAATATCAGGTTGAAAAAAACGGCACCCGTTCAAGCAGAACAGGTGCCGCGTGTCGTCACGGAAGCTCGACCGATGACAGATCGGTCGCGCGCCTGGTCAGCGCGCCGCGGTCCAGCCCTTGTAGTCGCTGATATTGTCGGAGGTGATCAGCACCGGATCGAGCAGCACCGTCGTCTCGGCGGGCTTGTTGCCGGCCAGGACCTGCGCGCCCATCTCCAGGGCCTTGCCGGCCATGCTGAAGGGGTCCTGCGAGGCCGAGGCCTTGATCATGGAATTGCCGCTCTTCAGTTCCTTCTCGATATCCGGCGCGCCGTCGACCGAGGTGATGAAGAACTCGCTGCGGTTCAGCTGCTTTGCCGCCAGCTCGACGCCGATCGCGGTCGGATCGTTGATGGCGAAGACGGCGTCCACCTTCTGGAAGCGGGTCAGCAGCGACTGGCCCACGGCAAGACCGCCGTCGCGCGAGCCCTTGGCGTCCTGGTCATAGGAGAGGACATTGATGCCGGGATTCTTGGCGAAGACATCGCGGCAGCCCTTGACGCGGTCCATCACCGAGGTGACCTGCGGTCCGTTGACGATCAGCACGTCGCCCTTGCCGCCCGGCAGATGGTCGATGATGTACTGGCAGGCCAGTTCGCCGGCCTTGACATTGTTGGTCATGACCGTGACATCGGCCCCCTTGGCGCCGACATCGAAGGCGGCGACCACGGCGCCTGCCTTATGGGCCCGCTCGATCGCCGGGGCGATGGCATTGGGATCGACCGCGTTCAGCATGATCACATTGGTGCCGGCGGCGATGAAGTTGTCCATCTGCGTCGACTGCTTGCCGAGATCGTAATCGGAAGAAACCGAGGTCACCTGCACGTCCGGGCTGATCTTCTTCGCCGCGGCGGTGATGCCGTTGATGGTGGCGACGAAGAACGGATTGCCGAGCGAGCCGACCGAGATGCCGACCAGCTTCAGATCGGCGGCATTTGCCCCGCCGGCACCCAGGCCGGCAGCCGCGGCCACGAGCGACAGCATGGTGAGTCCAAGAAGTGATCTCTTGAAGCTCATGTTGAAGTCCTCCCCATTCATTGTGACGGATGGTTTCATCTTCCGTCGCGCAACCCGGATGGGCCGGGCTCCCCTCCCGGATGGGCCGGGTCCCACGCTTAAGGCGTTCCGTTGCGGCAGGATCGCGGCGTCAGGTCCGCGCGCCCTGCTGGATGCGGTAGCGGTCGAGGGCGACGGCGGCGATGATGACCAGGCCCTTGATGATGTATTGCCAGATGTCGGAGACGCCGCAGAGGATGAGGCCGTTCGACAGGACGGCGATGATGAGGGCGCCGATCAGCGTGCCCCAGATCGAGCCGATGCCGCCGACGAAGCTGGTGCCGCCGAGGATGACGGCGGCGATGGCGTCGAGTTCATAGGAGACGCCGAGCTGCGAGCCGTTGGCGGCGAACAGGCGCGCCGCCGACATGACGCCGCCGAGGCCGGCCAGCAGGCCCGACATGGCATAGACGAAAAGCAGGATCTTCCACACATTGATACCGGCGAGCCTGGCCGCATCCGGGTTGCCGCCGACGGCATAGATGCGTGTCCCCAGCACCGTGCGGCGCAGCACCACCCAGGACAGGAAGACCACCAGGAAGGCGATGATGACGAGCCAGGGCACGCCGAGCAGCGTGCCGTTGCCGATGAAGGCGAAGGGCAGGTCGGAATTGAAGACCGTGGTGTCGGCGCCCAGCAGCCGCGCCACGCCGCGCACGGCGGTGAGAGAGCCGAGGGTGACGATGAAGGGCGGCAGGCGCAGGAAAGAGATGAGCGCGCCGTTGACGACCCCGCAGGCCAGCCCCATGGCGAGGCCGGCGAGGATGCCGAGCATGCCGTAATCGGGAATCAGCGACACGATCATGGTCGCCATCGCCGTCACCGCCACGATCGACCCCACGGAGAGATCGATGCCGCCGGTCAGGATGACGAAGGTCATGCCGGCCGCCAGCACGGTGTTGATCGAGGCCTGCTGCATGACGATCACGATATTGTTCCAGTGCAGGAAGCGGCCCGACAGGAACACGAAGCCGATGCCGAGGATGATCAACACCGGCAG
>DATLIX010000105.1:0-21321 GCA_035539215.1 Dongiaceae bacterium | reverse complement strand
GATCGAGCTGCGGCAGGACGCCCACGACAAGCGCACGAAACACGCTTGGCTGACGGCCCTGGGCAGAAAACGCTTGGCTGAGGGGATGACCTTGTGGGCTGCCGCGAACCGCCGCACTGAAATCGTGCTGGGACATGATGCGGCGAGCAAGCTGCGGGCGCTTGCGGATGAGGTGTCATCGAGGGAATTTCTCGCAGCGTACCAAGCCGGTCAGGCGATTGGGGCAAAGCCAAAGGCCTAGGCCTAGGGCGTGAGCTGCGTATAAAACGGCATCGTCACGGCGAGCTTGCCATGACCATCAAGCGCATAATCGGGAATGCCGGCGGCGGCATAGCGACGCGGCCGGCTGCACCCGGTCTCGCGCCACCCGGATGATGCGATCGCCGGCGACGACATCCTGGAAGCAGGATTGCCAGAAGCTGCCGCCCCCCTTGCGCCAGCGGCGCCACCGACCAGACCGAGGCGCCCCATCGACCACATCGATCAGAAGTGCCGAACGGTCGGCATCCGGTCGATATCGATCTGGGCCGCCATCAACGCCTCAGCGCCCGATCATCATCGAGGCGATACCGGCGAAGGCGGCCGCCGTCAGTAGCTCGTTGACGGTGGCGCCGGTCTGCACGATCTGTACCGGCTTCGAAAGGCCGATCAGGATCGGGCCGATCACCGAACCGCCCAGTTGCTTCATCAGCTTCGAAGTGATGTTGGCGGAATGCAGAGCCGGCATGATGAGGATATTCGCCGGACCGTTCAGGCGGCAGAAGGGATAGAGCTCCTTCATCAGCTGATAGTCCAAAGCCACATTGGCCTGCATCTCGCCGTCATATTCGAAATCGACGCGGCGTTTGTCGAGCTCCACCACCGCCTCGCGAATGCGGGCCGCCTTCTCGCGGGCCGGATCGCCGAAATTCGAGAAGGAGAGCAATGCAACGCGCGGTTCATGACCCAGTTGGCGGGCGATATGGGCGCATTGGCTGGCGAAATCGGCCAGCTGTTCGGGGTCCGGCAGTTCGTGCACCTGGGTATCGGCAATGATCACGGTGCGGCCGCGCGCCACCACGATGGAAAGCGCCATCAATGTCTGGCCGGGCCGCACGTCGACGACCTTCAGCGCATCGTCGAGGCAGACCGAGAAATTGCGGGTAACACCCGTCACCATGGCATCGGCATGGCCTTCGGCCACCATGCAGCCGGCAAAGATGTTGCGGTCCTGGTTGACCATGCGCTGCACGTCGCGCAGCAGCGCGCCTTTGCGCTGCAGCCGCTCATAGAGCATCTCCTGATAGAGCCGGTTATGCGGGCTGATCGCCGCATTGGTGATCTCGAGCCCGCCGGCATCGGTCAAGCCGGCATTGGTGATGGTCTCGGCGATACGCTGCGGCCGGCCGACCAGGACCGGCGTGCCATAGCCGGCAGCGCGATAGGCGATCGCCGCGCGGATGACCTTTTCGTCCTCGCCTTCGGCAAAGACCACGCGTTTCGGATTGCTGTGCAGGCGTTCGAAGACCAGATGCAGACTGCCCGCCGCCGGATCGAGCCGGCCGGCCAGTTCCGTCTTATAGGCCTCCATGTCGATGATCGGCTTGCGGGCGACGCCGCTATCCATCGCCGCCTTGGCGACCGCCGCCGGCACGCAGGAGATGAGCCGCGGATCGAACGGCACGGGAATGATGTATTCCGGGCCGAAGCGCAGGCGCCGTCCGGCATAGGCGGCATCAACCTCATCCGGCACGTCTTCGCGCGCCAGCGCCGCGATCGCCTGGGCGGCGGCGATCTTCATCTGCTCGTTGATGGTGCGGGCGCGAACATCGAGCGCGCCGCGGAAAATATAGGGAAAGCCGAGCACATTGTTGACCTGGTTCGCATAATCGCTGCGCCCGGTGGCGACGATGGCGTCCGCGCGTACCGCCCTGACTTCTTCCGGCGTGATCTCCGGATCGGGATTGGCCATGGCGAAGATGATCGGCTTGTCCGCCATCGACTTCACCATCTCCTGGGTGACGGCACCCTTGACCGAGAGGCCGAAGAAGACGTCGGCGCCCGCGATTGCCTCCGCCAGGCTGCGCGCCTTGGTCGGCACGGCATGGGCGGATTTCCACTGGTTCATGCCATCGGTGCGGCCTTGATAGATGACGCCCTTGGTGTCGCAGAGAATCACATTCTCATGGGGTACGCCCATCGACTTCACCAGCTCGACGCAGGCGATCGAGGCGGCTCCGGCGCCGTTCACCACCAGGCGAACGTCACGCATATTCTTGCCGGTCAGATGCAGCGCATTGATCAGGCCGGCGGCAGAGATGATGGCGGTACCGTGCTGATCGTCGTGGAAGACGGGGATATCCATCAGCTCGCGCAACTGCTGCTCGATGATGAAGCATTCCGGCGCCTTGATATCCTCGAGATTGATGCCGCCGAAGCTGGGGCCGAGATAGCGCACGGCGTTGACGAACTGATCGACGTCCTCGGTATCGACTTCGAGATCGATGGAATCGATGTCGGCGAAGCGCTTGAAGAGGACGGCCTTGCCCTCCATCACCGGCTTCGAAGCGAGGGCGCCGAGATTGCCGAGGCCGAGCACCGCCGTGCCGTTGGAGATCACCGCCACCAGGTTGCCCTTGGCGGTATAGTCATAAGCGGTGCTGGGGTCCTTCTCGATCCGCAGGCAGGGCCAGGCGACACCGGGCGAATAGGCCAGGGCGAGATCGCGCTGCGTGGTCAGAGGTTTGGTGGCAATGATCTCGATCTTGCCGGGCCGGCCTTGCATATGGAACAGCAGGGCATCTTCTTCAGTAATCGTCGGTTTCTTGACGCTCATGATGACACCATTCCTCCCCAAACTGATGCGAAACCTGCCATGTTTCGGAGAGGTTGGAAAGATAGGGACGCATTTCTGTCCAATCTGCTCGGACACGCTATAGTAAGTCTGCACCGCAAATCCGACAAAATCACGGCAAAGGCGACGCATGTTGCAGCGCGATGTTAGCGCTGGCTTTCTATGGTTCTGCTCGTGCCGCGAATCGGCTATGGAGCGTGATGAAGCAGTGGCAGGACAGGTCTGCCGATGCTAGACGAGGCGCATGATGGAAGACGCGACCGACAGCAAGACGACCGAGTCCCCGGCGGTGCCGGGCCGCGAGACGGTGCCCGCGCCGGCCGATGCCGCGATCACGCCGTTGATGGCGCAGTATCTCGGGGTCAAGCGTGCCCACCCCGACACCCTGCTGTTCTACCGCATGGGCGATTTCTACGAACTGTTCTTCGACGATGCCGTCAAGGCGGCGGCCGCGCTCGATATCGTGCTGACTAAGCGCGGCAAGCATGACGGCGAGGATATCCAGATGTGCGGCGTGCCGGTCCATGCCGCCGAGGGCTATCTCAACCGCCTGATCCGCCAGGGCTTCAAGGTTTCGGTCTGCGAACAGGTGGAAGATCCGGCGGAGGCCAAGAAGCGCGGCTCGAAATCGGTGGTCAAGCGCGATGTCGTCCGGGTGGTGACGCCGGGCACGCTGACTGAGGACAATCTCCTCGAAGCCCGCAGCCACAATTACCTCGCAGCTCTGGGCGAGGTCGGCGGCGGCTTCGCCGTCGCCTGGGTCGATATCTCGACCGGCCAGTTCCGCTGCCAGGCCCTGCAGCGCCCGGCTTTGGCCGCCGCTTTGGCGCGTCTCGACCCGACCGAGATCCTGGTGCCTGACCGGCTGCTGGCACAGCCCGATCTCGCGGAACTCTTCGCCGATTGGAAGACGGCGCTTTCGCCCATGCCCAGCGCCCGCTTCGACAGCGAGAATGCGCGGCTCCGGCTGCAGCAGTTCCATCAGGTGGCGACCCTGGATGCCTTCGGCAATTTCAGCCGCGCCGAAATCGCCGCCGCCGGGGCCATCCTCACTTATGTCGAGCTGACCCAGCAGGGCAAGATGCCGCGCTTGAGCCAGCTCGCCCAGATCGGCAGCGGCGCGGTGATGGAGATCGACGCCGCCACGCGGCGCAATCTGGAGCTGACGCGCAATCTCTCCGGCGAGCGCCAGGGAAGTCTGCTCGCCACCATCGACCGTACGGTGACGGGGGCCGGCGCACGCCTGCTCAATGACTGGCTGGCCGCACCCCTGACCGATGCCGGGGTGATTGCCGCACGCCAGGAGGCGGTGGACTATCTGCTGCAGGAAGGCCAGCTGCGCGGCGATCTGCGCGCGGCGCTGCGGCGCGCGCCCGATCTCGAACGGGCCCTGTCCCGCCTCAGCCTGGACCGCGGCGGCCCGCGCGATCTCGCCGCCATCCGCGACGGCCTGCGCGCCGCCGCCGGGGTACGCGACCTGCTTAAGCGCGGCAACGGCACGAACAACAACACTGGCAACAGTGACGCTGGCAACAGTGGCGCTGGCGACAGTGGCGCTGGCGACAGGGATACCGGGCCGCGCTTCCTGCGGGCGGCAGTGGACTTGCTTGGCGACCAGGCGGCACTGATCGACCATCTGGCCCGCGCCTTGGCCGAGGAACTGCCGCTGCTGGCCCGCGACGGCGGCTTCATCGCCCGCAATTATGTCGAAGAGCTGGATCAGCTGCGCTTGCTGCGCGATGACAGCCGCCAGCATATCCTGGCCCTGGAAGCGCGCTACAAGAATGCCGTCGGCGTTTCTTCGCTGAAGATCAAGCACAACAACGTGCTCGGCTATTTCATCGAGGCGACCACGGCGCAGGCCGACAAGGTGCGCGCCGATACCAGCTTCATCCATCGCCAGACCACGGCCAATGCCACCCGCTTCACCACGGTTGAATTGTCGGAGCTGGAACAGAAGATCAACCAGGCGGCCGACAAGGCGCTCGCCATCGAGCTCAGCCTGTTTGCCGAGCTCTGCGGCGAGGTGCTGGCGCAAGGTCAGGCGATCTCTGCGACGGCGGCGGCCCTGGCCGAGATCGATGTGGTGACGGCGCTGGCCGATCTCGCCGAAGCGGAAGACTGGGTGCGGCCGCAGGTCGATGACAGCCGCGACTTCCAGATCAGCGGCGGCCGCCATCCGGTAGTAGAGGCCGCCTTGCGGCGCGCCCAGGCCGGCAGCTTCATCGGCAATGATTGCGATCTCGCGGAAGAGCAGCGCCTGTGGCTGATCACCGGCCCCAACATGGCCGGTAAATCGACCTATCTGCGGCAGAACGCCCTCATTGCCATCCTTGCCCAGATCGGCAGCTTCGTGCCGGCCAGGGCGGCGCGGATCGGCATCGTCGACCGCCTGTTCAGCCGGGTCGGTGCGGCCGACGATCTCGCCCGCGGCCGCTCGACCTTCATGGTGGAGATGGTGGAGACAGCGGCGATCCTCAATCTCGCGGGCCGGCGCGCCCTCGTCATTCTCGACGAGATCGGCCGCGGCACCGCCACTTTCGACGGCCTGTCGATCGCCTGGGCCTGCCTCGAGCATCTGCATGAGGTCAATGGCTGCCGCGCCCTCTTCGCCACGCATTATCACGAGCTGACCAGCCTCGCTGCCCGCCTGCCGGCTTTGCGGCCGCATACGATGAAGGTGATGGAATGGCAGGGCGAGGTGAAGTTCCTGCACGAGATCGGTCCGGGTGCCGCCGATCGCTCCTACGGCATCCATGTCGCCAAGCTGGCAGGGTTGCCGGCGGCGGCGGTGCACCGCGCCGAGGAAGTGCTGGCGACCCTGGAGAAGGGCGAGCAGGCCAGCGCCCTCACCCGCCTCGCCGATGATCTGCCACTCTTCACCGCCGCCGTCGCCCAGGCGCCACGCCAGCTGAGCGAAAGCAATGCGGTCGAGGCGGCGCTGAAGGCGATCAATCCCGATGAGCTGACACCGCGCGCGGCACTGGAAGAACTCTATCGCCTGCGCGGCCTGATTTCCTCTTCCTGATCGCGCCCGCCCGCCCCGGCTCCGCGATCAATTGCGCGGTGATCAGTTGCGGGGCGGCGCCGGCGGCAGGGTTTCGAAGCTGCGGCTGTTCACGCCGTCGCTGAGATCGATATGGATCTTCCAATGCTGCCAGGTGCCGGCATAGGCGGCGGCATCGGGAATGATGAAGCTGAAGCGGCTTTCATTGACCGAGCCCGCGGCCTCGCTGGTTTGCGGAAACAGCGGAAAGCCGATGCCGAAGCCGGTCGAGACGCCGCTGTTGCTGCCGCCCATGATGCCGACGCCGATCCGAGGCCAGCCGCTGCCGCCGCCTTTATAGGACAGCCGGTCGTGGTCGATGCGCGGCGTCACGATCTCATGCCCTTGCGGATCGATGAGGCGGGCCGCACTCACCGGCAGGGGATCGCGTATGATGACGTCGATGCGGTTCGGTGTCGTGGCGGGAATGCTGCTGACGATGGGCGGCAGATCGGCCGCCGAGCCTGCCGCCGGCTGCCGCGTTGGCTTCGGCTGGTCGAGCAGCGGCGGCGGGGGCGCGGTGTAGTCGCTGCCCGGCGCTGACTTTCGCGCCTCATCCCCGGTTTGCGTGCCAGCCATACCGGTATCGGCGGTCGCGGAAGGGGGCGGCGCCTTACCCTGGGTCACCTCGTCATTGCCGCAGGCGCCCAGGCATGCAAGCGCGAGCAGCAGGCCGAGGCGCCCGCTTGCCTGCAACAGCGCCGGCTTCGCCGCCGCCACCGGGGATTCTGCTGCCACCACGGATGATGCGCAGGCCGATCGGTTCTTCGACGCGATCCGCATCATGCGGCACCAACAGTGCCGCGGCTTGCCGGGTGCCGATATGGTTGCTGTCTGTCCATCTTCGCTTTGCTTGGTCGCGCCTGTCCTTGCTCGAGCCTGTCCTGGAGTGAGACAGGTTTCGCGACGAAATATTCCGTCCCGGATCGAAAACCGGCCGCTCCGGTGCAAACTAATCGATATGAATGAAGTCGGCCTTCGACAGTCCGGTTTCAAGCGGGGCCCATACCGATGGACAAGCTTCCACCGCCGCGACAGCAGATGATCAGCCGTTGGCCGGCTTCGGCGGCAGGAGCTCCATGCTGCGGCTGCTGATGCCGTCATCGAGATCGATATGGATCTTCCAGCGCTGCCAGGAGCCATTATAGGCGGCACGGTCGGGGATGACGAAGCTGAAGCGGCTTTCGTGCAGGGTGCCGCCAGCGGTGCTGCCGAGCGGCACGATGGGAATACCGACGCCGGCACCGCCGCCGGAAAGCAGCGAACCGGGGCTGCGCATCAGGCTGACATCGAGGCCGCTATCGGCGGCCGATTGCGCGTCATAGGTGATGGTCTTCTGCTTGATCGCGCCGGCGGAAAATTGCCGTCGCTGCGGATCGCTCAGCACGGCGTTTTTGACCGGCAGGGCATCGCGCACGATCATCTCGATGCGTTGCGGATCATCGGTGGCGAAAACCGCCACAACCGGCGCCGATTGGCTGTCGCTTCGCTGATAATTGATCGCCGGCCCCGGGTTGCTCTGCACCGGCGTCAGCAGAAACTGATCGTCGGGATCGGTACCCGGCTTGAGCGCTTTCGGCTTGGCCGGCGCGGCGGGGTCGGTTGCCTCCGCCGCTGCGCCGGATGCGGTGGCGACGCTGCTTTCAATGCCGGGACCAGCCGCCGCCGCGGCAGCGCCGGGCGCCTGACGAAGGGCCGCCGCCGGTTTCGTCTGTGCCGGCTTGATCTCTGTGGTGAAAGGGGAGGTGGCCGAGACCGGCTCCGGCCGGCCGGTATTTTCGAAGGGCTGGGCGGCGGCCTGGGTGAGCGTGTCCTGCTCATTGCGAAGCTGGCCGCCCGGGGAACAGGCGGCCAGCAACAGGGACATTATCAGGGGAATCTCGAGATGCGCCGGCCTAGGGGGAAGCCGTGGGGATTTGCGCATCACGTGAATTAGAATTGGTCGCGCCAATCGCCGATTACAAGGCATCTTCTACCCCAAGATTTTGTGACCGCCTGCACGGCAATTTTACCGCCGCCGACAGCCGCCGGACAGGCTCTTTCTCGCCGCTCGTCCTGAGCGCCCGCTTACAATCCCGTTATGCCCGCTCTTTCAAGGGCTTGGCGCACACGGTGCTGATAGTAGCGCAGGCCTTCCTCGTGGCGCGGGCTCAACGGGCCGCGCTGATAGATGCCGGCGGCGAGATTGCCCTGGGAAATCTCGCAGATGCCGAAATCCTCGCGCACGATTTCGCAATTGGTTTCGATGGTCTCGCGATGGGCGGGCAGCTTCTCGGCGCTGAGATCGGCGAAATAGAAATTGTAGATGAGCTGCGTGCGCCCCTCGTCAAGCGGCAGGATGCGCGAGGTGTTCATGCCGTCGGGATAAACCGAGAGCGTCATATTGGGCCAGATCCACAGCCAGATGCCGCCATAGATCGAGCCGTCGCGCTGCGGCGCCTGCATGATGACGACGCGGTCGGCGAAGGTGGTTTCGAAGCGGTTGAAATCGATCGCCTTGATGAGGCCGGGGTGGATGCCGGGGATATGGTAGCCCTCGGCGAAATTGTCGGTATAGGTCTTCCAGTTGCACTTCATCTCGAAGCGCGCCTCGTCGAGCTTGGCGAATTGCTCGAGCGGATAGGGTGCGAGGAGATCCGGCAAGGCGCCGAGGCTGTCCAGCAGCGGCGGTGCCGCCGGATCGAGGCAGACGAAGACCAAGCCTCGCCAGCTCTGCACCTGGATGGGATGCAGCGGGAAGTCCTTCTTGTCGAACCACTCGGCTTCGCCGAAATGCGGCGTCGCCTTCAGCTTGCCCTCGGCGTCAAAGACCCAGCCGTGATATTGGCAGCGCAGCACGTCGCAATGGCCCTTGCCCGGCTCCAGCAATTGCGCGGCGCGGTGCGAGCACATGTTGTGGAAGCCGCGCAAGGTACCGTCGCGGCCACGCAGCACGAAAATCCGCCAGCCGGTGATCTCGGTCGCCAGATAGTCGCCGGGTTCAGGCAGATCGCGCTCGCAGCCGATGAATTGCCATTCCTTGAAGAAGACCTCGCGGCGCTCCGCTTCATAGACGCGGCGCTCGCAATAGGCCCAGGCCGGCAGTGACATGACCGGCCCTTGCGGCAAGGGCACGTCGATACGATGCTGTGCTTGAATTCCGTCTGCGCTCATGACGCGATCACCCCTCTTTCGACCCAGACCGATGGCCGCCATTTGGCCGGCCGCCGCGGCATTGATTGCCGCTCTGTTGCTGCGGCATTGGCTGCCGCCTTGCTTTGCCCGTCCGGCAAGAACGGGCCGAAGATGCTTTACTGTGCCGGCGCCTTGCCCAGGCCGTCAATTTCGCGCTGCAGGGCAGTGCGTTGATCCGATCCCGCCGGCAGCAGCGCCAGTACCCGCTGCCATAGTTGCCGCGCCTCATCCGTCCTGCCGCCGGCGCGGGCCACCAGCCCGCCGTAATAGAGGCCGAGCGGGTTGTCCGGCGCCATCTGGCGGATATGGCCGACCGCCGTCACGAAATCGGCCGGCAGATCGTGATCGAGATTGGGCTGGCCGGCAATCAAGGCATTTGCATAGTCGAGTTGCACATCGAGCTTATCGGGCGCCAGCGTCGCCGCCTTGCTCCAGGCCTGGCGGGCGTCATCATAGCGGTTGAGGACGCTATAGGCGCGGGCAAGCTTCAGCCAGCCCTCGAGATCCTCGGGCTGCTGCTTCAGCCGCTCGGCCAGGCGGTCGACCATGGACTGGATGAAGGCGGCGCGTTCCTGCGGCGACATTTGCGCCGCCTGCTGCATATCCTGCCCGTTCGGCCCCGCGCCCGCCTGATTGCCGCCCGCCGGCCCCGCGGGCGCGTTCGGTGTCGCGGCATCGTCGGCCGGCGCGCCGCCACCCTGGTGGCCGGGCTCGCGTCCCGGCAAGGTGGCGGGGTCCTTGCCGAGCTGACGCGCCGCCTTGTCGATGTTTTCCGAAAGCGACTGGCGATAGGGCGCGTCGGCCGGGCTGTCTTTTTCCAGCGCCACCCAATCGGTCAGCGCCCCGGCCAGATCGCCCTGCTGCGCCTTGCCCAGCGCCAGGAAGAAGCGCGCGGTCGGCTCCTTGGGATTGAGCGCCAGCGCCTTCTGGAAGACCGCCTTGGTATCGTCGGAGACGTCGCCGTCATGGAACAGGATCAAGGCGCGGCCGTAATCGGCGTAGATGTCGGGCGCCGTCTTGCCGAGTGCGAGGGTGCGGCTGAAGCCGTCCAATGCTTCCTGCAGCCGTTGCTGGTCGAGGGCGAGGCGCGCCAAAGCCAGCCAGGCCTCGGCGTCGTCGGGATGGCTTGCCACGTGCTGGCGCAGGGCGAGCAGTTCCGGCGTTGCCGGCGGCAAAGCCGCCTGGCGTTCGGCGAAGGGCTGGCCCGGCAATTGCGGCGCGCCGACGGTGAGGTAGAGAACGACGCCGAACAGCGGCAGCAGCACCGCGGCGGCGGCGATCAGGCGGCGATGACGGCGGCTGCGGCGGGGCTGCACGGCGGGGGCATCGGCCAGCGCCAGGATGCGGCGCTGGATCTCCAGCTGCGCCGCCTTGGCCTGATCTTCCGGCAGCACGCCGCGCTGCTGGTCGCGCTCGATCTCCGCCATCTGGTCGCGATAGACGTTGAGGGCGAAGCCACTCTCGTCCTTCAGCTTGCGCGTCTCGAACAGCGGCACGGCGAGGATCATGATGACCGCCAGTGTCATCATGGCGGCGAGAATCCAAAAACCGATCACGCGGCACCGCCTTGCGAGCGATCGTCCGGATGATCGTCATGCGCTTGCAGAAACGAGTCGAGCCGCGCCTGTTCGGCGGCATTGAGTGGCGCCGTCTCGCGCCGGCCGACCCGGCGATAAAAAACATAGATGCCGGCAGCAGCCCCCAGCAATAGCAGAAACGGTCCGATCCAGATCAGCGCCGTCTTCGCTTCGAAAGGCGGCTTCAGCAGCACGAAATCGCCGTACCGCGCCACCAGGAAGGCGCGCACCTGGTCATCGGTGGCGCCGGCCTTCAGCTGCTCACGGATCAGCACGCGCAGGTCATGGGCGATATCGGCATCCGATTCCTCGATGCTCTGGCTCTGGCAGACGACGCAGCGTATGTCGCGCGAGATCGCCTCGGCGCGCGCTTCCAAAGCCGGATCGCTCAGCATCTCGTCGGGCCGCACGGCGAAGCTCGCAGGGGCGAAGCCTGCCAGAATGGCGCCCGCAACGAGGCCGGCAATGAGGCCGTGTCGGATCTGGCGGATCACTTCTGCAGATCCTTGATCAGGGGCAGCAGCTGGGTCGTTATCAGCTCGTCGCTGAGCGGGCCGGGGATGCGGTCGCGGATGACGCCCTGCTTGTCGATGATAAAGGTCTCCGGCACGCCGGTGATGCCGAAACCGACGATGCCGATACGACCGTTCTCGTCGGTGCCCACCCGCGCATAGGGATTGCCGAGCTCGTCGAGGAAGCCCTGCAGGGCTTCTTTCTTGTCCTTCCAGGCAAGGCCCAGCACCGGAATGCCGGCCTCGCTGCTGAGCTTCTTCAGCAACGGATGTTCCGCCCGGCAGGGAACGCACCAGGAGGCAAAGAAATTGATCGCCACCACCTGGCCCTTATAGGCGCCGGTGAGGAGATCGCTGTCGGCGATGC
Source organism: Dongiaceae bacterium (assembly GCA_035539215.1). Taxonomy (GTDB): domain Bacteria; phylum Pseudomonadota; class Alphaproteobacteria; order Dongiales; family Dongiaceae; genus Dongia_B. Next base: position 9,812 of record DATLIX010000105.1, on the reverse strand, counting down.
CGGGCTGGCCATCGGCCAGAGCGGGTGCTGCGAAGGCGGCGACCGGCTTGCCGATCAGCGGCGAATCGATGGCATGGGGATCGCGATTGGGACTGAGGCCGAGCACGAAAATCGCGGTCAGCGCGGCCAGGACGATCAGCGGCAAAATGAACAGCAATCGACGCATGATCAGGCCTTCGCCGCCGCCTTTGCCGCCGATTTATCGCGCGCGGCGATGGCCCGGCTGGGAGCGCCGACCCGGTAGCGCCGATCGCTGAGCGAAACGGCGCCGCCCAGCCCCATCAGCCCGCCGCCGAGCCAGATCCACAGCACCAGCGGCTCATGATAGATGCGGACGGTCCAGCCGCCCTTGCCGTCCGGCTCGCCGATCACCGCATAGATGTCCTTGGCCCAGCTGCTATGGATGGCGGATTCCGTGGTCGGCGGCGAGGGAACCAGATATTGCCGCCGCTCCGGCTTCAGCACCGTCAGCACCTGGCCGCCCTGCAACGCCGTGATGGTGGCGCGCTCGGCGAGGTAGTTCTCCACCGTGAGATCACGGACGTCGTCCAGCCGGTAGCTGATATCGCCCACCGTCACCGCCTCGCCGATATGCAGCACCGTGACCTTTTCCTGCTTCCAGGCGACCGATCCCGTCATGCCGACAATGGCGAGGGCGAGGCCGGCATGGGCCAGGGTCATGCCATAGGCGGCGCGCGGCAGATTGACGGCGCGCGACCAGCTGGTGCCGAGCGACCCGCGCCCGAGCTTGATCCGCGCCGCCCATTCGCTGAGCGTGCCGACCAGCAGCCAAGCGGCGAGGGCCATGCCGGCGAAGGCCATGAAGGAGCTGCCATCGGTGAGATACCAGGTGACGGCGATGGCGATCAGGGCGGCGATCCCGGCCGCCGTCAATCGTTGCAGGGCCCCCGGCAGATCGCCGCGCTTCCAGCCCAGGAACGGCCCCACCGCGGTGATCAGGACCAGCGGCATGGCGATCGGCACGAAGACGGTCTGGAAATAAGGCGGGCCGACCGAGATGGTGCCGAGATTGAGCACGCTCAAGATCAGCGGCGCCAGGGTGCCGAACAGCACCGTCGCCGCCAGCACCGCCAGCAGCAGGTTGTTGAGGACCAATGCGCCCTCGCGGCTGATCGGGGCGAAGAAGCCGCCTTGCTTGAGGATCGGCGCCCGCCAGGCAAAGAGCGACAGCGAGCCGCCGATGGCGATCACCAGCAGCGCCAGGATGAAGAGGCCGCGGGCCGGGTCCTGCGCAAAGGCATGGACCGAGGTGATGACGCCGGAGCGCACCAGGAAGGTGCCCAGCATGGAGAAGGCGAAGCCGAGGATGGCGAGCAGGATGGTCCAGGCCTTCAGCGAATCCCGCTTCTCGACGACGATGGCGGAATGCAGCAGCGCCGTCGCCATCAGCCAGGGCATGAAGGAGGCATTCTCCACCGGGTCCCAGTACCACCAGCCGCCCCAGCCCAGTTCGTAATAGGCCCAGCGGCTGCCGAGCACGATACCGCAGGTGAGCGAGGTCCAGGAGAGCAGGGTCCAGGGCCTGACCCAGCGCGCCCAGGCGGCGTCGACCCGGCCCTCGATCAGCGCCGCAATGGCAAAGGAGAAGGACATCGAGAGACCGACATAGCCGAGATAGAGCATCGGCGGATGGAAGGCCAAGCCCGGATCCTGCAGCAGCGGATTGAGCTGGCGGCCTTCCAGCGGCGCCGGATCGAGCCGGGCAAAGGGATTGGAGGTCAGCAGCATGAAGAACAGGAAGCCCATGGCGACCATGGCCTGTACCGACAGCACGCGGGCTTTCAGCCGCATCGGCAGGTTTTCGCCGAACAGGGCGACGAGAGCGCCGAACAGCGAGAGGATCACCACCCAGAGCAGCAGCGAGCCCTCGTGATTGCCCCAGGCGCCGGCGATCTTGTAGATCAGCGGCTGGGCCGAGTGGGAATTCTCATAGACCGCCGAGACCGAGAAATCGGAAACCACATAGGCGTGGATGAGGGCCAGGAACGAAAAGCCGAGAAAGACGAATTGGCCGACCGCCGCCGGCTGCGCCAAAGCCATCCAGGGCCGCAGGTTGCGCTGCGCGCCGATCAGCGGAATGATGGCCTGGGCAATCGCCAGGATCAGCGCCAGGACCAGCGCGTAATGGCCGAGTTCGGTGATCATTGTGCCGGGCTTCCTTGATTGCTTCCATTCCCCGTTGCCGGGCTTCCTGTCTGGTCGCCGGTTTCCTGCCAGCGGCCGGAGGCCTTCAGCGCCTTGGCCACTTCCGGCGGCATGTATTTCTCGTCATGCTTGGCGAGCACTTCGCTGGCGATGAACTGCCCCTGCTCGTCCACCGATCCTTCGATGACGACCCCCTGACCTTCGCGGAAGAGGTCGGGCAGGATGCCGCGGTAGCGCACCTCGATCGACTTGGTGAGGTCGGTTACCTTGAAAAGGATGGTGCCGTCGCTGCCGAGCTTCTGCAGGCTGCCTTTTTCGACCAGCCCGCCGACCCGGATCATGCGGCCGGGGGCAGGCGGTTTGGTCACCAGCTCGGTCGGGCTGAGGAAGAAGACGATATCCTGGCGCAAGGCGGTCAGCACCAGGGCGACCGCCGCACCCAGCAGCAACAGGCTGACGATGAGGAGATAGAGCCGCCGGGTCTTGCGGGTCATGCCGCGGCGCGGGCCGCCACTGGCCGGGGCAGCGCCTGCCTTGATATCGGTCATGAGCCTGTCGCCTGCTGATCGGACGCCCGTTGCTGGGGCTTTCCGGAGACCGCCGTGCCGCCGGGTTTATTTCCGGCAGCCCCGCCGCGCCCCGTCCCGTCCCGCGCGGCAATCTGGGCTTCGAGCCGGCGCAGGGCCGTTGTTGACTGCCGCACCCGCCGCCAGCTGTCGATCGCGAAAGCAATCAGCACCAGGGCGGCGACGCCGTAGGCCGGCCAGATGTAGGCCGCATAACCGCCCATGAGCAGGTAATTGTTCATCGCCTCGGTCATGACCCGGCACCCTTGCCCGCCGGCGCCGTCGTGCCGGGTGCTCCCGCGGCCGGCATGTTGCCGGCTTTCGCTGCCGCTTTGGCGGCTGACGGCTGGCTGCGCAGGCGGTTGAACAGCAGGACGCGCAATCTGGCCGCCAGCAGCTCGGCCTTCATACGGGCGAACAGCGCCGAGAAAAAGAACAGCTGGAACGCGACGGCCATCAGCAGCAGGGGATGCAGCATGGAGGGATCGATGCTGGGCCCGCCCATCCGCATGATGCTGGCCGGCTGGTGCAACGTATTCCACCAATCGACCGAGAACTTGATGATCGGCACGTTGACGGCCCCGACCAGCGCCAGGATGGCGGCGGCCCGGCAGCCGCGCTGGCGGTCCTCGAAAGCCTGGGCCAGCGCCATATGGCCGAGATAGAGGAAGAACAGCAGCAGGAAGGAGGTCAGCCGGGCATCCCAGACCCAATAAGTGCCCCACATCGGCCGGCCCCAGAGCGAGCCGGAAACCAGGGCGACGAGGGTGAAGCCCGCCCCCAGGGGCGAGGCCGCCTCGGCCGCGACATCGGCCAAAGGATGGCGCCAGATCAAGGCGCAGGCGCTGGCGACGGCGATCAGGCAATAGGCGAACATGGCGAGCCAAGCCGCCGGGACATGGATATACATGATCCGCACCGTCTCGCCCTGCTGGTAATCAGCCGGCGAGTGGAACAGCGCGAGATAAAGGCCGCCAACGAAGGCCAGGACCGTGGCGGCAATCAGCCAGGGCTGCAGCCGGTCGGCCAGCCGCAGGAAGCGTCCGGGATTGGCGAAGCGATGCATGGCCCGTTTTATATAGGGGCCGGAGGGTCGATACCAGAAGGCAAATCAAGGACAAAGGTGCAAAAATACCGCCGCGGCAACGCGCCACGCTGTCAAACAGCTGACCGCCCGCCGTTCCTTGGGCCAAGGTCTTATCGCCGCCCCGCTACCAGGCAGCAAACGAAACCCCGCAAAAGCAAACAGGGCGCCCGAAGGCGCCCTGTCCGAACCGTAAGCCATCCGCGGTCCAAGACCGCCGGACAGCCAGACCCAAGAGCCGCTTACTGGCCCTTGTTGTAGGTGCCGTGCGGCTCGACAATGATGTCGACGCGACGGTTTTCCTGGTCCTTCGTATTGTCCGGCGCGCCCGGCTGTTCGCCGACGCCGACAACCGAGATAGCCGAAGCCAAAGGCACGCCCATCTTCTTGAGGGCGCCGTCGACCGCGGCAGCGCGGCGAGCAGCAAGAGCCTTGTTGGCACCCGCCGAACCCTGGGTATCGGTGAAACCCTGGATTTCCACAGCAGCGATCGGATACTGGCTGAGGAAGTTGGCGGCCTGTTCCAGCTTCGCCTTGTCCTCGGCCCGCAGCTTGGAGCTGCCGGTATCGAAGTAGATCGAAACCTTCTGAGAACCGACGCTCTGCGGAACATGCAGCGATTCGAGGTAGGCGAGGCGAGCACGGATCGGGTCGAGGATGCGGTTGAACGCAGCTTCGGCCTTCTGGCGGTGATCGAGCGCTTCCTCAGAAAGGCGCACGCCCTTCTTACGCAGCGGCAGGTCGGTATAGAGGTAAGGCGCAGCATCTGCGAGATTGGTCTTGATGTCCTCTGCCGCCTGAGCCTTGTTCTCGGCTTCGACGAGGTTGTAGAGGAACTGACCGAAGTCACCTTCGCGCGTCTTGTCGACGTTGGTTTGGATGGTGGTGAGGTCGGGCTCACGGTTCGGAGCGACGCAAGCCGCAACCGAAAGCAAGCACGAGCCGATTAGAGCCAGTTTGAGATGGCGATTCATGTTGTAACCCCCTGGGACAGTCACGAAAATGCGGTTTCCATGGAAGAAAGCATTCGTATCCGGCGATCTCCCACCGGACGGTTGCAGAATATGCTGAATCTTCTGGTTGAATCCAATCGGAATTCGCCAGTCTTTGGCGACTGTGTCGGAAATCCCGCAACTGTTGCCTGAATGCAACAAGGCTTGTGCGGGTTACCAGAACATATCACACTGAATTTCACACCCGCGTGTTGTGATCTCCAAAAAACCCACGGAACTGGATGAGATTTTTTGTATACAGCTCTGAAAAAATAGGATTATCGGAATTTCTTCCCGCGGCCCACGCCGTAATTGGACAGGCCGGAATGACGGCAGCGGATGGACTTGGCGCGCTGTCGAGCCCGGCTGCCACGTGCGGTGGTTCGCGCAAAAGTCGCTGCCGCTGTGGCATGGATGCCGCGCTTCGCCGACCACAAAAGTGATTGGTATCACGGGGCGAAGCCGCCGCCGACACGGCCCTCTTTGCAATTTTTGCAATTAATGCTGCGGCGCGTTACCTGCGCTGGCGCAGCGGGCAGGCGCCGTATGACAATTCGCGCGCCAAGTCGGAGGGCCGTCAGGCCGCTTGGCGCAAGGCGGCCGCCGTGGCCCAGGGGGTGAGGGCCAGACTGCCCAGCAGCATGGCGGCGAGCAGGATCAGGAAGCCCGCCCCGCTGCCGAGCCCCAGCCGGGCGGCATCGATCACGGCCATGGCGAAGATCAGCACCGGCACATAAAGCGGCAGGATAATGAGCGTAATCAGCACGCCGCCACGCCGGCTGCCGAGCGTGAGGGCGGCGCCGAGGCCGCCAAGCAGGCTCAGCATCGGGGTCGCCAGCAGGAGGGCGGTGAGCATCGGCAGATAGGCAGCCGGCGGCAGGTTGAGGATCAGTCCCAGAACCGGTGCCGCCACCAGCAGCGGCAGACCGGTGGTCAGCCAATGCGCCAGGGCCTTGACCAAGGCGATGACTTCCAGCGGCAGCGGCGAGAGCAACAGCCCGTCGAGACTGCCATCCTCGAAATCCGGCAGATAAAGCCGGTCGAGCGATAGCAGGGCCGCCAGGGCAGCCATCACCATCACGACGCCGCTGGCAATGGCGGCGAGCAGATTGGGCGCTGGTCCCACCGCGAAGGGGAAGAGGATGCCTGCGGCGAGAAAGAACAGTACCACCAGGGCGACATCGATCCCCTGGCGCAGGCTGAGCCGGAGATCGCGGTGCAAAAGGGCAAACGCCGCGCTCATGCCACCTCGCCGAGCGCATCGTGAGAGGCCAGGAGCAGCGCTTCGTCGAACGGTGCAGGTTCGAAATCGTCGACAGCCAGGCGCCGGCCCGGCAAGGCTTCCAGGCTCTCATGGCTGGCGATGATGACGGTGCCGCCGGCACCGAGATGATGGCGCAGCTGGCCCAGCAGGCGCTGCTGCGCCTGGGCATCCAAAGCATTGGTCGGTTCGTCGAGCAGCCAGAGCGGGACGGCATCGGCCGCCTGCAAAAGCAGCCGCGACAGGGTCAGGCGGCGGCGCTGGCCGGCCGAAAGAAACCGCGCCGGCAGGTCGGCCAACCCCTGCAGGCCGTTGGCGTCGAGCGCGGCGTCGACCGCGGCTTCAGCGGCCGGGCGGGACAGGCCGGCGAGATCGGCCCAGAAGCGCAGATTCTCGCGCACGGTCAGACCGGCCTTCAGCGCATCGGCATGGCCAAGATAGACCAGCCGCCGGCGATGTGCTTCGGCCTCGCGCGTGACCGGCTGTCCGTCCCACAGGAACTGGCCGGCAGCCGGCGGCATCAAGCCGGCGGCAAGACGCAGCAGGCTCGATTTGCCGCTGCCATTGGCCCCGGTCAGCATCAGGGCCTCGCCGGCCGCGATCTGAAAGCCAAGGGCCTGGAACAGCAGCCGCTCGCCGCGTTGACAGGCCAGATCACGTGCTTCGAACAGGGCCATACCTCTTCCGACCGATCCGGGCCGCCTGATTCTGGCCTTGCGCCAGCCGCACGGCCCTTCCTGGCCTTATGCCACGGGTATCGCCCTGATGCCACGCCATTGCCGGAAACGGCGGAAACAAGCGGGGGCCTGCAAGACAAAACAGGCCGCACGGCAGGACCGGCGGCCAAGTTAAAAGTGACAAGAGGGAAAACGGGTGGGTGGCACCGCGACCATCGGGGATGGGGGTTCAAGCCGCGGCGCCAAGTCCCGTGTGCTCTGTACCGCGCGGGGGTATCGCGATACATCGCATCGACCTTTACCTGTCCTTCGCCCGTTTCATCCAGTTGGGCTGGCGAACGAGGGGCCGGCAATCGGGGGAGGTGGGTCGGTCACCTCGAGACAACAGAGGGGATGATCTCTGTTGGCAGCATCCTCATGCTTCCCAGTGGCCTCAATAAGACGAGAAAATGGCAAAATTGTGGTTCGGCCATCCTCCCGCCTCAGAAAGTCCCGAAAAAGCGTTGTTAAATTAAATAGTTACAAGGAATCGCATGTGTGGCTCGAAGCGGCCTCACGCTTATGTTATCCTGTGGCGGGTTTCAGAACACGGTCGCTCGGGCCGAGCCAGGGCAGCGGGGGCTGCTTGTGATTTATACTCACAATAAATTCTTACAAAATTCGGTTGTGGTAGCAGCTTGATCCGGCGAATTTGTGAGCTGGATGCGGGATACCCACCCCACCGACCCTTAGCGGACCGGCGAAAGTCAATCGCCGCCGTCCGGCTATTGCGTTTTTAAACTGACAACGATCGGGAGATTGCTCGTGACGGCAGCACTCAACAGCTTCAAGACCAGAAAATCCTTGAAGGTTGGAACAAAATCCTATGACTATTTCAGCCTGAAGGCCGCCGAGAAGGCCGGGCTGGGCGATCTCAGCCGCCTGCCTAACTCGATGAAGGTGCTGCTGGAAAACCTGTTGCGCTATGAGGACGGCCGCACCGTCACCAAGGACGACATCAAGGCCGTGGCCAAATGGCTGAAGGACAAGCGCTCCGACCGCGAGATCGCTTATCGCCCGGCCCGCGTGCTGATGCAGGACTTCACCGGCGTGCCCGCCGTGGTCGATCTCGCCGCCATGCGCGAGGCGATGGTGCATCTCGGTGGCGACGCCAAGAAGATCAATCCGCTCTCGCCCGTCGATCTCGTCATCGACCACTCCGTCATGGTCGACTATTTCGCCGGACCGGGCGCCTTCAAGAAGAATGTGGAACTGGAATATGAGCGCAATGGCGAGCGTTACGCCTTCCTGCGCTGGGGCCAGACCGCCTTCGATAATTTCCGCGTCGTGCCGCCCGGAACCGGCATCTGCCACCAGGTCAATGTCGAGCATCTGGCCCAGGTGGTCTGGACCAAGAAGGAACCGACTGTCACGGTGAAGGGCAAGAAAACCGGCGGCAAGACGGTCGCCTACCCGGACACTTTGGTCGGCACCGACAGCCATACCACCATGGTCAACGGCCTGGGTGTGCTCGGCTGGGGCGTGGGCGGCATCGAGGCCGAGGCGGCCATGCTGGGCCAGCCGGTTTCCATGCTGCTGCCGGAAGTGGTCGGCTTCAAGCTGACCGGCAAGCTGAAGGAAGGCACCACCGCCACCGACCTCGTGCTCACCGTCACGCAGATGCTGCGCAAGAAGGGCGTGGTCAACAAGTTCGTCGAATTCTACGGTTCCGGCCTCGACGACATGTCGCTGCCGGATCGTGCGACCATTGCCAATATGGCGCCGGAATATGGCGCCACCTGCGGCTTCTTCCCGGTCGATGCCGAGACCATCCGCTACCTGAAGGCCACCGGCCGCAAGGCGGACCGCGTGGCCCTGGTCGAGAAATACGCCAAGGCCCAGGGTCTGTGGCGCGACAAGAAGACCGTGGATCCGGTCTTCACCGATACGCTGGAACTCGATATCGGCACGGTCGAGCCCTCGCTCGCCGGTCCGAAGCGCCCGCAGGACCGCGTGCCGCTGGGCCAGGCCGCCGAAGCCTTCAACAAGGCGCTGGTCGAGACCTTCGGCCGCAAGGGCAATGAAAGCCGCGTTTCGGTCAAGGGCGCCAAGCACAATCTCGGCGACGGCGATGTGGTGATCGCCGCCATCACCAGCTGCACCAACACCTCCAACCCCAGCGTCATGCTGGGCGCCGGCCTCGTCGCCCAGAAGGCGGTGGCGCTGGGCCTGACCACCAAGCCCTGGGTCAAGACCTCGCTGGCGCCGGGTTCGCAGGTGGTGACGGATTACCTGAAGAAGTCCGGCCTGCAGAAGCCGCTCGACAAGCTCGGCTTCAATCTCGTCGGCTATGGCTGCACCACCTGCATCGGCAATTCCGGCCCGCTGCCGGAGCCGATCGGCGATGCCGTCACCACCGGTGACCTGGTGGCCGCGGCCGTGCTTTCCGGCAACCGCAATTTCGAAGGCCGCGTCAACCCGCTGGTGAAGGCGAATTACCTGGCCTCGCCCATGCTGGTGGTGGTCTATGCCCTGGCCGGCAGCATGAAGATCGACATCACCAAGGAGCCGATCGGCTACAACAAGAAGGGCAAGCCGGTTTATCTGAAGGACATCTGGCCGACCAACAAGGAAATCGCCGACGCGGTGCGGAAGAACGTCACCACCGCCGCCTTCAAGAACCGCTATGCCGACGTCTTCGCCGGCGATGCCAAGTGGAAGAAGATCAAGACCGCGAAGGGCCTTACCTACCAGTGGGACGGCAAGTCGACCTATGTGCAGAACCCGCCTTATTTCGTGGGCATGCCCAAGCAGCCCGGCACCTTCCACGACATCCACAAGGCGCGGCCGCTGGCGATCCTCGGTGATTCCATCACCACCGATCACATCTCGCCGGCCGGTTCGATCAAGAAGGATGGCCCGGCCGGCAAGTATCTGGTCGAGCATGGCGTGCAGCCGGTCGATTTCAACTCCTATGGCGCGCGGCGCGGCGGCCATGACGTGATGATGCGGGGCACCTTCGCCAATATCCGCCTCAAGAACGAGATGGCGCCGGGCACCGAAGGCGGCGTCACCAAGCTGCAGCCC
>DATLIX010000104.1:0-6725 GCA_035539215.1 Dongiaceae bacterium | reverse complement strand
CGCCAGCAATCTTTTCATCTGGTTTCCTCCCACAGTTGTCAAAATCGCCGCCGACAATCGACGGCGCGACGGCCGTGTTGGGTCACGGCCACTTCAACTGCTGCACTCTTCCTTCAACTGCGATCTACGCCGCAGCCACCGTTTCCCCATCTCCCCAGATTCGGAAACGATGTTTCATTAGCGTGTTCAGTAAACATCAATTCACTAAACATCGCAAGACACTCGATGCCTGATTCTTTTGCGTTCTATTCCGCACCGCAACAAAACGCTGCGGCTCACCCGGCCGCCTATCTGCCGAGATAAAACACACCTTCGATCATGATCGGCGAATTGAGCGGCAGCACATGCGCGCTGGCGGCGAAACGCGTGTGGTTGCCGATTTGCGGACCGAATATCTCGAAGATCAGGTCCGAGGCGCCATTCAACACCGGCGGATGCTGAGTGAAATTCTCAGCGACAGCGAGGAAGCAGCCGACCCGCACGACCTGAGTCACGCGATCGAGATCCCCATCGCAAGCCGCCTTTATTTGCGACAACAGATTGAGGCAGCAGAGACGCGCAGCGGCGGTGCCCGCTTCAATGCTGAGTTCGTTACCGACACGCCCGGGATAGCGAATGACACCGTTCTCGAAGGTCAGTTGACCCGAAACGAAGACCAGGTCGCCGGCCTTCTGCCAGGGCGCATAATTGGCCGCAGCCTTGGGTGGCTGCGGCAAGGTGATGCCGAGTTCCTGCAAGCGACGTTCGATCTTGCCCATCTTGCCCTCCCCGCCTCACCCATCGCCGCCTTATACTGGTGGTCGATGCATCGCTTTGCCGCAATATCCGGCGACAGTTCTATCGGTTGGCCGCAACCATGTCAGGCGGGGCGACCTGCTCGCCCCGAACGCGATTGCCCTCGGCATGAGGGAAAACCAGCTCGATATTGATGCCGTTGGGATCCTGCAGAAACAACTGATGCTCGCCGATATCGGGCACCACGCGCTCGCGGAACGCCAGGCCGAGATCGACCAGGCGCTGCTGCATGGCATCGAGGCCATTGCAACGAAAGGCGATATGATCGACGTTGCCCGACCCTGCACCGTCGGATCGCGTGCCGAGATAGCTGCGCAGTTCCGCTTCATCCTCGGTGACGCTGACGATGTGCAACACGGCCGCGTCGCCGTTATAGAGCCAGTGGCCCGGGAAGCGAAAACCGGGGCGCCAGCCTTCGCTGAGGCCGACGGCCTCGGTAAAAAACCTTACCGTCTCCTGCGGCTTTCTCGTCCGCAGCGTGATATGATCCAGCCGCTGGATGCTTGCCGTCGATGCCATCGTCATTCTCCGTATCTTTGGAACCTACCCTTATCCTAGACTTAGGTTTTTGACGCTGAAATCAAGAGCGCCGCTTAGTCGACCTTGACCCAGCTGCCACCTTTGGCCGACGACTTGACGGCGGCCGCGACAAAAGCCACACCTTTCAAGCCATCGGTGACAGCGGGATAAAGTACCGCTTTGTCGGGCTTCTTGTCCTCGCGCGCGGCACGGATGGCCACCGCCACCTCGCTATAGATATTCGCGAAACCCTCGAGATAGCCTTCAGGGTGTCCGGGCGGCACGCGCGTGACGCGGCCGGCAGATGCATTGGCGCCGCCGGTGCCACGCGACAGCAACTGCGTCGGCTTGCCGAAAGGCGACCAGTAGAGATGGTTCGGCTGCTCCTGCGACCAGTCGAGGCCGCCTTTCGTGCCATAAATGCGCAGGCGCAGGTTGTTCTCATTGCCCGGCGCCACCTGGCTTGCCCATAGCAGGCCTTTGGCACCGCCCTTGAATCGCAGCATGACATTGGCATTATCGTCGAGCTTGCGCCCTTTGACGAAGCTGGTGAGATCGGCGCAAAGCTGGTCAAGTTCCAGCCCGGTAACGAAGCTTGCCAGATTATAGGCATGGGTGCCGATATCGCCGATACAGCCGCCCGCACCCGACCTCTTGGGGTCGGTGCGCCAATCCGCCTGCTTCTGGCCGGTGGCTTCGAGGCGTTCTGTCAGCCAGTCCTGGGGATATTCAACCTGCACGACACGGAGGTCGCCGAGTTCACCCTCGGCGATCATCTGCCGCGCATGGCGGATCATCGGATAGCCGGTATAATTATAGGTAACGGCGAAAATGCGGCCGCTTTTCGCCGCCAGCTTCGCCAAGCCTTCCGCTTCTTTCAACGTTGCCGTCAACGGCTTATCGCAGATCACGTGAATGCCGGCCTTGAGGAAGGCCGTCGCGACCGGTGCATGCATATGGTTGGGGGTAACGATCGCCACCGCCTCGATGCCATCCGGCCGCTTTGCCTCGGCCTTGGCCATCTTTTCGAAATCGCTATAGATGCGGTCCTTGTCGAGGCCCAAAGCCTGCCCGGACTTTTTGGCCTTCTCCGGTGTCGATGACAGAGCGCCGGCGACAAAATCGTAGTGATCATCCATGCGCGCCGCCAGGCGATGCACGGCGCCGATGAAAGCGCCCTCACCGCCGCCGACCATGCCGAGGCGCACACGGCCGGATTTCGCCGCAGAGTCTTTACGTCCTTCGATCGTCATCTGGCGCCCCTTACTTGATGCCGAGCATGCGTCTGTTGGCGGCCTGATCCGTGCCGGCATCGGCGAAATCGTCAAAGGCCTTTTCAGTGACACGGATGATATGGTCACGAATGAAGGGCGCGCCCTCGGCCGCGCCGACTTCCGGATGCTTCAGGCAGCATTCCCATTCCAGCACCGCCCAACCCTTGAAACCGTATTGAGCGAATTTCGAGAAGATGCCGCCGAAATCCACCTGGCCGTCGCCCAGCGAGCGGAAGCGCCCGGCCCGGTCGACCCAGGACTGGTAACCGCCATAGACGCCGCTACGGCCATTCGGATTGAGCTCGGCATCCTTCACATGGAACATCTTGATACGCTCGTGATAGATGTCGATGTAATCGAGATAATCCAGGCATTGCAGCACGAAATGCGACGGGTCATAGAGGATGTTGCAGCGCGGGTGATTGCCGACCCGTTCCAGGAACATCTCGAAAGTGACGCCGTCATGCAGGTCCTCGCCGGGATGTACTTCGTAGCAGAGATTGACGCCGACCCGGTCGAAGGCGTCGAGGATCGGACGCCAGCGCTTTGCCAGCTCATCGAACGCGGTTTCAACCAGGCCTGCCGGACGCTGTGGCCAGGGATAGAAATAGGGCCAAGCCAGGGCGCCTGGAAAAGTTACGTGTTCGGTAAGTCCCAGATTGGCCGAAGCCTTGGCCGCCAGCAGCACCTGATCGACGGCCCAGGCCTGGCGCTTGGCGGGGTTGCCGCGCACCTCCGGTGCCGCGAAACCATCAAAGGCCTCGTCATAGGCGGGATGCACCGCGACCAATTGGCCTTGCAGATGGGTCGAGAGTTCGGTGATCTCGACGCCGTTCTGACGGGCGATGCCCTTCACCTCATCGCAATAGGTCTTGGAGTCGGCCGCCTTCCTGAGATCGAACAGACGCGCGTCCCAGCTCGGCATCTGTACGCCCTTGAAGCCGAGGCCGGCTGCCCATTTTGTGATGCTGTCGAGTGAATTGAAGGGCGCCTTGTCGCCGGCGAATTGCGCCAGGAAAATTGCCGGTCCTTTGATCGTGGTCAAAGCCATCGTCGTTCCTCCCCTTTGTTTCGCGTGTCGATGCTACCCGCTGCGGCTTTCTTCGCCGTCTTGCGGATCGTCGGGCTGCGGCGTCTCCGCGCCGCAGCCCGATTCCGACCTGATCTAGCTAGAGATAGCTGTTCACCAGATTCTCCAGATATTCCTGCCGCCCCGAAACCGGCTGCGGGTTGAGGTTGCGCGTTTCGGCGAGCTTGGCGAGGTCCGCCAGGGAATGCTTGCCGGCCAGGATCTCCTTCGCCTCGCCGCCGTTCCAACCGGCATAACGCTCGTCGACGAACTTCTTCATCGCCCCATCCTTGATCATCTTCTCGGCGACGAGCAAGGCCCTTGCGCTGGTATCGATGCCGCCGACATGGCCATGCAGCAGATCCAAGGGATCGATCGACTGGCGCCGGATCTTGGAATCGAAATTGAGGCCACCGGCGGTGAAGCCGCCGCCCTGCAGGATGTAGTACATCGCCAGAGCGGTTTCCGGCAGGTTGTTGGGGAACTGGTCGGTATCCCAGCCGAGCTGCGGATCGCCGCGATTCATGTCGATCGAGCCGAAGATGCCAAGCGCATTGGCGGTCTCGATCTCGTGCTCGAAGCTGTGACCGGCCAGGGTGGCGTGGTTGGCTTCGATATTGACGCAGACTTCCTTTTCCAGGCCGGCGCGCTTCAGCAGGCCATAGACCGTCGCGGTGTCGAAGTCATACTGGTGCTTGGTTGGCTCGCGCGGCTTGGGCTCGATCAGGATGGTGCCCTTGAAGCCGATCTTGTGCTTATGCTCGACCACCAGATTGAGGAAGCGGCCGAGCTGATCCAGTTCGCGCTTCATATCGGTGTTGAGCAGGGTCTCATAGCCTTCGCGGCCGCCCCACAACACATAGTTGGCGCCGCCCAGTTCATGAGTGATTTCCAACACATTCTTCACCTGTGCCGCGGCATAGATGAAGACATCCGGATTGGGATTGGTGGCAGCACCCGACATGAAGCGGCGATTGGAGAACAGATTGGCCGTGCCCCAAAGCAGCTTTACCTTCGCTGTTTCCATCTTCTTGGCGAAGATATCGGCAATCACGCGAACATTTTTGTTGGATTCGGCGAGCGTCGCCCCTTCCGGCGCGATATCGCGGTCATGGAAGGTGAAGAACGGGACGTTCAGCAGGCGGAACATCTCGAAGGCCACATCGGCCTTCTGCTTCGCCTGGGCCATGGCGTCACCGCCTGCCTGCATCCAGGGGCGCATGAGCGTCTCGCCGCCGAACGGGTCAAGGCCAGGCCAGCAGAAGGTGTGCCAGTAGCAGACGGCGAAACGCAGATGGTCTTCCATCCGTTTGCCGAGCACCATTTTCTCAGGATCGTAATAGCGATAGGCGAGCGGGCTCTTGGTTTCCGGCCCTTCATATCGGATCGCCTCGGCGATCGGAAAGAAAGATTGATGGGGGGCGTTCATCAGGCAGCTCCTTTGAGAAGCGGGTAAAGCGCTCGATAGCGCTGATAAGATCCGGCATAGGCCTCCGCCAGGGCCGGATCTGGTGAAAAGGTATCGAGGCGGGCCGGCTTGCGGCAGACATCGGCCGGGCTCTCGCCGGTCGCGGCCATACGGCCAAGACGGGCGGCGCCGAGGGCGGCACCCACATCGCTCTCGGCAAGACGGCTCAGCGGCATGGCAAGCACTGAGGCCATCAGCGACAACCAGAAGGCCGAACGGCTGCCGCCGCCGATGACGTCGGCTGCCGCCATCCTGGTACCGGCACCGGCCAAAGCGGCGACGCAATCCTTGACGGCGAAGGCGACGCCTTCCAGCACCGCCTGGGTGAGATCGGCGCGGCGCGTCTCATGCGAGAGACCGCAGAAGACGCCGCGGATCGCCGCATCGTTATGCGGCGTGCGCTCGCCGGAGAGATACGGCAGGAAAATGACCGGCGATGGAGCCTTCGGTTTGTCGCCCAGTTCCGCCAAGAGTTCGGCCTCACTCTTACCCATGATTCCGGCATGCCAGCCGAGGCTCGACGCGGCGGACAAGATAACGCCCATCTGGTGCCACATATTCGGCACCGCGTGACAGAAGGCATGCACTGCCGAGGCAGGATTGGGAGCAAAGCGCTCGGTCGTCACCCAGACGACGCCCGACGTCCCCAGAGAGATGAAGGCGTCGCCCGCATGGATGGCGCCGAGACCGACGGCACCTGCGGCATTGTCACCGGCCCCGGCAGAAAAGACCGGCGCCTGCTTCATTTCCCAACGCTTCACCAGCTCCGGCTTCAACTTGCCGGCGACCGCATTGCCTTCTGCCAGTTTCGGCATATGCGCGCGGGTGAGTCCGGTCACCGCCAGCAGCTTATCCGACCAGTCTCGCTTGGCGCCGTCCAGCCACAAGGTGCCGGCGGCATCCGACATGTCCTCGATCATCTCGCCGCTGAGGCGATAGCGCAGATAGGCCTTGGGTAGCAGCACCTTGTCGGTCGCTGCGAAGATCTGCGGTTCATGCTTCCGCACCCAGAGCAGCTTCGGCGCGGTAAAACCCGGCATGGCGAGATTGCCGCTGACCGTGTGCAAGTCGGGACAGGCCGCTTCCATCTCGCGGCATTCTTCCGCGGCGCGGCCGTCGTTCCACAGGATGCAGGGCCGCAGCACGTCGCCGTTGCGATCGAGCAGCGTCGCGCCGTGCATCTGGCCGGAAAAACCGATCCCGGTGACGGCGCTCATTTCCCGGGGCGCCGTGCGATGCAACTGGTCCAGGGTCTCCAGCGCCGCATGCCACCAATCTTCCGGCGCCTGCTCGGAAAATCCGGGTTGCGGCCGCGAGACGATGAGCGACACCTGGGCGCTGGCGATCAGGCGTTCCGACCTATCCACCAGCACGGATTTGATCGACGAAGTGCCGACGTCGATACCAATGAACAATCTGCTCTCCCGCTTTGCTCAGCTCACAAAAGACAGACAGGCCTGCCGGTCACGGCAGGTTGTCGCGCACGAAGATATCGATCCGGATGCGCTCCTGGTCCGCGAAGATCGGCTGGTTCAGGCAGCGCGCCAGCAGGATGCGGCCGGCCGACCGCGCCTCATGCCCGGCATCCTGGTTGATCACC
>DATLIX010000103.1:0-16267 GCA_035539215.1 Dongiaceae bacterium | reverse complement strand
TGCTGCCCTTGCCGGCCTTGACCATATGGCGCAAGGCGGCGCGCGAGCAGCGCATCAGGGCGGTGACATTGACCTCCATCACCCGCGCCCAGTCGTCATCGCTGGTTTCCAGCACCGAGCCGCGATGGGTGATGCCCGCATCGTTGACGAGAATGTCGATGGTGCCGCAAACGGCCACTGTCTCGGCGACAAGCCGCTCAGGAAAGGCCGGATCCGCGATATCGCCGGCGATGAAGCGGCCGCCAAGCGTCTCGGCGATTTCGCGGCCGGCCACTTCATTGCGCCCTGTCAGCATGAGGCGGGCACCGCAGGCAGCGAAATGCGCCGCGATGGCATGCCCGATGCCGGAGGTCGCGCCGGTGATGAGCGCCACCTGGCCGGATAGGTCCGTCATTCTTTTCCCCAACCGGATCGAGTTTAGAAGTTCTCCACCCAGGGCCGAAGCTCGATCTCCCAGGACCAGGCGCTGCGCGGCTGCTGCAGCACGGCGATGTAGGACTGCGCGATGGCATCGGGATCGAGCAGGCTGTCGGGCTTGTCGGCGGGTTCCGGCCTGGCGGCACTGCGGACACCGCCATCGATGACGAAATGGGCGACATGAATACCCTTGGGCGACAGCTCACGGGCGGCGCTCTGCGCCAGGCCGCGGAGCGCGAACTTACCCATCGCAAAGGCCGAGGAGAGCGGGAAGCCTTTGACGCCGGCAGTGGCACCGGTGAGCAGGATCGCGCCATGACCCTTGGGCAGCATACGCCTGGCGGCCTGCTGCACGGTGAGGAAGGCGCCGAAGGCCGAGACCTCGATCGCCTGCTTGACGCCGGCGGGATCGAGCTCCGCCAAGGGACCGCGGAGCCGCCCGCTGGCATTGTAGACGACCAGATCCGGCTGACCCAGTTTGGCATCCGCCGCGTCGAACAACCGTGCCACGGCAGCCGGATCGGCGGCATCGACGGCGAAGCTCTGAGCGCCGGTCTCGCGGGCGAGATCGGCGAGCTTGGCGGTGTCGCGCGCGGCGATTCCGACCTTGAGGCCGAGCTTCGACAACTGGCGGGCGAGCGAGGCGCTGATGCCGGGGCCGGTGCCGACGATCAAGGCGGTGCGATAGGGAATCTCGGTCATGAAACCTCCTGGGGGCATCCGGCAGATAGACTTGGCCGGATCAGCGGCGGGATCGGGTGAGACGGGACATGAGACACCGCGCGTGACGGCGCGGATGCCGGATCCTGGCACTGCTCCGGCCAACCGGCAACCCCGTCGGGAACGGCCGGCCCGGAAGCCAGCAACTTATTGAAACATTTATTATTTCCCGCCAGTTGATCTTGCCCGTCGCAACCCCTATCTTGCGCCGCAACCATGCCAGTCTGGCGTTACCCTGTTTGGACTTTAGATGACCGATCTCAGCCACATCCGCAATTTTTCCATTATCGCCCATATCGATCATGGGAAATCGACCCTGGCTGACCGCCTGATCCAGGCCTGCGGCGGTCTCACCGACCGCGAGATGAAGGACCAGGTGCTGGATTCCATGGAGATCGAGCGCGAGCGCGGCATCACCATCAAGGCGCAGACCGTGCGCCTGACCTATAAGGCCAATAACGGCGAGACCTATCAGTTGAACCTGATGGATACGCCGGGCCATGTCGACTTTGCCTATGAGGTCAGCCGCTGCCTCGCCGCCTGCGAAGGCTCGCTGCTGGTGGTGGATGCGAGTCAGGGCGTCGAGGCCCAGACCTTGGCGAACGTCTATCAGGCGATCGACGCCAATCATGAGATCGTGCCGGTCCTCAACAAGATCGACCTGCCGGCGGCCGAGCCCGACCGGGTCAAGCAGCAGATCGAGGACGTGATCGGCATCGATGCCTCGGATGCGGTGCCGATTTCCGCCAAGACCGGCATCGGCATCGATCTGGTGCTGGAAGCGATCGTCAACCGCCTGCCCGCCCCGACCGGCGATGCGGCGGCGCCCTTGAAGGCGATGCTGATCGACAGCTGGTACGACGCCTATCTCGGCGTGGTCATCCTGGTGCGCATCAAGGACGGTGTCCTCAAGCCCGGCATGAAGATCAAGATGATGGCGGCCGATGCGCTCTACACGGTGGAAAAGGTCGGCGTCTTCTCGCCCAAGGCCGTGCATCTGCCGCAGCTGACCCCCGGCGAGGTCGGCTTCATCACCGCCGGCATCAAGGCCGTCGCCGATTGCCGCATCGGTGACACCATCACCGAGGAGAAGCGCCCGGCGGCCGAAGCCCTGCCCGGCTTCAAGCCCTCGATCCCGGTGGTCTTCTGCGGCCTCTTCCCGACCGATGCCGCCGATTTCGAGAATCTGCGCGACAGCCTCGCGAAACTTCGCCTCAACGATGCCAGCTTCCATTACGAGATGGAGACCTCGGCGGCCCTCGGTTTCGGCTTCCGCTGCGGCTTCCTCGGCCTGCTGCATCTCGAGATCATCCAGGAGCGCCTGGAACGCGAGTTCAACCTCGACCTCATCACCACGGCGCCCAGCGTCGTCTACAAGATCCATCTCATCAAGGGCGAGGTGATGGAGCTGCATAATCCGGCCGATATGCCGGATGTGATGAAGATCGAAAGCATCGACGAACCCTGGATCAAGGCGACGATCCTGGTGCCGGACGAATATCTCGGCTCGATCCTGAAGCTGTGCGAAGACCGCCGCGGCGTGCAGGTCGAGCTGACCTATGCCGGCAGCCGCGCGATGCTGGTCTATCGCCTGCCGCTCAACGAAGTGGTGTTCGACTTCTATGACCGCCTGAAATCGGTCAGCCGCGGCTATGCCAGCTTCGACTATCAGATGGATGGTTACGAAGAGGGCGACCTCGTCAAACTCAACATCATGGTCAATGGCGATCCGGTCGATGCCTTGTCGATGATCGTGCATCGCGGCCAGTCGGAAAATCGCGGCCGCCAGCTCTGCACGCGCCTCAAGGACCTGATCCCGCGCCAGCTCTTCAAGATCGCCATCCAGGCGGCGATCGGCGGCAAGGTGATCGCCCGCGAGACGGTCAGCGCCATGCGCAAGGACGTGACGGCGAAGTGCTATGGCGGCGATATCAGCCGTAAGCGCAAGCTGCTCGATAAGCAGAAGGAAGGTAAGAAGCGGATGCGGCAATACGGCAATGTCGAGATTCCGCAATCGGCTTTCATCGCCGCCCTGAAGATGTCGGATAACTGAGCGACATCCGAGACTGAGCCTGAATCACGGGATTGCCACCCTCGGACTTGACCCGAGGGTCCATGCCTGAATCAGCACGCCACCGCCGACATGGATTGCCGGATCAAGTCCGGCAATGACAGCTCTGTGGGTGCCAACAACCAGCCTTGTGAAAAGTTGGCATGCCTAAGCATCCCCCTGCGGGTCATGGCTGAGCTGGCCGCGATCGCTGTTGCCCGATAGATCGGCGCGGATCGCTGGTTCGCGCGGCAGCCAGATGGTGACGGCGGTGCCGCGTTCCGGCTCGCTTTCAATCTTGAACGTGCCGCCATGCAATTCGGCCAGCGCCTTCACCATCGGCAGGCCGAGGCCCGTGCCCTGGTGGCTGCGGGTGTAGGGATTGTCGAGCTGGCCGAAGGCCGAGAGCGCCACCGGAATATCCTCCGGCGTCATGCCGATGCCAGTATCCTCGACGGTGATGGCGACACCGTCGTCCAGCACGCTGCAGCTCAAGAGGATGCTGCCGCCGGCGGGGGTGAACTTGACCGCATTGGTGAGCAGGTTGAGCACCATCTGCGTCACCGCCCGGCGGTCCGCCTTCAGGCCGGGGCGGCGCGGCGGCATCTGCAAAGCAAGGCGCAGATTGTTGTCGCGGGCGCGCTGTTCCACCAGCCGCAAGGCGGCCTGCAGCACTTCGAAGAGATCCAGCGGCTCGATATGCAGGCGATGCTTGCCGGCCTCGATCTTGGAGAGATCGAGAATGTCGTTGATCAGCGACAGCAGCAGATGGCCGCTGTCATGGATATCGCCGGCGTAGTTGCGATATTGCTCGCCACCCAGCGGCCCGAACATCTCCAGCATCATGGCTTCGGAAAAGCCGATGATGGCATTGAGCGGCGTCCGCAATTCATGGCTGATATTGGCGAGGAACTCCGACTTGCTGCGATTGGCAGCCTCGGCATTCTGCTTTGCCTCGATCAGCGATTCCGTCATCGCCCGGCGCTCCTGCGCTTCGCCTTCGAGGCGCTGCACCGTTTCCGCGAGCTCGGCGGTGCGCTGCGCGACAATGCTTTCCAGCTGGCGGTGCGCCCGGTCGAGGGCGAGACGCTTGCTCTTTTCGTCGACGATACGCGAGCCGAGGCTCTGGCGCTGCTGGTCGGCCATGGTCATCAGGCTCGCCTGCTGCAGCGCGTGATAGATTTCGAAGTGGCGCAAGGCCGACTCATAATCGCCGTTCGCCTTGGCGGCGTCGCGCAGGATCAGGCGGCAGCGTGGCATGTTCTCATGCGTGCCGGTGGCCTCGATATAGCGCAATGCCTCTTCACCGATCTGCAAGGCCGCGGGAACATTGCCGAGACGCAGCTGCAGCGCCGCCTGCAGGCACATGGTTTCCCCCTGCGCGGCAGGGCTTTCGAACAAAGTCGCGACGCGTTGGGCCACTTCCAGGCTCTGCACCGCTTCCGGCAACTGCCCGAGATTGATCATCGCATCCGCTGTGCCGTTCAGGGTGCGGAGCTGCAGCCGGCGATCCTCGATATGACGGGCCAGAGCGAGCGCGCGATGGTGGTAACGCAGCGCCTCGTCATAGCGGTGCCGCAGCTGTTCCAGCTGGCCGAGCCGCATCAGGCTGGTGGCCCGGGCACTGAGGCCGGAGAAATCCTGGGCACCGGTATTGGCGAGATCGAGGGCGCGCAAAAGGTGGCGCTGCGCATCCTCCAGCAGATGCATGCGGCTATAGGTGGCGCCGAGCAGACGTTCCGCCTGGGCCTGGCCCATGACATCGCCGGCCTCGATGAAATGCTGCAGAGCCCGCTCGGCATGATCGAGGGCCAGGTTGAGCCGGTTGAGATCGCCATGCAGCAAGCCGCTGGCCAGCAGCATTTCGGCGCGATCGATATCTTCCACTTCACCGGGGAATTGATCCCGCGCGACATCGAGCGCCATCTCCGCTTCGCGATAGCGGCCCAGGAGATGGAGCGTCCGGGCCAGCTGTATATTGGCGCGGGCCTGCCAGAGGGGATCCGCAACCTGGGCGGTCAGCGCCCGCAAGGCGCGGGCCTCCATCAGGGCTTCATTGAGATCGCTCGCCATCAGCACGCGGACGAGGTCGCGCCGCCAGGGAAAAGTCGTGTTAGGGCGATCTCCGGCTTCGATCAGCGCGCGCAGACGCTTGGCCTCGGCCTGCGCGGTCGGCGCAGCCGAAGATCGATGCGGAAAATCGATCGCCTCGGTCATCATCGTCACCAGCCTGCGGCGGGGATTTGCCAAATACCCGCGCAACCGCCGGCCCCCTACCCAACAGCACTCCCAGTCTAATTTCTTTTATCCCGGAAGAACCACCAATTCCGGTTACACGACGCGTAAGCCCTGAAGCAGACTCGGCCCGCCGGCGGAGACTGTCTCGTCAGGACATATCGGGATTATGCGGCGAAAGAAAGGCATCCCCTATCATTTGTCAATAGAAAGGGCGCTCGCCATGGCGTCGGAGGGGTCAGCGGATTTTACTATAAATTGCTATTGAATTTTCACCCCTGCCCTTGGGTCACTCCCTGTCCCCCAGGGCGCGCGCCAGCAGCCAGAAGGCGCCGCCGAGGCACAGCGATACCAGCCAGGCCGGGGCGGCAAACACCGCCGCCGCCGCGTCCTGGATGGCGCCGCCGGGGAGGCGGCCCAGGATCGCTCCGGCGTCGATCGTGGCGTTCTGCAGGAATGCCCGCAGCGTCAAATCCGCCGGTAGATGCCGCATCCTGTCGAACAGTTGGATCGCGCCGAAGAATAACGCCGCGAAAATGAAAATCAGGCTCAGCACCTTGATTGCACGCATTCTCCCGCCTCAGGCCCCGCCAGGCTCTTCTTTGGGTCGCGCCCGTCTCTTGCTATCACAACAACCTGACAGTTAGCGATCCACGGTCAGGGGTGCGCGCTTGGCATCCTTTAGTGCCAGTCGCATCATCGGCCTGGGAACGATCCCGCCGCCCGGCTTACCGCGGCGACGGCGCCCATTCCCGGTTTCCCAAGGCCGGCTCCAGCGCGGATTTGACCCGTTCCTTAGGTTATTGCCAAAGACCGGGGCGTCGGTTAGGTTCCGCGCCGTCGCCGTTTTGCCGGCGAACCCGGAGGGGTGGCCGAGTGGTTGAAGGCGCACGCCTGGAAAGTGTGTATACGGGAAACCGTATCGAGGGTTCGAATCCCTCTCCCTCCGCCATCTTGACCCCATGGTCATGTTTGCGAACGAACTGCCGCCGGGTACCGCCTTTTCCCTCTATAGCCCGCTATTCGCAAGCGCATTGAGCCTGCCAGTCGGGCAAGCCGAACCGCTGCTGTTGGAGCGAGTTTTGGCATTTAGTCGCCGGTTTCGATGCGGGGCACGTCTATCTTAGCCCCTCGTTCGCCCGGGCGAAGCGACCTGGCGCCATGCCGAGCCGTTTGCGGAACGCGGTGCTGAAAGCACTGGCAGATTCATAGCCGATCTCGTCCGCGATGCGGTCAAGGGACTTTGCCCCGCGCATCAGAGCATCCTTGGCAAGCGCCATGCGCCAGCGCGCCAGATATTCGATCGGTGCACAGCCGAGCCTCTCGCCGAATCGTACAGCAAAAGCCGAGCGCGACATGCCGGCGATTGCCGCCAGTTCGGCCACCGTCCAGTTCGCTCGGACATCCACGTGCATGGCGGCCAGGACACGTGCAAGGCCGGGGTCGCGCATCCCGTTCAACAGCCCCGCAGGAACCGCCGCGCCACCGACGCCGCGCCAGCGCATCGCCTCTACCAGCAGCACCTCCAGCATGCGCCGGACGATCAGCTCCTTGCCGGGATGATCGGCGACGCATTCTTCGGACAACAGCTCTATGAGGCGCCCGAACCGGGCCGCCCGGCCTTCATGCGCCCGGATGAGGATGAGGTCTGGCAGCAGCGCGAGCAGGAGCGGCGCGTTCACCCGTTCGAAAGCGAAGCTTCCGCCCAGCGCGACAAAATCAGGCACGCCCTCGGGATCGCCATGCCGCACCGCCTCTTCGCTGGGCTCCGCGGGTAGGCATGGGACACCAAGCTCGCTGCAAAGCGAGAAGGCGGGCGTCGCCGGCAACAGCAGGAAATCGCCCGGCGCCAGATGGAGCGGCTCCCTGCCGTCGAACGCGATCCAAGCCTCGCCGGAGAGGACGATCGTGAAGCCCGGGGCGTCATGGGCCTGATAGCGGACGCCCCATTGCCCACGGCCCGAAATCGGCTTCGAGATGGCAGCGCTCGGCCGCAACAAGGCAATGATATCGCTGAGAGGGTCCATGTTTGGACGATTCATAATGATTTTTGGTATTTTGATTATATATCGTCCCGACTACTTGGTCTATCCCTTCCCGTTGAACACAAGGAGACAGATGATGACCAAGGCAATCCTGATCACCGGTGCCTCATCCGGCTACGGCAAGGCCACCGCTGAATACTTCCTCTCTCGCGGATGGAATGTCGTTGCGACGATGCGGCGTCCTGATCCCGGCCTATTCGGCGAGGAAACGGGGCGGCTGCGCGTGCTGCCGCTCGACGTGACGAGCGAGCGCAGCATCGCTGCCCTCCTAAAAGCAGCCGGTCAGGTCGACGTGCTGGTGAACAATGCCGGAATCGGCATGGCGGGCGCGTTCGAAGCCACGCCCATGACCGCGATCCGTAAGATTTTTGACACCAACACCATCGGTGTAATGGCGATGACCCAGGCCTTCATCCCGCAGATGCGCGAGCGCCGATCCGGCGCCATCGTCAATGTGACGTCGAGCGTCACGCTGGCACCTTTCCCCCTCGCAGCCGCCTATACGGCCAGCAAGCAGGCGATCGAGGGATTTTCCGGTTCGCTCGCGCATGAACTGGGCTATTTCGACGTTCGCGTGAAGCTGGTCGAACCCGGCTATGCGCCGACCACGAACTTCGCGGCGAATGCCATCGTACCGCTGGAGCAACTGCTTCCGGGTGACTATGCGACCTTCGCCCAGCCGATTCTGGAAGGTTTCGCCAAGCCCGCCATGACCACCAGGGAAAGCGACGTTGCCGAGGCGATCTGGAATGCAGTTCATGACGCGTCCGGCCAGCTTCGCTTCCCGGCCGGTCCGGACGCCGCGGCCCTGATTCAGGGAAGCTGAGGCCTGTCCGCGCGACGCAGCGGTATCTGGCCGTAATCCTTTTGACTGCGGATATACTCGGGCTGCGCGACATGAGCACAAGGCGCAAGACCCAGCCGTGTCTCCGGCCTCACCGCTGTCAGCGACGCAATCGCCGCCGAAGCTCGCTGATCATCGGGCGGTCCAATAGGTTCGTCATCGGTCGCGCCCAGTTCGGCCGGTCCGCTTCCATGTCGAG
Source organism: Dongiaceae bacterium (assembly GCA_035539215.1). Lineage (GTDB taxonomy): Bacteria > Pseudomonadota > Alphaproteobacteria > Dongiales > Dongiaceae > Dongia_B. Next base: position 7,757 of record DATLIX010000103.1, on the reverse strand, counting down.
GCCGATGCGCCGGCCTCGGAGCCCTCTGACAGCGAGCGGCATCGGCATGAACGCCCCCAGGCCAGGAACGCGGTTGCGCTGAACGCCGCCCCCAAAGCCGAAACGCCGAACCACCCCGCATGGGCATAGGTCATGGTTGCAGCAATGGCTCCGAGGGCGCTGCCGGCGGAATAGAACACCATGTAGCCGCCGACGAGACGGCTGCGGGCCTCGGGGTGGCGCTCGATTATGATGCTCTGATTGGTGACATGGACCGCCTGCACGGCGAGGTCGAGCAGAATGACGCCGGCAAGCAGCAGAGGCATGGAATGCGGCAAGGCCGCGATCATGCCCCATGATGCAAGCAGGAGCGCCAGCGAAAGCCCCGTGGTCCATTCTCCGAAGCCGCGATCTGCAAGCCGTCCCGCGCCCGTGGCCGCAAGCGCCCCGGCCATCCCGACAAGACCGAACAGACCGATCTGGGTATGGGAATAGGCGAACGGCGGTGAACTGAGCGGCAGCACCAGCGCCGTCCAGAACGTGCTGAAGGCCGCGAAGATCAGCAGCGCGAGAATACCGCGGGCCAGCAATACCCTGTCACGGAGGAAGAGGGCGGGAACGGAGCGCAGCGTCGCGCCATAACCGCCGGTGCCTGTCGGCATCGCATGCCGCGGCAGAACGCGCAGAAGCAAAATGACCATGGCCGCCATCACGACGGCGGAGGTCAGATAGACCACCCGCCAGCCCCCGAGATCAGCGAGCAAGCCGGCGACGAAGCGGGCTGCGAGGATGCCGATGACGATACCGCTCGTCACCATTCCGACAGCCCTGCCGCGCGTCGATGGAGTTGCCAGCGTGGCGGCAAAGGCCACCAGAACCTGGACCACAACGGCGAGCAGCCCCATCGCCGCCATGCTGGCAAACAGGATCGCTTCGCTTCTCGCCGTCGCCACGGCGAACAATGCGATGACCGACAGGATGCCCTGGCCGACGATCAGGCGACGACGATCCATCAGATCACCGAGAGGCACGATGAAGATCAATCCCAACCCGTAACCAGCCTGCGCCATCGTTACGACGATACCCATCGCGGCGGGCGCAATTTCGAAATCTCGCGCCATGGAGCCGAGCAAGGGCTGAGCGTAGTAGATGTTCGCAACGCTGAGACCTGCCGCAACGGCGAAGATCAGCGTCATGGCCCGCGAGAGATCTGCCTCCGGTTGCCGATGTCCTCGGCCGCTTTCTGCGTGGTCCATGCTCATTCCGTTTATGAAACACCACCTGGTTTCATATCGAGACCACTTGTGCAGAAGGAAATCTAGTTCTATTATAGAACTAGAATGTGCGGGCGGAGATCGAGATCATGGTCAAGCGGGTCAGCCTGTGGGATGCCGGATGTCCCGTGGCACGGGCGCTCGACGTCATCGGCGACTGGTGGTCGCTGTTGATCATCCGCGACGCTTTCGACGGTGTTCGGCGTTTCAGCGAGTTCCAGACCGGCCTCGGCATCGCCAAAGGCATGCTGGCGGCACGGCTGCGCCATCTGACCGAACGCGGCATCCTGGATACCGCCCCGGCCTCGGACGGCTCCGCCTACCGGGAATATGTCCTGACGGAAAAAGGACGCGGTCTCTTTCTCGTCATCGTTGCGCTGCGCCAGTGGGGCGAGGACTATCTCTATCGCCCGGATCAGTCGCGGTCCTCGCTGGTGGACATTGAGACAGGCAATCCTGTCGCTCGGCTGGAACTTCACGCGCTGGACGGCCGACCGCTGGGATGGGGTGATACGCAGGTGAGAAAGACCTCGCACAGCAACAGCGACGGGGCCGGGACATAAACGCTGCCGGCTACGCGACGCCGCCGATTGCCGCACAATCGGAATACCCACTGAGCATCATAAGCTTCTGATGATTTCGTGGCGCCCATCTTCGTCGCGCGCTGCCTGTGAGGCTGTGCTGAGGCCAGCCATCTTAGCCTGAAAGCCCGGGCCCTTCCGTCGCGTCGCGCCGGCTGCTAAGACACACCAGAGCGCGATGGACAAAAACCGTGACAGAGATGCCGACCGATCCGACGATCCACTATTTTCCGGGCCGGGACGGCCTGCAGCTTGCCTATCGCGAGATCGGCGAAGGGCGGCCGGTGGTGCTGATCCACGGCTACTTCTCCACCGCCACCGTCAACTGGATCCGCTATGGCCATGCGGCGAAGATCGCTGCGGCCGGCTACCGCGTCATCATGCCGGACTTGCGGGCGCACGGCGACAGCGCCAAGCCGCATGGCGCCGCCGCTTATCCCCCCGATGTGCTGGCCGATGACGGCTTTGCCCTGATCGAGCATCTCGGCCTTACCGATTACGATCTCGGCGGCTATTCATTGGGCGCCCGCACGGTGATGCGGCTGCTGGCGCGCGGCGCGCGGCCCGGCCGCGCCATTGCCGCCGGAATGGGATTGCAGGGCATCCTCGATGCGGTGGGGCGCGGCGACCATTTCCGCCACATCCTCACCCATCTCGGCAGCTTCGAGCGCGGTTCGCCGGAATGGATGGCCGAAGCTTTTCTGAAGACGGTCGGCGGCGATCCCGCGGCGCTTCTGCATATCCTCGACACCTATGTCGATACGCCGCGCACGGCGCTGGCGCAGATCAATCTGCCGGTCCTCGTCGTGGCGGGCATCGACGACAGCGACAATGGCTCGGCGGAGGCCTTGGCCGACGCCTTGCCGGACGGCCATCACCAGGCTATTGCGGGCAATCACATGTCCGCCGTCACGGGCAGCGAACTCGGCGCGGCGATGGCACAATTTCTTGCCAACCGATAGGCGTCATCGGCTGCCCTGCTGACCGCGGAGCCATCGGCGGGGTGGAGCGCATGTATATTGATTTCGCCGCGCTTTCCGCTATGTCGTCATTGCCGTTAGCGCTTGCGACGAGGGGAAATTTCCCCGATGCTGGCGACGATATGCAAGATTCCACTCCGCATTCTCAAGAACATCAAGCCGATACCCGCAGTTTCAAGCCCCGCTGGCGCTATCGCGGCTTCTGGCGCCGCAACATCGTCTTCATCCTCGGCGCCTGCCTGATCGGACTGGTCTCTGCCGGTTTCGCCCGCGCCGCCGATACCGCACAGCAGTGGTTCGAATATGCGCGCATGGCCTCGCCGCTGCTGGTCCTGCCGGCGACGATGGTCGGCTTCGTTCTGGCAGCCGCAGCTACCACGCGCTGGTATCCGACCTCGCGCGGCAGCGGCATCCCGCAGGTCATTGCCGCGCGACGCACGGCTGAACTTGAACGACGCGAGGAGTTGATCGGTGGAAAAGTCACCCTCTGGAAGATCGCCCTGACGCTGGCCGGCCTGCTGTTCGGCGCCTCGATCGGCCGCGAAGGGCCGACGGTGCAAGTCGGCGCCTGCATCATGTTCCTGCTGGGCAGCTATGCCGGCCTGCGCAAGCCGCAGGGCTTGGTGCTGGCCGGCGCCGCTGCCGGCATTGCCGCCGCCTTCAATACGCCGCTCGCAGGCATCATGTTCGCCATCGAGGAAATGGCCAAGAGCTATGAGAAGCGCATCAGCGGTCTGATCATCGCCGCAGTCGTGGTGGCCGGCGCCGTCAGTGCTGCGCTGCTCGGCAACTACAAATATTTCGGCCATGCGGTCATCACCACGGGCTTCGCCAGGGCCATGACCTATGCGGTGATCTGCAGCATTCCCTGCGGCCTCGCCGGCAGCTTCTTCAGTTACGCGCTGCTGGCGACGGGCAAGGCTTATCGCCGCAGGCTGAACAATGCGCCGATGCGCCTCAAGCGCTATTTGCCTTATGCTTTTCCGGCCTTGTGCGGCCTCATCGTCGGCCTCAGCGGCCTGTTGACGGCCGGCTATGCCAACGGCACCGGCTATGAGCAAACAAAGCTGGCATTGGAAACGGGACAGGCGATGCCGCTGTGGTATGGTCCCTTGAAGCTGTTGGCGACACTCGCCTCTTCCGCCAGTGGGCTGCCCGGCGGTCTCTTCTCGCCATCGCTTTCGGTCGGTGCCGGTCTCGGCTCCCTCATCGCCGCTTTCCTGCCAACGGGGGACCTCAGCACGATCATGCTGCTCTCGACCGCGGCCTATTTCGCCGCCGTGGTGCAATCACCGTTGACTGCCTTCGTCATCGTCACGGAAATGACGGTGAGCAACGACTTGCTGGTGCCGCTCCTGGCCGCCACTTTCATCGCCGCCGGCATCTCCAGTTTCCTCACCCGCGAGCCGCTCTATCACGCCCTCTCGCGGCAGTTCTGAGGCACCCGCTCGCGGCGGGCTCAGATCGCGATCTGGGTCCCGAGCTCGACCACGCGGTTGATCGGCAGGCCGAAGAATTCCATCGCCGTGGTCGCGTTGCGCGCCATCCAGGCGAACAGCGCCTCGCGCCAGCGCATCATGCCGGGCAGCATGCTGGCGACGATGGTTTCACGGCTGAGAAAGAACGACGTCTCCATGATGCTGATCGGCAGGCCGATCTCGCCGGCATGCTTCAGCGCCGCCGGCACATCCGGATCGTCCATAAAGCCGAAAATCATGGTGAGGCGATGGAAGCCGGAGCCGAGATCCTCGGCGAGCAGGCGGCGCGGTACCGGCACATGGGCGACCGGCCGCATTTCCACCGTGAGCAGGATGTTGCGCTCATGCAGGATCTTGTTGTGCTTCAGATTGTGCAACAGCGCCGAGGGGATGCCCTGCGGACGCCCGGTCATGAAGATCGCCGTGCCGGGTACGCGCATCACCCGGCTGGACAGCGACTTCAGGAAGATGTCGACCGGCATCGCATCCTTGTCGATGGATGCCAGCAGCAGCTGACGGCCCTTCTTCCAGGTCGTCAGCATGATGAAGATGACGAGGCCGACCGCCAGGGTGAACCAGCCGCCATGCGCGATCTTGTTGAAATTGGCAAGAAAGAAGGAGGCATCGACAGTGACGAAGATGGCCGTCAGCACCGCCGAGGGCAGCTTCGCCCAATGCCAGATACGGAACAGCACCACCGCCATCATCAGCGAGGTGATCAGCATGGTGCCGGTGACGGCGAGGCCGTAGGCGGAGGCGAGGTTGGTCGAGCTTTCAAAGCCGAGCACCAGCATGACCACGGCGACCAGCAGCATCCAGTTGACGAAGGGGACGTAGATCTGGCCGATCGCCTGGTGCGAGGTGTGCACGACGCGAACCCGCGGCAGCAGGCCAAGCTGGATCGCCTGCTGGGTCAAGGAATAGGCGCCGGAGATCACTGCCTGCGAGGCGATGACGGTGGCGAGGGTGGCCAAGACCACCAGCGGCAAGGTCGCCCAGGCCGGCGCCAGGCGAAAGAACGGATTTTCCAGAGCGCTGGGATCATTGAGCAGAAGCGCGCCCTGGCCGAAATAGTTGAGCACCAGCGAAGGCAGCACCAGGCTGAACCAGGCGAGATAGATCGGGCGGCGGCCGAAATGGCCGAGATCGGAATAGAGCGCCTCGGCCCCGGTCAGCACCAGCACGACGGAACCGAGAACGAAGAAGGCCTTCCAGCCGTGCAGCACGAAGAATTCCACCGCATAGATCGGATTGATCGCTTCCAGGATGGCCGGCCGCTGGAGGATATGGAAGACGCCCAGCACCGCCAGCGTAGCGAACCAGAGAATCATGATCGGTCCGAACAGGATGCCGATGCGATGCGTGCCCTGGCGCTGGATGACGAAGAGCACGATGAGGATCGCCAGCGTCAGGGGAATCACGATGACGTCGATCCCCGGCAGCGCCACTTTCAGGCCTTCGACGGCACTCAAGACCGAGATCGCCGGGGTGATCATGCTGTCGCCGTAAAAGAGCGCCGCGGCAAAGATGCCGAGCACGGTGATCGCGGCCACCGAGAGACGGCCTTTGACGGCGGTGCTGACCTGGGCCAGCAAGGCAAGGCTGCCGCCCTCGCCGTCATTGTCGGCGCGCAGGATGATGGTGACGTATTTGAAGGACACCACCAGCATGATCGACCAGAAGATCAGCGACAGGATGCCATAGATGTTGTCGACATTGATCTCCAGCCCGTGATGACTGCTGAAGCATTCCTGCAACGCATAGAGCGGGCTGGTGCCAATATCGCCATAAACGACACCCACCGCTCCGATTGCCAGTGCCGTGATCGAGCGGCGCCCTGCTCCGGCGTGAAATTGCTGCATCTAGACTATGGTCCTTCTCGTTCACGCGGACAGCCGGGCCAGTCGCTCTGCCGCCGGACCGGTGCCGCGCTGCGCTCTAGCACAGCAGCGGGGTCTCCACCATCCGGCGCTACCTTTCGCCGCAGCCGTAACGTCAGCTAGCTGACATTGAATTCGGATGCCGCGTTAAATCTCCACCTGCGTTCCCAGTTCCACCACCCGGTTGGTCGGCAAGCCAAAAAAGTCCATGGCATTCGCTGCGTTGCGCGACATCCAGGCAAACAGTGCCTCGCGCCAGAGCATCATCCCGGGCAGCATACTGGCGACAATGGTCTCGCGGCTGATGAAGAACGAGGTCTCCATCAGGTTGATGGGCAGCCCGATCTCATCGGCATGACGCAAGGCTGCCGGTACGTCGGGATCGTCCATGAAACCGAAGATCATGGTCAGGCGATGAAAGCCGCTGCCGAGATCTTCCGCCAGCAGCCGCCGCGCCACCGGCACATGGGCAACCGGCTGCATCTCCACGGTCAGCAGGATGTTGCGTTCGTGAATGATCTTGTTGTGTTTCAGATTATGCAGCAGGGCCGAGGGGATGCCCTGCGGCCGGCCGGTCAGGAAGATCGCCGTGCCGCTCACCTTGGTGGCCCGATTGGAGATTGACTTCAGGAAAATATCGACCGGCATCGCATCCTGGTCGATGCGCGCCGTCAGCAATTGGCGGCCGCGCTTCCAGGTGGTGAGCAGAATGAAGACCACCAGCGCCACGGCCAGGGTGAACCAGCCGCCATGGGTGATCTTGCCGACATTGGCAGAGAAGAAACTGAGGTCGGCGATCAGGAAAACGGAAACCAGCAGGATGGCCGGCAGGCGCGGCCAGTGCCAGATGAAGAAGATCACGCCGGCGATCAGCAGGCTGTCGATCACCATCGTGCCCGTCACCGCAACACCATAGGCGGCGGCGAGATTGCTGGAGCTCTGGAAGCCGAGCACCAGGATGACGACGGCGGTCATCAGCATCCAGTTGACGAAGGGAACATAGATCTGCCCCATGGTCGCATGCGAGGTATGGACCACCCGCAAGCGCGGCAGGAAGCCCAGCTGGATCGCCTGCTGCGTCACCGAATAGGCGCCGGTGATCACCGCCTGCGAGGCGATGATGGTGGCAATGGTCGCCAGCACCACCAACGGCAGCGCGGCCCATTCCGTGGCCAGGCGGAAGAACGGATTCTCGATCGCCGTCGGATCATTCAGCAACAATGCGCCCTGGCCGAAATAATTGAGCACCAGCGAGGGCAGAACCAGGCCGAACCAGGTAAGGCGGATCGGCCGGCCACCGAAATGGCCGAGATCGGAATAGAGCGCTTCGGCGCCGGTCAAAGCCAGCACCACGGAACTCAGCACCAGAAAGGCGAGCCAGCCATGGACGCGGAAGAATTCGACGGCATAGAGCGGATTGAGCGCCTCGACGATTTCCGGCCGCGCGACAATATGGACGATACCGAGAATGGCGAGCGTGGCGAACCACAGCAGCATCAGCGGGCCGAATAGTGTGCCGATGCGGGCCGTGCCCTGGCGCTGGATCATGAAGAGCACGATGAGGATGGCGAGGGTGACGGGAATG
>DATLIX010000102.1:0-8442 GCA_035539215.1 Dongiaceae bacterium | reverse complement strand
CGGACAAACGTCGCATCGAATTCGTCGTAACGGTACATCTGCTCAATCCCCAATGCGACCGGACCAGCTGCCCGCATCGACCGCGATGGTCGGGCCGCGATCGGCGCGAATACGTTCCCGCGTGCTGGTCGGCTTCACCGTGTCGCCGTCGACCAAGACGTCGATCAGATACTGGCTGACGACCAGCTGCTGCTTGGCGGCGCGATCGGCATCGGACAGGGCAGCGTCGGCAGCCGCCTGATCGGCCAGGACGGCGCCCTCGGCGAAGTTCGTCGTCCAGCCGCCGTCCTTGGCCAGATAGACCACCATGCCGTCCGTCAAGCGGTTCGCGGTGACCATTTGCGCGGTCATGATCCTCTCCCTATTCCACCGCCGCCCGCAGCGGCGTGACCGCCGCGGGACGATCGGTGTTGATCAGCACGACAACGCGTTGCCCGGCCGCCGCCTCTTCAGCGCGCCGCCCTTCAAGCTGCGTTTCGCTCACCTGCACGCGGCGGCAATCGCGCCGCGCGAAATCGATGATCTCGGCGGCTACCTCGCCGTCCTGCAGCAGGATATCGGCCTGACGCAACATCCGGAGATCGCGCAAGGTCAGTGCCTCGACATCGCCGGTGACGAAAATGGTGTGGCTCTCGCCGCCCAGCGGCCCCTGATGATCGAGCTGGCGACGATTGATCGCGGCGATCACCTCACGGGCGGCGCGGCGTTCGTCACCGGCGAGGACAGCCGCAGCCACTGGACCTTCGAAGAAATCTTCCCAGAACCGCCGCCGCGCAACACCGTCCTGCAGACGGTTGTGAACCGCGCTGCGGAAGCGCCCGGCAAAGGCAGCCAGCCGTCCGATCCGTTGCGGCAGAACACTCTCGACCAAGGCGCGGACCTTGCGCGCCAGGACCGGAGCGGCTCCCTGGGTGGAGATCGCCACCACCACCTCGCCGCGATCGACCACTGCAGGCATGACGAGGTCGGTCAGCGCGGGACGATCGACCACATTCACCAGGACACCGCGAGCCTTCGCCGCCGTCACCACGGCGAGGTCGGTGGCTTCATCGTCATGGGCGCTGAAAACCAGTTGCTGGCCATCCACATCGGCCGGCGTGAAGCTGCGCGCCCGCCACGCAACCTCGCCCTGCGCCAGCAATGCCCGCATCTCGCTGCCCGGCTCGGCCGTCACTACCGTGCAGCGGGCGCCGGCCGATAGCAGCAGCCGCAGCTTTGCCGCCGCGGCGTCATTGCCGCCGACCAGCAGAACCGGTCGATCCTTGAGCTTGATGAACAGCGGGAAAGCCTGCATTAAATTCACATGTAAAAACAGTTAAATAGGCCTCGCCGCGGCTCAGCCTCTCTGTGATTTTAATATGTGAAGCCGCCGGGTAGCGTCAATGCTATTTTACACTGCGGCGTGTAATTTCACACATATGTTGAAAAAACTCACAATTGGAAGGACCGAGAGCCGGCCGATATAGTGTTAAAGAAAGGACGCATGATGACCCAGGCTACCGCCCTCGCCCCCCACGATCACGAGCACTGCATCGAGGATGCCCTGCGGCGCGCCGAGACGCTCTGCGAGCAGCGTGGCGTCCGGCTGACGGCCATTCGCCGGCGGGTGCTGGAGCTGGTTTGGCACAGCCATGCGCCGATCGGCGCCTATGCCATCCTCGATCAATTGAAGACCAACGATAAATCGGCCGCCCCGCCCACCGTCTACCGGGCACTGGACTTCCTGCTCGAGCATGGATTGGTGCATCGCCTGGAATCGCTCAATGCCTTCATCGGCTGCGATCATCCGGAAGACCGCCATATTAGCCAGTTCCTGATCTGCACCTCGTGCCACCAGGCGATCGAAGTCACCGACCGGGCGATTTTCGACGCGGCCAAAAGCTGCGCCCAGCGGCAAGGCTTTCAGGCGACGCGACTGACGATAGAGATTGAGGGGCTTTGCCCGGCCTGCCTTGGCAATCAGGCGGCGGGACGCTCAGCCGAGACGGCTTGATGATCCGGTTCTGGGCCGGTCCCCGCTCGTGGAGATCGGCTTAGACAGCAGGGTTGAAATCAGCTCTGCAACAGCCGCGCCGCGCCTACCACCCAGGAAGCTTCCTGCTGCTGCAGCTGGAACTGGATCTTCAGACTGACCGGTGCATTGGCGCGCGACTGAACATTGACCAAGGCTTCGGCATGCCAGTGGCCGTCGATCTCGGTGGTGCTGAGGATGCGCAGGCTGCTGAAATGCCGGGCGATATCGGCCAGCAGCATCTTCGTGGCTGAGTTCGTCTTGGCGAATAGCAGCGACGAGCCGCATTCCCGCAACGCCATCGAAATCTCATTGGACGTCGGACCACCCGCACGGCCGCCCGATGCGCTGCCTGTTCCTGTGATCGATACCAGCATGATCCCGAATCTCCCTGAGAAAGCTGGATATCATTAGTAGTTAATTTCTACAGGCTGACAACAAGACTCATGCGGACACCACCCTATGAAGCGCAACTTTCATATCGGATTTTGTCGTTATTTTACGCGTTTCTGCCGAGTCGCCTTAGCGCAAGCGCTATTGCCGCAAGGGCGCGCGGCGCGACAGATCTTCGGCCTGCAACACGGTCCAGTTGTCATTCTGTCGCGCGACTCGCAAACGAATCGGCACATCGACCGGCAGGCCGGTCAGCGTCTCGACGCGCATCACCGCATCGATGGTCCAATAGCCGATGAAGCGCTGCTGCTCCTTGATCGTGAGACCGGTGACGCGCGGGCCGATGATGTCCGCCTGCATTTCCATCCGCAGGGACCCGCCATTGACGCTGCGTGACGATCGCAACATCTGCACATAGCTTTGCAACGACCGCTCGACATCGGTGGCAGTCGGCGTATCGCGATCCAGATGAAACCAGATCAGCAGGGCCAGCACGGTCGCGGCGGCAAGCAGCATCGCCTCGAAGCGATAGCGCTTCAAGTTTTCCCAGGTCGTCGGCGCCTGTGAATGCCAATGATAAGTCGCGATCAAGATGCCATCCGGTATTCTTAACCAAATCGGGACCCGGTCGGGCCAAGCTGTCAGATTACCGCCAGATTATTAATTTTTGTCTCCCAAGGGAAGACAGGACAGAGGGAAAACGAGGCAGGGGAAAGATCGGGACAGGCCGCCGCGCCCGCCACGAGCCCCCCCCGCGCGGCCCGCTGTCGGAAGATCGGCCTATCCCCGACGAGCGTTCAAGACAGGCAGGCCTCGACATAGCGGTAGAAATGGGCCAGCGACGGCGTCCGCATGCCGACCTCCTTGCCCTCCTCGTCCCAGCGTCGCAAACGCACGGCATCGGCCGCGAAAGGATGGGCGGCAAATTCGGCGGCCTCGTCCGGCGAGAAGACGCCGCCTTGGAGTTTCAAGCTCAGGATCGAGGCTTCCGACAGGCGCTCGAAATAGCCCGGCTCCACGGCCGCGAGATAACGCTTGGCATCGACATGCAGGCGGATCGGCTCGGTCACCTCGGGACCGAAATGTTGCGACAGCCAGGCCGACCCAAGGGATTCGTGCTGCGTATCGATGCCCTGATCGGCGATGTCTTCCGGCAGGTCATGCAGCATATGGCCGATATCGTGCAGCAAGGTGGCGGCGATCAGTGCGGGCGAAGCGCCGTCGCGCTCGGCGCACAGCGCGCATTGCAAAGCGTGGTCCAGTTGCGAAACGCCCTCGCCATAACCCTCATGACCGCGCTTGGCAAAGGCTTGATCGATGGCCGACAACACGGCGGCCTTGTTGATGGCATTCACGCGGCAATCTCCTCGGATTTGTGCAACTGCCGGCGCAGCACCCGCCGGCGGCTTTCGATACCGTCTTTGTCGATATAACAGCCCTGCAGATGCCGCCGGCCCAAATTGGGGTCGAAGGCAGTGCGGCCATGCAAGGCCCGCTCATTCATCATGACGATAAGATCGCCGGGGCCGAGGCGGAAGATCAGTTCAAGCGCCGGCCGTTTCAGAATTTCGGCGAAGCGCCGATAGGCGGCGTACCACGGCGCCACGAACTCCACCGGCACATCCAGCAGGTCTGCTGAACGGTTGTTGAAATGCACTTCCGAAACATGACCGTCATAGTCGGTCTTGATCAGCGGCACGGCGGCCAGCAGATCGGCATTTGCGTCCCGGAAGCGGAAGGTGAAGGGATGCTTGCACAGCAGGTCGAAGGCAGCCGGATCTTCGCGGCGCAGAAGCTCGGCGGCATGGAAACCGTCGACCAGCAGGGTATCGCCGCCCGGCGCATCCGATTCCAGGCAATGCAACAACTGCACGCCCGGCGTCGGCTCGCGATAGGGATTGTCGCTGTGAACGCCGAGACCCACCGCCGTATAAGCCAGATTGTTGGGATTGGGGACGGAGATGACGTCGAAGCGGCTGCCGTAATTCGTCACCCGCACGAAACCCAGATGATTGCCGACGACCTCGACCATGCCGGGCTCTTTCGGGACATTGCGCAGCAGGCCGAAGCCATAAGCTGCGAACTTCTCATGCCAAGCCAATTCCGCGCCGGCATCCTGCTGGATCGCTGTCCAATCGGCAATCGGCAGATCGCTCTTCAGTTCCGCGCCCCAGAGCGTCGGCGCCTCATAGCGCAGCGCACGCTGCGCCGGGGCGAGATCATGCCGCCGCAGCCAGTCCAGCGCATAGGTGCTGACGTGATCATCGGGCGACCAGGTCACGATCAATTGCCCGGCACCGATTTCGCTCCGGCCGACCTTGAGGGTGGCAGGCAAATCGGTGATCTCGAACAGGCGCTGGCCACTGGCGTGGCGGCATTTCGGGCAGCGGCAATTGTCGCGCAGCCAGATGGCCGGAAAGACGGTGGCGGCACCGTCAGCCCAGCCGAGCTTGACGAGATCGTCTTCGATACTGACGGAGGCTGCTTGCTGTGACATTTCTCGCTCGATGTCAGGTTATGTTCAGGCCGTGTTGCGACGGGACCGGTTGCGATCAGGCCCAGGGCAGCGAATAGGTCTTCACATTGGTGAAGCCCTTCATCGCCTCGATGACCCCTTCCTTGTGGCCAAGGCCGGAATCCTTGATACCACCGAAGGGTGACATTTCGATGCGATAGCCCGGCACTTCGCGCACATTCACCGTACCGACCTGCAATTCGCGGACGAAACGCGTGATGTAGTCGAGACGGTTGGTGCAGACACCGGAAGAAAGACCATAGCTGGTCGAGTTGGAGACCTGGATCGCCTCGTTGATGTCCTTGACGCGGATGATCGGGGAGACCGGACCGAAGCACTCCCATTTCACCAGCGGCGCGTCGAAGGGCACGTGATCGATCACGGTCGGTGAATAGAGCGCGCCTTTGCGGATATTGCCGTAAAGCAGCTTGGCGCCCTTGCCGGTCGCATCATTGACCATGTCCTCGCAATAGCGCGCGGCGGCCTCGTCGATGACCGTGCCCATATCGGTTTCCGGGTCCATCGGGTCGCCGTATTTGACCTTCTTGCTCTTCTCGATCAGAAGCTCGACGAAACGGTCGGCCACCGCCTGATGCACGATCATGCGCTTGACCGCCGTGCAGCGCTGGCCGGAATTCTTGTAGGATCCATAGACCGCGAGATTGGTCGCTTCCTCGATATCGGCGTCTTCCATGACGATCAGCGGATCATTGCCGCCCAGTTCAAGGATGGCGCGTCGATAGCCCATATGCTCGGCGATATACTTGCCGACCTTGACCCCGCCGGTGAAGGTGATGAGGTCGACATTGGGATCGGTCAGCATGGTGTCGGCGATGTCGCGCGGGTCGCCGGTGATGACCTGGAACATCTCCTTCGGCAGACCGGCCTCATAAAGAACATCGGCCAACAGAAGCGCCGTCAGCGGCGTCTTCTCGGACGGCTTCAGCACCATCCGGTTATTGGTGGCGATCGACGGCGCCACCTTGTGTGCCACCTGGTTAAGCGGATGGTTGAAGGGCGTGATTGCCGAGATGGCGCCCAGCATCGGATCACGCTGGGTATAGATACGGCGCTTCTTGCCGTGCGGAGTGATGTCGCAGGAGAAGATCTCGCCGTCATCCTTGATCACCGCCGTCGACGACAGGAAGAAGACGTCATAAGCGCGGCCGACTTCGTAGATGGTGTCCTTTAGGCACAAACCGGATTCCGCCGTGATCAGCTCGGCGATCTCCTGCTTGCGGGCGACCAGCAGATCGGCCGTCTTGCGCAGGATGGTGGAACGGTCGGCACGGCTGAGCTCGGCCTTGTATCCCTTCGCGGTCGCGAAAGCCTGCTGCACATCGGCAATGCTGGCCTTCGGGCAGGACCCGATCACCGCGCCGCTATAGGGGTTGTGCACGTCGAATGTGCGCTCGCTGTGACCGAGATTTGCGACGGTGCGCATCGTTTCCTTGCGAATAGCGATACCCATTTCTCTCCCCTCACCCGGCCTTCGGCAGGGTCACGGCCGCCCCGGCTGAATGCCCAGCGGCCAGATAATTGAGCGCCAGGTCGAAGGCGCTGAAATTGCGCAGGCGATAGCCTTGCGGCAACGCCTTCAGCTTGCGATTGACGATTACCGGCACCTGCTGCTCCGTCATGCCGCCATGCGAGCGCAGCGGCAAGGTGAGCGCGCTCAGGTCATGCCGCTCGACGGCGGTGCCGATGACGACATTCTTCTGCGAAACGACGATGACGTCGCCCAGCCGGTCGGGCGGCAGTTCGAACTTGGCACAGCCGCCCGCGCGATCGATCGCCAGTTCCATGCCGTCGATCGCGCCCATGCGCTTGATCAGCGCCGCCTGGTCGACATCCTCCGGCAGATAGACAGTGGCGAAGGAGCCGAGTGCGCCGTGATGCACCACATAGGGGTCGGTGATCGGCAGGATGACCCGTGCCTTGCCCTTGCCGATCCATTGATCGAGCAGGTCCTGCAGATAGATGACCCGCGGCTTGCCGGCGGCATCGTGTTTCGCATTCATGCCGTGATCGGCGGTCAGCACGATGACGCAACCCATCGCTTCGAGCTCCGCCAGATAACCATCCATCATGCGATAGAAGTCGTTGGCGACCTCGTGGCCCGGCGCGTATTTGTGCTGGATATAGTCGGTGGTCGAGAGATACATGATGTCGGGGCGCTTCTCCCGCATCAGCTTGACGCCGGCGGCAAAGACGAATTCGCTGAGGTCGGCGCTATAGACCGATGGCACCGGCCGGCCGAGCCAGGCCTGGGCATTGTCGATGCCATTTTCCGCGACGTTGGTCTCGTTCGACTTTTCCGAGGAGAAGCAGATGCCGCTTTTGCCGGCGCCGACTTCCATGCCCTTGCCGAGCAGCTTGCGCAACTTGTCCTTGGCGGTGACGACGGCGACCTTGGCGCCGGCGCGGGAGAAAGTCGCGAGGATCGTATCGGCGCGCAGGAACTTCGGGTCGTTCATCATCACCTCCGTGCCGCTGTCACGGTCGAAGAGGTAGTTGCCGCAGATGCCATGGACCGAAGGCGGCACGCCGGTGACGATGGACAGATTGTTGGGATTGGTGAAACTCGGCACCACGCAATCACCGACCAGTTGCGTGCCGGACTTGACCGCCCCGGCAAGCCAGGGCGTCACGCCGGCGGCAATCGCGGCGCTGAGATAATCGGGCTCGCAACCGTCGACGCAGACGACGACGATGGGTGCCGACGGCCAGGCATAGCTCTTGCCATTGACGGTCAGCGGCGCTTTCGATGCGGTCATGTCCTGCTCCTTACTCGGCCGAGGCGGCCAGCTTTTTCGGCGAGCCGGAAGCGACGCCAAGCTCCGTCAGCACAGCCTTCACGGCGGCGATGGCGCCATTCATCTCGGCGGCGCCCAAGCGGCCGATGCAGCCGATGCGGAAACTGTCGGCGACCGTCAGCTTGCCCGGATAGATCACGTAGTTACGCTCGCGCAGCTTGTCGTAGAAAAGCTGGAAATTGAATTTCGGGTCTGCCGGCATATGGAAGGTGACGATGATCGGCGCCTGCAGGTGATCCGGCAGCAAGGTCTCGAAGCCCAATGCCCGCATGCCGTCGACCAGGATCTTGCAATTGGCGCGATAGCGCGCGCCGCGACCGGCGACGCCACCTTCAGCCGCGTGCTCCGTCAGTGCCTGATGGAAGGCCGCGATGCAGTGGATCGGCGGGGTGAAGCGATATTGCTTGGTCGCTTCGATCACCTGCCACTGGTCGTAGAGATCGAGAACCAGGGCATGCGCATTGCCCTTGGTCGCCTGCAGCGCTGCTTCGCGACACAGCACGAAGCCAAGCCCCGGGACGCCTTCGATGCATTTGTTCGACGAGGCCGCGACGGCGTCGAACGGGATGGTGCGGCTGTCGAGCGGCAGCGCGCCAAAAGCGCTCATCGCATCGACCAGCAGGCGGCGGCCGGCTTTGGCAACGACCTCCGCCACTTCGGCAACCGGATTGAGAACGCCCGACGTCGTCTCGCATTGCACGATAGCG
>DATLIX010000101.1:0-12150 GCA_035539215.1 Dongiaceae bacterium | reverse complement strand
GAATCTCAAGAAGGTGACGATCAATCGTCGCAACCTCGCCAAATATGCCGGCGTGCGGAAGTTCCGCTACGGCGAGGCGGAGGCCGAGGATATGGTCGGCGTCGTCACCGGTCTCGCCTGGACGGAAGTCGGCGGCGAGATTCTGACGATCGAAGCGGTGACCGTGCCCGGCAAGGGCCGCGTGATCGCCACCGGCAAGCTCGGCGATGTGATGAAGGAATCGGTGCAGGCAGCGGAATCCTATGTGAAGTCGCGCGCCGTCGAATTCGGCATCAAGCCGACGATCTTCAACAAGAAGGACATCCATGTGCACGTGCCGGAAGGTGCGACGCCCAAGGACGGTCCCTCGGCCGGTATCGCCATGGTGACCACCATCGTCTCGGTTCTCACCGGCATTCCGGTGAAGCGCGATGTAGCGATGACCGGTGAAGTGACCTTGCGCGGCCGCGTCTTGCCGATCGGCGGGTTGAAGGAGAAATTGCTGGCGGCCTTGCGGGCCGGCATCAAGACAGCCTTGATCCCGTCGGAGAACGAGAAGGATCTCGCGGAGATTCCGGAGAATGTGAAGCGTGGTCTGGATATCATTCCCGTGTCATCGGTCGACGAGGTGTTGAAGCACGCCTTGGCCGGTCCGTTGACGCCGATCGAATGGATCGAGCCGGCGGATGTGGAACCTGTTGCGGCAACGGGACAGGAAGATGATCGCGGCATCGTCACGCATTGAGATATTGTTCACTGAAAGGTGATGGCGATATCGAGATATGGCCGAGGTTGCGTAACGCTAAAGGTATGAGTAGGCCGATCAGGCAAGCATCGTTTCCGGTGTCGTTGTCTTAAATTTGGCGAAGCTTCTAGCGAACCATTACTAACACTGTCAGAACCGCGATTATCCTGGGGATAATCGCGGTTCTTTCATTGACGGCGTTTTATACCGGGCACTAAAATCCGGCCTTCATCGCGTCCCAAAGCGTGGTTAATTTATTTCCTGATAGGGGGTTTCCGTGAATAAGAATGATCTCGTGGCCGAAGTTGCGGAAGATACCGGTTTGTCCAAAACTGATGCCGCGCGCGCCGTCGATGCCGTTTTCGATGCCGTGACCAAGGCTTTGAAGAAAGATCACGAAGTGCGCCTGGTCGGCTTTGGTACCTTCAGCGTGTCGAAGCGCGAGAAATCCAAGGGCCGCAACCCGCGCACCGGGGAAGAGATCATCATCCCCGCTTCCAAGCAGCCGAAATTCAAGGCCGGCAAGGGCCTCAAGGACGCGGTTAATTGATCGCTTCTTGACCCACGGGTCTTATTATGATGATCTCCGGCCGTCCCCAGGGGCGGCCGATTTCATTTGGCCGATATGCGATTGCATATCCTCCGCGATCCCTGGCTTACGACACGGATCGGGCGATTAGCTCAGTTGGTAGAGCGCTTCGTTTACACCGAAGATGTCGGCGGTTCGAGTCCGTCATCGCCCACCATTCCCGCCGTTCACTGCCCTACCGCAGCTGCGTGCCGAACGGAGAAACCTGGCGGATGCCGGGCAGAAGCAGGCCGACCCATCCCGGGCCATGACCCTCGGCCCATCGCGCGCCGGTGAACAATCGCGGCGTGCGGCCAGGCCCGACCTCAACAACCGTCTCAAGTGAATGTGATGCTTCGCCCCTGTAGGAAGCACGGCGCGGCAACGTGTCATTGTCAGGTGTCGATCGTGACGCCCTGATAAAGAGGCACATCATGCTTACCTTGTTACGTCGCTTAGGTCTTCCCGTCGCCGCGATGTCTCTGCTCATCGGCTTGGCGGGCTGCGTCGTCTACCCCGTCGGCGGCGGCTATTACGGCCACCCGCATGGCGGCTATTGGGGCCATCCCTATTACGGCGGACATTATCGGTGACAGCCTGGGACGGTGAGGCGTCCCCGAACCTGCCGCGTCGACGCTTTGGA
This sequence comes from Dongiaceae bacterium, assembly GCA_035539215.1. GTDB lineage: Bacteria > Pseudomonadota > Alphaproteobacteria > Dongiales > Dongiaceae > Dongia_B. Next base: position 10,215 of record DATLIX010000101.1, on the reverse strand, counting down.
CGCTCTTGACGCTGTCGCCGTGATCAGGCGCAATGCGGCGGATCAGAGTCCGGGCTGGTTGCGATCGCCTTGATCGCAACCGCCGAGCAGAACAGAGACGTCATGACCATCCTCTATGCCGGCGATGCCGACGAAGCCGAGCAATGGCTGAGCGCGATACGCGAGATCGATGCCGGCCTCAGCTTCCGCCGCTGGCCGGAATGCGGCGCCACCGACGAGATCGAATTCATGATCGTCGGCGGGCGCCTGCCGGGGGAGTTCCCGCGCTTCACCAATCTCCGGGCGATCCAATCGACCTGGGCGGGGGTCAATCATTTGCTGCAGAGCGGCAGCTTGCCGGCCGGTGTGCCGATTGCGCGCATGGTCGATGACGGCTTGACCTGCAGCATGACGGAGTACCTTGTCTTTCAGGTGCTGGATCATCTGCGCCGCGGCCCCGAACTGCGTCAGGCGCAGCGCGACGGTCGCTGGCTCGAGGGCGCGGCCGCCATGCCCCGGCGCGGCACGATCGGCATCATGGGATTGGGCGCCTTGGGCCTTGACGCGGTGCGCCAGTTTACCGCCCTGGGATTGCGGCTGCGTGGCTGGAGCCGTACGGCCAAGACGGTGCCGGAGGTCGACTGCTATGCGGGCGCTGCTCAACTGCCGGCCTTCCTCGCCGGCTGCGATATCCTCATTTGCCTGCTGCCGCTGACACCTGAGACGCGCGGCATTCTGTCGGCATCGCTCTTGGCGCATCTGCCTGCCGGCGCCTGCCTGATCAATGCGGCACGCGGTCCGCATCTGGTCGAAGCCGATCTTCTGGCCGCCCTCGACAGTGGACATCTGTCGCGCGCCGTTCTCGATGTTTTCCATGTCGAGCCGTTGCCCGCCGAACACGCCTTCTGGCGGCATCGGCGCATCACGCTGACGCCGCATATCGCTGCCATAACGCGCGCCGGCACCGGAGCCGCCTTGATCGTCGAGAATTATCGCCGGGCGCTGGCCGGGCAAGATCTCATTAACCAAGTCGATCGCCAGCTCGGTTATTGACGGCCGGCCCATAACGGTCCGGATAGCTGCGCCTAGAGTGTGATATTTGCGAAAAGAGCGCATTATTGGGTTCGTTGTCCTGCGATCGCCCGCTTCCCTTAACTGCTGTTTAAGGCACGATTTTTAGACTAGAGCGCGATTAAGCCTTTAGGTGCCGACATCTGCGCGCGACCTGCGGCGCGCCAGCACTCGAACGGGATAACGCGATCGCTTCTGATCAAGCCCCTTGGCCATGGGCCGAAATGACCGAAGCCATCAAGGAGACGATGCCGGGTGATCAGGCGACATCATCTGATCGAGGAAGCCAAGGCGGAACTCGACCTCGCTTATGAGGAAGTCAAGCGGGCCGAGAAGAGCGTGATGGATCTCGAATTTCAATATAACGAGCGCATGAAGGACATTCCTTCCGGCTCGCCGATCTTCTTCGAGCTCAATCAGGAGAAGGAAGCGAAGCAGGAACAGCACATGCTGGATATGCTCTATGACGTGCAGAACCAGAGCGCCCAGCGTTTCGCCATGGTCAGTGCGAGCTTTGCGATCGTCAGTTCGGTCAATGACGAGCAGATGAGCGTCGATCTCATCCGTCGCATCATGTTTCGTGAAGATTTCCTGCGCCGGCACAAGGTCGAGATTGAAAAGGCCATCCGCGAGTTTCATCGCGGCCTGCGCGACTATATGCGCAAGGAAAGCAATGAGAGCGCCGATAAGCGGGTGCGGCTGAACTGGGGCAAGTTGGAGGAACTGACGGCGCGGCAGTCGGGCGAGGTCGAGGCAATCGCTTCGTGACCGGCTGAAACAGGCGATCAGCCCGCGCCGTTACCTTTCGCCAAGCCGCGACGATAGGTTTCCATCCGTTCCAGCATCATTGCGATATGTTGGCTGCGAATGGCGCCGACGGCCTTGTAATCGTCGTGCTCCAGCGCCCGCAGGGTCTCGTCCACTTCCTGATAGAGATATTCGACTTCGCGCCGCAGGTCTTCCGACTGCATCCAGCTGTACCAGTAGCGGTCCGTCTGATGGTACATGACGTCGATGAAATGCCGGAGGAAGGCATTGCCGATGACGCGGTTGACGACGGCATAGAACTGATCGCAGAGCTGGGTGTAGGCGCTGATAGCCGGCTCCGTGGTGGCATCGCGCATGCTCTTGATACTGTCCCTGATCTGCTTCACGGCTTCGATATCGGCCGGCGAAAGAGACTGCGGCGACAATTCGCCGATCAGCCCCACCAGATGCAGTCGCAGGCGATACATGTCTTCCAGTTCGCGATCGGCGATCTCCGTCACGCGCACGCCGACGCCGTTCTTGACCTCGATCAGGCCCTCGGCGCCGAGGCGATGCAGGGCCTGGCGCACCGGTGTGCGGCTGACGCCGAATTCCTTGGCGATCTCAACTTCTGTGAGCCGGCTGCCGGGTGCATAGACGCTTGTGCCGATGCGCTGGCGAAGGGCTTCATAGACGGCATTGGCATTGTTTCCATGGGCTACAGCGGCGCGTCCGTTGGTTTGCGTCGGCTGGCGGGATGCGGCTTCCCGCCCGTGATCATTGTTTCTTGTCGACATGCTTCCTCATGTTTTCACCGGCAGCCGGCGGCAGCTCTCATTTCTATCTGTAGGGGCTTGTTGCAATTGTAACAAGCGTTCAACAAATCCGACCATCGATATCATCGCCGGTTGGCGGGGTGGCTAAAATTGTAGCAATCATGGCCTAAAGCACAGGTGTGAAGGGCAAGGCTCGCGCGTCATGCGAAGAAGGCGGCGGTTCCTTCTTCGCTTGTGCTCGGCCTGGTTGCGGGCAGGCGAGACGGCGCGCCCTTGGGTGACATATCTCACTGCCACTGGGGCCTTTCTTTCTCTATATTCGCCGGGTACGTGGATTTCCGGCGGGATTGCCACTGCGACAACCGGTCCCGGTCTGGCGGGAATTGAAGGTGTGGCGACGACCGGGGTCCGGCTATAATCATGCTGGTGATTGGTCGGCTTGGCCGCGGTGCTTTTCCGGCGGCGCCGACCTAGGAAAGGGGTGCAAAATGAAACGGTTAGGTGTGGTTCTGGTGGCCAGCCTGGGATTAGTGGGATGTGCGCAAAGCTATCAGCCGGTGGTCGACACCAAGGGCGTTGATTCGGCGCGCTACCAGCAGGATCTCTATGAGTGCCGCCAATATGCCGAGCAGGTGAGCCCGGCCGGCGATGCGGCCATCGGTGGCCTCGGCGCCGCGGCGGGCGGTGCGGCTCTCGGCGCCATCACGGGCGCCATTCTGCCCGGCGTCAGTGCCGGTTCCGGTGCCGCACTCGGTGCGGCGACGGGCGGCGCCGTCGGTGTTGCCGGCGGGACGGCCAAGGGTATCACCGACCAGCAGCGGATCATCGACAATTGCCTGCGCGGGCGCGGTTATAACGTGCTGAACTAAGCACCGCCGCTCCGCCCGTTTATAACCCGCTCGCAGCATTGACGCTGCGGGCGGGTTTTTTGCCGCCGCTTTCCCGCATCGATGGCGAACGAAACGGCTGCACCGAACCCCAGCCCGCCGATAACCTGAGGCCGTTTTATCCCGGCGCAGATTTTCAATTGCGACGTGGGCACCGGCGCGGCAAGGTGGGGCGGAGCCATCTCAGCGGGTAAACATGTTGGACAGCAACCCTTTCGACCTCAGCCAAGACGTCGCCATTGTCACCGGCGCCTCCAGCGGGCTCGGCTGGCATTTTGCCAAGACCCTGGTGGCCGCCGGTGCGCGTGTCGCTCTGGTGGCGCGGCGCCATGAAAGGCTGGAGGAACTGGTGGGAGAGTTGCCGGCCGGCAGCGCCACGGCGATCGCCGCAAACATCGCCGAGCGATCGACCATCGTCGATCTCGTTGCCACGGTGACGCGCGAATTGAGCGCGCCGACTTTGCTCATCAACAATGCCGGCATCGCCGACGACCAGGCCGCCCTCGACCTGACCGAGGCCGACTGGCATGGCGTGCTCGACACCAATCTGACGGGGGCCTGGGAACTGGCCCAACTCTGTGCGACGGCGTGGGTAGCCGAGAAGCGGCCCGGCAACATCATCAACATCGCCTCGATCCTCGGCTTGCGGGTAGCGGGGCGCAGCCTGCCTTACGCCGTTTCCAAGGCCGGGCTTATCCAGATGACCAAGGCGCTGTCGCTGGAATGGGCGCGGTATCAGATTCGCGTCAACGCCATCGCTCCCGGCTATATCGAGACCGATCTCAACCGCGATTTTTTTGCCAGCGACGCGGGTGCGGCCTTGATCAAGCGCATTCCCCAGCGCCGCCTCGGCGCGCCCGCTGATCTCGATGGCGCCTTGCTGCTGCTTGCGTCGCAGGCTTCCAGCTATATGACCGGCAGCGTCATCACGGTTGACGGCGGTCATCTCAATTCCAGCCTGTGAGCACTCAGATGGATTTTTCACTCTCTGCCGAAACGCACGATCTTTGCCGCCGCATCAACGCCTTTCTCGAGGCGCATGTCCTGCCGCTGGAACAGGATGCGGCCAGTTTTGGCGAGGGCGAGCATATTCGCGAGGATCTGCTGCAGGAACTGCGCGCCAAGGCCCGGGCGGAAGGACTGTGGTGTTTTCAGATGCCGCGCGCCTTGGGCGGGCTCGGCCAATCCGTTGTTGGCATGGCGGCCTGCTATGAAGCGGCCGGCCGCTCGATCTTCGGCCCGGCCATCTTCAACATCGCGGCGCCCGATGACGGCAACATGTATCTGCTGAACAAGGTGGCGACGCCGGCGCAGAAGGAACGCTGGCTGCTGCCGATCATCCGCGGCGAAAAGCGCTCGGCCCTGGCCATGACCGAGCCGCATCCCGGCGCCGGTTCCGATCCCGCCGGCATGATGCGGACGCGGGCGGAGAAGCGCGGCGACCGCTGGGTGGTGCATGGCCACAAGTGGTTCATCACCGGGGCGGATGCGGCGCAGATATTCATCCTGCTGGCGCGCACCTCCGACGATCCGCGCCGCGGACTTACCGCCTTCCTCTTCGACCGCGACCAGCCGGGCTGGCGCATCGACCGGCGCATCCCCATCATGGGGCCGGAAGAGCATGGCGGCCATTGCGAGCTGCTGTTCGAAGGGCTGGAAATCCCCGACGAGAACCGCCTGATGGGCGAGGGCGAGGGCATGAAGGCCGTGCAGATCCGGCTCGGCACCGCGCGCCTCACCCATTGCATGCGCTGGCTCGGCATGGCGAAGCGCGCCTTGGAGATTGCCGGCGACTATGTCGGTGAACGTCAGAGCTTCGGCCGCAGGTTGATCGAGCGGGAAGGGGTGCAGTGGATGCTGGCCGAGGCGGCGATGGCGATCGAAACCGGCCGCCTGCTCACCATGCAGGCTGCCTGGAAGCTCGATCAGGGCGAGCAGGCGCGCAAGGAAGTCTCGATGGCGAAGATCGTCGTGGCTGATACGCTGCACAAGGCGGTGGATACGGCGATCCAGCTCTGCGGCGCGCGCGGCTATTCCCGCGATACGCTCCTGGAATGGATGTATCGCTATGCGCGGCAGGCGCGGCTGGTCGACGGCGCCTCGGAGGTGCATAAGATGGTGCTGGCCCGCACCTTGGTTGAAGAAGGCCGCGATTTCTGGTCCTGGTCCTAGCGGATCGTGTCCTAGCGAGTTCCGACCTAGCGAATCCTGGTCCTGGCGCATTCCGGTTTCGCGCGAACCGGCAGCTTGGACAGAGAGTATCAAACGGGGAGTATCGGCTTGAGCATTCTGCAGCATCGCACCGCCCTGATCGATTTCATCGCCGCGCAAAGCGGCGCGAAAGTCATCAGCCTGGAAATCGAGGGCAAGCTCGGCGGCGGCGCCATTCAGGAAAACTGGGCATTGACGCTGCAACTCGATGGCGGCGCGCAGCATGGGCGGCATCAACTGGTGTTGCGGACCGATGCGGCCACCGGCATCGCCGAGAGCCGATCGCGAACGCAGGAATTTGCCCTGATCAAGGCCGCGCATGATGCCGGCATGACGGTGCCGGAGCCGCTGTGGATGGATGACAACGGCAAGGTGATCGGCAAGCCTTTCACCCTGCTGCGGCGTCTCTCCGGTATTGCGGAGCCGCGGCTGGTGCTTGGTCAGATCGGCGATCTGACCGATAGCGGCGAGATCGAGGAACCGGGCGAGGTCCTCGTGCGGCATCTGGGGCAGGAGATCGCCCGCCTGCACAAGGTGGTGCCGGGCCAGGCGCCGGCAAATCTCGGCTTTTTGCCGCCGGCGGGCAGCGATCTCATCCAGCAGCGCGTCGCCGCCTACCGGCATTGGCTCGACCGGCTGCCGGAGGCACAGCCGGTTCTGGAATGGGCGCTCAACTGGATCGAAGACCATGCACCGGCCGTGGAGCGGATCACGCTTTGTCATCGCGACTTCCGGCTCGGCAATATCATGATCGAGGATGGCGGATTGAGCGGCATCCTCGATTTCGAGTTTGCCGGCTGGAGCGATCCCGACGAGGACCTCGGGTGGTTCTGCGCGCGCTGCTGGCGCTTCGGCGCCTATGACAAGGAGGCAGGCGGGCTCGGCAGCAAGGAGACCTTCTTCGCCGGTTATGCGGATGTTTCCGGGCGGCAGCCCGATCCGCAGCGGGTGCGGTTCTGGGAAATCGTCGCCGCCTTGCGCTGGGCGCTGATCGCGCTCGATCAGGGGGAGCGCTGCTTCGCCGGCGGTGAGCGCAAGATCGAACTGGCGCTGACGGCGTTGCGGGCGATCGAATGCGAATATGATCTCCTGCTGGAGACCGAGGCCTACGACGCGCCGCCGCGACCGTCGCGCCATAAGGCCCATAGCGAAACTGCAGGAGAAGCCTGATGCTCGATCGTCCCGGCACCGCCGATCTTCTCGCCCTCGCCGTTGAAACGCTGCAGGAGCGCTTGCTGCCGCATCTCAAGGGCGAGGACAAGCTGACCGCCCTGCTGATTGCCCGGGCCCTGACCATCGCCCAGGCCGATGGCAGCGACGACCACGCGCGCCAGCACAGCATCGCCGATATTGCGCGGCTGCTCGCCATACCGCCGGCCGACGACCTGCCGGTGGCAAAAAAGCAGCTGGCGGCCGCCATCCGCGCGCGCAAGTTTGCGTCGGGGACGCCGGAAGCGGTCCGCTTGCGCGACCATCTGTTGAGCGATACGGCGGCCCGGCTGCGCCTCGTCAATTTGAAGTATATGGCGGCGCGGCAACGGCGCGCGGAATCTTCCGTCTAGCGGCGGCTTTTCAGGACACAGGGCCGCATGAGGAGGCATCGGACCCGGACCTATGTGCCGGGCCGGAACCTTCGGCAATAGCCCGCGTTTTATCTGCAACCGGCCGACGGCAGGTGTCGGAGCAGGAGGCTGCGCGCGCGGCTGAGGATTGGCCGCCTCGCGCGACGGAGCGGCTGTCCGGGAGCGGGAGGGCCAGCGCCGGAACATCCTCCTGAGGAAATCTCATTGCGGGAAAATCCATGTCACTTACATTTGATCGCAAGGTCTATGGCTATAACGATCTCTCCCGCTCGATCCTGTTCGGTGCGACCGAGGGTGACGACGATATCCAGTTCGCGCTGCCCCGCATCAGCCTGGAGGCGCATGTCGGGCAGAACTTCAACTCCGACAACGAGATGTGGAACGCGTTCCATGCCAGCCGCGATCGGATAGAGGCGGCCGCCGAGGCCTATTGGCAAGCCGTCCGCGACCAGCATCGGCGCGAAGGCACGGCCCCGCCTTTGGGAACCCCGCTGGTTCTCCTGAACCTGGATCAGTAACGAACTCGATCACTAACGAAGCGGGCAAGTAGCAGCGGGCTCAACGACAAGGCGGGCAACTAAACCCGTGCTGGATTCTTCTCCCCATCATTCGTGTCGCATGATGGAGGCAGCAATGGCAGCGAAGCGCAAATGGTCGGCGGAGGTTACCGAGCACAGCGATGCGCTTGATGTGAGGGCGCATGTCTTCGAATCGACAGATCCCAAGGCCATCGCCAGATCGCTGAAAAAATCAGCCGAGCAAAGTCACCGCCGCAAGGCGGAGCCGTTCCGCTCGGCGATGTCGATGCTGACCTTCTACATCAATCGCGCCGGGAAGAACCTCCCTGCGCGCCAGCGGCATGTGCTGGAGGCGGCGAAAGACGAATTACGTACGGCTTTTCACCGCAAATAGCTGTGGCTAATCCAGCTGTTTCTGCCCGCGATCAAGCACCAGATCGGCCGCTTCGACAATCTTGATATAGGCATGCCGCAAGTTGTCGGCGCGCAGATGCGCCGCCTGCCGCAGCATCATGCCGATGCCGGTATGGGCGGCATAGAATTGCACCAGGTCGACGCCGGTATCGCGCGGCAGGCGGTAAAGCTGGCCGGCATTGGCGGCATAGATCAAGGCAGGCGGCAATCCCATCAAAGCCAGCTGCGCCGCTGGAACCGGATTTTCCGCCGGCAGGCTGGCGATGTGGCCGATCTGTTCGGCGGCGGCTTCGCGAATGGTCAGCACCTCGGCCAGGATCTGCGCCAGCAGCGAGGTGGAATTGAGGCGGAGCTGACGCCGCTCCTCGCGCCCTTGCCGGCCGCGCGCACGGGCGTAGAGCGCCATCGCCAGCAGTGCGATCAGCAGAATCGGCGCCGCGACGATCCAGCTTTGTATCATCGGCCGCGTGATCCACGGTTCCGGTAACGGCTTCGGGGCTTCGGCCGCCGCATCCGGCTTTGTGGGGAGCGCCCAGAGCCCGATATGCTGCACGCGGGCCTTGGCCTCGGCAATGTCGTAGCGCTTGGCGAGGTCGAGTTCCTGCTGTGTCGGATTGATCTGGCTGCGATAGACGGCGGCATATCCCGTCAGCAGCATCTGTTCGCCGAGATCGGCATCATCGGCCTTGCAACTGGCGATGACCACGCTGTCCTTGGTGCGGTCAAGCTCTGTGCATTGTATGCGGCGTTGGGCAATCAGCTGATCGAGGGCCAGGCGCGCATCGGCGCCGTGCTCGGCGCGGATATCGGGCGCGGCTATCCCATAGAGTCGAACGGTCTTGTCGCCGATCTGCAGGGTGTCGCCGTTGACGACGACGGGCGTGCCCTCGGTGGTGGTGGCGCCGACGGGCAGGAGCGGGGCGGCGTCGACGGCCTGCACCGGCACGGCCTTGGGCGGCGCCGGTTCGTCACCGAGGGGCTTCTGCTGCTTCGCGCCGGCGGCCGGGGCCAGGACGAGGCTGGCGAGGAGAGCGGCGGCGCAAGCACTCACCAATGGGCGGGCACCCGCTCCGCCGCATTGGGCGGTTGTACCGCCGCTCCGCCGCAATGCCGCGTTCCTTAACAGATTCTGCAATAATCGCATGGCCTTAGGCTCTCCCTGCTCGCGCGTTGCAGTGGTACCGGCGGATCCGTCGCAAGTCAAATAGCGATCTTGTGTCCAGTCGCACAAACCGGCGCGTCCTGCAGCCAGCGCCGAGGCTGGACAGGGCGCAGAATCTTCTGCATAAATTGAATAGTCATTCAGTTTTTGAATGGATATTCAGTCGCTGCCCGGCAGGCACGCTTACCGACGCAATGGAAGCGCAGCGCGGCCAAGCGGCAAGGACGATGACGGGGAGGGCCGGCGATGCCTGAGACTTATGATGCGATCGTGATCGGCGGCGGCCATAACGGCCTGGTCACCGCCGCCTATCTCGCCAAGGGAGGCGAGAAGGACGGCAAGAACAAGCTGAAAGTGCTGGTCCTGGAGCGCTATCACAAGGTCGGCGGTGCGGCCATGTCGGAAGAGATCTATCCCGGCTTCACCTATTCGACCTGTTCCTACGTTTGCAGCCTGCTGCGGCCGGAGATCATGCGCTTTCTCGATCTGCCGCGTCACGGCCTGCAGGTCATCCCCTATGAGATCAATTCCTCGCCCAATCCCCATGGCGAGGGCCTCGTCACCTATTCGGATCACGACCGCACGCGCGAATCCCTGCGCCGCCATTCGCTGAAGGATGCCGAGGCCTATGATCACTATGCGGCGGAGATCAGCCGGCAATGCCGCTTCATCAAGCCGCTGCTGATGGTGACGCCACCTGACCCTACCCGGCTCAATCCCTTCGCACAGAACCGCATCAATCCCTGGGGCAAGCGTGAGGATCTGGACGGCTTGTTGAAAATCGCCGCCGAATTCGGCCGCATGGGCGACAAGCAGATGTATGAGATCATCCGCTTCTGGACCATGTCGATCGGCGATTTCCTCGAC
>DATLIX010000100.1:0-10295 GCA_035539215.1 Dongiaceae bacterium | reverse complement strand
CGGCCGCTGGACCGCCAAGGTCCGCGCCGATGGCACATTGATTTCCGCCGACCACCGCGGCTCGATCCACCAAGTGGGCGCAGCCGTTCAGGGGGCGCCAGCCTGCAATGGCTGGCAATTCTGGTGCATTCAGCGCGAGGGACAGATGCTGCCGATCGATTACCTGCGGCAGCAGCTGCGTGCCGAGCTGCACTGAGATCACGCATAGGGGAAACAAGGGGGCGCGGCTGTTCTAGAGACCGCGTCCTGACGTTCCAGTACTCCGTTAGGTGCCAACTGCCCGGCCGGTCGCAAGACCAGTCGGGCATTTTTTTGCTCTGACGGGGCTGAATAAACCAGGCCGAACAATATAGGGCCGGATAAGTGGACTGCCGGCCCATGGCGTTCCGGCCCTGGAAACGTCGCCGCGCCGACCACATGCTGCGCGGACAAGGGAGAACGCGACATGTTCCACGGCATTCATTGGCAGGCATTCCTGATCGCCTCTTTCGTGCTGGCGGCCATTCCCGGGCCCGGCATGCTCTATGTCCTGGCGCGGAGCCTGCAGAGCGGCATGCGCGACGGGTTGCTGTCGACGCTGGGGACGGCTCTCGGCGGGTTGGTGCATGTGGTGGCGACTGCCTTCGGCCTGTCGGTCATCCTGGCGACCTCGGCCAGTGCCTTCATGACGCTGAAATGGGTCGGCGCCTTCTACCTGATCTTTCTCGGCCTGAAACAGCTGTTTGCGGCGCGCGCCGACCGGGCCGCGATCCTGCCGGACGACCTCACCGCGCTGCCGCCGAAGCCGACCTGGCCGGCGATCCGTGACGGCTTCTTCACCGAGGCGCTCAATCCGAAGACGGCCTTGTTCTTCCTGGCGCTGCTGCCGCAATTCGTGGCGTTGGACGATGCTCCCCTGGCGCCGCGGCTGATCCTGCTCGGCCTCATCGTCGTTACCTTCAACAGCACGGCCGATATCGTCGCTTGTGTCGCGGCCTCGCCGCTCGGCCGCTATCTGCGCCGCCGGCCGAAGGCGCAGCAGCGGCTCAGCCAGGCTTCCGGCGCGACCATGATCGGGCTCGGGCTGTGTGTGGCGGCAGCCAAGCGCCAGGCTTCCTGAATATTTTTTCCGACGCTTGATCTCTTAAAACGTGAACCCGTCTCTAGGCTTCCTGGCGCGTCGTCGGTCCGATTGCCGTATCGGCAGGGCCGGCAGCAGGGTTCGGCCTTGCACGCCAGCGGCGGTTGAGCCAGCGCCGCAGCGGTTGCTCAACCCCGTAGAAACTGACAAGGCCGCAGCCGACGGCGCCGGCAACCAGCAGCGGACGCGGCGCGGCGTGGATGAGCTTGTAAAACGGCTGCTGCCAGAGATAGAGCGAGAAGGACCAGAGGCCGATCTGGCGAATCGGCCCCAGCGACAGCAGCTGCCGCAGCCAGGCAGGTGCCTGGTCGATTGTCGCCACCGCCAGGCTGAGGCAGAGCGAGCCGATGCTGTAATGCACGGCATCCGGAAAGACATCGAGATTGAGCACGACGCCGAGGCAGCCGGCAAGGATCGGCAGCCAGCCGGGCACCGGTTGCCCGCGCCGCTGGACCACGAGATAGACCGCCGTTGCCATCAGGATCGAGGCGATGCGGGTATCGGTCCGCCAATAGACCATGTAATAGTCCAGCCCCATGGCGCTCTGGATGATGCCATTGATCGCGCAGACCGCAGCGGCCGCAGCAATGATCGGCAGGGGTGCGAGCCGCAGGCGGCGGCTCACCAGGGCCAGCAGGCCGAGGAGGATATAGGCCCATTCCTCGATGCACAGCGACCAGACGTGCTCGAGCACCGGCATGCGATGCAGATAGAGGCAGACATAGTTCAGCGACAGCGTCAGCGCGCTGACGACGTCGACCCAATGCACCTGCAGAGGGCCGGGTTCGCGGAAGACGAGCCACATGACCAGCACGAAAGCCACCATGCCCGGCCAGACACGCGCGATGCGACGACGATAGAAGAGATCGAGCGGATAGCGTTCGACGAAGAGAATCTCCGCCATCAGCCGGCCGCTGAGGACGAAGAAGAGCTCAACGCCCATGCGCCCGTTATCGATGAAACGCAGCGGCAGGAAATGGCCGAGATAGACCGTCAGGATGGAAATTCCCCGCCAGCCATCCAGGTATAGCAACCTGTGGCCGGTGGAGATCGCACCGCCGGGCCTCTTCTGATCTGTCATCACTTGCAAGGCGAGCAGCCTGTCCCTGGCCGTTTGCGCATCGGTGATGCTGCAACGGCGGGACTTTCCGATGGTTCCCGACCTCGGATCGGCAATGCGGCCGCGCACCCGCACCCGACGGCGCGAGAGGCGCACGAACCGGCAACGCGGAACGGAAGCTAGGCTTTCGCCGCGCCGACGGATTTGCCGATGGATTTGAAAGCCAGCGCGACCACCTTGCGCATCACGCTCGGCAAGGCATAGTCGTCCAGTCTGTCGGCCTGCACCCAGACGATATCCGGCAATGTTTTTTCGCCGCACTTCGGGACGCTTGTATGGGCGAGCCGCAAGCGCAACTCAAAGTGCGTGAACACATGCCGCACCTCGCCGGCCGCGACGTGCCAATCGGCGGCAAGGGGGGCCAGAGCGAGGGCCGCCGCGTCGCTCCAGGTCTCGCCCCGCCAGTCGGTCGAAGGAATCTCCATCATGCCGCCAAGCAGTCCCTTTTCGGCCCGGCGGCGCAGTCCGATCGCGCCATCGTCGTTCGTCATCCAGAAGGCCACGCCATGGCGGACGGGACGGTCGGCCTTGGGCAGCTTGCGCGGATAATCCTCGGCATCGCCCGCGGTGAAGGCCGCGCAGTCGGGCCGCCAGGGACAGAGCGCGCATTTCGGCCGGGTCGGCGTGCAGATGGTGGCGCCGAGATCCATGATCGCCTGGGCATAGTCGCCCGGCCGCCGCTGCGGTGTCAGCTCCGCGGCCAGGGCGCGCAGTTCGTCCTTGGCCTTGGGGAGGGGCGTGGCGACGCGATGAATGCGGCTGATGACACGCTCGACATTGCCGTCGAGAATCGTCGCCGGGCGGTCGAAAGCGATGGCGGCGATGGCCGCCGCCGTATAAGGACCGATCCCCGGCAGGGCCAGCAGTTCCGCCTCATCCGACGGAAACCGGCCGCCATGCGTGCGCACCACCACCTGGGCGCAGCGATGGAGATTGCGGGCGCGGGCGTAATAGCCGAGCCCGGCCCAGGCCGTCAGCACGGCATCGAGATCGGCGGCGGCGAGGTCCTCGACCCGCGGCCAGCGCGCGAGAAAGGCGTCGAAATAGCCTTTGACGGTGGCGACGGTGGTCTGCTGCAGCATGATTTCCGAAAGCCAGACCTGATAGGGGTCGGGCAGCTGCCCCGGCAAGGCCCGCCAGGGCATCACCCGCCGATGCCGGTCATACCAGTCGAGCAGCGCCTTTGGCGCCGGGGTCGGGGCCCGGGCCGGCGCTGGCGGAGGCATCGGCGTGTCTCTCGGCGCTTTGCGGGAGGGCGCGGTTCTTGTCTTCATGGCGAGCGGCACCTTAAACTCGGTCCATCATGACGACAAATGCGAAAAAGCCGGCCAAAGCCAAGCCGGTCACAGCCAAGACGGCGCCCGCCGAAGCGGGTGCAGGCGCCGATGCTGCAAGCGCCGCGCGAAAGCCGGCCAAGACAACGGCGTCGAAGACGCCGCCCGCCGAACGGCGCGGCTCGCTGGCGGCTCTGGCCGTCAATGTCCCGGCGATTACCCGGGCGGCGATCGGCAGCCGCGGTTTCGCCGAGGCCGGCCTCATCACGCATTGGGCGGAGATTGTCGGCGCCGAACTAGCGCGCGGCTGTCAGCCGGACCAACTGCGTTTCCCGCGCGGAAAGGACGGTGAGGGAGAAAGACGCGGCGGCACCCTGACCCTGCGCTGCATCGGCGCCATGGCGCTGGAACTGCAGCACCAGACGCCGCTGCTGCTGGACCGTATCAACAGCTATTTCGGCTACCGCGCCGTCGCCCAGCTCCGCCTCATTCAGGGCAGCCTGCGCCGCCGGCCGCAGCGCAACGCCGCCAAACTGCCCCCCCTGGCGCCGGCCGACCGTGCCGCCACCGAGGCCGATCTTGCCGCCCTACCGGAAAGCGACGTCAAGGATGCCTTGCGGCGACTCGGGGATGCCATCCGGCAGCGGTCAAAACTGCCAAAACGCCGCTGATCGACCCATCACGCCGTGCGACTCGCGGGAATCCCTGGCTTCACCCTAAGGGGCCGGAATGACTCACTAAATTGTGGCAAAGCCCGACTCCGGCCAGGGGTTGTGCCAACCTTGCACCGGGGCCCGAATCCTGCCAAAACCGGGCGGGGTGGGTTTCTGCCACCGGGCGCATTCCTTCGACTTTGTCGCTGGGATCAGCATCGCAACGTCTCGCCGCGTGATACCGGTGAACGTCGCCGGGCCCGATGGCAACCACGTGGCAAAGGTGCTGATGTGAACAAGAAGTTTCTGATCGCCCTGGCGGTTCTGGTGATTGTGGTGGTTGGCGGCCTCGCTGCCTGGCAGTTCTGGCCGGGCCAGCCCGCCGTGACGCAGACGGTCGATACGAGCAAGCTTTCGGCGATGCCCGACGTCCATCCCGACGACATTATTATCGGCGACGAGAAGGCGCCGATCACCATCATTGAATATTACTCGCTGAGCTGTCCGCATTGCGCCCATTTCGCCGAGGATATCTTCCCCCAGGTGAAAGCCGCCTATGTCGACACCGGCAAGGTGCGTTTCGTGATGCGCGACTATCCCTTGAACAAGCAGGCCCTGCAGGCCGCCCTGCTGGCGCATTGCCTGCCCAAGGAAGCTTTCCTGACCATCACCGACGTGCTGTTCAAGTCGCAGGCGAGCTGGCTGGTGGAGGATGCGACACAGCCTTTGGCCGCCGTGGCCAAGACCGCCGGGATCGACGACCAGAAATTCGCCCAGTGCCTGAGCGACAAGGCGGCGCAGGACAAGATCATCGCTTCGCGCAAGGAGGCGGAAGAGAAGTATCAGATCGATGCGACGCCGACCTTCCTGATCATGGATCAGAAGATTTCCGGCGCACGCGAATTCGAAGTGATGAAGCAGCTGATCGACGCCGAATTGCAGAAGATCAAGTAAGAGGATGAGTGATGGCGCCGGTTGCCGGCGCCATCGCCTCACCGGATAGACGGGAAACACGCAGCCTTGGTTCATTTTACAAAACTCCGCTTGCATGGCTTCAAGTCCTTCGTGGACCATACCGAGCTGTTGATTCAGCCGGGCATGACCGGCATCGTCGGACCCAATGGCTGCGGCAAATCCAATCTCGTCGAGGCGCTGCGCTGGGCCATGGGCGAAACCTCCGCCAAGCGCATGCGCGGCAGTGAAATGGACGACGTGATCTTCGGCGGCAGCGGCAATCGCCCGGCCCGCAACGTCGCCGAAGTCACCATCTGCCTCGACAACGCCGACCGCAAAGTCCCCGCCCAGTTCAATGATAATGACGAGCTGGAAGTCAGCCGCCGCATCGATCGCGGCGAAGGCTCCAGCTATAAGGTCAATGGCAAGGACAGCCGGGCCCGCGACGTGCAATTGCTGTTCGCCGATTCCGCTACCGGCGCCCATTCGACCGCTCTGGTGAGCCAGGGCCGCATCGGCGCCATCATCAACGCCAAGCCGACCGATCGCCGGTCGCTGCTGGAAGAAGCTGCCGGTATCACCGGCCTGCATTCCCGCCGCCACGAGGCGGAACTGCGCCTCAAAGCGGCGGAAGCCAATCTGGCCCGTCTCGACGACGTCATCGTCACCCTGGAAAGCCAGCTTTCCGCCTTGAAGAAACAGGCGCGCCAGGCCTCGCGCTATCGCAACCTCAATGACCAGATCCGGCGCGCCGAGGCCTCGCTGTTCCATCTCCTCTGGCAGGATGCGGCGCAGCGCCGCCAGGCAGCGGAAGAAACGCTGACCGCGGCGGAAACCGCCGTCGTGTCGCTGACCAGCGCCGCCGTCATCGCCGCCACCCAGCAGAGCGAAGCGGCCATCGTCCTGCCCGGCCTGCGCCAGGCGGAAGCGGAAGCAGCCGCCGAGTTGCAGCGCCTGACCATCGCCCGCGCCCAGCTTGACCAGGAAGAGCAGCGTGTCGCCAGTGCCAAGGCCGATGCCGAACGCCAGCAGCGCGATATCGAGACGGATACCGCCCGCGAACGTGCCCTCGCCGAGGATGCGGTCCAGGCACAGGAGCGCCTGCTTGAAGAGCGCGCCCAGCTGGAAGAGACCGCCGCCAGCGAGATCGCGCAGACGGAAGAAGCCGCCGCCGCCGTTTCCGAAGCCAATGCCGAGGTCGATGCCTGCGAAAGCGACCTGTCGCAATTGACCCAGACGGTGGCCGCCAGCGAGGCCCGCCAGGCCGCCCTGCAGCGTCGTCTTGGCGAGCTCAATCAGCGGCTTGACCGCCTGCGCATGCGGGCCGGCGAAGTGGCACTGGAAAAGGAACGCCTCGCCGCCGAAATCGACAACGATATCGAAATGCTGGCCGCGCGCGATGCCGCCGGCCAGGCCGAGATGGAGCTGGAGCAGGCGCAGCAGGCGCTGACGGAAGCCGAAACCGGACGCCAGGCCGGCGCCGAACGCGAAGCGCAGTTGCGGACGAGCCTGCAGCAGGCTGAGGCCGTGCGGGCGCGCATGAAGGCGGAAATCGAGGCCCTCTCCTCGCTGCTGGCCGAGGCCGAATCCGATATGTGGCCGCCGGTGGTCGATCTCATCACCGTCGCCAGCGGCTATGAGGCGGCTCTGGGCGCCGCCCTCGGCGATGATCTGCAAGCATCACTGACGGAAGGGGCGCCGGTCCATTGGCGCGATCTGCCGCCCGATCCCGCCGCCCCCGCTTTGCCGGCCGGCGCGGAGACCATGGCCCAGCATGTCACCGGTCCTGCCGCCCTGCTGCGCCGCCTGAGCCAGATCGGCGTCGTTGCCGATGAAGCGACGGCGCGTCAGTTGCAGGCGCAGCTGGCGCAGGGCCAGCGTCTGGTCACCCGCGACGGCGCCATGGTGCGCTGGGACGGTCTGACGCTGGCGGCCGGCGCGCCCACCGCCGCCGTGCAGCGCTTGAAGCAGAAGAACCGCCTCGCCGATCTGCAGGGCGAGCTCGTCGGCGCCGAGGAAAACTGGGCGATGGCCCAGCAGACGCATGAAGATGCCAAGGCGGCCATCGCGGAGCTGACCGCGCGCGAACAGACGGCGCGGCACAGCCTGCAGGCGGCCTATAACACGGCCCGTCAGGCGCGCGATCAGTTGAGCCGGGCGGAACAGACGCTGTCGCGCCTCAGTTCGCGCCGTGAAGCCCTCGACCAGCAGCGTGAATCGGTCGAAGCCGATATTTCCGAAGCGGCGATGGAACAAGCGGCGGCGGAAGACGAAATTGCCAATCTGCCCGATCTGCAGGCCGCACAGTTGCGTGTCGCCGAGTTGCGTCCCGTGCTTGCCGAAAAGCGCAGCAAGCTGGTCGAAGCCCGCGCCACGGATGAGCGCTTGCGCCGCGAGGCCGATCAGCGCCAGCAGCGCCTCATGGCGATCGCCCGCGACATCGAATCCTGGCAGAACCGCGCCGGCAATGCCCAGCGCCAGTTGGAGACTTTCGCCCAGCGCCGCGAGTTGGTCGTGGCCGAGCTGGAACGCCTGGAAATGTTGCCGACCGAGATCGCCGAGCAGAAGATGGCTCTGCTCGACCTCATCGAAACGGCCAGCTTCGCGCGGCAGCAGGCTGCCGATGCCCTGGCCGAAGCGGAGACCAATCTTTCCCAGGCCGACCGCGCCTTGAAGGGCGAGGAAGGCCGTCTGGTGGAGGCGCGCGAGAACAAGGTCCGTGCCGAGGCCGCCATCGCCCAGGCCCAGGAAGCCTATCAGACCCTGACCGAGCGCATCCGCGAACGCCTCGAATGCTCGCCTGAGGAAGTGCTGGCTCTGGCCGAGCTGGAACCGGGCGAACCGATGCCGGAACGCGACCAGATCGAGCAGCGGCTGCACCGCCTGATGCGCGAGCGCGAGAATATCGGTCCGGTCAACCTGCGCGCCGAAGCCGAATCCGACGAGCTCGACCAGCAATTGAGCGGCATGCAGGGCGAGAAATCCGATCTCATCAATGCCATCTCGCGCCTGCGCCAGGGCATCAACAGCCTCAATCGCGAAGGCCGGGAGCGTCTGCTGGCGGCCTTCGAACTGGTTAACGGCCATTTCGAGAAGCTGTTCACCGATCTTTTCGGCGGTGGCCGCGCCCATCTGAAGCTCACCGAGGCGGAAGATCCGCTGGAAGCCGGCCTCGAGATTCTTGCCAGCCCGCCGGGCAAGCGCCTGCAGGTCATGTCCCTGCTCTCCGGCGGTGAGCAGGCCTTGACTGCTTTGGCCCTGCTGTTCGCCGTCTTCCTGGTCAATCCGGCGCCGATCTGCGTGCTCGACGAGGTCGACGCGCCGCTCGACGACGCCAATGTGGAACGCTTCTGCAACTTGGTGCAGTCGCTGGGCCGCAGCACCTCCACCCGCTTCCTGGTGATTACCCACCATCGTCTGACCATGGCCCGCATGGATCGCCTGTTCGGCGTCACCATGGCGGAGCGCGGCGTCTCGCAATTGGTCTCGGTCGATCTGCAACAGGTCGAAGAGCTGAAAGCCGCCAGCTAAGCGTTACTGAAAGGCCTTTTGCCGGGGTGCGACAAAAGGCCTTTTTATTAATGTTTTCAGTCGGTTAGATTTCCCTGAATCAACTTGACACGAGTCAGGCCCGCCCGTATGTTTCGCGCGCCTGCGCGCTGCTGAGGGGTGGCGTGCGGGTGGCGTTTGCCAAGGGGATATCTCGAGGTTCCACAGCATGACCGAGAAAGACCCGGAGCGGCTCAAAGAGTTCGAAGCGCGGCTTAAATCAGCGCGCGAGCGGATCGAGGGCCCGTCCGGATCGGACATGCAGAACGCGCCCGGCGACAGCAAGATGGCTGCCGCGGGCCTGCGGATGAGCCTCGAGCTGGTCGTCGGCATCGTGTTCGGTCTCGGCCTTGGTTGGACTCTCGACCATTGGCTCGGCACCAAGCCCTGGTTCATGATCATTTGCATGTTCCTCGGGCTCGGTGCCGGGATTTCGAACATCATGCGCTTCGCCCGGACTCTGCAAAACGGCCAGAAATAGGATTCATGCAACCGGCATGGCCGGCTGCAGCGCGGGCGCAAGTCCGGCAGGAAAACGACAGGGCCTTGGCCCTGCTCAAATCAACGGGGTCAGGCGACCCCGCAAGGAATGGGGTTGGCACCGTGGCCGCAGAACATGAGAGCCCGTTAGAGCAGTTCAAGATCGAGCCCCTTGGCGGCGAGATGCATCTCTTCGGCTACGACGTCTCGTTCAACAATTCGGCGCTCTGGATGCTGATCGTGATCGGCGTGATCACCGCCTTCATGCTGGTCGGCATGCGCAAGCAGGCGATCGTGCCGGGCCGCTGGCAGGCCTTCGTCGAATTCCTGCACGATTTCATCGCCAATATGCTGAAAGAGAACGTCGGTCCCGAGGGCAAGAAGTATTTCCCCTGGGTGTTCTCGATTTTCGTCTTCGTGCTGTTCGCCAATCTGATCGGCCTGCTGCCGGGCGCCTTCACGGTCACCAGCCACATCATCGTCACCTTTGCGCTTGCGTTGATGGTCTTCATCACCGTCACCGTCATCGGCTTCGCGCGCCACGGTTTCCACTTCCTGTCCTTCTTCGTCCCGAAGGGCGCGCCGGTCTGGCTGCTGCCGCTGATGATTCCGATTGAGATCATCTCCTACTTCATCCGTCCGCTGTCGCTGTCGATCCGACTTTTCGCCAACATGGTGGCCGGCCACGTCATGCTGTTCGTGCTGGGCAGCTTCGTGGTGCCGTTGGGCCTGGTCGGCTTCTATGTTTCCGGCCTGGTGCCGCTGGCGGCCATCACCGCCATCATCGGTCTCGAATTCCTGATCGCCTGCTTGCAGGCCTATGTGTTCGCCATCCTGACCTGCATCTATCTCAACGACGCCGTTCACATGCATCATTGAGATCGGGCCGGTTACACGTATCAACCTAACTTTTCCAGAAGAGGACTTTCAAAATGGACGCACAAGCTGCTCGTTACATCGGCGCCGGTATCGCTGCTCTCGCCCTCGGTGGCGCTGGTATCGGCCTCGGCATCCTGTTCGGCAACTTCATGAACGGCGCCCTGCGCAACCCGGCCGCTTCCGCGAAGCTGTTCGGCAACATGATGCTGACCTTCGCCCTCGTCGAAGCGACCGGTCTGATCGCCTTCGTCGTGGCGATGCTCATC
>DATLIX010000099.1:0-7831 GCA_035539215.1 Dongiaceae bacterium | reverse complement strand
GTTGGCGTGATCTCTGCCGATGAGATCGGCAATTTGGTCCTTCCGTTCAGCCATATGAAGGCCTCCACGCGTTATCGCGCTGGTATCCCTCTCCCCGACGATCTGTTTCTTATGGTTTCTCTGTCACACGCTCCAGCGCTTAATTGAATCGACAATGCCGTCAATTTAAACAAGGTATCATAATCGACCAGTTTCAAGATGCGTCCGACGGCTAGGCGGATGATTTGGTCGACTCGATCATTAGGTTACCACAAATTGTCGGCTCAGACTCTAAAGAAGTAATGAATCGCATGGACGTGATACGCGGTGGTTGCATGACCTCGGTAACACGCACCCGCTTTTCGCATCGCTCTCCCGTCATCAGGTCACGCCGGCGTGAGTTCGCCGCAGCAACGCGGCGGCGCTGATTGCGCGGCATGGCCGAGTCGGAAATCGCGGGTGTCGGGAGCGGCCGGGAAACCTGCCCGCTCCGTCGCCGTCAGCCTCGACCGTTCGTCGCGGCGATCTCGCCGTCCAGCTGTGAACGTTGCCGCGATCACTGCGTCAGCCAAGGTCGACGCTCCTCTTGGCCCCGCCCTGCGGGAGCCTGGTCTTGGCTCCGCGCGACAAGCAAAACGGGCCGCGCAGGCGCGGCCCGTTGGCGTTCCGGCCAAAGCCGAAACCGCGGTTCGTTTGTTACTTGGTTACGGTGAAGGGGCTGAACATGCCTGCCATGTAGTGGCCCTTGACGTTGCAGATCAGGACATAGTTGCCGGCCGGCAACTTCACGGCGAGCTTGCCCTGCGTGCCCGGCTTCAGCTCCGAGACCTCGCCCATCGATTTCAGCTTGTCTTCATCGACGCGGTCCTGGCCGGCGATCATCGGCAGCTTGTCGGTCGCGTGCTTCAGCTTGATCACGACCATTTCATGCTCGGTCATCGCGGCGTCGTTCTTCACGTTGAACGTGATCTTGCCGGTCTTGACGCTGGGCTTGTCCAGCGTCATCGCCATCTTGTCGCCGCCGTCGCCGGTCAGCGAGACGTTGACGGTGTCATCCGCCCAGCTCGGGGCGCTGGCGGCGAGAATAGCAACAGCGACGGCGCCGAACAGCGAGCTGCGGATTGCGGTGATCTTCATATGGATTAGCTCCGTAAAATTTTTCGACATACGAGATGGCAGGTGATGGTCATCAAGAACGACTTATCATCGACGGCCAGCGGTAATGCCATTTAGCCGCGAGAAACTGACAGGGTGCTGTCGATCATCTATTTTGTGCCTGCGACAAAATGAGTTTAGGACTGAACGCGCTTTGCCGGCCATCCATCGGCATTTCCGGCCACGTCGCGTGATGGCGCACCATGTCAGCGGTGACACGCAGCGAGCGAATGAGTTGCAGTCGCGCATTGCGATTCCCTGCGGCGAAGTTAAAGCAAAATTAAGGCGGAGGTGCGATGGATGCGGCAGCATGCCCACATGACGATTCGATGATGGACGAGGTCCATCATCGCAGCCGCCACGATGGGCTGAGCGATCCTCGAGACAAATCGGCAGTGACAGATGGCCGACAGATTGTCCAACTAGGATCGCGTCGCCATGTGAGGGCGGAGATCGGGCTTATGCCCGCCGAGACGATCGCGTTGACATCGACCGGTTTGATCTTCGCAAAAAGTGATCGGCAGATTGCCTGGTCGCGCGGGATGGGTGAACGTCCCGAAACCCGAACAAAGAACGGTCGCGTTTGTTGCTGCCCCAACATCGAGCACAAGGAGTCTTGCGTGAAAAAATCTTCCCTCGTCATCGCCGGTATTGCGGGCATTATGATGACTGCTTTCATCGGCACCAGTTTTGCCGCCATGTCGGATGACCGCGAAGCCGTCATGAAAGACGTGATGAAGTCGTTCAAGGTCATGATCGGCATCTCCAAGTCGGGTCAGTTCGACGCCGCCGAAGTCAGCAAGGAAGCCGCGGCCATCGTCGCCAATCTGGACAAATTCAAGGACCTCTTCCCGGACGGCTCCCAGGCCGGCGACAGCAAGGCCAAGGCGGAGATCTGGACCGATCGCGCCGGCTTCGAGGCGGCACGGAATAATGCGCGGGACGCGGCAGTCAACCTTGGTAAAGTGACCGATGCGACGGCTTTCAAGGCGGCCTTCGATGCCCAGTCGGCCGCCTGCAAGGGCTGCCACGACAAATATCGCGCCAATTAGCTCCCTGATTTCCGCATGAGCCGAGGTCGTTCCGCATGACGAGAAAACTCTTCGCCACCGTGGCTGTTGTCGGCCTTGCTGCGTTCGGCGCCTTCCTCTGGGCGTCGGAGCCGGTGGAGATCGCGGCCTCCCAGCTGCCGCCGCATACGCCGGACAAGGTGAATGGCGAGGTCCTGTTCCACGCCGGGGGCTGCATCTCCTGTCACAAGCCCGCCGACACGGCGCAGACCGATCCCAACCTGCCTGCCGGCGGCGCGCCCCTAGCGACACCGATCGGGACGCTGTATCCGCCCAATATCACGCCTGACGTGAACACCGGCATCGGCGCCTGGACGGATGTGGAATTCGTGAATGCGGTGAAGCGCGGCATCTCGCCGAGCGGCCAGAATTACGTGCCGGCCTTCCCCTATACGTCTTACGCTCATATGTCGGTCGACGATATCCTCGACCTCAAGGCCTATCTGATGAGCCTGAAGCCGGTCAGTTCGCCGCGCCACGACACCGGCGTGCCGCTGCCCTGGCTGGTGCGCCGCGGCGTCGGCCTGTGGAAACGGCTGGCTTTGCCGGAAACCAACCTGGCCGACGCGCCCGCGCCGGACCCCAGCCAGAGTGCCGCCTGGAATCGGGGCGCCTACCTCGTCAACGGCCCCGGCCACTGCGCCGAGTGCCATACGCCGCGCAACGTGCTGCTGGTGCCGGAGGCGGGTAAATATCTCGAAGGCGGCCTGCATCCCAACGGCCGCACCAAGGTGCCGAGCCTGCACAATCTGATCGGCCGCGGCCTTTTCAAGGACGTTAACGATCTGGCCGATGGCCTCAAGCAAGGCGAGGAGGGTGGTTACGACAATATGTCGGCCGGGGGCATGGGCGAGGTCCAGTCGAACCTCTCCAAACTGCCGGAGGCCGACGTCAAGGCCATCGCCGACTATCTCGCCAGCCTGAAATAGGCCCAGAACTAGGCTCTGAAATAGGCCGGGCTCGGTTGCGTATCAGCGGAAGGTAGGCGATGGCGTCCCCGAGAGGATTCGAACCTCCGACCTGCGGTTTAGGAAACCGTTGCTCTATCCTGCTGAGCTACGGGGACGCAGCGCGCGGCGGTTATAGCAGAGGCGGGCGGCGCTGGCAAAAGCCCGGGCGCGGTCCTGGCCGCCAGGAAGGGTCGCCGGACCGGCCAGTCGTTTCCGCCCGGAACCGGGCAATTCGGAAGTCTGGCGGCCGGTCTGCGGCGGATCGACGCGCAACCCAATCGCGGCGCCGGAGAGGCCGGCCTTGCTCGTTTCAAGTGAACGGGACGTGCGCAGTACGCCTTAGGGACGAGCCGATGCCCCGCGGGTCCTTTCCCTCCCGCGAAACCAGGGCCGCCGCGCCGGTTTTAATCCGCCGCCCGGCGGTTGTGATTACAAATACCTTTCACCAAGCTTGCTAAATTCTGACATCATGGCTGACCTGTCGCACACTTATTGCCGCCGCCCCGAATATCTGCTTTTACTGCCGCGAATGTCCTCGGCTTGGCAAAGAAGTCATTGAATGTCATGCTAATTGAATTGTCGGTTGCGTGGCAGCAAGGCGTCAAAAAAGCTGATCGGGCGGTTCCTCTAAGGATCGACGGCGGGGGTGTTCCATGCAGGCGGACACGACCCTGCCATCGATCACGGACGTAATATGGGAGACCACGTATTGCACCGGCATGACGGCGCGAGCCGCGGTGTGGTTTCGCCGGTAGCGGCGACCGCCGTCGCTCCTCGATTTTCGGGCCTATCCCTGCCCCGGGGGCTTATCCTGCGCGGGGTCATCCCCTGGGCGCTGTTGCTGGCGCTCGTCTTTTGCGGCTTCGCCGTGACGATTTCCTTCATATCGGGAATTCCCTTCACCGCCCCGGTTCTCGGCAAGATGCCGGGTGTCACGGCGACTTACTGGGTGCCGCTGATCGCGGCGATCATCGGTTATCTTCTGCTGCAGATCGTGGCGGGCTTCCTCGCGCGCGACCGGCGTTCCTGGCGGGCGATCATGCGCAATGCGGTGGATGACTATCTGCTGCTCGGCCTGTTCGTGCTCGTCGTCTATGTCCATTTCAACATGAAGATGTGGGTTCCGGTGATCAATCCGCATCTCTTCGACAAGGACTACTTCGCGGTCGACCAGGCGCTGCTGCCGGTGGTGACGGGTTTCATCGATCTGCGCCAGGCGATCGCCCATTTTCTGCCGGCGGCCGATATCTGGTACCTGGCCGGCTATATGGGCATCTTCGTCCTCTCCTTCCTGTCGCATGCTTTGGGCAGCCGCCGCTGGCACTACCATAATCTGCTTGGCCTGCTGGTTTCCCAGATCCTCGGCCCCCTCAGCTATCTGATCGCGCCCGCCGTCGGGCCGT
Source organism: Dongiaceae bacterium (assembly GCA_035539215.1). Classification (GTDB taxonomy): domain Bacteria; phylum Pseudomonadota; class Alphaproteobacteria; order Dongiales; family Dongiaceae; genus Dongia_B. The sequence goes on along the minus strand of DATLIX010000099.1, from coordinate 3,274 downwards.
TCATCTATGAGCGCGGCGTCAGTGCGCTGGCGACCCATACGGAACTGCGCATGTACGACGTCTACCTGCAGGTGCGGCAGGGCGGCGCTGCCTGGATTGCCCAATATGGCGGACATTTCTTCACCTATCCGCTGGCGGCCATGCCGTCGCTCCATGTCGGCACCATGTTCGTGATGGTCTATTACGCGGTGCGCGCCCGGCTCCTGGTGGCGCCGATCACGATCGTCGCTTTCGGCTGGATCGTGATCGAATCGGTTGCCGCGCGCTGGCACTATCTGATCGACCTGCCTTTCGGCCTGCTGCTGGCGGTGCTGACGATCGCGATCAGCAACCAGATCTGCGGCACGCCGCCCGCAGCAGAGCGTCGTTATGGACGATGATCTGCGGATCAGCGGCGTCGGATCCAGGGCTGAAGCTGCACTGCGTCTGACCGCCGCACCGGTCTTCGCGGAGCGTCATGCGGCGGCACCGGCGGGCAATGATATCGTACAGGATAACGTAGTGACCTCTTCACGCGCCGGGACGGTACCGGCAGCAGTTCCATCCGCCGCGGCTGCATCTGCCGGCGCGCAGCCCGCGCCGACCGTCTGGGTGCTGAAATGCCACCGCGCCGGAGATCATGCGCAAAGCCTCGCGCTGGCCAACGAGCTCGGCTGGCCCTATGTCGTCAAGGACATGGAATTCCACTGGTACGAGCTGTTCTTCGCGCTTGCCGACAAGGTGTCGCTGGCCGGCTTTGATCGGCGGCGGTCCAGCCCGCTGACGCCGCCCTGGCCGGACCTCGTCATCATGGCGGGGCGCCGCAATGAGATCCCCGCGCGATGGATCCGCGCGCAATCCGCCGGCCGCACCAAGGTCGTCGTCATCGGCCGCTATTGGACGCCGCCCAAAGACCTTGACCTCGTGGTGACGACGCCGCAATTCCGGCTGCCGACCCATCACGGCAATGTCCTGCTCAATGATTTTCCCCTGCATCTTGCCAGCAAGCAGCGGCTCACCGAAGCCGGCAAGCTCTGGGCGCCGCGCGTCGCCGGCCTGCCCGGGCCCTATGTCACGTTGCTGGTGGGCGGCTCCACCGGGCCCTATGTCTTCAGCAGGCGTACCGCCCGGCGCCTCGGACGGGAGGCGAGCGCCTTTGCCCGCGCGCTGGGTGCCTCGCTGCTGGTCACCACCAGTGCCCGCACCGGCCGCGGCGCGATGCAGGCCTTGCGCGCGGCCATCGACGTGCCCTGCCATTTCTATCAGTGGCGGCCGCGCGATCCGGACAATCCCTATCTCGGTTTCCTCGGCCTCGCCGATGCGGTGATTGCCACCGCCGACAGCATGTCGATGATCGCCGAAGCCTGCATGACCGATCGGCCGGTCTATCTCTTCGAATTCGGCAACGGCCCGGCGGCGATGCACGGGCCGCGTGCGCGCGATCCGCAGAACCGTCAATGGTGGCGCCCGTCGCAATTGCTGGATCAGGGTGTGGCCGGTCTGCCTTATGCCTGGTGGATCGGCCGCCCGGCGCGGCGCCTCAACCGCAGCCGCGATATCCGTCTGGTGCTGGATCGCTATATCGCCTCGGGCCGCGCCCAATGGCTGTCCGACGAGCTGCTGGCCGATCCGGCCCGCGTCCGGAAAAATGCAGCCACCACGCATGCCAAGCCGCTGGAAGATGTCGAATTGGCAGCCCAGGCGGTGCGCCGCCTGCTGGGGCTGGCGGCGTGAGGCCGCTCTGACATGCCGGTATCGCAAAATCTCAGCGCGCCGCAATTGCCGACACCCGCGCCGATCCCGTCAGCGCCAATCTCGTCAGCGCCAATCCCGCCATCCTCGGCCGGGCCTGCTGCGGCGCAGGCCGCTGCCGCCACCGCGGCGCCCCGCATCTGGCTGATCCAATCCGACAAGGCCGGCGACAACGCGCAGCTGAGGGTGATTGCCGACGCGCTGCCCTGGCCCTATGAGGTGAAGCAGATCACCGTGCGCGAGCAATTCGTGCTCGGCAAGCCGACAGTGTCTGCCTCGCTGCATCATGTCGATGCGGCGAAATCGGATCCGCTGCTGCCGCCCTGGCCCGATCTCATCCTCACCTGCGGCCGGCGCATGTCGATGGTGGCGCTGTGGATACAGGAGCAATCGAAGCAGGCGGGTGCGGCGCGGCCGACGAAAATCGTGCTGGTCGGCATGCCGAAGCGCCATCCTGAGCGCTTCGATCTCGCGGTCATGTCGGGCCAATACCGCCCGCGCCAGCGTGACAATACGCTCGCCATCGATTATCCGCTGCAGCGCATCGACGAAGCCGCCATCGCCCGCGAGTCGGATGCCTGGCGCGACACCTTCGCCGGCTTTGCCAAGCCGCTCACCGCCGTGCTGGTGGGCGGCCTCACCAAGGCGGTGCGCTTCGATGCCAAGACGGCGGCCCGGCTGGCGCGCGACCTCGGCGAGATGCAGCGCCGCGAGGGCGGCTCCCTGATCGTGGTCACCAGCCGCCGTACGCCGGCTGCGGTACTCCGCGTGCTGGAGCGCGATCTGCCGACCAGCGCCACGCTGTATAAATGGACCGCTGCCGGCGGGCCCAATCCCTACCGCGCCTTGCTGGGTCTGGCCGACCGCTTCGTCGTCACCAGCGACAGCATTTCCATGCAGATGGAAATCGCCTGTCTCGGCCGGCCGCTGGCGATCTATCAGCTGCCGCAATCCCTGTGGATGGGCGACGGCCCGTTCGGTGCCGTGATGGAACGTCTGCTGGCGATCGGTTTCATCCACGGGCTGATGCGTGCTTTGGCCAAGGCGGGCAGCAAGATCGGCCTCGGCCATCACCGCGATATCAGCACCATCCACCGGCAACTGGTCGAGGATGGGCTGGCCGTCTGGTTCGGCGCGGCGTTTCGCCTGGATGGGCGCAAGCCGAAGGATGAATTGCCCGCGGTGGTCGCCCGCATCGTCGCCTTGCTGCGATAGGCGACAGGCGGCGTGTTAACGTTCCAATTAATACGGGCATATCGCGATGGATCTTCCATATGACAGGTTTTGTGGGCCGAGCTGTCATCGGCCGGCCCGGCAAGGGCGGAGGCGGTTAAATGGCGCCGATCCTGGCGTTGCGCGGCGCTAGGCCGCAGTGTTTGACAATTATTTAGTGGTATATAGATGGCTGTGGTTGCGCGATTGTCTTGCCAAGTTCCGACCCGTTGGCCAAAATCAGCGCATGTCGACGAGGTGTCTCTCGTGGCACTTTTTGTCATGCCTGCAGCACGGCTCAGGTCGGATCGGTGAGGTAGAATGCTAGATC
>DATLIX010000098.1:0-179173 GCA_035539215.1 Dongiaceae bacterium | reverse complement strand
CACCGGCACCCCCGTCACGTCCTTGCCGTCGAGCAGCACCCGCCCCGAACTCGGATGCTCCAGGCCCGCCATCAGCCGCATCAGGCTGGTCTTCCCCGACAAGGTCGGGCCCAGCAGCACATTCATCGTCCCGCGCGTCAGCTCAAGCGAAATATCCCGCAGATAATCCGTGGGCGGAACGGCAAGGCTGACGCTTTCAAGAACCAGACTCATGCGTGACAACTTTCTCTCTCACCGCATCGGTGCGGCGCTTTTCCGGCGCCGCGCCGATGCGGTGTCGGCAAATCAGGCATTATCGAGCGATGGAGAGATCTTCCACTCGCGCAGTTCATAGACGGTACCGGGCCGCGCCATCTTTCGATCCGGTTGCGCCAGGCGGCGGCGGAAGCTGTGGATCGGCGTCGCCCGCGGGTCGATCAGCACCTCGACCACAGAGGCGCCGTTGAAGGCAAAGGCCTCATCGAGTGCGGCATCGATACCGGCAGCCGATCGCACCTGGATGCCCTTCAGCCCCATCGCGTCGGCGGCGGCGGCGTAATTCGGCTTCTCGCCAAAACCGAGATCCACCGATTGCCGCAGATTGGAGAAGAAGAACTCCTGCCACATCTGCAGCCAGCCGAGCGTGCCGTTGTTGAGGACGATATTGATGACGCGGTAGCCGTTCTGCGCCAGCGTCGCGAGTTCGCCGATCGCATAGGAGTGGCCGCCGTCGCCGGACACCGTGATGACACGGCCGCCGCGATCGCTCTGCACCGCGCCGGCACCGATCGCCGCCGGCACGGCATAGCCAAGACCGCCCTGCCCGCGCGCATAGAGGAAGCGACGACCCGGCGCGATCGACTTGATATAGGCGCCGATCCAGCCGGCCGACCAGCTGGCATCGCTGATGACCACATCGGCCTCGGTCAGGCGTTCGGCGACAGCCCGCATGACGCGCGGCGGCTGGATGGGGCTGCTTTCGACCGCCATCTCGGTGCCGATCACGACCTCGTTCGCCGCCTTTACCTCGGCGATACGCGCCAGCCAGGACTTGATCGGCTTCGCCGTCAGCTGGGCGCGCAATACCTCCAGCGTCAGCTTGACGTCGCCGCACAGGGCAAGCGTCGGCCGGAAGGTGCGGCCATGCTCCAGCGGATCGGCATCGATGGTGATGGTCGCCTGATTGGCCAGCGGCAATGTCCAGTTCATGGCGGTATTCTGGCTGGCCTTGGAACCGCACCAGATGACGAGGTCGGCTTCCTTGATCAGCTCGATCGCCGCCGCCGAGCCGAGCGCGTTCAGTACCCCGGCCACATAAGGCCGGGTTTCCGGCACGGTGCCCTTGCCCGAGAGGCTGGTGACCACCAGCGGCTGCAGCTGGTCGCAGATCTCGGTCAGCAACTGGGTGGCGTCGGATGCATGGATGCCGCCGCCGGCGACGATGGCCGGCCGTTTCGCCGCCGCAATCATCTTCGCCGCGGCGGCAATGTCTTGCGTCGCCGGCGCATAGCGGATCGAGGGCGAGAACTTGTGGCGGTCGTCGATCACCGGCTTGATCTTCTCCTCGTCCCATTCGGCATCCATCACCTCGTGGGGGATGAGCAGCGCGACGGGACCGGGACGTGGACCGGTGGCGACGCGAAAGGCGGTGCGGATGAGATCCGGCAGCGCTTCCACGCTGGGAACGAGATAGGTCGCCTTGGTGATGGTCTGCAGGAAAGCGACCTGGTCGAAACCCTGCGAGGCGACACCCTTCGATCGCAGGGACAGCCAGTCGAGTGGGAGCTCTCCGACCAGCGCGATCATGGGAATCGAGGCATTGAGGGCCTCGACCAGGCCATCAGGTAATTTCGTCGTCCCGGGACCGACGGTGACATCGCAGATGCCGGGCTTGCCGGTGAGCCGCGCATAGGCATCGGCGGCATAGGCAGCGCTGCGTTCGTCACGCACAAGCACATGCCGGATCTTCGGTGCGCGGCGCGAGATGCCATCATGCAATGCTGTCGTCTGCCCGCCCGGCATGCCGAAGACGTAATCGACGTCATAGCGCATCAGCATTTCAGCGAGGAAGTCACCAATATGGGGCATGAACTCAATCTCCTAATCGCAATCGCGGAACCGCTCCATGGCGGCCTATTTAATGACCTAGACTGTCTAATGACCTGCGGGTAAAGCGCCCTGCCAGAGCCCGGCCATGGCATCGCTGAGAGCAGCAAAGCGGTTGAAGGCCTTGCGGTAATGCGCCGTCCTCGCCGGATCGGGCGTAAAACGCCGTTTGACGCGCACCATCTGTGCGATCGCCGTCTCGATATCCGGATGCAGGCCGACCGCGGCGGCGGCGCAGATCGCGACACCCTGCGCGCCCAATTCGCTGCCGTCGGTGATCTCCACCGGCAGGCCCAGCACATCGGCGAAGATCTGCGCCCAGATGTCGCTGCGCGAGGCCCCGCCGGCGAGGCGGATGGAACTGATCGCCGCAGCATCCGCACCGGTCATCAGGCCGTCGATATCGAGCTTATGGGCGAAAACCACGCCTTCGAAGATCGCCCGCATGATATCGGCCAAGGTGTCCGCGGCCTGCACGCCGACCAGCCCGGCCGGCGCACCGCCCGGTCCGCCGAAAAGATAGGGAAAGAACAGGGCGGCACTTTCCCGCTGCATCGCCGAGACCACGAGCTCGCTGCAATATTCGTAGATCGACTTCCCCTGGGCGGCGCAACGCGCCGCCTCGCCATCCAGCACAGTGCGGCAGAACCAGTCGAGATTGCCGGCCGAGGTTGCCGATCCTTCAGTCGCCAGGTAGCGGTTGCCGATCGGATAAAGGCATTGCAGGAAGGGCAGCTTGCTGAGCCGCGGGCTGTCATGCAGCGTCGAATTGATGCTGAAGGTGCCGGCAACGACGCTCATCCGCGCGGGATCGGTAACGCCCGAAGCAAGGGCGGAGGCAGCGACATCGACGACGCCGCGGATCACGGGCGTGCCCGCGAGAAGCCCGGTCAGCCCGGCGGCGGTCGCCGTCACGCCGCCGGCGATCTCGACTGACGGCGCAATCGGCGGCAATTTGCCCAGCCACTTCTTCAGGCCGAGCGGCGGAAAGATCTCTTCGACATAATCCGATCGCGTCACATCGATCAAACCGGCAATGCCGCCATCGGTCGGATCGGTCGAGATCTCGCCACAGAGACGGGCGCGCAGGAAATCCTTGCAGAACAGCACCGAATAGGCGCGCTCGACGGTCTGCGACTCATGCTCGGCAAGCCAGGCCATCAAAGCGGTCGATTGCCCCGGCCAGAAACGTTGCTGCACGCGCGGACCGTTCTCGGCGGTCAGGCCATCGCGGTCCCAGGACGCCACCAGGCCGGTTGCGCGGCTGTCGGTCGAGACGATGCCGGGCCGGATCGGATCGCCCTGGCGATCGACCACATAGAGGCCGCTGCCATAACCGGAGACGCTGACGCCGGCAATGTCCGCGGCCGCCACGCCGGTGGCCTCGAGCAAGGCCCGGATCGCCCCGCAGACGGCGCCCCACATGGCATCCGCATCGCGCTCGGTATGTCCTTGGGCGGGGAACAGCATCTTGTTGGGGCGGCGCTCGCAAGCGAGTTCCTGCCCCGCCGCGTTGAACAGGGCCGCCTTGGTCATTGTTCCGCCTGCATCGATACCGATCAGCCGATCCGGCATCCGTACCTCCCCGCATTTCGCCTATCGGCAGAGCCGCCGATGACTTTGTCCGGCTTTACGATGCCGGTTAAGTTGTTATTACAAATTATGCTAAGTAAATTTCACCCAAAGGTCAATTCATCTCGCTAGAATTCCGGCACTTTTCTGCAAGCCGAGAAAAATCGATTACTTACCGCACTGCATCGAAAAACACCGCAATGCAGCATATTTGCTCGCTTCATGTAATCCGTGCACGACGGGCACCGTTATATCCCGCGTCGATTCCATATGACCGGGCCGTATAGCACGACGTTCGATGGCGGGCATGCAAGACGATCGCGAATTGAAAGATTCTGTTATACTTGTTATTACAACTTTACTGCGACAACGACCGAAGGTGGGATCAAACCATCATGATGACGCGTAGCGAGCTGCTGCAGCGGCTGCAGAGCATGACCAGAACGGAGATCCTGATCGTGGGTGGCGGCATCAATGCCGTCGGCCTCTATCGCGACCTCGCCGCGCAGGGCATCCCCTCGCTGCTGGTGGAGAAGGGCGATTTCTGCAGCGGCACCAGTGCCGCGCCCTCGCGGCTTATCCATGGCGGCCTGCGCTATCTGGAAACCGGCGAATTCGCGCTGGTGCGGGAATCCGTGGAAGAGCGGAATCTGCTTCTGCGCAATGCGCCGCATTACGTGAAGCCCCTTCCCGTCTGGGTCCCCGTCACCAATCGGTGGAGCGGCCTGCTGACCGCCGGCGCCCGCTTCCTGCGCCTGATCCGCAATCCGGGACCACGCGGCGCGCTGGTTTTGAAGCTCGGCTTGACGGTCTATGACTGGTTCGGCGCCAAGTATCGCAGCATGCCACGCCATCGCATGATCAACGGGCGCACGGCTCTCCGCGAGATGCCGGGCCTGCACCCATCGATCTGCAGTGTCGGCGAATTCTATGATGCGCGGCTGACCAATGCCGAAAGGCTGACACTGGAACTGGTCGCCGATGCCGAAGCCGATTGCCCGCAAGCGATGGCGATTCCCTATCTCGCTGCCATCGGTCACGACGGCGAAGCGGTCCTGCTGCGCGACGAGATCGTCGGCGAGATCCACCGCGTCACGCCCAGGATCGTCATCAATGCCGCCGGCGCCTGGATCGATCAGGTCGACGCAGCGCTGGGCATCGACGAAAAGCTGGTCGGCGGCACCAAGGGCTCGCATCTCGTGCTCGATCATCCGCAACTGGCCGCCGCGCTGGGCGAACACATGATCTACTTTTCCACCGCGGATCATCGCCTCTGCCTCGCCTATCGCTTGGAACGCAATCTCGTCCTGATCGGCACCACTGACTTGCCGACCGATGACCCGGAAGACATGACCTGTTCCGAAGCCGAGGTCGACTACCTCTTCCGGGTCATGGCGGAAGTCATGCCGGCGCTCAAGCTCGACCGCAGCCAGATCATCTTCCGTTATGCAGGCGTGCGCCCGCTGCCGAAAGCGGCTGATGGCACCGTTGCCGGCGCCATCAGCCGGGATCACCATATCCAGGCTTTCCCGGCCGGGGCGGCGCGGCCCTATGAAGTCCTGACCCTGGTCGGCGGCAAATGGACCACCTATCGCGCCTGTGCCGAGCAGATCGCCGATATGGTCCTGCAACGGCTGCAGCAACGGCGCCGCGCCGATACCCGCGGCTTGGAGATCGGCGGCGGCGCCAACTGGCCGCAGGATGCCGATGCCTTGCGCAGTTATATCGCCGACCTGGCGAAGAGCTGCAACCTGACGCCGGACCGCGCCGAGATTCTATTTGGCCGCTACGGCACCTATGCCCGCCATGTCGCAGGCAGCTTGAATGGCGATGCCCCCTTGCACAGCCTGCCTGGCTACAGCCGCGGTGAAATTCTGCATCTCGTGCGCTTCGAGCGGACGACCCGCCTCGCCGACCTCGTGCTCCGCCGCACCCAGATCGGCCTCGCCGGCCTTGCTTCGCCTGTCGTCATCGCGGAACTGGCAGAGATCATGGCCGCCGCCCACGCCTGGCCGCCCGAAAGGAAGGAAGCCGAGATTGACCATGCCAGCCGGCTCCTGCAGAAGCGCCATGGCGTTCTGACTCTTGGATGATGTTTTGACTCTTGGATGATATCGTCTTACCTGAATGCCAAGCCCCGATCCGTCGGGAAGCCCAGGGCAAGGAAGCGACCAGAACTGATGCCGGCCTCACGTCACCCCAGCGCAGCCAGACAAAAGCCGTCGGCCAAGGCGGATGCGGGGAATAACCCGCGCATCCCGCTATGGGCCCAGGTCAAATCTTCGATCGTGAAAATGATCGCCGATCAGGGGCTCGACAAGCATGCGCAACTGCCGACCGAATACGAGCTGTGCGACCAGTTCGGCGTCTCCCGCACCGTCGTGCGCGAGGCCATGAACCAGCTGGTGGTCGATCGCATCATCTACAAGATCCAGGGCAAGGGTGCCTTCGTCGCCGACAATATCGAAGAGCAGAACTTTGTCGGCATGGCGATGGGCTTCACCGGCGAACTGATCGAGCAGCACAAGCATATCAACCGCTCCGTCCTGCAGCAGGGCCTCGCCACGCCGAACGCCCGGGCACAACGCCTGCTGCGGCTCGGCCAGAGCGATCAGGTCGTGGAAATCAGGCGCATCATCGGCGCCGAAGGTATTCCGCGCATTCTCGTCCACACCTCGCTGGTCGCCAGCCTGGTGCCCGGCCTGGAACAGGTATCGCTGCAGCACAGATCCCTGCATGACACCTTGCGACGCCGTTATGGTATCGTCTTCCGTCAAGCTGACCGCTGGCTGAAATCCGTCCTGCCCAGCGACGAAGAAGCATCATTGCTGGAGATTGGCCTCGATGAACCGGTTCTCGCCATCGAATCCTGCGCCTATCTCGCCGATGGCACACCGGCCGAATATTACTGGGCGCTCTACCGCACCGACCAGGCCCGCCTGCATTTGAAGATCAAGTAAGCCGGCATCTCGGACGATCAACCGCCCCAGGACCAATCGTCGGTGCCGACGGTGACTGCCTGGGAAGAAATGTGGCAGCGCGGCGCTTAACGGGCGGCCCGCTTGACGCAGATCAACGTCGGCCAGCCCGCCGGCGATCATATTTCAGGCAGCTTCATTCAGGCTCATCCGGCCACGCATCTGGCCCGGCATTCGAACAAAATAAGCATGGATCGACATAATGGACACGCCGCTGCCCAGCGCGACTGACAAGGCGCCCACCGTTCCCGACCGAAAACCGTCATGGATTGCCTGCGAACCGTTGCCGATCGAGGCGCTTTACCGCACATGCGATCTGGACGCTCTCGCCGGTGCCACTGCCGTCCTGCCGGCACCGGCGGTCGGCCTGATCGGCCAGGAACGCGCCAACGAAGCGATCAGTTTTGGCATCGATATCCGCAAGAAGGGCTTCAACATCTTCTGTCTCGGCCCGGCCGGAACAGGCAAGCACACGCTGGTTCGCACCCTGCTTGAAGCGGCGGCAAAGGCGGCACAGACGCCGCCCGACTGGTGCTACATCAATAACTTCGCCGATCCGCATCGTCCCAAATGGCTCAAACTGCCCGCGGGCAGAGGCCGGGCCCTGCACCAGTCCATGGAAAAGCTGATAGCCGAACTGCAGGTTGCCCTGCCGGCGGCATTTGAACGGGACGATTACCGTCATCAGCGGGATATCCTCGAACAGCAATTCAAGAAAAAGCATGAGGAAAATTTCGGCGGCCTGCAGGAACGCGCCGAACAGATGAATGTCACGCTGATCAGGACCCCGGTGGGTTTTGCCCTGGCGCCAACCCGTAATGGCGATGTCATCCCCCAGGAGGAATTCAAGAAATTCACGGCGGAGGAGCAGGAGCGCATCAAGGCCGATATCACCTCGCTGCAGGCGGAGCTCGAAGCCTTGCTGCGCCAGGTGCCGCAATGGGAGAGAGAGCTGCGCCGCACTCTCGAGGAATTGGACCGCAAGACGACGACCGTCGCGGTCGGCTACCTGATCGAGGAAGTGCGGCACGCTTTCCTCGATCTGCCGGATGTCTTGAGCTATCTCGGGGACGTTGAGCACGATATCACGGAGAATGCCGGCGACTTCCTGGCTGCCAGCCGGGAGAGCGGTGCCAATCAAATGGCCATGTTCCGGCAGGTGCTGGAATCCGACGGCGCCTCCTTTCGCCGCTACCACGTCAACGTCATCGTCGACAATAGCGGGACAAGCGGCGCTCCTATCGTTTATGACGACCGCCCGAACCATCAGTCGCTGGCCGGACGCATCGAGCATCAGGCGCGCCTGGGGGCCCTGGTCACCGATTTCAATCTGCTGGTATCCGGTTCCTTGCATCAGGCAAATGGCGGCTATCTGATCATCGATGCGGAACGGCTTCTGACCGGCAATTTCGGCTACGAAACCCTGAAGCGCGCGCTGCGGACGGAAGAGATAAGGCTGGAATCGCTCGAGCAGATTCTCAGCATCGCCAGCACCGTCTCGTTGGAACCCCAGCCCATCCCGCTCGATGTCAAGGTCATCCTGATCGGCACGCCTCGGACATATTATCTCCTGCGTCAGCACGATCCCGATTTCGCCCAGCTTTTTAAAATCGCGGCCGAATTCGATGATCAGGTCGATCGCAACGAGGAAACGATCGCCGGGTACGCCCGGCTGCTGACGGAAATCGGCAAACAGAACGAGCTGCGGCCCCTGGCGCGCGACGCGGCGGCGCGGGTGATCGAATACGCCTCACGCACAAGCGGTGATTCGGAAAAGCTCTCAACCCGAATCCGCAGCCTGACCGAGCTGCTCCAGGAAGCCGATTGCCGGGCCGGACTGGCTGCACGGCAGGAGATAACGCGGGGCGATATTCAAGACAGCCTGGATGCCCAGAACCGGCGCGCCGATCGGATCTATCACCGGATATTGGAAGAGATCGGCCGCAAGACCATCATGATCGAGGTCGATGGGGCTCGCATCGGCCAGATAAACGGATTGGCCACCATCAATCTCGGCAATATCATCTTTGGCTATCCCAGCCGGATCACCGCGCGCGTCGCGAGCGGGCGCGGCGATGTGGTCGATATCGAGCGTGAGGTCGAGCTCAGCGGATCCATCCATTCCAAAGGCGTCTTGATCCTGTCGGGGTTTCTGAAGGGCCGTTTCGGCCGCAACGCGCCGCTGTCACTGGATGCGAGCCTTGTCTTCGAGCAATCCTATGGCGGTGTGGATGGCGACAGCGCCTCATCGGCAGAGCTCTACGCCCTGCTCTCCGCGCTGGCAGAATTGCCGATCCAGCAGAATTTGGCCGTTACCGGCTCCGTCGACCAATATGGCCATTTGCAGGCCATCGGCGGCGTCAACGAGAAGATCGAGGGCTTCTTCGATGTCTGCAGTAAAAGCGGGCTTACCGGAAAGCAGGGCGTCCTGATTCCGGCCGCGAATGTAAAGCAACTGATGCTGCGGCCCGACGTGGTCCGCGCCTGTGCCGAAGGCCAGTTCAAGATCTACCCGGTAGAGACGGTCGATCAGGGTATCGCCCTGCTCACCGGTTATCCGGCCGGCGAGCAGGATATCTCCGGAAAATATCCCAAGGATACCGTGAATTATTGGGTCGCCGCGCGGTTCGGCGCTTTGGCTGCCAGACAGATGCGCATGGACGCCTTGCTTCCCCGCCCGGTGAAAGGTGGGCGAGATGGTCGATGACATAAAACTCGCCCATATCGTTATCGCCTTCAATTCCTATGGCGAACAACGGCGCGTCATCGAAGCCGCCATGGATATCGCCAGGAACCATCAGACGCACATATCCGGCATTTTCATCCATGATCCGGTGGTCGGCCAGGTGCTGGAACAGCCGTTCACCCGTTACGTCAATTCAGTGGCGGCATCGTCTTTCGCCTTCGACCGCCCGGCGCTGGACGCGCATTTCTCGGCAATCGCCAGCAAACTGCGCCTGTCGCTTGAGGCAAGTGCCAGGGCTAACGCCCTCAGCTGCTCTTTTGAAGTCCTGACGGATCGTCACTTCATCCCGCCGCCTGACGCCGATCTGCTGGTGACCCAAGCGAATACGCCGTTCATCGAGCAGACACGGCGAAGACTGACCCAACTGATCGAAACGACGTCGCAGAAGAACCAGTCGCTCCTGTTCATCCGACGCGAATTCACCGGGAGGCGCGTCATCGTGCTGGTCAACGCGCTGTCGGAGGCTTCCAGCCGGGCTGTGGCCTGGGCGGCGCAATTGACCCGGCGGCCCGGGCAGCAGCTATGGGTCCAGGCAGCGGGCCCGTCCCTCTCTGCTGTCAGGGATTGGCTCGCTGCGATCGTGCCTGAGATTGCGGCAAAGATCGGGCTGATGCAGAGCATCCCAGCCGGCGCCGGAGCGGATGTTCCGGCCGATCTGGCCGGCGGTGACCTGCTTATTATGGATATGTCGGCGGCCGCTGCCAGCCCCGCGCTCTTGAAGGCGCTGTTGACCGATACGCAAGCCAATCTCCTGCTGATCAGATGACAAAATCCCGGCTTTAGCCGCGCCTTCGTGCCAAAGGAAGCGCGCCGCTGATCTGCATCAAGATGCCGTGCCGGGGATTTGCGAGAATGGTGCGCTCTATCCCAAGGGATTGGTGATGAATTGCGCCGCCTTATCGACATAGCTCGCCACCTTCAGATCATGATCGGCATGCCGTTGAGATCTGTGGCTGGCACCTTGCGTTCTCGGCGGCGATTCGCCCGCATAAGTCTCCCGGCTGCCGCGGTTTTCCTCGCTGTTGGCGCCACCGCCTTTCCGTTATCCGGGTTCGCGTCGGATGCGCTGGCGCAAAACAGCTGTGTTCCCATTCTTCTCTATCATCGTTTTGGGCAGGCGGACCAAGGCGAGATGACCATAACGGCCGAGCTCTTCTCGCAGCAGGTCCGTTTCCTTCAGGAAAGCGGCTATCACGTCATCACCCTGGCCGATCTCGTCTCGTCCCTGGCCGGCAAGAAGGGGGCTTTGCCCGGCAAGTCCGTCGTGATCACGGCCGATGACGGCAATGAGTCGGTCTTTACGGAAATGTATCCGATCATCAAGGCGAACCAGCTCCATGTGACCCTCTTCATCTATCCTTCGGCTATCTCCAACGCCTCTTATGCCTTGACCTGGGATCAGCTTCGCGCGATGCAAGCGTCGGGCCTGGTTGAGGTCCAATCCCACAGCTATTGGCATCCAAATTTCCATACGGAAAAGGCGCGGCTGGCGCCGGATGCCTATCGCAAGTTCGTTGCCGATCAGCTTGAGCGGTCGAAACGCGTGATCGCGCAGGCCATGGGCCGGCCAGTAGACATCCTGGCCTGGCCTTTTGGCATCTACGATCAGGACCTGATCGGCGCCGCGTCATCGGCCGGCTACACCGCCGCCGTGACGATCGAGCGCAGGCCCGTCACCAGCAAGGACAGCCTCATGACATTGCCGCGCTATATTGTCACTCAGCAGGACACGGGCACGGCTTTCGCACACCTGCTCTCTTGCATGCCTTCGACACATATGTCGCTGAAATAGTGAAAATGATCAAAAGCACCTCTGGTTCTTTCCGTCTTTCCCGCCTTCTTGTCCTTCCCGCATTGACGATCGCTTGCTGGTTCAGCAATCCGGTTCACGCTGCGTCCTTTTCCGGTACCGTTATCAATGAGGCAAGCGGCGCTCCCATCGGGGGCGCCATCGTCACCCTCGACAAGGAACAGGCGGTCAGTGATGCATCTGGCCATGTGGCACTATCGGCTGCCGCGACGATCCTTCGCATTCGCGCCGTCGGATATAGACGAGCAGAACTCGACCTCGCGAAATCCATCAATACGCAGCAGATCAAACTCACGCCTCTGTCTCCCAAGGCACTCTATCTGTCTATCTACGGAATTGGCGCCGCCAGCCTGCGTGAGCCGGCGCTGCAGGTTATCGAGACCGCCGGGCTGAATGCGGTCGTCATCGATATGAAAGGCGATAGTGGCCTGATACCCTATCCAAGCGAGGTTGCACTGGCATCCGGGAACAGTGCCCTGCGGATCCGGACGGTGGGCAATCTGGGGGAACTGGTCGCCAGCCTCAAAAACCGTGGCCTCTATACGATCGCCCGGATCGTCGTCTTCAAGGACAATCTGCTGGCCGCGGCGCATCCGGCCTGGGCCGTTCATCAGGGCGATGGCACGCTCTGGAAAGATCCTGAAGGGCAGTCCTGGATCGATCCGTTCCGCACCGATGCCTGGAACTATTCGATCGGCATTGCCGCGGAAGCCGCCGCCAGCGGCTTCGACGAGATTCAATTCGACTATGTCCGGTTTCCGGATGCAACGGGCCTGCGTTTCGCGGAGGCCTCCACCCAGGCCAGCAGGACGGCGGCGATCAAGGGGTTCTTGCACGCGGCGAAACTGCGTCTTCAGCCCTACAACGTCTTTCTCGCGGTGGATGTCTTCGGCTATACCTGCTGGAACCGGAACGACACCAATATCGGTCAGCGTCTGGAGGATATGGCCCCCGAAGTCGACTACATCTCGCCGATGCTCTACCCGTCGGGTTTCCAGTTCGGCATTCCCGGCTACCGGAATCCGATGCTGTCGCCCCATGAGATCGTCTATAACTCGCTGCAGGCGGCGCGCCAGCGCACCATGGGATATACCGTGCGCTTCCGACCCTGGCTTCAGGCCTTCAAGGACTATGCCTTCGATCAACGGCGGTTCGGCGAGGTCGAGATCAGGGCGCAGGTCAGTGCGGCCGAGGAGGCCGGCGCGGATGGCTGGATGCTGTGGAATCCCCGCAACGTCTATTCGACCGAAGGACTTCTGAGGATGCAGACAGATGTGCGCGATTAGCCCAAGCTGGCTGCGCTATATCGCCGCCTCGATCCTGATCTTGCCGCTCCTTCTCTGGGACCCGAACCTGCCGGCCTTCGGCAAGGACATTCCCCTCGCCCCCGGCAAGGGTTTAGGTACTGCCGTCTCAAAAGTTGTTGGGGAGGAGATTGCCGCCGGTCATCTGACCGGGGCGGTCGTCGTCATCGGCATGGGCGGCGAAGTCGCTTTTCGCGGTGCCTTCGGCGAACGCATGGTAACGCCGCAACGGCTTCCCATGACGCTCGACACGGTCTTCGATCTGGCATCCCTCACAAAGGTCGTCGCCACGACGACGGCGATCATGCAATTGCAGGAAGAAGGCAAACTGCAGTTCGATCAGCCGGTTTCCCGCTATTGGCCCGAATTTGCCAAGAATGGGAAACAGTCGATAACCATCGCCGATCTCCTCACGCATTATTCCGCTTTGCCCGCCGATTTGCCGGTGCCGGCAACCTATGACGACTATCGCACGGCAATGGCAGCGATCGCAGAAACCGCGCCGCTGGCCGAGCCCGGCACCACTTTTTCTTATAGCGATATCGACTTCTCCGCCCTGGGCGAGATCGTGCAGCGGGTTTCAGGGCTGCCGCTCGATATCTATTGCCAGCGCCACATCTTTGCCCCGCTCGGCATGCACGCGACGACATTCCATGTCGCGCCGGCACAGCTGCCGAAGACGGCGCCCGCCGATGTCGAGGCGGGAGAACTGGTCTGGGGCAAGGTCCAGGATCCCATGGCGCGCAACATGGGCGGCGTTTCCGGACATGCCGGCCTATTTTCCACCGCGGCGGATTTGACCCGGTTCGCGGAGATGCTGCTTGCGGGCGGCATCGGCAACAATCACCGCATTCTCCGCTCTTCTTCGGTTGCAGCCATGACCACGCCGCAAAGCCCGCCGGGCCAGGCTGCATTGCGGGGCTATGGGTGGGATATCGACTCGCCCTATTCAATGCTCTTCTCACCTTTCTTCTCGCCCCGCTCCTACGGTCACACCGGCTATACGGGAACGGCGATCTGGATCGATCCCGAGAGCCGCAGCTTCGTGATCATCCTGACCAACCGGCTGCATCCTGACGGCACCGGGTCGGCGCGGCAGCTCGAGCAGCGTTTGAGCGCCCTGGTGGGCGATGCCGCCGCACGCCGGATCGGACGCGACCAGGTGATGACCGGCATCGAGGTGCTGAAGGCCTATGGCTTCCGCCAGCTCGCCGGGCGGCGCATCGGCCTGCTGACCCATGCCGCCGGCACGGACAGCGAGGGCCACCGCACGGTCGATCTCTTTGCTTCCGCGGGGAACCTGCACCTCCGCACGATCTTCAGCCCGGAGCACGGCCTGAGCAGCGCCGCGGAGCAGCAGGTTTCATCCGGCGTCGATGCCCGGACCGGCCTGCCGATATACAGTCTCTACGGCGATATGCTGCGGCCGACCGATCAGATGCTGCAGGGGCTCGATGCGATCGTCATCGACCTGCAGGATGTCGGCGCCCGGTTCTACACCTATCCCACCACCATGGCCTATGTCATGGAGGCGGCGGCGCAAAAGGGACTGGATGTCTATGTGCTCGACCGGCCGAATCCCATTGGCGATGCCGTACAAGGTCCCATGTCGGATCCGGCGCGCAGATCATTTACCAACTATCTGCCCATGCCGGTGCGCCACGGCATGACGCTCGGCGAGCTCGCACGGATGTTCAATGAAGCGGGCGATATTCACGCGAATCTTCATGTCATCGCCATGCGGCACGACAAGCCGGAGCGCCCCTTCGCAGAGACGGGGCTGCGTTGGATTGCGCCGTCGCCCAATCTGCCCCATCCCGGCGAGGCTCTGCTCTATCCCGGCGTCGCGCTGCTGGAAGGCGCAAATGTCAGCGTCGGCCGCGGCACCCCGACGCCTTTCGAGCTTGTCGGCGCACCCTGGATAGACGGGCCGAAACTGGCAAGCGAACTTTCCCGTCGCAACTTCGCAGGCGTCGTCATCGAAGCAGCCGACTTTACACCGCAAAGGGACGCCTTCGCCGGGCAGCCCTGCCACGGCATCCGCCTCTCGATCACCGATGAAAGCCGTCTCGACAGCCCGCGGCTCGGCCTGGAGATCATCGCCGCCCTCTACCGCGCCTATCCTGCCCGGTTCGATATCGACCGCACATTGGATATGGTCGGATCGGATTCGACCCTGGCTGCCGTCAAAGCCGGAACACCACCAGGAGAAATTGCTGCGAAATGGCCATCGGAAGCTGCCGCCTTCATGGCACAGCGGCAGAAATATCTGATCTATTCCGACGGCAATTGAGGATGCCGCCCCATCCTGCCCGCGCGCCCTTCCAGCGGCGGATTGCTCATGTCACCCTCACCAGAGAGACAAGGTTGTGCCTGAACGGCGTGCACCCTTGACAGGTTTTACGATCGTCGCCTGCAGCCCCTTGTCGCCAGGCTCCGCGCGATAATGGACCTTGCTGCCGACGGCGAGTTGCGCAAATCCCTGATCGGCGACGCTGTTGGCGTGAAAATAAATCTCCCCCACTTCGGCATCCTCGATGAAGCCGTAATTCTCGTCCGGAAACAGCCGAACGACGACGGCCGACGGCTCGGCTTCATGCGCCTTCACGTCACCGCGCTGATGCTGTGAGAAGCTTGCCAGTTTACGCAACAGGGTGTCGAAGGCTTCATGCACGGCGACATAGATGTCCTCATGGGCATGATCTTCGATCGGGTTGCGGTTGACCGCAATTTCATGCCCGTGCATCTTCAGATCGATACTGACATCGTACAGGCGGCCCTTGCGGTGATGCCGGCCGGACAGGCTGACGACCACGTGGCAGCTGGTGATGCTGTCCTGAAACCGATCCAGCTTGACTGCAAGCTCCTCGATGCGCGCCTTGACTGCATCCGATACAGCCATATCGCTGAACGAGATCTGAAGAGGGATAGCCATACATTTTCCATGAGATAACTTTTCTCATACTCATGCCAAATGCAGGCGGACCGCCTTGACCTAGATCAACCGCCGACCCAGATCACCCCGTGTCCGGTAAAGATCACCGGTATAGGTCAGCAGGACTGATCTCACGGCGGGACAGCCGTGGAACAACCGCCCCGCTGTGACATCATCCATGCTTCTCCCCGGAGATGGCGCTCAGGCCTGGGCGCCAGCGGCCTCCAGGATCAAAGCCGCGATCTCGGCCGGACGCGAGACAATCGCCAGGTGGCTGGCCGGGATCTCAATCGTCTTCGCTTTCATGCGTTTCGCCATGAAGCGCTGCAGATCCGGATTGATCGTGCGATCCTGGGTCGAGACGGCATAGAAGCTCGGCTTCGTATGCCAGGCCGCCTGCGTCACCTTGGCGCTGAAAAGCGTATCGGCGATACGGCCCTGCACCGCGTAAAGCGCGCGCGCCTTGACGGGATCGACGTCTCCGGCGAAATCCCGCAGAAAGGCCTGCTCGCTCAGCTGCGCAAAGCCACCGGAATGGACCACCCCGGCCGAGGCCGGCGGAGCCGGGAAGGTCTTTGCAAGTGCTGTGTAGTCTTCGCCGGCATCCGGCGCCCGGGCGGCACAGTAAACCAGCGCCGTGACCTTGGGATCCACACCCGTTTCGGTCAGCACCTCCCCGCCATAGGAATGCGCCACCAGCACGGTCGGCCCATCCTGCAGCGCGAGCACGCGCCGGGTATAGGCGCAATCCTCTTCCAGCGACATCAACGGATTTTGCACGGCGGAGACGTTGAGGCCGGCCTTTTGCAGCAGCGGGATCACTTCCGACCAACTCGACCCATCGGCATAGGCGCCATGGACGAGAACCACATTGCGCGCCCGCACCGGCGCGGCGGCAAAAGCGGGGATACTTGATGCGACCACGGCACTGGCCGCGCTTGCAGCGAGACCGAAACAGACGGCGCGACGACTGATCATGGGAGGCATTCCTTTTCTTCGATTGAGAACCAGATGCAGAGAAATCTGCGATGAATAGCGGCGTGGCTTGCAAGCCACCAGGCCCGTAACGACCTATGCCATTCCATTCGTCGCTACGCCGATCTTGGTTACAGCTTACTGCAAAATTTCAGCGATAGATTTCGCGTTTCGGTGAATCGCAGTGCGGCTTGCGTACATCGCAACGAGTGAACTGAGCGCTGCTGGAACGCGCGTCGGCCTTGCACGACATCCGCCACGGCGGGACAGCCGAACGCAGCGACGATCCTGCTTAGGCTTCCCTGTCGTGCGCCTCGATATAGCGCCCCAGCGCCGTTGCCGCGTTGAGCATATGCGCCCGCATGCGCCGTGCCGCGGTTTCGCCATCGCCTTCGGCGATTGCCTGCATGACGGATTCATGCTCTTCGCGCGACTTCTGGATGCGGTCGCCCTGGCGCAACTGCGTGCGGCGAAAGGCATTGAGCCGCGTGCGGATGGCGATCGCCTGCTCCTCGAGAAATGTGTTATGCGTCGCGCGGTAAAGGCAGACATGGAATTCGCGATTGAAAGCGTCATAGGCGTCGACATTGCGTGCCTCGACCATAGCCTGCGATGCATCATGCAGCTCAAGCAGATGGCTGCGCTCAAGCGGCGTCATGCGATAGGTCGCCAGCCTGACACACATCGCCTCGATTTCCGCCATGGTCTCGAACATATCCATGACCCGTTCGGGCGTCATGCGGGTGACGATGACGCCGCGACGCGCCCGCATCTCGACCAGGCCGCTCACGGCCAATTGCCGAAGCGCTTCTCGCACCGGTGTCCGCGAAGCGCCGAAGCGATCGGCGAGATGCTGCTCATCCAGCGCCGAGCCGGCGGTGAGTTCGCCCGAGGCAATCTGGTCCGTCAGCGCATCCCGAATCCGGTCGGAGAGCAGGCTGCGGTCCTCGTCCATCCCGGCCAGTCCATTCAAGATGCTTGTCATGTGCAGCTCCCGACGAAAATTCAAATGCCCGGCAGGGTCTCAGTTCCCCACCAGAACCCTCACGCCTAGATACAGGATGGAGGGGGCGACCAGGCAACCGAGACCGGTATGGAACGTGGCGGTCAAGGCGCCGTAGGGCACCAGGCGCCGGTCGGTCGCGGCAAGGCCGCCGGCGACACCGCTCACCGTTCCCATCAACCCGCCAAATACCATGGCGCTGCGCGGATTGTTCAAGCCGATCGCCTTGGCGACGAAGGGCGTCCCGATCATCACCAGTATCGCCTTCAGTACACCGGTCGCAATGGAGATCGCGATGATGGCGGAGCTTGCGCCGAGAGCAGCGCCCGTCACCGGGCCGACGATATAGGTGATCGCCCCCGCCCCGATCGTCGTCATGGAGACGGCGTCCCGATAGCCGAAGGCTGCCGCCACGCCGATGCCAAACAGGAACGGCAGGATGGTGCCCAGACCCAGCGCAACGGCGCCGATTAATCCGGCCTTCCGCGCCCGCACGACATCGACTTCGAATGCCGTGGCAACGATGGCGAAATCGCGCAGCATGGCGCCACCCATCAGGCCGATACCAGCCAGTGCAGGTATATCGGCAATGCCTTTGTCACCGTGCGTCATCACGCCGCCGAAGAATGCCAGTGCCAGGCCGATGACGATGGCAATGGCGGAGCCATGGATGCGACCGAAAGTCAGGTGTTTCGAGATCGCTGCCGATACCCACATGATGATCCCGACCACGGCAAAGGCCGTGACAAGCGCATTCGCCGTCAATGCATGCAAGGCCATGCTCATAGCGTTCTCCTCATGCAACGTCGGTCGTGGCGGCGGATGAACGGCCGGGCGCAGCCGCCGCCTCGCGCGCCTCGCGCGCCTCGATCTCATCCATTGTTTCCACGCGGCCGCTAAAGCGACTGATCAGCGCCACGGTGGTAAAGCAGATGACGATCGCGCCAACGCCGGCCGTCACCACCACCGGGCCGCCGGCAATTGCCGAGACGACATTCTGCTGCGCCGCCATCGCGACGACGATGGGAATGTAAAGCGATCCCCAGAACTCGACGCCGGCCTTCGCGCCGACAGTCAGACGGCCCCGCCGGGCCAGCCATAATCGTGCGGCGATCAGCAGCATCATGGCGATGCCGACGCCGCCCACATTGGCTTTCACGCCGAGCAACACCCCGAGCGCATCGCCCAGGAACGCCCCCAGCAGGGTGCAGATGGCGAGGAGCGCGACGCCGGAAATCATCATGCCCGTGCGCTCCCGGTTCGCGCCGGGCCGATGTCGGCCAGGACCCAATGTGTATACACTTTCATTGCAACACCCCTTATATAAATTCTGAATGGATGCGCACAGCGATTTATGTATACACATATTGACAAATAAGCGCAACCGGTATACAAAACCGCTTCCACACGTGTTATCGCATATAGGAGTGGGCAAAATGACAGATTGGGCCAAGCAAAGGGCCGGTCTGGCCGCGCGCCTTGAGGCCGGAAGCCGATACGCTGCCGGCAAGGGCGTCCGGCGTGACGATTTGCCGGCGTTCCTCGCTGCGGTGCTGCGCCCGGGCGACCGGGTCTGCCTGGAAGGCGATAACCAGAAGCAGGCGGATCTGCTTGCGGCCGCCCTTGCTGGCGTCGATCCCGAGCGGATTCACGACCTGCATATGGTGCAATCCGGCGTGGTCCTGCCCGAGCATCTCGATGTCTTCGAGAAAGGCATCGCGCGGCGCCTCGACTATTCCTATTCCGGCCCGCAATCGGCGCGCATCGCGCGGATGCTGTTCGGCGGCCAGATCGAGCTCGGCGCCGTCCACACCTATCTCGAGCTGTTCGCCCGCTACTTCATCGACCTGACGCCGCAGGTGGCGCTAATTGCTGCCGTCTGCGCGGATCGCGAGGGCAATCTCTATACCGGCCCCAACACCGAAGACACGCCGACCGTCGTCGAAGCCACCAGTTTCAAGAGCGGCCTCGTCGTCGCCCAGGTCGCCGAGATCGTCGACAAGGTACCGCGCGTCGATATTCCGGGCGATCTCGTGCACTTCGTCGTCGAGGCGAAGAAACCCTTCTATGTCGAACCGCTGTTCACCCGCGATCCGGCGGCAATCACGGAAACGCAGATCCTGACGGCGATGCTCGCCATCAAGGGCCTCTATGCGCCCTATGGCATCCGCCGCCTCAATCACGGCATCGGCTTCAATACCGCGGCGATCGAGTTGCTGCTGCCGACTTATGGCGAGAAGCTGGGGCTGAAAGGCAAGGTCTGCACGCATTTCGCCCTCAACCCCCATCCAACCCTCATCCCCGCCATCGAGGCAGGCTGGGTGGAGCAGATCCATTGCTTCGGCTCCGAAGTGGGGATGGAGGATTATGTCGCCGCGCGGTCCGACATCTTCTTCACGGGACCGGACGGGTCGCTGCGCTCGAACCGTGCGTTCTGTCAGACAGCCGGGCTTTATGCCTGCGACATGTTCATCGGGTCGACGCTGCAGATCGATCTCGACGGCCATAGTTCGACGGTGACGACCAGCCGCATCGCCGGGTTCGGCGGTGCCCCCAATATGGGTTCCGATCCGCGCGGCCGCCGGCATCCCAGCGAGCCCTGGCTGAAAGCCGGTGCCGAGGCCGATTCCACAACCGCCGCTGCCTTGCGGCGCGGCCGCAAACTGGTGGTGCAGATCGGTGAGAGCTTTGGCGACGGCAACGTCTCGCTCTTCGTCGAGCAGCTCGATGCACTGGAGCTTGCCGCCAAACTCAAGCTCGATCTGGCGCCGGTGATGGTTTACGGGGATGACGTCAGCCATATCGTCACCGAGGAAGGCATCGCCAATCTGCTGCTGTGCCGTGACCGCGACGAGCGCGAACAGGCGATCCGCGGGGTGGCCGGCTATACCGAAATCGGCCGCGCCCGCGATAAGAAGATGGTCGAGCGCCTGCGCGAACGCGGCATCATCCGCCGCCCGGAAGATCTCGGCATCGATCCCCTCGACGCCGACCGCCGCCTGCTGGCGGCCCGCTCGATCAAGGACATCGTGCTTGCGTCAGGCGCGCTCTATCGGCCGCCAAGCCGGTTCCGCAATTGGTGAAATGGGAGATCCGCAGATGGAAAAGCTCAGTTTCACGCTGAAAGCCCCGACCGCCGCAGGCGGCACACGCCGACAGGCGATCGTCGGTGTCGTCGCCTCCGGCAATCTCGAAGTGCTGGTCGAACGGACCCTGCCCGTCGATGCCTGCACCATCGACATCGCCACGGCGGCGCATGGATTTGGTGCCGTCTGGGAGGCCGTGGTGGCCGATTTCGTGGCGCGCCGCGCCGCCGGCGGCCTGCGCATCTCCGTGAATGATGGCGGCGCGCGGCCCGATACCGTCGCCTTGCGTCTCGCTCAGAGTGTTCGCCTGATCGAGGAGCCCGAAGCATGAGCAATTCCGCGGCAACCTCCAGCTGGTATGAGGCAAGTGCCCGCCAGCGCGTGGCGGCACTCGTCGATCGCGGCAGCTTCGTGGAATTCATCGGTCCCGAGCAGCGTGAGATCAGTCCCCACCTCGCGCTCTTCGGCCTGCCCGAGCAGTTCGATGACGGCATGATCATCGGTCGCGCCGCGCTCGGTGGAAAGATCGTGCTGATCGCCGCACAGGAGGGACGCTTCATGGGCGGCGCCTTCGGCGAGGTTCACGGCGCCAAGCTCACCGGCCTGCTGCGCGCGGCACGCCAGATCGGGCATGATGTGGTGATCCTGTTCGATACCGGCGGCGTGCGTCTGCAGGAAGCGAATGCCGGCGAGCTCGCCATCGCCGAGATCATGCGCGCACTTGTCGACCTGCGGCTGGCCGGCCACCGGGTCATCGGCCTGGTCGGCGGCCGGGCCGGCTGCTATGGCGGTGGCGGGCTGATCGCCGGCTGCTGTTCCAGGCTGATCGTCTCCGAGCCCGGACGGATCAGCGTCAGCGGCCCGGAAGTGATTGAGACCAATCGAGGCGTCGAGGAATTCGACTCCCGCGACCGCGCCCTGGTCTGGCGCACCATGGGCGGCAAGCATCGCTACCTGATCGGCGGGGCCGATGTCTTTGTCGATGACGATACCGGCGCCTTCCGCCAGGCGACCCTCACGGCGCTGGACCGGGAAACGCATCTGGGCCTCGCCGGTTTGCAGGCCGAGCAGCAGCGGCTGGAACGCCGGCTGCAACGCTTCGGCGCCGCCAAAGATGCGATCGACATCTGGGCCACCCTCGGCATCGCGGATGCGGCCCGGCTGCCTGACCTGCCGACTGAAACTTTCCTGCGCCAGGTCGCGGACAAACGGGAGAGTGCCGATGACGCTCGATGAAATTCTCCGCTCGCTGTTTCCAGGCGGCGATCACGTTGCCGTCACCGATGGCATCATCCGTGGGACCGGACCGCTGGCGGATGGCAAGGAAATTCATGTGCTCGGTGTCGCCGCAACCTCACCGCTCGGCGTCGAGGGCGCGCTAGCCCTGGCCGGACATGTCCTCGACATCGTCGCGACAGACCGTGGCGCACCGATCCTGGTCCTGATCGATTCCGCCAGCCAGCGCATGAGCCGCCGCGACGAATTGCTGGGCCTCAGCGAGTACCTCGCCCATCTGGCAAAGACCCTGCTGCTGGCGGAGGCGCAAGGCCATCGTACGGTCGGCCTTCTCTATGGCGGCAGCGCTGCCGGCGCCTTCATCGCCACGGCCCTGGCGACCGGGACTCTTGTTGCCCTGCCCGGCGCGCATCCGGCGGTGATGGATCTGCCTTCCATGGCCCGGGTGACCAAGCTTCCGCTCGAAGTCCTGAAGGAGAAAGCCAAGGCAACCCCGGTTTTCGCGCCGGGACTGGAGAACCTTGCCCAGACCGGCGCCATTCACGCCGTCTGGGATCCCGATAAGTCCCTCGCCGTCCAGCTTGCCACGTTGCTCGCGACACCTGCCACCGGCGATGCCCGCGATCGCTTGGGCGCCGAACGCAGCGGTCGGCCCAAAGCCGCCGCCATCGCCGCCCGGGTCGCTGCCGCGGCATCCCTGGGCTGACATGGTCGCACGCCACGTCATGGTCAGGGTAACGCCCACCGCGTGGTCACGCGTGATAGCGATGCGCCCCGACCTCGCCGGTGATCCATTGGTGGTGGATTGGGCGAATGCCGGCAATCCGCTCATCGCGCGGCGGCACAACAGCGACGATCCTGCCGGTCTTGTGCCGCTTGGGCTGCCGCTGCCGCCGGCCCAGGGCAAACGCCGCATCTCTGTCGCGCTCAGCCGCGACGACATCACGAGCATTGCGCCGCCGCCCTTGCTTGCCGATGCCGTCACGGTTGCGCCGGTTCACTGGCATGCCAGCATCCATCAATTCCTGGCACTTAGTCCGGCAACGCACGTTTTCGGTAGCCTCGCCTGGCAATATCTGACCGGATTGCCCTATCTCGCGGAAACATCCGATCTCGACCTGCTCTGGCCATTGCCGCCCCGTGACAAGCTCGATGCCCTGCTGGCTGGAATAGCACAGATCGCCGCGACGGCGCCGATGCGGATCGATGGCGAGATCATCGGGCCGTTGGGCGGCGTCAACTGGCGCGAACTGCGCGAGAGCGGCGCCGATGAGCTTCTGCTCAAGGGACAGAAGGAAGTTCGCATGGTGCCGCGCCAGGCATTCCTCGCAGGCGGTGCGGTGTGAACGCCCGTCCCGGCCGCCGCTCTTCGGCCCTCGCGCCGTTGCCGGGCGGCTCCATCGGCGCCCTGGCAACGCAGTGCCTGAAGCTGGAAGTGGCGACCTATCCCAAGCCGGGGCTGGTCAGCCAGGTCGATAACGGCGCCCATCATGACATGGATGCCGCCCTGCTCAGCCGCAGCGCCGATACCCTCGCGCCCTTCTTTGCCGAATTGGCATCGGCCGGCGCCGCCGGTGCCGGGATGGAACGATTGCGCATGATCGGCATCGCGGCCGAGCAAGCCATGCTTGCGGCCACAGCCGGCGTGAACACCCATCGCGGCGCCATTTTCGGCCTCGGCCTGCTCAGCGCCGCCGCTGGGCTGCGCATCGCCTATGGCATCGATCTTCCACTCGGGAGGATCATCACCGAACGCTGGGGCACGGCCATCCTGTCCGGCCCCATTCCCCTGCATAGCCACGGCGCCAGAGCGGCGCGCGACCATGGCGCCGGTGGCGCCCGGGTCGAAGCGGCGCGCGGTCTCCCATCCGTCTATGACATCGCCCTGCCGGTCTTGCGGGGGGCACGGAACCTCGCGCCGGAGGGCGATGACGAGGCCGCCCGCGTCCAGACCTGCATGACGCTGATCGCCAGGGTCGACGACACCAACCTGCTGCATCGGGGTGGCGCCGACGGCCTGCGCTTCGCCCAGGCCCGGGCCGCCGCCTTTCTCGCCGCCGGCGGGATCGGCCGGGCTGATTGGCGCAATCGGGCTGCGTCGATACATCGGGCCTTCGTCGCGCGCAATCTCAGCCCCGGCGGCTGCGCCGATCTGTTGGCCATGACGCTGTTCGTTGACCGGTTGGAAGCCTGATGCTGGCCCTCCTCTGTGGCGGCCAGGGACGCGTATCGGCGGAGATGTTCGACCTCACGGCGGACCAGCCGCCGGCAGCGCCGATCTTTGCCGCGGCCTCTGTGCTTCTCGGCGAAGATCCGCGCGTCATGGTGCGCAGCGGTTCCAGCGATCTGCTGGCGAACCGGACCAATCAACTGCTCTCGGCCACGGCGACGCTGGCGATCGCCGCCTGCATCGATACGGCTTTGCCCGGCGAGATCGCGGTGACCGGCTATAGCGTCGGCGAAATGGCGGCCTGGAGCATCGCCGGCATCTGGTGCGCGGAGGCGGCACTGCGCCTCACCGCGCTCCGCGCCCAGGCGATGGATGCCGCCGATGGCGCCGAAGGCCAGCTCGGCTACGTCCGCGGCCTCACCCGTGCGCGCGTTGATGCTCTGGCCGCGCAGCACAACTGCGCCATCGCCATCACCAATCCAGGAAACCTCTTCGTCCTCGGCGGCGCGCGCGATGATGTCGCGGCACTGTGCCAGGCGGCGGAAGCCACCGGTGCCGTCCGGGCGGCCCTTCTGGATGTCCGGATCGCCTCCCACACCAAACGCCTCGCGGCGGCGGTCGCACCGTTCCTTGACGCGTTGAAAGCGGTCGACGGTGCCGCACCGAAGCCGGGCCGCCAGCTTCTGGCCGGCGGCAACGGCGCGCGGCTCTATCGCGCCAAAACGGCGATGGAACAACTGGCGCAGCAGGTGGCCACCCCGATCGATTGGGCGACGACACTGGAGGCGCTCGTCGAACGCGGTGTCGATGCCGTGCTCGATCTCGGCCCCGGCCATGCCCTCGCCGACATGATGCGCGGTGCCTTCCCTGCGGTCAAAAGCTATGCCGCCGATGGCTTCCGCACGGTTGAAGGTCTGCGCGGCTGGATCGCTTCCGGCGGCCGAACAGCGGGTGAGCCCTGATTGATCGGCCGACACCGCCGAAGTTGATTACCGCCCGCCATAGACCGTATTGCCGAACAGATCCTTGTGACCATGCGGCACCGCCCGCCAATATTGCGGCGGCGCCTCGACCTGGGCGCCCAAAGCCGCAGCGGCGTGCCAGCCCCAGCGCGGGTCATAGAGCATGCCGCGCGCAAGTGCGACCAGATCCGCCTTGCCGCTGCTCAGGATATCTTCCGCTTGCTGCGGCTCAGTAATCAGCCCGACGGCGACGGTGGTGACGCCTGTTTCCCCCTTAACCCCTTCCGCCAGCGGTACCTGGTAATCGGGGCCGACCGGAATCTTCTGCGCCGGCGATATGCCGCCTGACGAGGCGGTGACCCAGTCGGCGCCGCGCTTCTTCAGTTCCGCGGCAAAGGCAACGGTCTGCGGCAGATTCCATCCGCCCTCCACCCAATCGGTACCGGACACCTTCACGCCGACCGGCCTGTCGGCGGGAAAAACGGCCCGAACGGCCTCGAAGACCTCGAGCGGAAAACGCATGCGGTTCTCCAGCGAACCGCCATACAGGTCGGTCCGCTGGTTGGAGATCGGCGACAGGAACTCATGCAGCAGATAGCCATGGGCCGCATGAATCTCGATCGCATCTATGCCCAGCCGCAGCGCCCGCCTTGTGGTGGCGACAAAGGCATCGCGGATGCGCTCCATGCCGGCGGTGTCGAGTGCCAGCGGCGGCTCCTCGCCGGATTTCTGCGGAATGGCCGAGGGCGCATGGGTGCGCCACCCGCCTTCCGCAAGCGGCATGAGCGCGCCGCCCTTCCACGGCACGGCGCTGGAGGCCTTGCGGCCCGCATGGGCGATCTGCATGGCGACGGCGATCTTCGAATAGGCGCGGATTGCCGCCATTGCCGGCTGCAGCGCTGCTTCTGTCGCATCGTCCCAGAGGCCGAGACAGCCGGGCGTGATGCGTCCATCCGGCTCGACCGCCGTTGCCTCGATCGTCAGCATGCCGGCCCCCGACAAAGCGAGCCCGCCGAGATGGATGAGGTGCCACGCATTGGCGGCACCGTTTTCTGCGGAATACTGGCACATCGGCGAGATGACGATGCGATTGGGCAAGGCAAGGCTGCGCAGTTGAAGAGGCGAAAAGAGTACGCTCATGGCTTTCCCCGTGCGGTTCAAGGAAGAAGTCGGCGGGAGCCGCGGCCGGTGAAATCCGGTGCGGCATCAGCGATACGGTATCGGACCGCCGCCATTTGAGCACTTTCCGCCATCGGGATGCTACCGCCTTGGCACCGGCCACCGGCGTCGAGCAGGTGAAAGGCCGACTGAGACGCCAGGGCCTTCAGCAAAGCTCGGTTTGCGGGTCGATATGAGGATCGAGAATGAAGAAATTCGCGTCCAAAGACTCGCCGAAGCATAGCGACTGTTGCTGGACCAACAACTGCGCTTCATTGGGGACAAGCTGAGCGGGGAAAACGGATCGGATCGCGATTCACAGGAATCCCGATCCGATCCGCGGTGGTCGCATGCCCATAGACGACTCTTAGACAGGAGTATTTCAATCGCGCATAAGCTTGGGGGGCGCCATCGAACGCCTACAGAACATCGACCAAGTGTCGAGGAACTATAAATTCCGATCTCTGCTCACTGGCGAAGCGAGAATAGAATGGCGCACCCTTACTCGTCTCTAACATGTGGCAAGCATGACGCTCCGGCAAAGCTAAAAATGGAAAAAACTTTGCCTATTGCGTCAGAGCCGCCAGGTCCTGGCGCAATGATTTTGCCTTGTCGATGACGCCGGCCCGCGTTCCCCGCGGGATCAGCAGTGCCACGGCCACCGCCGTAACGCGCCAGTCCGAAAGGATCAGCCAGGGCCAGATCATGACCGCCTTCATGAGCAGGCGCCGGGCGACGGCATCCTGCTGGGTCGACCCCGCTTTCCATGCGGCAATCCGGTAGTGCTCCGCGTGGGCCGCCCTGAAGACCCGCTCCGGAACGTTCTTCATCTGTGCGCGCAGTGCCGCCATTGCCAGGTCCGCATTGGCGAGGAACTTCTCGAAATTGAACGAGAGACTGGTATCCCTGATGCGATAGAGGGTCAGGGGCTGGTCGATGCCGACGGCCCGAAACTCGGTCAGCCAGAGAATGCGGCACCACATTTCATAGTCCTCGCAGCTCTTCAGCGCTTCATTGAAGCGCCCCGCCTGCTGAAAACAGGCCGCCCTGACAATGGGCGCGGAGCCGTTGCCGATATGATTGCGCCGTATCATGTCATGGAAAGACGGCGTCAGTTTGTCGGCCTGCAGGAGATTTTCCGTCAGCACCCCGTTCTCCAGCATGTATTGCGAATTGCTGAAGCTGATGCCGATTCCCGGATCCAATTCCATGAGCGAAATCTGCGCCTGGGCCTTGTGCGGCAGCCAGATATCGTCACCGTCGAGAAAGCCGATATATTTCCCCGTGGCCATGACAACGCCGGTATTGCGCGCGGCGGCCAGACCGCCATTCGCGCGGTGGAGAATCTTCAGGCGCGGATCCATGTGCTTTTCCACCACCCGCTCGATCATCTGGGCCGTGTGATCGGTCGAACCGTCATTGACGACGATGACCTCGATTTCCCGCAGGGTCTGGGCGAGCGCCGAGTCAATCGCCTCCTCGATATAGGCCGAGACATTGTAGGCCGGAATGATGATGCTAAGGATCGGCTCTGAACGCTCTTCCGGCGTGCCATCCATTCTCGGACCATCCATTATCGGCGATGTCATATCTGTCTCCCTGGCGTCGTTGACCAACAGTGAACACGGATGATTTCACGCCCGCTGCCACGTTTACGCCGTCCGCCCGCAGCGGTTCACCGACGGCGCCGCCATCACCGGCCGGGCTATCCGGCCGGATGAAGATCGCCCTTCCCCGGCGCGGCGCGGCTGCCTGCGCCTCCTCTTCGGGATCTCCGGGAATGACGCCGCCGATCCAGGTGAACAGGTAGAGGCACGGAAGCGTCAGGCTGAAAAGCGATTCATAAGGACAATAAAGCAGCAGGCTCAGCCACAGGCAGCAGCCGATGATGGCGCTCTGCTGGCGCGGCTTGTCGTTGCGCCAGCGATAGACCGCATAGAGCAGCGCAAAGATCGTTACCAGCATGGCGATCGCGAAGCAGGCGAAGGTGATGATACCGCCGGTATAGAAGAGCCCGAAGACGGTCGAATGACTGCCGATCGGCAGATTTTCGGTACGGTGAACGGATTCGCCGATCCAGCCGTTGCCGATGATCGGCGATTGCAGGAAGCCCTCCCAGCTCTTTTCGTAGATCAGGTCCCGCGCCAGGGACGAGCCCGCCCGTGCTTGATCCGCCGCGTCATGCATATCCGTCAGCAGGGTTATCGGGTCGAGCCCGACGATCGACAGGCCGTAGATCGCAACGGAAACGGTGACGGTTCCCAGGATCTGCAGATAGCGGGGAAGCTTGATGAAGATGAGGATCGCCGCAACCAGGACCATGGCGGCAACGGCGATCCGGCTCCAGCTGAAGACGACGCCGATCGCCCCGCCGGTCATGCCGAAGACGCGGCGCCAGCCCTGCTCCGCCTCGCTGCTGATCAAGGCAATGGCGAGCCCGCCGAGACCGAGTGCCGTGGCCCAGGGGAAGAACAGGATCAGCCGGATGCGGGATTCCCCCAGCGTGTCCTCACTCTGGAAGATGGTCATCGAGGCATAGAAATTCGTCGCATTGCCGCTCGGCAGCAGCATGCCGATCGGCGTCAGCATGCGCAGTTCGGTCCGCCCGGCCAGGGCGCCGGCCAGGGCGATGATCGAGAGCAGGATGATATAGCCACCGAGATTGGCGATGTAATGCGCGGTGCGCCGGTTGCTGAGCGACCAGCTGTTGCCGACGGCGATGGCGAGCGCGCCGAAGGCCCAGCCGATCGCCGTGAAGGAGAAGGCGTTGCGCAGCCCCATGCCGAAATTATGCAGGATAAGACCGTTCAGGATGGAGCAGCTCGCCTGGGCAATGGCAATGGAGAGCCAGGACAGCACAACGAGGTTGATCAGCCTGCCCTTCGGCCATTTCTCGATCGCCAGCTTGATCAGCATGACGGCGGCATAGGGGATCAGCGCCCCCAGCATCCAGAGAAGCGGCGTGAAGCGCAGATAGCGGCCGAAGAACGAAGTCGCGAACGTGTCCGAGGCATCGGCCTCGCCGAGATTTTCCGCCAAGGAGAGCGTCTGGCGGAAAACCCTCATCGTGACGCTTCCAGAGCCGGGGCGGCGCCGATCCCGGCCGGTTCCGATACGGTCTTCGCATCGGCCGCTTCCGGCGGCAGGTTCCGCCTCAGGATGATGCGGGTGATCCAGGCCGAGATCATGGCCAGGACGATGGTTGCGGCGATGGCGCCGTAGATATCGGCCAGCAGGATGCCGACAGTATAAAGCGCGACGACCAGGACGCAACGCAGCAGCGTGATCTCGTTGGTCGCCCGTACCGCGCCGATCGCCCTGAGGCTCATGTCGTAGATGCCGACCAGATAGCGGAAGGGCACGCTGCAGAGCAGCAGCGGCGCCAGATAGGCAAAAGCCGGGAGATGATAGATCCAGTAGCCGAGCGGCACGCACAGCACCGCTACGGAGAGGCCGCAGAAGATGCCGAGCGCCAGCATCTGCCGGGTGAATTTCGGAATGGTGCCGCGCGGATCGGCGAATACCTGCGGATACCACGCCACTAGGCGCGACCAGCCCGGCGTATCGCTGAGGGTCAGCATCTGCCGGCAGAGGCCGAAGATGCCGAGTTCCGAGCGGCTCATCAGATAGGAGGCGATCATCACCGACGCTTGATCGGCACCGAGATTGATGACATCCGCCGTGAGGAAGCGCAGTCCTGAACGCACCCACGACATCAGCGCCCGGATACCGACCCTGCCGAGCGGCAGCAGCAGGAAGATGGCGAGCGTCCCGACCAGGCGGCCGAGCGTCAGGATGAGTGCGAAACCCAGGAGATTGCCGGCAAACAGGTAGCCGAGCACGAGACCAGCCAGGTTGCCGAGCGGGGCGAAGATGATCAGGCTGGTCCGGTTCTCCAGCACCAGCAGCGCATTGGCGACATTGGTCTGCGCGAAAAACGGTCCGGCGAGCGCCAGCAGAAAGATCACTATCGCTTCGGTGAAATCCTGCCCCGTGACCAGCCCGAGGGCAAGTCCCGCCGGCACCGAGACGACCATCGCGCCGAACCACGCCATCAGCCCGACGGTGTTACGGGTACGCGACTCGGCCTTTTCGCGGGCGAAGATGTAAGGCAGGCCGAAGGTGCAGAGCGTGCCGAGCACGACCGTCGCAATGGTGGCGATGGTCAGCGATCCGGCGGCGGCCAGGCCAAACTTGCGCACAATAATGATCGACAGGCAGAAGCCGTTGACGTTCTGCAGCATCCGCGCAAACAGGATGACCGCCGCATCCGCGCCGAAGTTGCGGAACCTGTTCCGCAGGAAGGAAATCACGCGGGTCCCCAATAGACCGGGCATCGACAAGGCAGTCATCGGCGCTCCATGGCGGAGGCATCGCAGAGCCTCCGGTAAAATTGATCATAGCGGCCGGCGATATCGTCCCAGTTCGGCAGCGGCAGGTCCTTCAGCGCGCTTGCTTCCGCCTGGACGAGCGCTGGCTTCGCCGCAAGGAGGCTCAGCAACGCTTCGAGGGAAGACACATTGCCGACCGAAAAGTGAAAACCCCGGCCTGCCAGCACCAGCAGATTCTCCTCGATGTCGCTGACCAGCGCCGGGATGCCGAAGGAAATGGCCTCCAGCAGCGCCATGGACATGCCTTCGATATAGGATGGCAGGACGAAGACGTAGGCGTTGCTGAAGGCCTCGGCCAGCTCCGTTCCCCCGAGATGGCCGAGAAACACCACGCGGTCCGGATCCGCAATACGCTTCAGCTTGTCGGCGTATTCCGCCGGCCCCACCCCGCCGGCAATGGCCAGTTTCATCGGCGTCGTCGTGCGGCTGAACGCGGCGATCAGATCGTGGCAGCCCTTTTCCGGCGTCAGCCGGCTGGCAAAGAGAAAATAGCGGCCGGCTTCGAGCTGGTGCTTCTGCAGCAGCGCGCCGGGCGCAACACTTTGGCGCCGCGGAATGCCGTTGGGGATGTAACGGGCGTGATAGTCGTATTTCTCGCGCATGTAGCGCCGCAGGCTCTCCGATACGACGGTGATCTCGTCGGCGCAGCTGGTGATGGTGCGCTCGGCCAACTGCAGGGAGAGTTTCGCCGCGGGTCCCCACTTCTGGCGCCGCTGGTCGAGGGCATGGATCGTCACCACCGATTTCTGCCGCGCGGCACGTGTAACGGCCGAAAACATGCCGGGACCGGTCGCATGGAAGTGGACCAGATCATAGCGATGCAGCGCCTTGAAGGTCGACGTCATGCTGCGCGACAGATTCTCCAGGTGCTTGCCGCCGAAGGACTTCGTCGGAATCGACTTCACCGGCAGGAACTCCGCGGCCGGAGACGGCAAAGGCTGCTCGGCCTCCGCCTCCTCAGCCGCCGCCTTGGCCGGCCCGGCGGCCTCGATGTCGACCCGCGAAAAGACGTCGACCTCGTGCCCCAGCACGGCAAGACGGGGACACAACTCATCCAGAACCCGCTCGATCCCGCCATAATTCGAGCCGACACCGCGCGAGCCGATCATTGCGATTTTCATTTCAGCCCCCTCCAGCATCCAGGCGCAAAGAACCGGTTGGATGGGCGTTCTCTCATCCAAGCTCGGGAAATCGGACCGGCCATTACCGGTCGATCGCCATCCTCACCCAGGCAACCATTTGTTCTTGGTATCCGCGAGCGACCAGATCTCCTTGAATTTGTAGGAAGATGAGACGCTCCCCAGCACCCTGACGCCAAGCGTCCGCTCCAGCCGGTCGGGAGAGATGAAGCCGCGACGGAATACGTCGGACAGAAAGGCAGTGAGAAGGCCGACCAGCAGGCTGATGATGGCCCCGCCGGCCAGGATCACGATGCGGATGGCGTTCGATTTCAGCGGCGCACCGGCCGGCTGAATGACGCGGACATTGGTCGCCTTCTTCGCTTCGACATTCTCCTGCATCCGCCGGTCATCCAGCGTCTTCATCGCCGCCGCATAATTCTGTTCCAGCAACGCCTTCTGCCGCTGCCGTTCTTCCAGCCCCGCCTTCTTGGCATAGAGGTCGCCGACAGCCTTATTGATGGCGGCCAACTGCTGCTGGATCGCCAGACGCTGCTGCGTTGCGGCGGCCAAGGTGCTTTCCGCCCTTAGCCGATCGAGATCGAGTGTCGCATAGATCTCATTGAGCCCCTTGCGCACGGCCGAAGGCTTGCTGATGGTCTGCAACTTCGTCATTTCGGCCTGCATCGCCGCGATCTGGTTGCGAACCGCGACGACTTTATCGCTGCTATCGGTATAGCTCTGCCGCAGGTCCATCTCCTTCTGCGTCAGGGCGGCCAGTGCGTCGCGGGTCGCCTGCACCCTGCGGTCGCTCTCGTCATCGGAGAATTGCACCACTTCCATCGGTGTCTTGGCCAGCTGCGCCTTGATGGTCTGGACGCGCTGCGAGGCATCCGCGATTGTCGTCTCCGTTGCCTGCAGCGACCGGTTGAGATCGCCCTGCTGCCTCAGCAGCACGTCCAGTTGCGTGGGGAAATCGGCAATGCCCGATTCCCGCTGATAACGACTGAGTTCGGCGGAAGCCAGATCCAGGCTGTCATGCAGCTTGTCGACCTGCTTCTGCACGAGGTCGGATTGCACGTCGAGATAAACCGATTCACGCACCGCCAGATAGGCCGCCACCAGATCATTCACCACTTCCGCCGCCAGGGCGGGATCACGATGGCGAAATCCCACCTGGATCGTGTTGCCGGACTTGTCGGGATAGGCCATCAGATTTCGGGAAAACTGCTCAACCGACAAATCGACCGGATTGCGGGTCGACCGCTGGCCCAGCAAGCGGTGGAAATTCCGCGCGAACCATCCTTCGGGCTTCACCGTATCGGGGTACAACCGTTCCGGGCCGATCTTGTTGACTACCTCGTATTGCAGCTTGGTGCTGGTGAGGATGCTGATCTCGGAACTCAGAATGGCATCGCGCTCCAGCGCCATATTGACGAAGGTGTCCGCGCCGGCTTCCGGCCGATAGGCGTATTCGGGAGACAGCAGAACCAGGAGGGTGGAGGCCGCCATATAAGTGGGCGAGATCGTCACCGCAGCGCCGGCGGCCAGAAAGAGCGTCACCGACATCAGAATGATGATTCGCCGTCCATCCTGAAACGCAGAAAAGAGAAGCTCGCGGAGCGACGGAAAGGCTTGTTTGCGCATCTTGCTCATCTCACTGTCTTCTGTTCCGGTTAATGTCGCCTAACCTAAGTTAGGGATTTCCACATCTGCGATATGACGCGCTCCATTTTCTCATCGATGGTGTCTGCAACTCCTCTAACCGGATAATAACAAATGACAGAAATCACTGCAGCACAGTGATAACTTGAATTGGAGCCTAACAGGTTTTTGCTGCGAACGCGATATAAGTTTCCTATAATGTGGCAACTGTCATAACGTGACGTCGAGGATCAGCAAACGCTCCTGATTCTCTGCCGACTTCATTCTGTGGTCACAGTGGCACGACATGATGCGTCTTCATCACAAGCGGGCAGGCGAAAATGAGACTCGATGGCAATGACCAACTGGATGCCAATGACGAAGAGAATTCTGCCGATGGCGATACCGCGAGCAGCGTTGTTTCCAGCCGTTCTCTCGTTCCCTCCGGGAAGAAAGGACGGCGCGCGCTCGTGCCGATCGAAGGGCGGCGGCTGACACTCGATACCGAGATCGTCAAGCTGTTCTATGCGGTGGATGCCCTGAAGGAGGAAGACAAGTCCTTTGTCTTGCAGTTTCTCGCCTCTACCCCGGGCGAAGGAACGACAACGATCTCCTGGAGCTTCGCGCTGGCGGCTTCATATGAATATGCGCTGCCGACCTTGATCATCGACTGTTGCAGCGACGCGGCACATTCCAGCACCCGCCCCTCCCTGATCGATGCCTTCTCGTGTTCCGGCCGGCTCGATTCGGCGATCGAGCGGGTCCCCGATACGGCGCGGCTCTATTATGCCCGGCTGTCGACGAACGGTAACTCCATGCTCGAAATCGATGTCGCGGAGCTTCGGGAGCTCTTCGAATTCCTCAAACTCGATTTCGCCGGCATCATCCTCGATTGCCCGGCGGCCAATAATGCCGCCGACAGCCTCGCCCTCACCCGCTATGCGGATGGGACGATCATCGTCGTGCGCTCGGGCCATGCGCGACGCGGCATCATCGAATGGACCCATGACAGTATCGGACAGTACGGCGGCGTCTGCCTCGGGACCGTGTTCAATTGCCGGGAGAAGCGCATTCCGAATTGGCTGTACCGCCTTATATAGCAGGCCGGGAGCGCATGTCCCGCACGTCATGCCTCTCCCGTTCTTTGGACGCCTGATTACTGACGATATCAAGATCTGGATGGGAGGGTTGATGAACCAGCAGTTTAATCTCTTGCCTGTAGGCTCCGCGGAATCTCCGATGGGTCTGATTGACAAACCGGCAGATGAGCCGGATGAGGCAACGGTCCGTCAGATTATCCAGGTTATGGGGAAATTGCTGAGGACGCGGCACCTGACGGTCGATAGCCGGTTTATCGACCTCACCTCCGACATCAGAAAGGCGTTCCTGTTCTTGCGGGAGTTTCAGCGCCGGTTCGATTTCGATCTGCCGCTCTCGGCTTTCTTCGATGCGCCGACGATCGGCGATCTCGCGCGCATCGCGGTGAGCCATAAGACTCCGCCGCTTTCCAGGCTGGTGATGCTACGCAAGGGAGATGAGCACGTTCCGCCGCTCTTCCTCGTTCCGGGACTGGGCGGCGTCGTCTTTGAACTTCTGGCACTGTCCAAGGAAATTGCCTATGGCGGTACGATCTATGCCTTCGCCGCGCCGGGACTGGACGGCGTCGACGCGCCGCCCCGCGATACGGTTCAATTCGGCCATGAAAACTTTGATCTCGCCCGACGGGTCTATCCCGGCGGCCCGTTTCGCTTTCTCGGCCACTCGGCCGGCGGCGTGACCGCCTACGAGATGGCGCGATATGCCGCAACGCGCGGCGCCAAGGTCGATTTCTTCGGTGTGTTGGATACCAATTTCGCGGAGCGCGCCTGGCCGCTGGATATCTGGCTCGGCTTCATGATGCGCCGCGCGGGAAAGGCCAAGCCCGCATCGGGCAACGCGACCGAGGAGCAGGATAGGCGTGAACCAAAGGAATCCCAGGAGACATCGCCGATACGACGTCTCCGCACGAGGATCGCCCGCCTCGGTGCTGCACTCAACAAGGTCCCGCAAGGTCTCTACCGCGCCTGGCGCAAGATCGAGCATCGCTATCTGACGGATCCCCTGTCGGACGCTTTCCTCAAGGCCGATCCATATTACATTCCCGATCTGCCCCCCAAATTTCAGCGGGTGCGCGATGCCGCGATCGGCATGGCCGCCAGCTACCGGCCGAATACCTATGATGGCCAGCTCTACCTTTTCCAGGCTGAGTTCGGCGATGAACTTGCCTGCGATCCGGTCTTGACTTGGTCGCGCCTGGTGCGTGAGATCATTCTGCTGCCGACACCGGGCGATCACATCACGATGCTCAATCCGCCGCATGTCTCGGCTGTCGCGGGAAAAGTATCGATCTGCCTCGCTGAAATCGAGCAAGCACGCCGGCAAAAGTCTGCCTATGCGCTGCCGGCGTGAATGTCGGATCCAC
The DNA here is from genome assembly GCA_035539215.1 of Dongiaceae bacterium. Lineage (GTDB taxonomy): Bacteria > Pseudomonadota > Alphaproteobacteria > Dongiales > Dongiaceae > Dongia_B. The sequence continues at coordinate 143,539 of DATLIX010000098.1, read as the reverse complement.
CTCGATGGCCGATGCGCCATCGAGGGTGGAACTGGAAGGCTTTAGCTTGATGGCGGCCGGGTGTCAGAGGGGGCAAGCGTGCGAGATCGCTATGATCGATGCTGAAACCACGCTTTGAACGGCAGGCCATGTTCACATCATGGCGATCGCGACCAGGATGGCGGCCCATAACGCGGCGCTGAGCGGCGCCGCGGCGCAGGCACCCCGCCAGAATCGGCTGTCGACCGGGCAGGCATCGGCATAGCCCGCCAACCGCGTCGTATCGACATGCGGGATAGCCGCCGAGCTTCGGCATCCACCGGCACGGCCCTCGAGCCGACTTGTGCCTGCTATTAAATGACCCGAGGCGGGCCGGATTTGCATCGAAGATGCCGCCACTTTGCCAATCCATCGTTCAGGACAGAGCAATCCCTGCAAGCGCGAGCCGGTTAACTTCGCGCGTCGGCGCCCAATTTACGATTAAGGCAGGTTGTCGCCGATCGCGGCCGCTGCCGGCGGCCCGCTTTGGGGAATTGCTCTTGTAAGCCGAGACAACGCGACTTGGGCAGGATAGTTCCGCGATAGCTAACGTGAGCTTTCCTGAGCGCACGCAGGCGCTGCTCGCATCAGCGGGCCACGGCCGGAATAAATCCTAAAGCCTCGGCAGTCGGGAAGCGCCCTTGTTGACCGAGTGGAGGTGATGGCAGCCGAGTGCTCGATCTGATCTCCCGCCCTCGCCAGCGAAATTCAACCGATGGTGGAAGCATTGAATCGATGGAAGATATCCGTCGCAAGACTATGGACATGGGTGACATCGTCGGCGGAACCGATCAATCGATCGACATTGTCGGCGAGCTGTTCAAGAACACCTTGGCTCGCAGGCGCCGGCACAGACAGCGCAACCGCATTGGCATAGAAGGAGAGCTTCAATTCGACGTGATGCGTGATCTTCTCCTGAATATCACGGAGCGCCTGCAGCAATTTCTGCTCATCACGGCCTTCGCCTGATTTCAGCTCCTCTTCGACGATGACCTTGGCGTCTTCAAGAGCTGTACGGGTTGCGCGCCATGCCGCCAACCACGTGCGAAACTCCGCGTCGCTGAAATGATAGTAGGTCTTCTGGCTCAATTTTCGCCTGCTGATCGCCTGTTGCCTGCCCATAATTCCTCGCCGAAATACGCCGCCGTCGTCATCGCGTGAAGACCGCGTAATGAATGATTCAGAAGTCGATCTCTTCGTCACCGGTATTGAAAAAATGATAGCACGGCGATGCCGCGTGGTCGACGTCATTCGCGCCACTTGTACCGCTGCAATCGGCATTTCGACCGCATAAAACGCATCGCGGCCAACATATGTTAGTGGGACGATGTTGTTCCTCTGGCATGCTTTATGACGCACGCGCGGGATCGGATTTTTCTCGATCTCGCCAGGAAGATACATGCGCCATGGCCCAGCGAAGCCGCATGCTTCGTCGCACGGTGTGCGTCGCCACCGCCACAACAGATGTGAAACGATGCCGCAGAAAGTTGTTATCGTCGGTGCCGGTCTGGCCGGTTCGATTCTGGCCGCCGAACTCGCGCAGACGTTCGACGTCACGGTCGTCGAACTCGCGCAACAGAACGGCAATCTCGCCGTACCACTGACAGATCTCAGTCAGCCTGCCGGACTGTCTCCCCATGTCGGTAGCGGGCCTGGCGGTACCAGCGCATTATGGAATAACGGCCTGATCGAGCTTGAAGATGACGATTATGCGAGCTGGCCGATCAGCCGGCAGGAGCTGCTTCCTTACGTCGCCAGGGCCTACCCTCTCCTCTCGGGTGTTTCTCGTGAGGCCGTGACGTCCTGCTATGATGAACTTCGGCAGATTCACGTCGATCGCGGCATTCCCCAGGAAATGATCGGCAACGGACTGTTCTATCCGCAGCGGCGGCGCAATCTGTGGCAGTCGTTGCGGCTGGCGGAGCGGCCGATCCGCTTCATAACCGGCCGAGCCAGGCGCCTGCTGATCGACAATGGCCGCGTCACCGGCCTCGTCTTCGAGGACGACGTCGGTCGTCCGCATCAAATCTCGGCCGACCACGTCATTCTCAGCGCCGGCGGCCTATCCACGCCGCTTGTGGTACAGGCCACGGAAAAAGCCTTTTCGCTCTCCTCGCTGGAGGCGGCAGGCCGGCACTATATCGATCATCCGATGGGCATGATCGCCAAGGTGAAGCTGCAAAGTCGCTTCTATGACATCTGGAACTTCCGGCAACGGCGGATCGCCGGCGCGTTGCAGACGCCGATCGTTATCCGGGATCAGAGCGGGTTGAAGATTTCTGTTTTCCTGCGTCCCGCCTCCGTCGTTTCCCACGGCGATCGTCGCGACCGGGTCCAGAGCGTCCTGGTGAATTTGCGCAACGCGCCGTTCAAGCTATCGGCGCTGGCGGCACTTGCCGGAAGCCGCGACGATATTCGCGACCTGCTCTCGTTCAAGCTGGGCCTGCAGTTGCCAACCGACTACTACGTGCTCCGGTTGGTTGCCAGCGAGGTTCCCGATACGCACCGCTCCGTCTATCGCGACGAAAAGACGGACGGCATCGTGCGCGATTGGCGCATCACCGAGGGCTACCTGGAAAAGCTCTCGTCCCTCTTGCAGCAGCTGCTCGACAAACTGGGCGGCATCGTCGTCGAAAGCCGCTTCTTCGATCAGTGGGGAAAGAACCTCCATAGCGCGGCGCATCATTCCGGAACCTGCCGCATGTCGCAGTCGGAAGAAGACGGCGTCTGCGACAGCACCTGTCAGATCTTCGGCATCAGTAACGCCTATATCTGCGACGGCTCGACGCTTCCCTCTACCGGCTATGCCAATACCGGGCTGACTATCGCTGCCTTGGCGCTTCGGCTATCCGATCATCTGAAGCAGCAAGCCGCTTAGCGCGCAACCTAGAACCAGCTCTCCAATACCTTGACGGTATCGCCCGGCTGCAGCGTATCCGCCTCCGTCGCCTTCAACGGCCTGGCATTGGCGTCGTCTCCCCGGATCACCGTGATACGCGAAGGATCAGCTCGATAGGTGTAGCCTCGTGCCAAAGCGATGGCATTGAGAACTTTCATCCCGCTCATGAACGGATACTGTCCCGGCTGCGTGACCTGGCCGAGAACATAAATCGGCCGGTATTCAAGCATATTGATGCTGACCTGCGGTCGATTGAGCTCCTGCTTGAGCTTCTGGCCGACCTCGGCCTCGGCCTGGCGCAGGCTTTTGCCGGCAAGCGAAACGGCGCCGGCGGTTGGCACCGAGATCGACCCGTCCGCGGCAATGACGAAATCGCCGGAGAATTCGGGATGCTCATATACCTGGACCCGGACCTTGTCCCCCGAGGCCAACAAGGTCTCGCCCGCCGTCGACTGAGTCAAGCTGGGCATGGGGGCACAAGCGGCGAGAAGCAGGCAAATTGCGGGTATCGCTATTCCGCCGACGATCCGGCCGCTGAATACCTGAGCGACGATCTTCAGAAGCAATTTCCCTGGTCTGCGCATGATATTTCCTCCTAAAAGGACTTGGTAACGTGCAGGAGCGTTACATTGCTGTTGAACCCTCCATTGTCGGCATTTGCCGTTTGGATCTCATAGGTATTATCGAGGCTGACGATCAGGCCCGGCATCACACCCCATTTCAAACTGGCATCGAAGGCGTAGAAGCTTTCACTGCGGGAGCTTGAGATGAAGTCGCGGGTACCGACCGTCGCCTGGCCGATGACGACGATGTCGCGCCTGATCTGCTGTGTGACGCTGACGCGCCCCACATCCAGCCAGTAACCTGGCGACGAGAAGTCGAAGCTTTCGTAGAAATCATGGGAGAAGAGCGCGCCGACTTCCGTAGTGTCGGTGGGCTGCCAAAGCATCTGCAGGCTGCCGACCGGCCCCGAGACGTCATTGACATCATTGTCCTTGTAGACCTGCAGCCGATACCCGCCGGAGGCAACGAGGCGGATCAGCGGCGTTACCGCATAATCGGCACCCAACGAAACCACCGTGCCGGCGGATTGCCGGTCGATCCCGAATATGTCCCGCTTGTCATCCGGCAGCCGGACATTTGCGATCGTATCGAGATAGAAAGCGCGATCCTCGCCGACATTATAGGTTGCCCGGCCTGTCGCATCGACTTCGTTCATGTTGCGATAGTCGAGATTTATCTTTCCTTCGGTACTCTGCACGTCGTCGTAATCGACCCGGTCGTAAGCCAGGCCGCCACGGAAGGTGACGACCGCATATCTGCTCTCCAGGCTGCTGCCGGCCTGGTAATGCCAGTAGGCGACGGGCTCCGTTTCCGGGCTCGACTGCGGGTCGTCGCGGCGCTCGACTTCCCGCGCGACCAGCGCATTGCCATTCAGGCGTAAATCCGACCCGACATCCTTCCATCCCGTCGCGGTCATGCGCCCGCTCCAGACGTCGTTGCTGCTCGTATCGAAATAAGTCGTGCGGGCGATGAAGCCGTCAAAATTGACGAAGTGGTCCGGCGTCAGCGACGTTGCGTTGAGGCCCGCCCCCGACACCAGGAAGCCGTCATCTTTTGCCCGGTGGCGCGAGTCGAAGATATTGGTGTCGTATCCGAGCGCCAGATCCATTCTTGCGGTAACCGCGAAGGGCCCGAGCGCAAAACCGGAAGGACGGTGGATACGGTCGAAGCGGTCCAACAGGCCCTCGCCCTGAATGACATCGGGAAGAACCGGCCGCGCAGTCGGGTCTTGCTGTGCATCCTGGGCGACGGACTGATTGCTCACGAAAAGGACGAGGCCAAACACGCCTATCGCGCAAGCGTCTCTTGCCCTCACCAGGCATTTCTGGCGACATATCGTGGCAATAGTGAAGAAGTCGATCCGCCTTCTCGTTATCGCACGTTCCGTGCTAACGGCTTCGCCCAAAAACACGCCCCCCTCTTTGTACGCGTATTCGATCCGCACCCCGATCGCCCTACCAACGCCGCCCCGGAGATTATTCTTGGCGGGCGATCGTCAGTAGGCCGTCTTCGAAAACACCATCTCCGGTATCGTCTTCAGCAAGATCTCCATATCGAACCAGAGCGACCAGTTATCGATATAGTAGACGTCGTGCTTGATGCGCTCGTTGAGTATGGCGGCATCTTCTACGGCGCCTCGGAAGCCATTGACCTGCGCCCAGCCGGTGACACCGGGCTTGACGCGATGGCGATGTGCGTATTCGCGAAAGATCTGGTGGCAAGGCTGCCCGTTGATGCACATGCCCGTCGCGTGGGGGCGCGGCCCCACCAGGGACATCTCTCCCATCAAGACGTTAAAAAGCTGGGGCAACTCATCGATGCTGGTCTTCCGGAGGAAGCGGCCAACCATCGTAATACGCGGATCGTTGCGTTGGGTCTGTTGGGTGGCCAGCAGATCCGTGCGATGCGCATACATCGTGCGGAACTTGAACACGCGAATGACATCGTCATAAAGGCCGGCGCGCGGCTGCCGGAAAAAGACCGGTCCGGGGCTCGTCAAGGTGATGGCCAGCCCGGCGACGATCATCACCGGCGCCAGAAAAACCAGCAGCAGAAGACTGGCGATCACATCGAAAGCGCGCTTGATGGCCTGGTCCCTGGCCGACATGGGGCGGTGGAAGATATTCAGGAAAAGCTGATCGAAGCCCTCTTGAGAGGTCTGCTGGCCGAAAAGGCGGATACCCAGGCCATCGGGCAGAATGGAGACGTCAACCGGCAGGGATTTCAGGCGAACAAGCAAATCCAGCAACCGCTCTTCCGCATTCAGCGGCAGTGCCACGAGGATCTTATCGACCTGGTTCTGGCGCACCTGGCGTTGCAGGTTGATAACCGGCTCGATACGCAGGCCGCAGAGGGTATCGGGAATCCGCGTTGCCCGGTCGTCGTAGATGCCGACGATGTCCATCTGTTCGCCGAAACGCTCTTCGAGCATCCGTGCCAACTTGCCGCCAAGCGGTCCGGCGCCCACGATTGCCACGCGCTTCTTCCCGGAAGTCCGTGTCACCTCCAGCACCTGCCAATAGACAGATCTACCAATAAGCGTAGCCATTCCGGCAGCCCCAAGCCAAGTGACAGTGAAGGGCAAGGATGCGGCAAACGGTATGCTGCTCGGCCCCGCGATGTAGTCGACCGCAGCCAGGATCGCGCAGGCGAGCAATATGGCGAAGCTGTTGCGCAGGAATGGCAATGCGATGACCGCTGATGGGCGCGGCGCTGCTTTTGCGGAGCCGTCGATCCCCGAAAGGCACAGGATCGTCAATATGGAGATGATCAACAGATTCATTGCGCCGGATAAGGATATGGCATCCGCCTTACCCCTCCAGAGCGCCAAAGTCGTCAGTGTACCAACGGATAATGCTGCTATGTCGATTGCGGCAACCACCCCCGTTGCCACCCTGCCCCTCATGACATGCGTCATCGTTCGAGCACTTGCAGTCTCTGAGACCATCATAGAGCACTCGTTTCTGTAGGCTCGTCTCGGTCATGGCAGACCGCGCGCCGAGCTGATTATGTCCCTGTCGGTCGCCTCAACTCTCGCTTGCTATAATCCAGCGCGTCACGGTGGTCTTATGGAGCGAGGTGATCGATTGAAGCGACAGTAGCCGTGGTGCTGAAGCGCGTCTTTAACATGCAGCAAGCTCGGTATGATTTTTTTAACTGGTTGGGCTTGGCGTTCGGCAATACCTGCAATACGAGCACCGATGCCGTGCATCGGTGCTCGATCTGGACTGCTAGGAAATGGTGTGTGTTAGGCGAGCTGTTGCTCGCCAATCGCCGCGCGGGGCCCACCGAACTTGGGCTGGAAATCTGCCACCATGCTCAACGTCTCTGGTTCCAGGAGCTTGAAGAGGCCCCCTTTCCACTGGATCAATTTATCGCGGCGCAGTTGCTGAAGCGTGCGATTGATATGCACGCTGCTGAGCCCCAAGGTATCGGCGAGAAGCTCCTGCGTGATCGGCAGGAAGAAGCGACCATCCTGTGCCAACCCCGCCATCTGCAGACGGTGATAGAGTTCCATCAGCAGATGCGCCAGTCGCTCATAGGCGTTTTGCCGACCCAGTCGCACGATCTGATGCATGAGGTAATATTCCTCTGTTGCGCCAATCATGCCGCAAGCCTTGATCAGGTTGCCGTAATCGGGATTGCCCGTGGAGATTGCATGGCGGAGCGCGTTTAGGTTGCATGTCTCCACACGCGTCAAGGCGACAGTCGTGGTGATAGCGAGAGGATGCGGACGCATCCGAAGATCGAGTGGATCGCCGGGCACAAGAATGCTGATCACCTGGCGTCTCCCGTCGCGCAGCACATGCTGGCAGCAGGCCCAGCCCTGGGTGATCAGACAGGGGCGTCTGCCCGGCTCATCGTCCCGCTGCAGCTCGCTGCCGGCAGCATGCTCATCGAGGCCGGTCGCCCAGCGTGAGAGCGCATCTTCTTCGATTGGGGAAAGTTGTACGAGGCTCTGAAAGCGTCGTAGAAGCAGCTGTTTTACCGCACCTGTCCGGCGATCAATTCGCGATTTTACCGCTAGATCTATCATGTTACCCCCCAAAAAAATCCGTCAGCCATGCCTCCCCTTGTTGTCCTGGAGCTAAGAAATTATTCTTGTTATCGTTGAAGCTCCGCACCCAGCGATATGCACATTCCCGCGCTTATGACGCGCGTTCTGGATCCTCCTGCTACCCGTGCAGATACAGATCCGTGCACTTGTCTGCGACGACCTGAAAACCCTTTTGTCAGGTCCTCTCCATCGCCGCCCAGGATTGCGCAGCGACGTCACTCACCTTGTCTCGGCTGTCTAATGCAACCATTTAGGTAGTTGCAGAATTCATAGCGTATCTGCCCCAGGCGGAGCAGGCTCGGAAACTACGTAGAGATCTGATGCTGACGAGAAAAGTGCCTTCGTACCGATCACATCTTTCGTGCAGTGCCTTCGGAACGTCGATCACCTCGCGAATTCGTGATACTCTCGTCTCTCTTGGTTGGGGGCGAATTTTAGCGGGGGCAATAACAACCGTCACAGAGACGAGACAAAAATGGCTGGGACACAGCACTGGGCGAGCTTCGGCGATCGGTCTACGACCGCCGAAGAATGGTCTGCCGGCGTTTCTGCAGAGGCGTCGGCTGGTTTGATCGTCATCGGGTTAGCAGTCTCAACGAGCGGGGCGGAGGACTGTTGCACCCTCCTCAGCGCCCTCCCCGCGAAGGCTAGCTTGTCTATTATTCTCGTTCAGCAGTTCGATGCGGAACGCAGCGCGATCGACATCGAAGCGCTGAAGAAGCAGGCGACGCTCACGGTGCAGAAGGCCGAAGAAGGCGCGCAAATTGCCCCCGGACAGCTGTATATTGCTCCTCAGGGAAGCTATCTTTCGGTGGCGGACGGCACACTGCATTATGCGAGCCAATCACCGGGCCAAGCGGCAGCCCTGCCCTTCGATCTCCTCCTGCAATCCTTGGCACAATCCTATGGCGCGCGCGCGGCGGGCGTGATTCTGTCCGGTCCCGGCGCCGATGGCGCCATTGGTATCCTGGCGATCAGGGAAAGAGGCGGCCTGGTCATTGTGCAGGATCCGCTGGAGGCGAGCCATAGCGATATGCCGCGCAGCGCGATCACCTCCGGCACCGTCGATCTGGTCCTGCCGCTCAATCGGATACCGGCAGCACTCGTCGCCTACGGCAAGGGCGAGTTCGATCACTCTGCCGCAACCTCCCTTTGGCCGCAGCGCGCCGGTAATGACTATCTCTTGGAGATCGCCGATCTCATCCACGCAAGAATCGCCGAAGGATTTATTCGGCCGCAGCCGGGCATTCTGCGTCGCGCGATCCAACTGCGCATGGCGATGCTGTGGCCGCAAACTGAAAGCATCGGCGAATATCTCGGCATACTGCGCAGCGACGCTTACGAACTGGGCCAGCTTGCAGCCGATATCATCGGCGCCGGCGGCTTCTCTGCCGATGGACAACACCGGAATTCCGCGCACGACGATGCGTCAGCAACGCATTCTAGCTCCGCCGCGTCGGATGCCGAACAGGTGCCGGCGACGCGATATCCGGCAAACGCACGGACGGCGGAGAGCCCCAGCTTGGGCGATCTGCAAAACATCCTGAACGGCATGGATGTCCCCATGCTGTTTCTCGACCGGCATCTTCGACTGCGCTTTTTCACGTCGCTGGCGAGATCGCTCTTCGATATCCCGCCCGATCATCATGGAGCGCCGGTATCGGAAATCGACATCTTGAAAGCGGACGACACCTTCCTCGCGGAAGCACGCCTCGTCCTGTCGCGCGCGCAAGCCGTCGAGCGGCAGATCACCGGCCCCGATGGCGCGCTCTACCTGCGGCGAATTTCCCCCCATCGGCGCCATGACGGCGGCATAACCGGCATCATCGTCAATTTTTCCGACATCACCCAGCTGATGCAGACGACCAAGAAGATTGAAGCGGCGGAGCAGCAGGCGGAAATAGCCATGGCGACAAAGTCGCATTTGCTGGCGGCCGCGAGCCATGACCTGCGCCAGCCGCTGCAGACGCTTGCGCTGCTGCAGGGGCTCCTGGTCAAGACGGTCAATGCGCCCGGCGCCCAGGAACTCCTGACACTGCTGGATGAGACCCTGACGGCCATGTCCGGCATGCTCACGACCTTGCTGAACATAAACCGCATCGAGGCCGGCGCCGTTCAGCTCGATGTCGTCAGCTTCCCGATCAACGACATCCTCAACCGCCTGCGCAACGAGTTCCTCTATCATGCGCGCCGGCCGCAGCACGATCTGCGTGTCGTTTCCTGCGGCCTTTCGGTGTCGAGCGATCGGCAGCTGCTCGAGCAGATCATCCGCAATTTCCTGTCGAACGCCGTCAAATATACGCCCAACGGCAAGCTGCTGCTGGGCTGCCGCCGGCATGGCGAGATGCTGCGCATCGAGGTCTGGGATACCGGCATCGGCATTCCTGAAACCGAGCTCGAGGCCATCTTCGAAGAATACCGCCGGCAGGAAAATCAGGGTCACCATCCGGACCGCGGCATGGGCCTCGGCCTCGCCATCGTGCGGCGCCTGGGCAGCCTGCTGAACCATCGCACGGGGGTGCGCTCCTGGCTGGACAAGGGGTCGGTCTTCTTCGTCGAGGTGCCGATCGCGCAACCGCGCGTCCTGGCGCCCGCCGCACCATCCCCGCCACCACCCCGGGCGGCAAAGCCGGCCAGCGAGCGTCGCGCGGCCAGCGTCCTGGTGGTCGAGGGCGACGCCGATACGCGCGAACTGCTGCAGTTATCGCTACAAAATGAAGGCCTGCAGGTCACCGCCGTTGCCGATGGCCTCGAGGCGCTGGCGCGCATCGCCGACGGCTTGCAGCGGCCGGATCTTGTCCTCACCGATTACAGCCTGCCGGTCGGGCCGACGGGCCTGCAGCTCGCCGCGGAAATGCGCGCGCGTTTCGACCCGGCGCTGCCGGTCGCCGTCCTTGCCGCCAACCTCGCCACCGATGTCTCCGCCGAGCTTGCCCGGCACGATTGCCTCAAGCTCGACAAGCCGGTGCGCACAGGTGAACTCCGATCGGCGGTGCAGCGGCTCCTGCCGGCCATGTCGCGGCAGCGGCCCGGACCGGGGACCCAGGAAGACAACGCGCCCTTCCGGACGGTCATCTATGTCGTCGATGATGACGGCGGCCTGCGCGCCAGCCTGCGCCGGACGCTGGAGGAGGAAGGCCGCGACGTCGAGGATTACGGCAGCGCCGAGGCGTTCCTCGCCGGCTATCGTCCCGAGCCCGACGCCTGCCTGCTGGTCGACGCCTATCTACCCGGGATGAGCGGCCTCGATCTGCTGCGGCAACTGCGCGACAGCGGGCATAACCTGCCGGCCATCATGATCACCGGCAACAGCGACGTGCCGATGGCGGTCCAGGCGATGAAGACGGGCGCCTTCGACTTCATTGAGAAGCCGGTCGGACGCACCGAGCTGCTGGCCAGCGTCGATCGGGCGCTGGAGCAGTCGAAGGATGCCAACCGGCTGCATGCCTGGCGCGCGACCGCCGCCAGGCATATCGCCAGCCTATCGCCGCGGCAGCAGCAGATCATGGCAATGGTGCTGGCCGGCCAGCCGAGCAAGATCATCGCCGCCAATCTCGGCATCAGCCAGCGCACGGTCGAAAGCCACCGCGCGACCATCATGAAGAAGACCGGCTGCAAATCATTGCCTGAGCTTGCTCGGCTGGCGCTTGCCGCCATCTCCAACGATCCGGATATGGCGCTGACGCAATACGGCTTCCCGAAAGAGATTCTGGAGCAGCTGTCGCGTTAAGGCCGCCGGGTTCATGCGCCGGCAGCGATCAATTGCCGGCTTCCTCTCGGTCCGGCCTGAGTGCGCGTTGCCGCAGCGAGATAGCCGGCCTCACAGCGGTATATTCATACCAGATAAATTAAACCACTTTGCGTTGCAGCAAGACTCCCGCCGATAAATCGAGACGGGCACTAAAACCATGTTCCGTAACGGTTAATCACATCTATATGTGTATTTATGCTGTTTTTTATGGGTCTGCAGGATTGCCATATTGTTTGCATCGCAGCGAAGCGATAGCGTCATTTTAATTGCATCAAAGAGGCGCCTTTGGGGGGCACCAGTCACCGGCTTACGGCGCCGCTGCCAGGCGCGGGTCGGCCCACTCTCAAAGCATCCGCTGGGTCGCAAGACTGATCGCTCGGCCGCGTTCCGCCGGCCGCAACAAGGGGAATTGGCCGCTGCCGGCCAGACAGGATGGTCACGATGGTCGACGCCAAGAAACAGCACCTGCTGCCCTCCCGCCGGGAGCTGCTGAATTCCGCCTTCAAGGATGCGCGGCGCATCGTTCTGGCGATTGCTTTCGTGCTGCTTGCCGCCATCGCCGCGGCGGCGATCAAGACGCCGCTTTATACCGCGCATGCGACCCTGCTGGTCCTGTTGTCGCCCGAATATGCCGCGCGTCCCGATGCCGGCAGCGCGGCATCCGCCAACATGGCGCTGGAACGCGATGCCATCCTCAATTCCGAAATCAGCATTCTGACCAGTACCTCCCTGGCGAAGGACGTGGTGCGCCAGGTCGGTCTTGCGCGGCTCTATCCGAAGATCGCCCAGGGCCCCGGCCTGCTGCGGCAGGTGCTGAACAAGGTCCTCGGCCGCACCGATACGGTCGATCCGGTCGATCTCGCCGCCGACCAGTTCAGCCGCGACCTGGCGGCGACGCCGGACAAATCCGGCAGCACGATCGATATCGCCTTCCGGCACCAGGACAACGCCGTCGCTGCCGCGGTGGTCAACGATCTCGTGGCGGCCTATCAGCGCAAGCGGCAGGACATCTATGCCGATGTGCAATCCGATCTGGTGGCCGGCAAGGCCGCGCAGGCGCGCCAGGACCTGGAAAGCAAATCGGCGGAGCTCGCCGCCTATCAGAGCGAGACCGGCGTGTCGGATTTCCCGACCCAGCTTGACATCCTGCTGCGCCAGCAAGGCGACCTGCAGCGGCAGATCCAGCAGACCGATACCGACATCGCCGATGCCTCGGAGCGCTTGAAGATCGCCCAGTCACAATTGACCACGACGCCGGCGGAAATCGTGCAATATGCCGACAGCGACACCGACCGGCGGATCCAGGACGCGCGCGATACGCTGAACACGCTGAAGCAGCGCGAATACGACCTGCGCCAGACCTATACCGACAAGAGCGACAAGGTCATCACCGTCCAGAAGCAGATTGCCGCGATGCAGGACGAGCTCGCCAAGCTGCAGCAGAGCGCCCAGCCCTCGGCGGTGCGCAAGGGACGGAACGATGTCTATTCGACGATCGAGCTCGACCGGGTCAAGGCCGAGAGTTCCATAGCCGCCGCGCAGCAGCAGCGCCTCCAGCTTCAATCCCAGCTTGCCGCCGTCTCGGCGAGTGTCGGGCAGCTCTACGGCAAGAAGGCCAGGCTCGATGACCTGACGCGCCAGAAGACGCTGGCGGAGCAGGCCTATTCAACCGCCATGAAGACCTTAAGCGAACGCCAGATGGTCGAGGATGTGGGCGCCAAGCGGGCGACCAATGTGCGCGTGATCGAAGCCGCCGAACCGCCGCTGAAGCCGGCGCCCATCCGCCTTGTTATCCTGGCCGGCGGCCTCATCCTCAGCCTGATCGTCGGTTTCCTCACGGCCTTCCTATCGGACTTCCTGCGCCGCAGCTACATCTCGTCCGAACGGCTGGAAAAGAGCCTGGGCATTCCCGTGCTGGTCACCGTTTCCGCCTCGCGATCGGCGCGGCCGATCCTGGCGCTGGCGGCACCGGATGGCCGCGGCTCGGCGAGCTGATTTCCCGTTGCGTGGCGCTTCACCGAAGCACGACAAGATGGGCGAAGATTGCGTTCAAATCCGATTGGAGCGGTTGGGACCAGATGCGCAACGCAGTGTTCGGCTGATCGCTGTTACGCCGCAGCCGGATGGTAAATCCCTCGCCGCCCCGATCGACGATGATGAAGCCGTAGGTCTTGGCGGCCTCGGCAATGGTGCGGCCTTCGGCCGTTGCCAGATTCAGGCTGGCGATATCGATGTCTGGGGAAAGTGCAAGATGACCGCCCATCGGAAGGGACCCCGCATAGGGATGTGCATCGGTCAGCGCATTGCGATCGAAAGCATAGGCCGGATAGGCGACCTGGGGCGAGAGATAGCTTGCGGGAACGGTGATCGCCATGGCGTGCTTGATCACGCCGGCACTGATCTCGCTGTCATCGGTCACGCCGAGATAACAGGGGATCATCGAAGCTGTCTGGCCATTCTCTCCGCCATCCCCCGCGCTTTGCAGGTGCGACAGGCCGTAGGAGAGAGCGACCACCTGCCCCGTGCTGAGGACGATCGTGGCATAGGTTTCAAGCACCGAGTCATCGGGCTGGCGCACCGCCATGTGGCCATCGGGTCCGGGCGCCGGCAGCATATCGGCGCGCAGATGAAACCGCGCCGGGCCGGAGACCGGATTGGTCACCCTCTTGAAGGCCGCCGGCAGCTTCCATTCGCTGGGGGATGTCGATGAATAGACATTGCCGGGGAACGGGAAATGGTCGCTGGAGGAGCGCAGGATCGCCGCTTCGACAGCAGGTGCATTGCCAGAGCGCTTCCATTGACCGGAGGCCACCATCCACCACGCCGCTTCATTATAGAGGACCGGCTGCAGCGGATCGGTGGCAGCAGCCGAATAGACCGGAATGCTCCAGACGTCGGGCGACTGCCAGACGTCCAGGCCGACCGGCACATCCACTTGCAAGCGGCGCGGCGCGGCGGCCGGCGCAACGGGTGTCGTCCAGAGGTTCAAGGCGACGAGGAAGGTTTCAAACATCTGGCGGCGCTCGGCGTGATGTCGGGGCTGCCGCAACTCTAAAAGCAACGCGGGCGCAAGGCTAGACATCTCATGCAAGGACAAGCGACATGAAGATCGCCATGATCGGCTCGCGCGGAATCGGCTCCAATTATGGCGGCATCGAACGGGTTTTGGACGAGTTGTGCCCGCGGCTGGTGGCCCTGGGGCACGAGGTCGACGTCTTCTCGCGACCGGGCCCGGCAGTTGAAGTCCCGCCCGGCCTGCGCGCCATTCCGGTTGCGGCCTGCGGCGGCAAGCATTTCGAAAACATCTCCCGCAGCGCGCTTGCGACGCTGAGAGCGATCGGCCGCTATGACGTGGTCCACTTCCATGCCACCGGCCCCGGCATTCTTTCATTGGCAACGAAGGTGACCGGACAAAAGTCCGTGGTCACCATCCATGCCCTTGATCAGCAACGCGAAAAATGGGGCCTCGCCGCCAGGGCGATCCTCCAGGCGGCGGAACGCTGCGTGGTAACCTGTGCCGACGAGATCACCGTGGTTTCCGAAAGCCTCCGCCGCTATCTGCGGGAGCGCTATGACCGTCGCGCCATCCACATCCCCAACGGCCTGCCGAAGAAAGCACGGATTCCCGCCGGCGACCTGTTGACGCGCCACGGTTTGACGCCGGGCAAGTATTTCCTCTTCGCCAGCCGCCTGACGCCCGAGAAGGGCTGCCACGATCTGATCGCCGCCTTCAACACGCTCGACACCGACATCAAACTGGCCATCGCCGGCGGTGTCGGTCCGGCCGATTATCTGGCGCAGCTGCGCCAGCGTGTCGATCCCCGCCGCGTCGCCTTTCTCGGCCATCTGGCCCAGGACGAACTCGGCGAGGCCTTCAGCAATGCCACCGCCTTCGTGCTGCCGTCCTATATCGAGGGCATGTCGATGGCCCTGCTCGAAGCAATTGCCTACCGGCTGCCGGTTCTCGTCAGCGATATCGACGCCAATGCCCTGGTCGTCGGCAATAACGGACTGACCTTCCGCACCGGCGATATCGGCGATCTGTCGAACCGCCTGCGGCAACTGGCAGAGACGCCGGAACGCGGCCTGATCGCCGATGCGGCAATGCTGCCGGATTGGCAGCAGGTGGCTGACCGCTACGATCATCTCTACCGGCGCCTTGCGCGTCGCCCGGGTACAATCGGTGCGGCGAAGGCGGAATGATGCTGAAGCGCGGGATGTCGATGGTGTCGGACCCTGGGATGAGATCTGAGCAATGATCGGAAAAGCCTATTTCGCCCTCTGTCAGTTGGTGCAGAAACAGTTGCGCTCCTTCGGCAAGGACGCCACGCTGATCCTGTTCAGCCGCGTGCTGCAGAATGTGAACGGCTTTCTGCTGTCGATCGCCATCATCCGGAAATTCGGCCTTGCCGCCGCCGGCTCGCTGACCATTTCGACCATCGGCACAGTCATCCTCGCGACCTTTCTCACCTTCGGCCTGCCCTACGTCTTTGCCCGCACACAATCGGCGATCCGTGTCCGCAACGCCATCGGCCTGCTGGCCGGCGTCACGGCCATGGTGATCTCGCTGCCGGTCTGTGCCGCGCTCGGCTTCGGCTTCAGCAAGGACATGCATGAGGCCCTGGTGATCGCCGTCCTGTCGCTGGGTGGCGCCTTCTTCGCCCAGACGACCATCGCCAATGCCTTGCTGGTGCTGCAGGACCAGGCTGTCGACATCATCTTCTCGCCGGTCGGCAATCTCGTCGGCCTCGCCCTCGGTTACTTCCTGACCGATGATTTCCTGCATTTCGCCCTGATCGTGACGCTGTGCCGCTTTCTCGGCACCGCGATCATCTTCGCTAGGCTGCCCTATGGCCACTTCACCCTCGCCGAGTTGAAAACGCATGTCCGTCAGGGTCTCGGCTTTCTGACAGCGGATACCATCGGCCTGATTGCCGATCAGGTTTCCGTCATGATCGCCTCGGCGCTGATGTCACGCGCCGATCTCGGCATCTTCGGCCTGTGCCGGCAGATGCTGACGGTCGGCGACACGCCGGCCTGGTCGCGCCTGACCGCCTGGTATCCCCGTGTTGTCGCCGATCCGCTTGGCGCCGCGGTGCAACTGCGCCGGGAGATGCTGCGCATGGGCATTCTCGGTGGCCTCGGTCTGGCGGCCATGGCGGTCCCCCTTGGACTCTGGATATACCACTTGCCGAGCTTCATCCTGGCCGCCTGCCTGATGGTGATATGCGTGCCCTTCCGCTACGTCGTCGGCACCTGTGAAACCAGCCTGCGCGCCCTCGGCCTGATCTCGATCGTCAATCAACTGACCTTGATCCGCTGCCTGCTGGTGGTGCTTCTGCCGGCCGGCATCCTCATCGGCGGCCTCTACGGGGCCATCATCGCCACACTCGCGCAAATCCTTTTCCTCGCCTGGCTGACGAACAGCATGCTGAACAAACAGCTGCGGAAAAGACGCCATGCGGAGACCCCCGCGACGGCCGATGCCCCGACAATAGCCGGTCCCGGCGATATCGTCCCGCAGGTGGCGCAATGACCTTCCTCGCCGCCACGCGGCCGCAGATGCCCGACGCCTCGCCGGCTGCACCCGCCGCCGCAACGGATGCGGCGCCTGGCCTGCCGCGGGTCTATGCGGCCTATCTGAAATATACCGTCGTCTTCTGGCTCACCGGCGCCTTGATCCCGGGAGCGGCCTTCGTCCTGTTCAAACTGGTCGCCGCGAAATGGCCGCGCGGCCGGGCCATCAACATCGTCATTTTCAGCTGGCTGTCGATCTCGCTGGCTCAGGCTTCCTGTTCGATCCTGAACGGCATTCTGCTCGGCGATCCGCTGCTTGGCTTGCGCAACGCCTTCTCCTTCACCGTCATCGGCTGGATCTTCGGCGCCCTGGCGATCGCCGCCGGCAGCGCCTGGAACCTTGCCAACCGGCCGGTTGCCGATCTGGTGGCGCGCCTCGGCGGCTATATCCTGCTGCTCGGCCTCGTCGCCGTCGCGGCGCGCCTCGCCGGCTTCACCAATCTGCGCACCTTGTCGCCCCTGGGGCTGCTCCTACCCGGCGGCAATGCCGCCAAATTCTATACCTCGATCATCGTCTTCCAGCGCGAGGAAACCCTCGGCGAAGCAACCACGCGGCTGGTGCTGTTCTTCCCCTGGGCAACCGCCCTGGGGCTCGGCGGCATCGCCATTGCCCTGATCAGCAGCCGCGCCACCAGCCTGGGGTGGCGCCTGACCGGCATCGTCGGCGGCCTGGTCGGCGTGGTTTTCAGCTGGAGCCGCCTGGCGATCGCCGCCGTCGTCCTGGTCGGCGCCTTCCTCATCTTCCTGCGCCTGCCGCGCTTTTGGCAAATCCTGGCGGTGGGCGGCGGTCTGGCGCTGCTCTGCCTGCTGCCGACATTCGGCATCGATCCCATCGCGCTGGTCAGCGACGTGCATCATGCCGCCGACAAGGCGCGGGCGGGCTCCTCCCTGGCGCGCGATCTTATCTATCAGAAAAGCTGGGAAGGCTTCCTGACCTCGCCCATCATCGGCCATGGCTGGATCGGCGAATCCGTGCATCGCATCGAGGACCTGCCGATCGGCAGCCACTCGACGATCTATGGCCTGCTCTATACCGGCGGCATCGTCACCATGGGCTGCTTCGCGCTGGCGATGGCGGCGACCCTGGGTGCCCTGCTTTACGGCCTCTACCGCCGGCGCGATGACCGCGACGCCCTGCACGACGGCGTGGTCAGCCTCTGCCTGTTCCTGACGCTGCTGGTGTTCTGCCCTTATGAATCGCTGTTCAGCCTGACGCTGCCCGCCATCTATCTCTTCACGTGGATCGGCGGCGGCATTCCCAGCGGCCCCGATACAGCACCGGCAGAATCCGGCCTTCGCCCGTCGGCCGGGCGGCGTTTCAGCCTCGACCGGCGGCCGCAGCGGCACTTTGAATCGGCGCCTCCGGCCAGGACAGCCTTCGGCGGCAAGGGCCGCAGATCGCCCTTCACTCGAGACAAGCAAGCATTGGGGACCAGAAGATGAGCATGATCGACGCTGCCGACCAGCCGTCGGGCGCCGCGCCCGCACTGAGCATCATCATCCCATCCTATAACGTCGCGCCCTATATCGAGGCGGCGATCCTCTCGGCGCTGGACCAGACCTTCACCGACCTCGAGGTGATCGTCGTGAACGATGGTTCGACCGATGAGACACCCGCCGTCATCGCACGGGTCGCCGCCGACCGGGCCGATCCACGCCTGCGGATCATCAACCGCGTCAATGGCGGTTTGTCAGCGGCCCGCAATACCGGCATCGCCGCGGCGCGCGGCGACTTCATCGGCTTCCTCGATTCCGACGACATCTGGCACCCGACCAAGGCGCAGAAGCAGATGACGCGCATGCTGGCCGATCCGACCATCGGCATCGGCTTCAGCTACTCCGCCTATATCGAAGAAGGCGGGGAGCCGACCGGCGGCTTTCTGTTCGCGAAGAAGATGGAACCGACCCTGCATGACATGATCCGGCGCAACCATATCGGCAACGGCTCGACGCCGATCGTACGCCGCGAATGTTTCGACCGTGCCGGCGTTTTCCGTGAAGAGCTGAAAAGCTGCGAGGATTACGAGATGTGGTGCCGCATCCTCTGGTCGACGGATTTCCGGGCGGAGGCAATCGGCGAGCCCCTCACCTCCTACCGCCTGCGCGACAGCAGCCTCTCCTTCAACTTCGACAAGTTCATCCTCAATGCCGATCTCGCCATGGCAGCCTTGCGGGTGACGATGAAGAATGTGCCCGAACGGCTGTTTCGTGCCGGCCACGCGGAGCATTACCGCGTCGCGGCCTGGAAGGCTGCGTTGACCGGTCAGGACAAATCCGCCATCAGCCTGCTGCTGAAGTCGCTTCGCCTCTGGCCTTGGCTGATCCTTTATGATTTCCATGCCGGCGCCACCGCCTTCGCACTGTTCCTGCCACGCAAGCCGCGTCAGCGCCTGATGGCGTGGTACAAGTCGCTGCGCACCAGCCAGGTGACGGCGGTCAACTGACCGGCCTAGAGTCGGGCCGCCTCACACGGAATCGCTTGGCGGTTCTGGCTAAAGCGTGAATCCGCCTCTCTTCTATAAGATAAAGGGCGATTCACGTTTCCGGCGGCAGCCTGCCGGCTTTCACGTGAAACTATCGCGTTCAAGCCTTGCTGAGGCGATCCTGACGGTCCTGATAGGCCGCCTCCCAGGCGACGGCGCTTCGCACGATCGTGACGATGTCGCTGTGCTGCGGCTGCCAATTCAGCTGGCTCCGCGCCGCGTCATTGGCGGCGTAGAGGGCCGGCGGATCGCCGGCACGACGCGGTGACTCGATCACTGGCACCGGCTTGCCGACCGCATCCGACACCGCATCGAGCACCTCGCGGACCGAGACCGGCTGGCCAGTTCCCAGATTGAAGCGGCACAACTCGACGCCGGTCATCAGGTAGTCGAGCGCGGCGATATGGGCCGCGGCAAGATCGGTGACATGGATGTAGTCACGCAGGCAGGTGCCGTCGGGCGTCGGATAATCCGTTCCGAACAGCCGCAGGGCTTCGCCGCCACCCCGCGCCGCGCGGATGGCAAGCGGAATGAGATGGCTTTCCGGCACATGGGCTTCGCCGATATCCAGGGCCGCATCGGCGCCGGCGGCATTGAAATAGCGCAGCAAGGCCACCTGCAGCTTGCCGGTCCGGGCGACATCCATCAGGACATTTTCGGCACCCAGCTTCGACTGGCCATAGGGATTGATGGGATTGCGCGCCGCATCCTCGTCGATCGGCGTCTGCGCCGGAATGCCATAGACGGCACAAGTGCTGGAAAAAACGATCTTGGAAACGCCGGCACTCAGCATCGCTTCGACCAGCGACATCGTGCCGCCGACATTGTTGGCGTGATAAAGCAACGGATCGGCGACGGATTCGGCGACCAGCGACTTGGCCGCGAAATGCAGCACCGCAGTCACGGCGTGATCTTTCATCACGGCGGCAACGCGCGACGTATCGCGGATATCGCCGACTTCCAGCGGCCCCCATTGCACCGCCCAGTCATAGCCGGTGCTGAGATTGTCGAAGGTTACCGGGATGATCCCGGCCTGATGAAGCGCCTTGCACACATGGCTACCGATATAACCGGCACCGCCGGTCACCAACACCTTGGTCTTCATCGATCGCGTTCCTTCAGCCGCATCTCTTCAGCCTGTCAAACGATGACCGGCAATTGCCGCGGACCGGCATTGACCGGACTGCGGTTGACTACCGTCCCGCCTCCACCGCTTGCGGCAGATGCGAGCATACAATGGCCGCCAGTGCCGCGGCATTGGGCGGCATGATCATACTGGCATGATCGCCCGGCGTCACAACGAACCGCAGCTTCGGAAAATATCGCGGCCACACCACTTCCGGACGACACATCAGCGGGTCGCCCGCCTCGCTGCGGAAATAGGTCACAGCGCCGGTATAGCGACGGAACCGGTAACTGGCCAGGCAGACGATCGACGCATCCCGTACCGCCTGGATAAGCTCAGGCAGGTTGCCGACATAATACAACGAATTGTTGACGTAGCCAGGCCGCGTGGGATCGGCGTAGCGATGCTCGATACGCACCAGCAGGCGCTTGCCCTTCTGCATGGCAAAAACTGGCAATCCGGCAATTTTCCGCCAGAGCCGCGGCAAAGTCGAGACGCCATTCGCGGCGGGCTGCGCCGCTGCGTCCTTCTGCTCCGCTTGCCGTGCCTGCTTGTGCCGCATCTTCACCAGCGCCGCCAGAAAGCGGATCCAGACCGGCATCGGCCAGAAACGTTCATGCACACCCGGCTCGATCACGCCGAGAAAGCCCAAGCTCTCGCCCTCGTTGCTCAACCGGCGTGCGGCCTCGATCGCGACATAGGCGCCGGCCGAATAAGCTAACATATGATAAGGGCCGGTCGCCTGTACGGCGCGCATACGCGCCAGACTATCTTCCACCAGAGGATAGACGCTATCGGCCGGCGCCTGATATCCGTCGAGACCGCGATACGGCAAGCCGTAGATCGAGCCCGCGTAGTCCATGGCGCGCACGACATCGACAAGTTCCATCAACGCGCCGCCCAGACCGGGAAAGGCGAAAAGCGGTGGCAGAGAAGTACCCGGCACGGCGGCTTTCAACAGCACGAGGCCGGTGCTTTGCGGCCAATGGCGCGTGGCCATCGCCATGGCGATGGCGCGAATGTCCTTCGCCTCCATGAACAGGCTTAACGGCAGCTCCAGGGCCGTCGCTTTCTTCACCTCGCGGATGACGATGATGGTGCGCCGCAGGTCATGGCACAGCTGCAGATAATTGTCTTCCGCGGCCACGTTCTTGGCGCGCAGGACACGGGCCAGAATCTTGAGCAGCAAGGCCGTAGCCGTCTCGATCTCCGCCGGCGAAACACCCTCCAACGCCGGCGCCCGGCTGGCGTCAGCTGTACCAGACCCCTCGCCCGCCCGGCGAAAGTGAACGTCATCCGGGCCACCTTCCCGGTCGACCGAAGCCAAAGCCGGGCCTGTAATGTCCTGACGCTCTGCCCTGATCATGGGTTCACTCCTTGATTTCCTGCCGCCGGATCGGACGTTTCAACCGGCACGGCCCGTCAGCGATCATCGTTTAACGAACGCCGCCGCGGTCACAGCCGGCGGTACAGCCAGTCGGGAATGTATTTTTTGCGATCATTGAAGATGGCGCCGATGACCTGCCCGCCAAACCGCTCGATGCTCTGCTTCGCCCAATCGATCACCTCACGCCGAGCATGATCGGCGCGCACGACCAGGGCCGTCGCGTCGCAATAGCGGCTGATCGCCAGTGAATCGCTGACCGCGCTTGCCGCCGGGCAGTCCAGAACCACCACGGGAAAGTTTTCCTTCAGGATCGCCAGCAGGTTCCGCAGGTCGGCGCCGTCGATCTCCAGCAACGGATTGGCGCTGGAACACAGGCGCGCACGGAACAGACGCTTCATCTGCGGCACATGCTCGATGGCATTCTCGATCATGCCGTCGCCGTTCACGGCGTCGAGCAGGGACAGCGGCTGGCCGGCCGCCTCGCCGCCGCTGCAGTCGATGACGAGGACCGCTTGATTGCGTTCCAGGGAAGCGGCGATGGCGAAGCCCCAGGCGATGGTCGTCGTTCCCTCGCCGGATGTCGCCGAGAGGAACTGCAGGACATAGGGCTCGTCGTCGGATTTCATCGCATCGACGGTATAGAACAGCGTGATGAGATCCGGGTCCAGCTGGAATGGCGACCGGTCCCTGGCCGGGGAAGCCGGCTCCTTCAGCCGCAGGGGCTTCAGGCGCCTTTTATCGGTGGCCTCGATGAGGAGGCCGGCGGTGTGGCCGGATTCCTGTTCATGCCTGGCAAGCTCATGCGCCGGCGCATCGGCGGCAGCGCTCAGTTCCAGTCGAACTGTCGTACGATTGTCAGGCATAGTTCCTCCAGTCTCCACGTCGCGCATATTCCGCCGCAAACCAATCCGTCTTGATCAGAACCAACGCTGCAGCACGTTCACGGTATCGCCCGGCTCCAGCGACGTCGCCTCGTTCGCCTTGCGTGCCACCCGGTCGGGATCGCTCGCGCGAACGATGGTGATACGCGCGGGATCGGCCCGTTCCTTATAGCCGCTGGCCAGGGCCACCGCATTCAGAACGGTCATCCCCGGTACGAAGGGGAACTGGCCCGGCCGTTGCACCTCGCCCATCACATAGACGGGACGGTATTCGATGATATTGAGGCTGACTTCCGGCGACTTCAGTTCGACCGTCAGGCGCTGGGCAATCAGCTGTTCAGCCTCGCGCAGGGTCTTCCCACCCAGCTGCACCACGCCTGCTTTCGGCAGAGAGACACTGGCGCTGGCATCCAGGGTGAACTGGCCGGAGAGCTCCGCCTGGCCATAGACGGCGAGCTGGACCTTGTCACCAGGCCCCAGCGTGTATTCATGCGGCGTGCCGGCAACCAGATCCGGCGTCGGCGTGCAGGCAGCCAGCGCGACCGAGAGGAGAGCGGCGACCAGCAGCTGCGGCAACCGCCGCGCATATCCGGTGACTGCAAACAAAGTCGTTAAAACGTGCATTTGACGCGATCTCCTAAAACGTCTTGGTCACGTGCAGCAGGGTAACGTTCGAATCGAACTTCCCCTGGGTGGCGCGCGCCGTCTGATATTCGAAAGTGTTGTCCAGGCCGACGACCAGACCCGTGGTCACGTTCCAGCGCATCCCCGCCTGAAACGTATAGACATGCTCGTAGCGGCTGCTATCGACGAAGTTGCGATAGCCGGTGCTGCCCTGCGCCACCAGCACCAGATCGCGGTTGAGCTCCTGCGTGAGGGTCAGGGCGGCGCTATCCAGCCAATAGCCGGGGGTCGCCCCATCGAAACTTTCATAATAGTCGTGCGCGAATTGCGCAGTGATCTCGGTGGTCAGCAGAGGCGTCCAGACCGCCTGCGCGATCGCCCGCGGGCCGTCGATATTCGCGACCTGTGAATCGACATAGGCCTGATGCCGGTAGCCGAGCTCGGTCACGAAACGCAGCGCCGGCGAGACCGCATAGTTGGCGCCAAGCGACGACACCACACCGGCGGATTGCCGGCGCAGCCCGTTGCTGTCATAGCGGTCATCCGGCAGGCGGACATTGCCGACGGTTTCGAGATAGATGATCCGATCGGTGTCGATGTTATAGCTCGCGCGGGTCGTGGCATCGATCTCATTCATGTTGCGTTCGCTGAGACTGATATCGCCGCTGGTGCTGTTCACGTTGTCGTAATCGACGCGATCGAAAGCTACCCCGCCGCTCAGCGTGATGATGGCGTTTTGCGTCTCGACGCCGGCCCCGGCCTTGTAATGCCAGTAGAGAACCGGCTCGGTCTGCGGGCTTGATTGCGGGTCGTCTCGCCGCTCGACTTCGCGCGCGACCATGGCATTGCCGTTGACACGCAGATTGTCGCCGACATCCTTCCAGCCGCCGGCGAGAATGCGCCCGCTCCACTCATTGTTGGATGATTGCGAAAAATATGTCGTGCGGTTGATAAGACCATCGACATCGAGCGCCTCGTCGGGCTGCGCCGAAACGGCGCTGAAGCCGAGACCTGTCACCGCATAGCCGTCATCCTGCGCATGATCGTGCGAGTCATAAATGTTCGTGCCATAGCCGAGCGAGAGGTCGAGGCGCGCATTCAGCTGGAACGAACCCAGCTGAAAGCCTTCAGGGCGGTGCAGACGGTCGAAACGCTGCATGACGCTTTCACCGGTGATGAATTCAGGCACGGGCACGACCATCGCGGCATCCTGCGCCAGGCCCTGCGCAACCGTGGCAGTCAGCATAAGGGCGGTCAGTCCGGATATGCGCGCTGCGCCGGCGCACAGGACGGCGGGATGCAGCCTGCTTGCGCCTTGCGCCAGGATGGGCGGCATGCCGCTGCGACTGCCGCGGCGGCTTCCCCAATACCCCCGATGTTCTGTTTGTCGCTGGTGTTCTTTTCTGCTGATCGACACTGCAATCCCCTGAAGCGGTCGGTCCGGTCGGACGACACGCCATGTTCCCCCGTCACGCGCCGCCTAGAAGGCATTCCTGGACCGGATCATTTCCGGCAGGGTAAGCAGCAGAATCTTGATATCGAACCAGAGACTCCAGTTGTCGATGTAGTAGATGTCGCGCTCGATCCGCTCGGTCAGCACCGCCGGATCATCCACTGCGCCGCGCAGGCCGCAGACCTGCGCCCAGCCGGTAATGCCCGGTTTCACTCTGTGCCGCTGGGCATATTCGCGCAGAATCTCGTGGCACAGGCGGCCGTCGATCTGCATTCCCGTCGCATGCGGCCGCGGCCCCACCAGCGACATTTCCCCGCGCAGCACGTTGATCAGCTGCGGCAGTTCGTCAATGCTGGTCTTTCTCAGGAAATGGCCGATCTTGGTGATGCGCGGATCGTTGCGGCGGGTCTGCTGCCGCGCATGCAGGTCCGTCTGGTTGACGTACATCGTCCTGAACTTGAGGACATGGATGATGTTGTCGTAGAGACCGGCGCGCGGCTGGCGAAAGAAGACCGGGCCGGGGCTGGTGGCGATGATGGCAAGGGCGATCACCAGCATGATCGGCGCAAACAGCAGCAGCAGCGCGGCGCTGGCGAAGATATCGAAAGCCCGCTTGAGCGCGAGATCCTCGGCCGACAGCGGGCGGTGCAGGATGTTGAGGAGAACACGGTCCAGCCCCTGCTTCGACAGATCGCTGTTTCCCATCAGGCGCAGGCCGAGATTGTCGGGAATCAGCGCTACATCGATCGGCAGGGTTTTCAGGCGCTGCAGCAGCGCCAGCAGCCGCTCTTCGGCGCTGAGCGGCAAGGCGACGAGGATCTTGTCGATGCCGTTCTGTCGCGCCGTTTCGACAAGTGCTGCCATGCTGTCGACGCGAAAGCCCTCGACCTCTTCAGGCACCCGCGTCATCCGCTCGTCATAGATACCGACGATCCGCAGATGGCCGGTGAAATGCTGGTTGATGACCTGCACCAGCTGCGTGCCGATCGGCCCCGCGCCAACGATCGCCACCCGCGTCTGCAGGCTCTTGATGCCGCGCAGGTTGACCAGCGCGAACCAGCCGACCAGCCGGAAAAACGCCGCGGTCATGCCGGCGGACAATGCCCAGACCGCGGCAAAGGCCACGCTCACTCTCGCCGGGTCATAGCTGCGGATGATCAGGTGCACCGCGCTGTTGAGGCTCAAGGCGATTGCGATGGAAAAGCCGACCGTGAGCGCCGGCGCCAGGATGGATTGCCGGCGGCTCATGACGTCATCCGGCTGGCCCTGCAGATACGGCAGTTTCGCATGGGCATAGAGGATGATCATGATCGACAGCGGCAGCAGGCCGGCCCCGCCGGTGGTTCTGGCATCGAACGCCGGAAGCAGCGCATGCGCCGCAAGATTGGCCAAAGCGAGCGCGCATAGATCTGCTGCCACCAGGGCAAATCGGGCAAAGCCCAGATGCGCGCGCGACACGAAGCGTCGCGAGTGGGACGGACCATCAAGCATCACAACAAAGGCCTCCTGCATGATCCGGAAGAGCCGGCATTTCCGCCTTCTCTCTCCCGGTAGGATTGTGGCCTCCCCCATTACTCACCGGCTTTGGCAGCCGGCCGACTTCGACTTTGGAGTTCCGTTTGATTTTCTAAAGTGAAAGAACGGCAGGCTCAATGACCCATGGCCGCATTTTGTCACACATATATGTATCAATCTTTATATTTAGTTTAGGTATTTACGTAGCAATAGACAAATCCCCCCATCGATCCCGTAAAAGCTGTGTATAGTGCCTCCGGGGACGGATGGGGGGCGAAATGAACGGCATTTCCCGCATATCCGATGCTGTTTCGATGAACGGCCTGGCAATCATACCGGACGAGCTGACGGCCAGCATAAAGTCCTGGCACGATGGAACGCGCCGGAAATATCTCTGCACGCTCACCGACGTGGCCCAGCACAGAAGCTGGACCAGCGGCACCCACGATACGTTGGAAGCGGCCGTCGCCGAAGCGATGCGCTGCCATGACATCCCCTCGGTCGATCCCGGCTTCTGGCGAGGCGTCCGCTCGGTATTGCCCTATGCCATCCTGGCCTGGGCGATGGTGATCGGCATCGCGGTTCTTATCTGGCGCTTGCTGGCTTGAGGTGCGATGCATCCGGCCCTTTGCGGGAAGGCGGAGCGCATCCCTGACGCGACTTGGGGGCACGTCAGGGATGCGACCGAGCAACAGCCGCGAGCCTCCCAACCGAACTGCCTCATCCTAAGGCTGCATGATGCGGGACAATGAGTCCAGAACGAGAAATTTCACCCGCACAAGATCAACCCATACGTTTAGATTGTTTCGGCGGATCGCGGGAGCTTCCCGTCTGCTTCCGGATCCCGCATGGCATTTCCGGTGATGTGCAGTTCTAAAGCACATGGCTGCCGGTGCGGCGCGTACCACGGGCGAAGGCCGCACCGCAGAGGAGGGCCGATGGGATGTGGCTTGGCGGCGAGAATGTTCAATGGACACTTGCAGTTCGAAAACAACGCCCCATAAACTCGACGACAGCGTAAGCCATGCTCTCGGCAGTTTGCCGGCGCCGAAAAATTCAATGTCCCAACGACAGGCGGGTAAAGATGATCCATCGCCACGACCTCAGGGTCGATCCGCATCTTGACGATTTCATCATGCACGGAGTCTTGCCCGGAATAGGTGTGACGGGCGAGGCTTTCTGGCAAGGTTTCTCAAGTTTGATCCACGATCTGGCGCCGAAGAATCGCGCGCTGCTGGCCAGGCGCGATGCGTTGCAGGCGCAGATCGATGCCTGGCACAAGGCCAATCCCGGCGCCAGCATCGCGGCACAAAAGGACTTCCTGTCCGAGATCGGCTATCTGTTGCCGGAAGGCCCGGATTTCAAAATTGAAACCGCGAATGTCGATCCAGAGATCGCCGCCATCGCCGGCCCCCAGCTGGTCGTGCCGGTGACCAATGCCCGCTACGCCCTCAATGCCGCCAATGCCCGCTGGGGCAGCCTCTATGACTGCTTCTACGGCACCGACGCCATGGGAGCCCCCGTCCCCACCGGCGGCTATGACCGCGGGCGCGGCGCACGCGTGGTGGCGCGGACGCGCGTCTTCCTGGATGAGGCCTTTCCCATCGAAGGCGCGAGCCATGCCGATGTCCGGCGCTATCAGGTCAAGGATGGCGCCTTGCTGGTCGACGACATGCCGCTGCTGCAGCCGGAAAAATTCGTCGGCTATCGCGGCAATCCGAAAGCGCCGGATGCGGTTCTGCTGCGCAATAACGGCCTGCATGTCGAACTGGTCTTTGACCGCGCCCACCCGATCGGCAGCCGCGACCAGGCGCTGCTCGCCGATGTCGTGATCGAGAGCGCGGTGACGGCGATCATGGATTGCGAGGATTCGGTTGCCTGTGTCGATGCGGAAGACAAGGTCCAGGCCTATGCCAATTGGCTCGGCCTCATGAAAGGAGATCTGTCGGCCGAGGTCGAGAAGGGTGGCAAAACCTTCGTCCGGCAACTCCACCCCGATCGCGGCTTCACCGGCCCCGATGGAAAGACAGTGACGTTGAAGGGGCGCGCACTGCTTTGGGTGCGCAATGTCGGCCACCTCATGACCACGCCGGCCATCCTCGACAAGGACGGGCATGAGATCCCCGAGGGTCTGATGGATGCGATGGTCACCACCCTGATCGCCTTATATGACCTCAGGAAGACCGATGGCCTGCGCAATTCCGTGAGCGGGTCGGTCTATGTCGTGAAGCCGAAGATGCATGGGCCCGAGGAAGTCGCCTTCGCCGACGAGACCTTCACCCGTGTCGAACAGATCCTGGGTTTGCCGCGCTACACGGTAAAGCTTGGCATCATGGACGAGGAGCGCCGCACCTCGGTCAACCTCAAGGAATGCATCCGTGCCGCCAAGCATCGGGTAGCCTTCATCAATACCGGATTCCTCGACCGCACCGGCGACGAGATCCATACGTCAATGGAAGCGGGTCCCTTCTCGCGCAAGGATTTCATCAAACGCAAGGGCTGGATCACGGCTTACGAGAATCTCAATGTCGATATCGGCCTCGAATGCGGCCTCTCCGGCAAGGCGCAGATCGGCAAGGGGATGTGGGCCGCACCCGACATGATGGCGGCCATGCTGGAGCAAAAGATCGAGCATCCGAAAGCGGGCGCCAATTGCGCCTGGGTGCCCTCGCCCACCGCGGCAACCCTGCACGCGCTGCATTATCACAAGATCGACGTCTTTGCCGTGCAGAAGAAGCTCGCTGCCGGCGGACGCCGCGCTTATGTCGATGCAATCCTCGACATTCCCGTCGCTGCCTTCCGCAAATGGAGCGAGGCGCAGATCCTGCGTGAGGTGGAGAACAACGCCCAAGGAATCCTGGGCTATGTGGTGCGCTGGATCGATCAGGGCATCGGCTGCTCCAAGGTGCCGGATATCAATAATGTGGGGTTGATGGAGGACCGTGCCACCCTGCGGATTTCGTCGCAGCATATCGCCAACTGGCTGCATCATGGCATCTGCACGCGCGAGCAAGTAATGGCGACCATGCACCGCATGGCAGCCGTGGTCGACAAGCAGAATGCGGGAGACCCGGCCTACAAGCCGATGGCGCCGGATTTCGATCTGTCGATTGCCTTCCAGACGGCATGCGACCTGGTCTTCAAGGGCCGCGTTCAGCCCAATGGCTATACCGAGCCGCTGCTCCATGCCGCCCGTTTGCGGGTCAAGGGAGGCAATTGAAGCCGGCGTCGCCCATGTCTGGCGCGGCATCGGCAGTGGCCGATGCAAAGCACACCAAGCAAAAGCGCGACGATCTGCCGTTGTAATTGTCGACGACGGCGTTATGGTCGGGCCGAAATCATCCTCAGGAGACTAAAGTGGCTAGAAATATTTTCCGCGGCTGCATTCCAGCCTTGATGACACCCTGCAAAGCCGATCGCACGCCCGACCTCGCCGCACTTGCCCGCAAGGGAAAAGAGCTGATCGAAAAAGGCATGTCGGCGGTCGTCTATTGCGGTTCGATGGGTGATTGGCCCCTGCTGACCATCGAACAACGGCAGCAAGGCGTGGAGGCGCTGGTCAAGGCCGGCGTGCCGGTCATCGTTGGCTCCGGGGCGCAGAATCCGCGCCAGGCCGCGGAGCTGGCGGCACATGCCAAGAAGGCCGGCGCCGGCGGTCTCATGATCATTCCGCGGGTTCTGTCGCGCGGCACTTCGCCGGCCGCCCAATACGACCATTTTGCCGGCATCCTGGAAGCCGGCATCGATCTTCCCTCAGTCATCTATAACAGCCCCTATTACGGCTTTGAAACGAAGGCGGACCTGTTCTTCAAGCTGAATGACAAATATCCGCATCTGGTCGGCTTCAAGGAATTTGGCGGCGCCGCTTCGCTCAGCTATGCCGCCGAGCATATTACCGGCCGCGATCCGAGCCTCACCCTCATGGTCGGCGTCGATACGCAGGTCTTCCATGGCTTCATCAATTGCGGTGCCGGCGGGGCGATCACCGGCATCGGCAATGCCCTGCCGCGCGAGGTCCTGCATCTGGTCTCGCTATGCGAACAGGCTCAGGCCGGCGATGCCGCCGCCCGCCAGAAGGCATTGGAACTCGAGAAAGCCCTGTGGGTCCTGTCCACCTTCGACGAGGGGCCCGATCTCGTCCTCTTCTACAAGCATCTCATGGTCCTCGAAGGCAGCCCCGAATACGAGCTCCAGCTCAATCCGTCGGACAAACTGAGCGCCAGCCAGAAGCACTATGCGGAGACCCAGTTGAAGCTGTTCAAGACCTGGTACCGGAACTGGACAGAACAGGCGTAATCGCCTGAGCCGGTCCACGATGACGCGGCGGATCGGCGGGCATGAATGCACATAGACTGCGCATCATGCCTGCCGATCTGTCTGACTCGCGCACGATGAGCCGCAGATCGCACATCTCGCCAAGGCCGGAACATCCCGATACGGCTCGCCTTTTCTGGGTAAAAATCCTAGCGCAGCATACTGTCCTAACGCTGATGTATCAGATGCCTGGGTGTACATCTCTTTCTCATTGAACTGTCATTGGCTCCGTCGAAAACCGTCACAGTCCATCAGTAACGTCCGCCGCCTGTAACGCCGTTGTTATGGAAAGAGGGGGACTACATGTCATTCAAAATTGGGCTGGCGACAGGGCTGGTCATGCTGGGTCTGGCGGTGACCACGGCTAGCGCCGCTGAGCAATCGCTCGCCGAGTTGGAAACTCAAGCCAAGGCCGAAGGCCAGATCGTCAGTGTTGGCATGCCGGATGATTGGGCGAATTGGGGTGGGCTCTGGAAGGCAATCCAGACGAAATATGGCATCACCCACACCGATACCGATATGTCGAGCGCTGAAGAACTGGCGAAGTTCGAAGCCGAGAAAGCCAATGCTTCCGCCGATATCGGCGAAATCGGTCTGGAATTCGGCCCGATCGCTGTGAAGCGCGGCTTGAGCGTCGCCTATAAGCCCAGCACTTGGGATAAGATCCCCGGTTGGGCCAAGGACAAGGATGGCAACTGGGCGCTCGGTTATACCGGCACCATCGCCTTCCTGATCAGCAAGGACGTCAAGGACCCGCCGAAGAGCTTCGCCGATTTGCTGAACGGCGATTATAAGGTTTCGGTCGGCGAAGTCGGCAAGGCCGCCCAATCGAATGCCGCTATTCTCGCGGCGGCGGTCGCCCAGGGTGGCGGCGAGGAAAACCTACACCCCGCCATTGACCTCTTTGCCAAGCTCGCAGCGCAAAAGCGTCTGCTGCCGATCAACGTAAATGTTGCGCTGATGGAAAAGGGTGAAGTCCAAGTCGGCATCGTCTGGGATTTCAACGCCCTCTCCTGGCGCGATACAGTCGGCCGCGATAAGTGGGATGTCGTCATCCCCGCCGACGGTTCGGTAACCAGCGGATACACGACCGTGATCAACCCCTATGCAAAGCATCCCGCACTCGCCAAGCTGACGCGCGAATATGCGTTCAGCGACGAAGGCCAGATCGCCTTTGCCAATGGTTATGCCCGTCCGATCCGGATCGATCAGATTACCCTGCCGGCCGAAACGGCCGCCAAGGTGCTGCCGGCCGCGCAATATGCCAAGGCCCGCCCGATCCAAGCGGAGCTCTGGACCAATGCAGCGAAGGGTCTCGCCAAGCTTTGGCAGGAAGAAGTCGCCTCCAAGCTTTAAGCAAGACACCTCGTTGGGATCACACCGTGCAGGGGACGGTGTGATCCCTTCGCCTTTGCAGACCAAGATCGATCGGCCTAATTGTCATGAACAGCAAGACGCGCGCGCTGGCTTTCCTTTTTGCGGTGCCGTTACTGCTGATCCTGTTCCTCTTTGAAGTGGCGCCGCTGCTGGCTGTCGCCTGGAACAGCCTGCAAAGCGATGACGGGATGACGCTCAGCCACTACGTCGAGATTCTCTCGAGCGGCTTCCACCGCAATGCCTTCCAAACCAGCTTCCTGATCTCCGCCGTCACATCGATCATCGGCGTCGGCCTTGCGTTGCCGATTGCCAACCTGCTGCGGACCATGCCAGGCAATCTGCAACAGGTGGTTCTGACCTATTCCAATATCGGATCGAACTTCACCGGTTTCCCGCTGGCCTTCGCCTTCATCATCATGTTCGGCCTCAGCGGCTCCTTCACGCTGCTGTTGGCCAAGGCCGGACTAATCGATCAATTCAACATTTATTCCACCGGCGGGCTTGTCCTAGTCTACGCCTATCTGCAAGTCCAGCTTGCCGTATTGCTGCTGTTTCCCAGCCTTGGCGCCCTGACGCCGGAGATCGAGGAATCGGCGGCCTTGGTCGGCGCCTCAAGGCTTGCCTTCTGGTGGCGCGTCGGTCTGCCGATCCTGGCGCCAAGCCTGATCGGCAGCTTCATTCTGCTTTTTGCCAATGCGATGGGTACCTATGCCACGGCCTTCGCCCTGGTCGGCGGGAACGCCAACCTGGTGACATTGCGTATCGGCGAACTCGCGGCCGGCGACGTTTTCTCGGATCCGCAATTGGCTGATGCACTTGCGACGCTGTTGGTGCTGGTATTGACGGTTCCGGTGGTGGTGGAACAGACATTGCTGCGAAGGCGCTACGCATGAGCCGGACCCTGAGAAAGCCGATTTTGGGCAATCCGGCTTGGCTCATCATCGGCGTCTTTGTTGTACTGCAACTTCTGCCGGTCGCCGCCGTAGCCCTCAATGCCTTCGCAACCGATTGGAACGGTACCGTTCTGCCCAGCGGTTTCACGACCGATTGGGCCTTGCGAATTTTTGCCGATCCGCGTTTCGATCAGGCGCTGGTACATTCGCTGGTCATCGCCTTCGGCGCCACGGTGGTTTCGGCGCTGGTGACGGTTCCGGCCATCCTGGTTGGCCATTGCTATCTGCCGCTTCTTGACCGCTGGCTCGGCGCGCTGGTGATTCTGCCCTATGCCGTGCCGGGTGTGGTGCTCGCGCTGGGTCTCTTGCGCATCTATTCGGGCCAGTACGGCATTCAGCTCAATGGCACACCACTGATCCTGATCTTCGGCTATGTGCCGCTGGGGGCTTCCTTCTATTATGTACCGATCAAGAACAATCTGCGTGCCATCACGGTAAAGGACATCATCGAGGCGGGATATCTGGTCGGCGCCAGCGATTTGGCCATCATGGTGCGTGTGATTCTCCCATCGGTCCTGCGCGGCCTGGCGATCGGCCTGGTCATGAACTTCACCTTGGCGATCAGCGAATTCGTTTACGCCAACCTGCTCGTTGGCGGTCTCTATCCGACCCTGCAGGTCTTCATGAATGTCTTGCGCGAAGGTAGCGGGCGCCTGACCAGTGTCGTGGTCACAGTCTATTTCATCATCGTTTGGGCCCTCTCGACCGCGGTCATCGCGGCTTTGACAGAGCGGAAGGACAAGAAATGAGCTTCGTCGAAATGAGAGGTCTCACCAAACGCTTCGATGGCGTCATGGTCTTCGATTCCATCGACCTCGACATCGAGCAAGGCGAAATGTGCGTCCTGGTCGGACCATCTGGCTGTGGCAAGACCACCTTGCTACGCTCGATCGCCGGGTTAGTCCAGCCTGATGCGGGAACGCTGCTGTTGGCCGGTCGCGACATCATTTCCTTGCAACCGAAGGATCGCGGCATCGGCATGGTCATGCAGCATTATGCGCTGTTTCCCAACATGACGATCGAACAGAACCTAGCCTTCGGTCTACAACAGAAACGGCTGGAAAAGACCGAGATCAGACGCCGGGTTGGCGCCATGGTCGAGTTGATGGGGCTGAAAGAAAGGGCCAAGGCGCGGCCGCAACAGCTTTCCGGTGGCCAGAAGCAGCGTGTCGCGTTGGCGCGCGCCTTGGTGCTGGAGCCGCATCTGCTGCTTCTCGATGAACCGATGTCGGCACTGGACGCACAAATCCGCAAGCGGCTGCGTGACGAATTGAAGCGATTGCAGCGAGAGCTTGGCTTCACGGCCGTCATGGTAACGCATGACCAGGAAGAGGCGCTGGTGATCGGCGATCGGATCGCCGTCATGCAGAGCGGCAAGCTGGCGCAGATCGGCTCGCCCCATGACATATATGGTCGCCCGGCAAGCGAGGCGGTGGCCGCCTTCATCGGCGACTTCAATATCCTGCCGCCACCGACGATCGAGCGTATCTTCAATCACCGGCCTGCGACAAGCTGGGCAGTCCATCCCGAAGCCTTGGATATCATTGATCCCGCCAATGGAAATGGCGACGCACCCACGACCGCATTCGAGACCTCTGTCATCGTCTCCGGTGTCAAGCTGCTGGGTGCCGTGGTGCGTTATTCGCTGCAGGCAGGTTCAGTGCCGCTGAAGATGGATGTCCTCAATCGACCGAGCGCCAGCCTGCTGCCAATCGGCAGCGCGGTTCGCATTCGCCTGCACGCAGCCGATATCAGGGAGATCTGAAGGCGGATTGGCTTGGGAGGAAGTCGCCAGGCGATTGGGGCTCAAGCCACGTATCCGCCGATGCCTTAAGCGAGGACTTGCTCCAGCGGGAATAAAGGGGCCTGCCGCATTGTGCCATGCGTTTCGACGATGTCGGTCAGATCGCTGGCGACCAGGCCACGGGGCTTCACCAAGCCGTATTCGACTTTGTCGTCATCGAAGCGGTAATGCACGATACCGGGCTCATGCAGCCCCTGAAATGGGGCGACCTCGTTATTGATGATCTGCGCCGTGCTGGGCGCCCAGACCATCGCCGTGCTGCCAAAATTGAGCGTCCGATAATGATGCGCGTGGCCGCAAGCCACCAATTTCAGATTACCGCGCTGAAGCGTTTGCAGGATCGCCTGCCGGCCCTCCTGGAGAACACACCAGACGGGATCCCCCGCCTCCGCCGGATTTTCGACGAAGAGCGGCTTGTGAAGGAAGAGTGCCAGCGGCCTGTCCTGCGCATCCGCCACCTGGGATTCCAGCCACGCCAATTGTTCGGCTTCGGCAGCGAGGCTGCTTCCCATCAACTGGGCGTTGAGACCGAGCAGGCGCCAGGCACCCAGGTCGCGCCCCCACCAATCGGCACCGTAATGACTTAAGAATCTTTGCCGGCGCTCATCGGTGATCCATTGTCCCATATAGGGTCGCGGGCCGGTATCGCCGATGTCGTGGTTGCCCGGCAATGCAGCCCAAGGGACCTCAATCCGGTTCAGCTCACGATGGACAAAGCTGTGATCAGGTGCATGGTCGGGATCGTCCAGAACCAGATCACCGGTGACCGCGACGAAGTCCGGCTTCACGTCATTGATATGGTCGAGGCAAGCCTTCCAACTCGCATAATTGTAAGCGCGTTCTGCGCTCAGATGGAGATCGGTGACTTGAATAACCTGATGACCTGACATGCCAGCCCCGCGATTTATCGATAGAGCTTTCTAGCCGGGATCGGTTTCATCTTGGTGACGGGTTGAAGCGGCTACAACCGTCCGCTGTCACACCAATGAGAGACTTGGCCGACGATGTTTGATCCTAACGCAGTGAGTCTCGCAGCCGCGCGTCGCGCGAGCAACTTCTCGATCTCGTCTGGAGCGCGTGGCGAAGCGCAGGCGCACGTCTCTTCGCCAATCGACCGACGCGATACCGGCCGTCCCAGCTTCAGTCGCGCCGACGAGGCTCATCGATGCAAAAGGGAAGCTGCAGCCCGCGGCCGATTTATTCCATCGCCATCAGGCCGGCTGGAACCGACGGCCCCTTATCCCAGAAAACTGCGGGGCAGACGCCCTTGAAAATCCGTCCAAATTTGAAACCGGATGCCCCAGGACCGATCCGTTAAATATCCTAATCATAAGTTCAATATCTTGACCGATTTGTCTTGACCAATGGCCAAGAGGTCTTACTATTCCGCCGCTTGGCCCTGATTTGGACCAAATTGGAACATGGCCACCAACAGCCCATCACCTGGCGAGGATATCATGCGGACCATCCCCCATTTCATCGGCGGCAAGGAAGTCGCCGGCACCAGCGGTCGCTTCAGCGACGTCTTCAATCCGGCCACCGGTGAGGTTCAGGCCAAGGTCGCTCTCGCCTCGAAGGCCGAGCTGGACGCCGCGGTAACGGTCGCCGCCGAGGCCTTCAAGACCTGGTCCGCCGTCACGCCGCTGCAGCGCTCGCGCGTGCTCTTCCGCTTCAAGGATCTCCTGGAAGAGAACATGGACAAGATGGCGCAGATCGTCACTGCCGAGCATGGCAAGGTGCTGTCGGACGCCAAGGGCTCGATCACCCGCGGGTTGGAAGTCGTCGAATTCGCCTGCGGCATTCCGCAGATGCTGAAGGGCGAGTTCAGCGAGAATGTCGGCACCAATGTCGACAGCTGGGCGATCCGCCAGCCGCTCGGCGTCGTCGCCGGCATCACGCCCTTCAACTTCCCCGCCATGGTGCCGATGTGGATGTTCCCGATCGCCATCGCCACCGGCAACACCTTCATCCTGAAGCCCTCGGAACGCGTTCCCACCTGCTCGCTCTTCATCGCCGAGTTGCTGAAGAAGGCCGGCCTGCCGGACGGCGTCTTCAACGTCGTCAACGGCGACAAGGAAGCGGTCGATGCGATCCTCGCCAATCCGGAGATCCAGGCGGTGAGTTTCGTCGGCTCGACGCCGATCGCCGAATACATTTATCACACCGGCACCGCGCATAATAAGCGGGTCCAGGCCCTGGGCGGCGCCAAGAACCACATGATCGTCATGCCCGATGCCGATATGGACCTGGCGACCGACGCCCTGATGGGCGCGGGCTATGGCTCGGCCGGCGAGCGCTGCATGGCGGTGTCGGTGGCGGTCGCGGTCGGCGACAAGGTGGGCGATACCCTGATCGAGAAACTGTCGCCGCGCGTGCGCGGCATGAAGGTGGCGCCGGGCACCGACCCCGAAGCCGACATGGGCCCGCTCGTCACCAAGCAGCATTACGACAAGGTCAAAGGCTATGTCGATCTTGGCGTTCAGGAAGGCGCCAAGCTGGTGGTGGATGGCCGCGACCTGAAGCTGCAAGGCTATGAGAACGGCTATTTCCTGGGCGGCTGCCTGTTCGACCATGTGACGCCGGAGATGCGCATCTACAAGGAAGAGATCTTCGGGCCGGTCCTCTCGGTCGTGCGCGTGCCGGATTACGCCACTGCCGTGCAGCTTGTGAACGACCATGAATATGGCAATGGCACGGCGATCTTCACCCGCGACGGCGATGCCGCCCGCGAATTCGCCGCCAAGATCAAAGTCGGCATGGTCGGCATCAACGTGCCGATCCCGGTACCGATGGCCTTCAACAGCTTCGGCGGCTGGAAACGCTCGCTGTTCGGCGATCATCACATGCATGGGCCCGAAGGCGTGCGCTTCTACACCAAGCTGAAGACCATCACCTCGCGCTGGCCAACCGGCATCCGCGCCGGCGCCGAATTCGTCATGCCGACGATGAAATAAGAGAGATAGGGAGGAGGCCAAGGCAGTATTTCTGCCTTGGCCTCCTCATGTCATTCCAGCCTATGGGCGATGCTTGCAGCCGCCCGCCCATCCCCCCGCCTCTTCCCCGACGCATCGTATCTCTTCCGATACGCAGCATTTTATCCATCTTTCAGCATGAGGATCGGCCACATGGCGGTGTCGGGCGTTGTCGAAAGCCGGCCGGAGGATCGCGGCACACGGGATGGCGCGGCACCGGATGATATGGCACGGGCGGAAAGCGCCGCCGCCGCGGCGCCGCATGGGAGTCCGCGGGCCCGCTCCTCCCCGATGACGGAGCACCCCCATCTCAGCGGCAAGCTGCTGGCGGTGATGACCGTGGCAACCTGCCTTGCCGTCGCCAACACCTATTACAACCAGCCGATGCTGGGCCTGTTCATTCGCGATTTCGCAGCGACGCCGCGCCAAGTTGCCATCATGCCCTTCCTCTGCCAGATCGGCTATGCGATCGGCCTTTTCTTCCTGGCCCCGCTCGGCGACCGCGTCGAGCGCAAGACCCTCATCCTCGTCACCCTGCTTGGCCTCAGCGTTGCTCTGGCCGGCGCCGCCTTGGCGCCCAGCCTGGTGTGGCTCGGCATCGCCTGCCTGGTCATCGGCATCCTGACGACGGTGGTCCAGCAGATCGTGCCCCTGGCGGTGCATCTCGCCGATCCCGCCCAGCGCGGCAAGGTGGTCGGCACAGTGACCGGCGGCCTGCTGGTGGGGATTCTGCTGGCCCGCACGATCAGCGGCTATGTCTCCGACCACTGGCATTGGCGCGCCATGTTCGCTCTCGCCGCCGGACTGATGCTCGGCTTGGCGGCGCTTTTGGCGGCGTTGCTGCCGCGGGTCGCGCCGGTCACCCGCGATCATTACGGCCGCATCCTCGTCTCGCTGTTCGGCTTCTTCCTCCGCTATCGCCGCCTGCGCCTGGCGGGACTTTGCCAGGGCATGATGTTTGCCTGCTTCTCCGCCTTCTGGGCAAACCTGGCGCTGGAGCTGCGCCTGCCGCCCTATAATCTCGGCGCGACCTTCGCAGGCCTGATGGGCCTGATCGGCGCCGTCGGAGCGCTGGCGGCGCCGATCGCCGGCCGCATCGCCGACCGGCACGGACCGCAAATGGTCGTCACCCTGTCGGCGGTGCTGGTCTTCGCCTCGTTCCTGCTTCTCATCCTGGTTCAAGGCTCGATGCCGGCCCTGATCATCGGCGTCGTGCTGATGGATCTCGGCGTCCAATCCGCCCTGGTTTCCAATCAGGCCGGTATTCATGCGCTTGATTCCGGCGCGCGCAGCCGCATCAACACCGTCTTCATGACGACCATGTTCTGCTGCGGTGCCCTGGGGTCCATGCTGGGCGGTTCGGCTTTCGAGGCCTGGGGATGGACCGGCACCTGCGTGGTCGCCCTCATCGCCGCCGCCATCGGCTTCGTCCTGTCGCTGTTCAATCACAAGCCGCATTGATCCTGGAGCGGGCGGCAAGGCCGTGCCCGGCTTGACGCCATCGGATCGGGGGGCTACAGCGGATGCATGCAGCCGAAGACATCGCTCCGCTCACCCGCCAATCCGCTCGCCGATCGCAGCATCGACGTCAGGCATCCTTCCGCCCATACAGGGCTTGTCGCCCCGTCGCCCTTCGCGCAGGATCTGCCGCGGCTCGGCGCCGAATTGCGGCAACAGGCGGCGGCCCTGCCGGCAGAGGACCGGCGCCGCTTCCTGAGGCGCCTCGCGGCGGCCGGCTTGGCGCCGCTTATGGGGGCCGGCTTTGGCCGCGCCGCGCGGGCCGCCGATGCCGATGAACTGACGTTTGCGGTCTGGGGTAACAGCGATATCGATCACCTCAACCAGGCTTTCGGCAAGCCCTTCAAGCGCGACACCAATATCGACGTCGTTTTCGACGGGACGGGCCCCAGCGAGGGCAAGATCAAATCCATGGTCGACAGCGGCAATGTCGATTGGGACATCTGCGACACGGACGGCTATTCCTGCCTTCGCCTCGGCGAAAGCGGCTCACTCAGCGCAATCGATTACAGCGTGGTCGACCGCAGCCAGGTCATGTCGCCCTTTGCTTTCGATTTCGGCGTCGCCGGCTACACCTATTCCTTCGTCCTCGCCTATAACGCCAATGTCTATAAGGACAACCCACCGCAAAGCTGGGCGGACTTCTGGAACCTGCGCAAATATCCCGGCAAGCGCGGCCTGTGGAAATGGATGATCGGCGGTTTCGAAGCCGCCGCCATGGCCCATGGCGCCAAGCCCGGCCAGCTCTATCCCCTCGACATCGCCGACTGCGTCAATCGCATCGGCCAGTTGAAGCCGCATCTGGTGACCTGGGAGAACGGCAACGAAGCCAAGCAGATGATGCTGGACAAGGTCGTCACCATGGCCTGCATCTGGCATACCCGCGCGGCACAGCTGGCCGTGGAAACCAAGGGCGGGATCGGCTGGAGCTTCGACCAGGGCCTGCTTTGCCCCGGCGTCTGGGTGGTGCCGAAGAACAATCCCGGCGGCAATACGGTTTTCAAATTCCTGTCGTCGATGCAGGAACCGGCGCGGCAAATTGCCTTGTCGAGCCTGCGCGGCATCGGCCCGGCCAATCCGCGCGCCACCACCGGCATGCCGGCCAGCTTGCGCAGCGGCGATCCGACCCAGCCGGAGGCGCTGGCCCAGCAGACCATCGTCGACAGCGCCTGGTGGGCTGCGAATTACGACAAGTCGATGGCGAAGTTCACCCAGATGCTGACGCAGAGCTGAGCGCGGCGAGCCTGCACCTCAGCGCAGGATCAGAAATCCCGCCCCCAGCCCCAGCAGGAACAGGACCAGCGCCCCTAGGACAAGATAGAACCAGGGCGAGCGCGATATCGGCGCGGCCGTGTCTGCGCTGGTGCCGGCCGGCAGGCTGCGGTCTTGAACCGCCGTTCTGACGGCGACGACCGCCGCCTTGATCCGCTCTCGATCGGGCCGCAATCCCAGCTTGACCGTGCGTTGGCTGAGGCCGAACTCCTCGTCGCTGAGGCCGATTTCCCGTGCCCCCGCCCGCAGATCGCCGGCAATCTGATCGGCGCCTTTCTGCGCATCATGTAGCACGCTGTAAACCCCGGGCTCCGACCGGCTGACGATGCCGTCATAGGCATTGGCGACCAGACTGCGCTCGACCTGCCGCCGCAGCTGGCTTTCCCGCTCGGCACCCTGGTCAGCAGTGGCATCGGCATTGGGATTCGCCACCGGCTTCGCCAGGCCACCCACCGAGAAGACGGTCAGGTCGAGCGCCATCGCCTGTTCTGCCGCCAGTTCGATCAGCATCAGCAGATCGTCATCGCTGGTGGTCGGTATCGGCGCATCGAGTACCGCCAGGGGGTTGGCGGTCACTTGTTCCGTCGGCACGGCCAGCATGATCCAGTAATGCGCCGCCGACCAGCCGTTCTGGGCTTCCATGAAAAACGGCCGGTCGCCGCGCAGGCTGGTGCGAAGGTGCAGCATCGCCCGCCGCACGGCATTGGCGCTACCCAGCTGCGCCAGAAAGCGACGGAAATGCGCCCGGTCGGCGCCGGCGATGAACGGCAGGAAGGATCGGCCGACCATGGTCCGCACCGGTTCTCCCAGGATTTCCAGGCAATTGCCGCGTGCCTCCTCGATCTTGCCCTGGGTGTCCAACAGGAAGGAAATATCCCAAGTCAATGTCATCGGCGCGGCTCCCCAACCGTTGCTACCGGTGCCCCCATGCGGCTTTCACATGTGACGTTACGTCGCCTTTGGCTGTCAATAGCACCGTCACCCCACTTGCTGCCATGAGCCGGCATGCCCGCCGGAGGTGATAGCGGGCGGCAACCGGTCGCATTGTGACAGAGCCGCCTTTTACTTTAATGACGAAGATCAAGGTGCCGCCTCTACAGTCGCCCCCTTCCCGGCAAGCCGCAACGGTGCGACGGAAGGATCGGCAAGACCAACTGTCTGGACCGCGATGACGTTGCTCGCGGCCCAGATGGGGCTTGAGGATCGCCGCGAATGGCTGAAATGGCGACCTTCGGCGCCGGCGCAACACAAACTTTGTCTTGGAAGCTTCAGCGATGGAGATGAACGCAGTCTTGACGGAAGCCAGCGGCAGCCAGGAAATGCGCGTTCAGCATGCTGGCCTCCAGCAAGCCAGTCTGTGGACCAGCCTGAAGTACGGCTTCTTGAGGCGGTGCCCCCGCTGCGGTATCGGCCGGATGTTCGTCGGCTATCTGACCATTGCGGAAAGCTGTACGGCATGCGGCCTTCCCTTCGAACCGATCCGCGCCGATGACGCACCGGCCTATTTCACCATCTCCATCGTCGGCCATATCGTCGTCACCGGCCTGCTTCTGATGGAGGCGGTCTTCCATCCGCCCTCCTGGCTACAGGCGGCCATCTGGCTGCCGGCGACCGTGCTTCTCAGCCTCGGTCTGCTGCCTTTCATCAAAGGTGCGGTGATGGCGGCAATCCATTGCAGCCAGCGCAAACGCGGAACAAGCTGACCGCGTCAGGATAAGCGCGTCAGCTCAGACCGCCTTCGGTTCGAAGATGACATACCACTTCTTCACCGGCTCGACGGTTTCCCAGGTTCCTTTGAAGCCGCGGGGAATGATGAAGGCGTCGCCGGTGATGAAGGTTTCCGCCGTACCGTCTTCGCCGGTCAGGATCGCTTTGCCGGCGAGGAAGGTGCAGAATTCCTCTTCCGTGTAGTTCACGGCCCATTTGCCCGGGGCGGATTCCCAGATTCCCGCAAAGAACTGGCCGGTGGGGTCGGTGTAATAATTCTGCAGCTGCGTCACCGGATTGCCGGCCAGCACGGTGGCGGGCTTGCCCTCTTCGATCGGCGGCGGATTAATGCCGAAGCGAATTAGTTTCTTGCTCATCTCCCTCTCCACACTTTGCTGATATGCCTCGACGGCAATCCTCGATGCCAATCAGGGCGCAGAGTAGAGCGCGGTCCTGTGGAGTGGAAGCGGATTTGCTTAACGCCCATTCGCGAAACCGGGGACGGATCGGTAGCGTCCGCGCGCGCCGAACACCATTGCCGTTTGCGTCTCATGCGCCGCGATGGACGGACGAACACTCCACGCAC
Source organism: Dongiaceae bacterium (assembly GCA_035539215.1). Classification (GTDB taxonomy): domain Bacteria; phylum Pseudomonadota; class Alphaproteobacteria; order Dongiales; family Dongiaceae; genus Dongia_B. The sequence goes on along the minus strand of DATLIX010000098.1, from coordinate 100,701 downwards.
CTGGCAGCAGAATCCGGGCCGGCGGGAACCGCGGCCGCGTGACATCATCACCGCATCAAGTTCAGCGCAGCGCCATCAGTCGCGCAGATTTTCGAAAGCGGCATACCATTTCTTGACCGGTTCGACGGTTTCCCATGTCCCCTTGAAGCCGCGCGGCACCACGACGGCATCGCCCGGCCCGAAGGTTTCGGCATGGCCGTTTTCATCGGTCAGCGTGATCTTGCCCGAGATGATGGCGATAAATTCGTCTTCGATGAAATCGATTTCCCATTTGCCGACATCGGATTCCCATATGCCGACACAGAATTGATTGGTCGGATCGACATAGATGTCGTGCCATTTCTTGACCGGTTCACCCGCCAAGATCTTGGCCGGTATGGTGTGTTCAAGCACTGGCGGATTGGCATTGCACCGCCGCAAGCGCTTGCTGCTGGTATCTTCCTGCACCTTTTTCAGCATATTCATTGTCCACCCCTGCCGTTTATTGCCTCGGTCCGATACGCCGTGACGCCACCGTCACGCTTTGCCTCGTCAGAGGCGAGCCGAACCTATCCGTGTTTTTTGAAGCCCCTCACCCACTTGCACTGGCCGCTCGCATAATCCGAGTCGTGAACTTACGCTTTAGTCAGTCAGCCCGCCGACGATAAATCATCACGGTATGGTTGCAACAGAACCTCGGCGACAGGACACAAAATCCTGTGCAAGACTTTTTTGCAACCTCTCACCGCAATGGCAAACCATCCCGGTCCGCAGCCTACCCGCTTATGCAACCGGCAATGGGCCTGACCTCATCATGGACGAGCGTCATGACACATTGATGGCGGCGCCATTGAGACGAGTGTATCGGCAGACCTTGCTGCAGCGCAATGCAATCTGCTGCGTCACATCCTCAAGACTCTCAGGCAGACGGCTAAAAATCGGCCCAAATCCGATATGGTCAGGCGAAAGAGCCGCTGCGGAAGATTGCCGCTTTCCGTTTCAAATTGCCGGCTTATAGTGGGAGCCTGATCGGTGCCGCCCGGATCATGCAGGATGCTGGCGGCACCATTTTTGAATACCCGTCCTCGATCCGGCCCGACGACTTGCTCTGCTCAATGGTCTTCAGCGTCGGTCGACGCGTCATTCCGGAAAGACCATGCAGCGCCGCAATCCAGTCCCCCGATCGACCGCCACGCAAAGTGACAGCGGCGGACCAGCCGCTCTTGGCGCCGAGACGGCACGCCATAGCTGGCTGGATATCTTCCGCAACGGCCTTGGCATCTACACGCTGACCATCAATCTCGCCATGGCCTTGCATGCCATCGACGTCTTCATCACGGCGGCCGTCATGCCGAAAGTGGTGAAGGATATCGGCGGCATCAGCTTCTACACCTGGCCGACCACCCTCTATATGGTCGCCTCCATCATCGGCGCCGCCAGCAACGCGCCCCTGCGCGCCATCCTTGGCACCCGGCGCGCCTATATGCTGGCAAGCGTCACTTTCCTGATCGGTTCGATCGGCTGTGCCCTCGCCCCCACCATGCTGGTCATGCTGCTGGCCCGCAGCCTGCAGGGCTGGGGCGGCGGCCTGCTGATTTCGCTGTCGATGGCGCTGGTGCAATCGGTCTATCCGGAACATCTGCGCAAGCGCGCTTTGGCTTTCATTTCCAGCACCTGGGGTGTTGCAGCGCTGCTCGGCCCGGCGGTCGGCGGCCTCTTCGCCGAACACGGATTCTGGCGCGGCGCCTTCTGGTTCAATGCACCCATCGTCGCCGTCTTCATGACCGGTGCCTGGATCAAGCTGCCGCGCCATCAGGTCGAAGCCGGCATCGCCGCGCCACGCTTCCCCTATCGCCGGCTGGGCATGCTGACCCTCGGCGTCTGCGCCGTCAGCCTCGCCGGCGAAGTCTACGAAATGTTGACCCTGCTGGGCCTTGATCCCGCCTCATCCTCTTTTCGCGGCATCGCCATCGTGCTGCAGATCGCCCTGATCGGCCTTGCCATTGCCGCCGTGCAGCGCACGATCCTCCTCGACCGGCCAGATCGCGTGCAGACCAGCGGCCGCTTGCTGCCCACCCGGCCGCTCTCGCTTTCGACCAGTACCGGCATCGGCGGCTGGGTCATGCTGCTCTCTTCCATGACCCATGCAGTCATCGGCGCCTATCTGCCGCTCGCCCTGCAGGCCGTGCGGGGCACCAGCGATTCCGTCGCCGCCTATATCATGGCCTGCCTGGCGGTCGCCTGGACCGTGGCCTCGGTCAGCACGTCGCATTTCCAGGGCAAGGCGGCGCAGGCCTGCATCACCATCGGCCTGCTGCTTTCCACCATCGGCCTCGCCATCCTGACCGTCAGCATGCAAAGCGGTCCGCTCTGGATCATCGCCTTGGCCGATGCGCTGGTCGGCGTCGGTCTCGGCACCACCAATCTGCATCTGGTCGCGGCCGTCATGCGCCATGCCGCCCGGGGCGAAGAGGGCCTGACGGCAGGCGCCATCCCCACCATCCGCTCGCTCGGCATCTCCTTTGGCGCGGCGGCGGCCGGCGTCATCGCCAATAGTACGGGCCTCGGCCAGGAGGCCGATTCCGCCAACATCAACACGGCAATCCACTGGGTCCTTGGACTCGGCTGCGCCCTGCCGCTGCTGGCTGCCGGCTTTGCCGTCCTTTTCGTGCGCCAGACCAACCGATCACAGGCGCCGGAAGCGGCCCCTGTCACACCGCGCGCAAGAACGATTGCCCGGGAAAGCGACAGCGAACTGGCCGAAGAAGTGGGACCGGAAGCGACGCCGTAACCTTGCGGCAGTCAGCGACCGCTATGCAGGGGACGCTATGAACGACCGCGACAAGGTCGCACTGGCGGCCCGCAATAATGCCGCCTGGTGCGATGCGATGTTGCGCGCGCATGGATGCGCGACGCATTTCTCCGAGCATCTCTGGTTCACCACAGCTGCGGCGCCCCGCTATTATCCCAATGTCGTCACATTAAGCGGCCCGGGAGCGACCGCGTCGCAGCTAGCCGCAATCGGCTCCCTTGCCGCCGCTGCACGCAAGGCCCATCTGCCGTTTGCCGTCAAAGACAGCTTCAGCCTGCTGGACTTGGCGCCCCTTGGTTTCAGCCGGCTGTTCGAAGCTGAATGGTTGCATCGGCCGGCCAACCGACGTCAGGCGGAAGCGCCTCCGGCCGTTGATTCGTGGCAGGTGATCGCGACGGCTGGAGAATTGCTTTCATGGGAAGCCGCATGGGGAAATTGTGACTGGCGAAATTCTGATTCGGCGGCGCTTTTTCCGCCCTCTTTGCTCACCGATCCCCGGGTAAGGATCATCGCCTGCCAGCGCGACGGCCGCGTGGTTGCCGGCTGCGTCACCTGCCACGACGCTGAAGTGGTCGGCTATACGAACTTGTTCGTACCGGAGGAAGACAGTGACACTTGGCGCGCCGGCGCCGTCGCCATGATCGCCGCCCAATACCCGCATTTGCCCCTTGTCGGCTACGAGAGCGGCGGCGACCTAGCGGCCATGCGGAATTGCGGCTTCGAGACCATCGGCGCTTTACGGGTTTGGATGTTGTCGGCATAACCGCCCCGCGGCTTCGCGTCGCTATGCGGCCTACCGCACTTTCAGCCGAGTGCCTCGCCGTCATAAACCGCGACCATCTCCGCCAAGCCTGGCCGGGGCGACGGGATCGGCGTATCGACCACGGTGCCGATGCTGATGAAGCCCAGCAGATCATCGCCGGCGGTTAGCCCGAACGCCGCGCGAACGGCAGGGTCGGCGCAGCGGCTGCCGCTGAGGATGATGGCGCCGTAGCCGAGACCGAAGGCGGCCAGCAGGATGCTCTGCATGGCGGCGCCCGCTGAAGCGAGCTGTTCAGCCGGTGTGATCTCCCCCTTGGCCGGTTTCGGCGTTGCCAGCATGGCCAGCAGTACCGGCGGCTTCATCGCCTTGTCGCGCTCGCGCGCCAGTTCCGCCTCGGCGGCATCCGGCTTTGCGCGCAGTTTCGCGGCAATGAACAGCTCGGCCAGCCGTGCCTTGCCCTTGTCGGTGCAGCGGACGATCCGCCAGGGCCGCAGCGCACCGTGATCCGGGGCAGCAAGCGCTGCCGACAGAATCTGCGCCAGTTCCGCCTCGCTCGGTCCCGGGCCGCCCATGCGGCGCACGGCAACCGAGCGGCGATCGGCGAGCCAGGAGATGTCCCGGCGCCGGCCGAAATGGCTGCTGGTCGGCGTCGCTGCTGGCGCAGTTACGGGGCGGCTGTCATCGGCATTGGACATGGCGACACTCATGATCAGGGAAACTGTTCGGTATATATAGCCGGTTGGCCCGGCCCAGCGGCAGGCCTGAAAAACCGCGGGCCGGGAAAAGCGGGCGCGATCCAGCTAAGGCAGGACCGGGAGGCCTGGGCGCAAGCGGTCGAGCTTGCTGATGGCGAGCCACCAGCGCGACAGGCGCACCGAGCGTGCCAGGCAGGCGGAACCGAGATCGGTCTTCATCATCAGGAAGACAATCGGGTAGAGCAGCAGGTCGGCCAGGCGCGGCTGGCTGTCCACCAGGTAATCTGCGTGATCGCCGTTGTGGCACAGCAAGGTCAATTGCTCCAGCAGTTGCAGGCAATCCTGCTGCCGTGCCACCGCTGCCGCCAGTTTTTCGGTATCGGGCCGGCCGCCGAGATGCGGTACGAAGATCTTCTGCGCCACCACCCCCCCGATCGCGGCCGGCTGCAGATGATCACGCATCACCGCTACCATCTGCCACATCATGCCGACGAGCCTCGGCTGCGGCGGCATCAGGCCGGAGGTGACCGCCGCACCGCGCGTCGCGATCCCTTCCCGCCGCAGCAGCTCGCCATACCAGCCGTCGAGATAAAGCAGGATCGCCTCGGTATCATACAGCGTCAGATCGTCATGGATGAAGGTGGGCGCCTGCGCGACGAAATACGGCAGCAGATCCGTCATCCGCGTGCTATCGAGGCTGTGCAGGTCAGGCACCACAATCTGATGCGGCAGATCGAGCGCCAACAGGGCCAATCGCACGGCACTGACCATGCTGCTATGGAGAGGACCATAAAGGGTCGGTTCGCCCATCACCCGCCTTGACGCTTCCTGCTTCAACCCGGCTGCCCAACCAGCCGGAACCGGATCTGCCCGCGCCACGCCGTCCTGGCGGCAGACTCGCTGCCTGCCGAGTCATCGCGCCGGGCAATCGTCCTGGTTGTTAACGATAAGAACCGACAACCGCCGGCCGGTCAACTCTCGAGCGGCAGGGAGCAGATGCACGAGGACCGGATGCGCCGTACGGGTTCAGTTCGGCTGCAACGCACCCCCGGGGACACGCTCCCGGGACGCGGCTTCGACCTTATTGCCGCCATGCCGGCCGGGCCGGGAGAACTGGTCGAGAATGGTGGCGGTGACGACGGTGCCCTGATCGACCTCGCTCTGCAGCCGCAGAGAGCCGCCATGCAATTCGCAGATGCCCTTGACGATCGGTAGCCCGAGGCCTGTCCCCTCGAAGCGACGGGAAAGGTGGCTGTCAATCTGACCAAATGGCGCCAGAGCCGTCGCTATATTGTCTGCCGAGATGCCGATGCCGGTATCGCGCACCACCAGGGCGATGCCATGCGGCACGCGATGGCAGTCGAGTTCGACCTTGCCGCCGGCGGGGGTGAACTTGACGGCATTGCTCAGGAGATTGATCAGCACCTGCTTCAAGGCGCGTTCATCGGCGCCGATGATAAGCCGTTCTTGCGGGCGATTAACGGTGAAGTCCAGCTGGCCGGCGTCGGCGCGCGGCCGGATCAGGCGCGCAACCGCTTCCAGTATCTCGCCGCAATCGACGGCCTCGATCCGCAGATCGAACTTGCCCGCTTCGATCTTCGAGAGATCGAGAATGTCGTTGATCAGGCTGAGGAGATGCGCACCGCTGGCCTTGATATCGGCGACATAGGACCGATGCCGTTCATTGGAGAGGGGGCCGAAGATCTCCAGCTCCAGGACTTCGGAGAAGCCGATGATGGCATTCAGCGGCGTGCGCAGTTCATGGCTGATATTGGCCAGGAACTCGGATTTGGCGCGGTTGGCGAGAACCGCCTGCTCCCAGGCCTGCACCAGCTCTTCCTCGTGTCGGCGGCTCTGGGTCATATCGCGTGAAATGCTGATGAACCCGCCGATCTCCGGCACTGCCAGGCGCTGGACCTCGAGGATGCGTTCGTCGCGGCAATAGGTCCAACGGCCGCCGGCGATCGTCTCCTGGGGCCGCAAATCGGCCGGCCGGGACTCATCTGGCTGCAGCTGATAGCCGCCACTGCCGAGAATCCAATCGACGATAGCCTTCAGCGGCGTCGTTTCGCGCAGCAGCTCTTCTGGTACGCCCCAGATGCGCTGGCAGGCCTGGTTTCGCAGCAACAGCTGTCCGCGCCTGTCAAAGACAGCAACGCCATATTCGATCGCTTCGATCGTGATGCGCCAGAGCCGGAGGTTGTTTTCGATGCGCTGGTTCTTGGCATCGATCAGGCTGAGATAGATCTGGTTGCGGTGTTGTATGTTCAGCATCAGCCAGATGGCGATGCCGGCTAGGATCGTCATGATGCCGATGATCATGGCGATTTGCGGCACCAGCCGCCCGATGATGGTGCGGCCGGGCTGCGGCGGCTGCCATTGGATGCGGCCGAGCGCGCTGCCATCGAGGGCAATCAGCAAAACCTCCGCCGTTCCCCGCTGCGCGGCCTCCGCCCCCGGCACCGCCGTTCCGTCGCCCGGACGGCTCGGCCCCGCCAGTCGCAGCTGGCTGGTGCCCAGCATAGTGCCGATGGCCTGCAGATTGGTGTCGTCCAGCACCTTCAGAAAGACCAGGACATGGCGCGACTCAGTTCCCGGCATCGCCTCGGTGGCGGAAAACGGCAGGAGCGGCGCCGCAGCGGCGATACTGGGTTTGCCATCGACGGAAAGCAGCCCAGAGACGGCATGCGGTTTCGTTGCGTCCTGGTTGCGCGCCTCCTGCAGCAATTGCCGCAGCCCGCCATGGATCTTGTCCGCAAGGCCGCTTCCGGTCGATTGCCCCAGCCAGATACCATAGCTCAACTGGTCGGCGGCATCGAAGACCAGCGCGCCTTGAACCAGCTTGTCCGGTCCCATCACCGTCGCGCCGGTGAGATTGGCCTCGGCCCAGGTCTGGTCGTGCGTCTCGGCCAGATGGCTGTAGGCGTCATCCCACCAGGCATAGTCCAGCGTGGTCGTGGCCACATTGCGCTCGGTAGCGGCAAGGGCGGCGCCGAACTGGATCTCGGCCAGATGGCGGGCTTCGGCGTCCTGCTCTTCGGCACTCCGCAGCATCAGCGTCAGGATGGCCGCCAGGCCGAGGACGAACAGGATCGCAACCAGGAAGATGGTGCGCCATCGGCGCAGGTCCGTGAATCGCGCGCCCCCGAACCGCGCACCTTCTAAGCGGGCGCCTTCTAGACGACCGCCGACCGACGCTTGCGGAAGCCGCACCTCGGCAGAATCGCCGATCGGCGCCCGCGGCGGATCAGAGAGCCCTGACTCCGGGCTCCCCCCGCCTTCTTCCCCCAAAGCAGGCATATTTTCCCCTTCGGATCTTGGCCGGCCACATCAGGTGCCGGCCAACCCCTGGCCCGCCATGCGAACGGTCCCATCCATTCACGAACGGCCAGCAACCCCACGCCTATTGTTCTGTATCACGGCCTCCACGTGAAGGGCGCCTGCAGGGGGATGACAGGTAGATGCGATCACGAGACCGTGATCACCACCCGAAACCCGTCGTCGCGGCCGGAATGTTGCATAAAATTTGAGAGGCTTTTGCAAACCGCCATGAGGTTTTCTGATAGCAGAGTCAAGCATTTGCATAGCTTGTGCGACAGCTTGTCCCTTGACTTTTCGCAGCCGCAACATCATTTTCTGCAGTGCGAGAGGCGGACATCTCCCCTGACACTCCCCTCTCGCTTACGCCCCTCATGGGCGTTTCCTCCCAGAACTTGGGCCGTGCGATGCACGGCCCTTTTTTTTGCCTCCGCACCTCAGCCGCGCTGTCCGCCGGCCCCGCCTCCCTCTATCGCAACCGCTTCGGCGACTGGTTGCGACCTCACTCGTCCGGATGGTCATCGGTCCCTTGCAGCGACAGCTGCATAAGAACACTGTCCAGCCAGCGTTCGAACTTGAAGCCGACCCGGTGCAACGTGCCCACGTCCCTGAAACCCAGCTGGCGATGAAGGCAGATCGAAGGGATATTTGCGGAATCGCCGATCACCGCGACGATTTCCCGGAGGTTGAGGGCGCGACAATCCGCAATCAGCCGTTCCAACAGCATCCGCCCATAGCCGCGGCCGGTCGCGCCGGGCGCCAGGTAGATGGAATCTTCCACCGTGAAGCGATAGGCGCTGCGCGGCCGATACGGTCCGGCATAGGCGTAGCCGGCGACGCGCAGCTGGCCGGTCGCCGGATCGGCGGTTTCGAGACACAGGTAAGGCAGGCGCCGCTCCAGGATCGCCCCAAGCCGATTGGCCATATCCGCCTCGCTGGGCGGCGCTTCCTCGAAACTGGCCGTGCCGGTCAGCACATGATGCCGGTAGATGGCCGTAATGGCGCCGATATCTGTTAGGGTCGCCGCACGAATATGTTGCATAATCAATCCACTAGCGGCGCTTTATGAGGTCCGCCGCGGCATCTCGCAAGCTGCCGATGAGGCCGCTCAGCAGGTCACGCGTGACGGCAAAACCGGCATTGGGCGCGAGGCTGGCCTCGTCGACATAGAGCCGCCGGTTGATTTCCAGCTGCAGCACATGGACGCCCTCCGCCGGGCGCCCGTAGGTCTGGGTCACGTAGCCGCCGCTATAGGGATTGTTGCGGCGGACCGTCGCGCCCGCCTGCAGGAGAAACGCCTCGGCATGGGAAGTGACGGCATCGGCGCAGGCCCCGCCATAGCAATCGCCGAGGATGAAATCGACCTCGCCGCCGCTGCGCGATTCGCGTGGTTTCGGCGATCCGGACGCACCATTGCCCACCCCCGCGCCGGAACGCGCCTTTTCTGCACTGTCATGCAGGAGCGGCGCGCCCGCCGAGGGCATGGAATGACAGTCGAGCAGCAGGCATTGGCCGAACTGGCCGCGGATATGCTTGATCGCGGCCTGCAGGCTGCGGTGATAGGGCCGATAATAGCGGTCGAGGCGCTCAAGCGCCTCGCGGTAAGGCAGCTGCGCCGCATAGATCGCCCGGTCGTCTGCGGCCACGCGCGGCACCACGCCGAGCCCGGCAAGGACGCGCGGCGAGGTAATCTGGGCTTGCGGCGGCAATGGATCAGCAAAGAGCTGCGGATCCAGCTCAGCCGCGTCGCGGTTGGGATCGACAAAAATGCGCGGGAAGAGCGCCCGCAGGCTCGGCACGCCGAGGCGGGTGGCCGGCTCGATCAGCAGGTCGACGTAGCAATCCTCGGACTGGCGGAGAATGGCCCGGTCCAGCACCGATTGAGCCAGAAAACCAGCGGGATAGTCGCGACCGCTATGAGGTGAGGCGAGCAGCAACGGCGACGACAGCCGCGGCGGCCAAATCATCTCGGCAGGTTTAGCTGGTGCGTCACTCGACGCATTGAAATCGCCGCTCATGTCCCGGTTTTTCTAGCTTAATCCCCGGCCGCTGTCATGTGCTGCAACATAACAGCGCCATCGCTGCCGGAGCCGCGCCGCAATCGCGCGATTTTGACTAAAAGTCTCGACACCTCAAGAAGTTGCTATCGATCAGGGTCGATCCCCGCAACATTTTGCCTTGGCCGCGACTCGCTCACTGAGGTTAAAAATATCCAGCACGTCACCGCAGCCCAGGCCAATGCGCCGAATGCCCGGTCGATGATGCCACGTATCGATTTGGTTATGCAGATCCCGTGGGGGAAGCTTCGCCGTCATGGCTCAGATTCTTGTCGCCGAAGATGACGAACAGCTTCGCAACTTCCTGGTCAGGATGTTGCAGCGTGCGGGCTATCGCGTGCGGGCGGCGGAGAACGGCAGCCAGGCGGTCGAGATGCTGTCCGAACTCAAGGTCGATCTGTTGCTGGCCGACGTCACCATGCCCGGCCTCGATGGCTTCGAGTTGGCCAAGCAGTGTTCCCGGCACAATCCGAACGTGCAGATCATGTTCATCACCGGCTTTGCCGCAGTCTCGCTGAAGCGCAACCGGCCGGTGCGCGGTTCCTCGGCAAGCCGCAGCGCTGGCGGCGGCTCGGCGGCCCAGCCGGGCAGCGCGGCGGGCAATACCGGCGAAGCGGCCGCACCCCGCCTGTCGAAACCCTTTCATCTTAATCATCTGATCCAGGAAGTCGGGCGCCTGCTTTACGCCTGATCCGGTTTGCGCTTGCGGGGTTTACGCCTGAACGCGCGGTCCCCATCGGAGCACGGCAAGACTTGCTCCCGGTGAGGCTTGCTCGGGGCGAGACTTGCCCTAAATCTAATCTGTCATACACTCGAACCGTCTTAACCTTGGTCGGCCTTAACTTGGTCGGCCAAGCGTCGTCGCCGCGAGCCGTGGGACCGGCGCCTACGGAACAAGCCGTGCCTTCGCCATCATCTGCCTAGCCGCCTCGCCCATCTTCCCGGCAACAGGAGTCAGCAATGATCCCGCGACGTTCCCTTCTTGGCCTCGGCGCCATGCTGCCCCTGGTGCCTTTGCTGCAGGCCTGTCAGGCAACTGCCACGCCGGATAGCACGGCGGCAGTCGATCCGCGCCTGCAGACCCTGGTCAACGGCCCCCAGCGCAGCGACAAGAACCGCGTCCGCGATATCTACCGGCATCCCGCCGAGACCCTGACTTTCTTCGGCCTGCGCGACGATCAGACCGTGGTGGAAATCGAGCCGGGGAGTGGCGCCTGGTGGACCGAAATTCTCGCCCCCTATCTGCGCGACCGCGGACGATACTATGCCGCCGGACCGGCCGATGACGACATGTCGACGGTCGCGGTGAGCAGCCGCAAGGGCTTTGCCGCCAAGCTGGCCGGCAATCCCGCTCTCTATGACAAGGTCGCCGTCACGCAGTTCGACGGCGACCGTTTCGATATCGCCCCGGCCGGCACGGCGGATATGGTGCTCAGCTTCCGCAATCTGCATGACTGGATGGCCGACGGCACCGCCGAACCATCGCTGCGCGCCTTCTACCGCGCCTTGAAGCCCGGGGGTGTCTTCGGCCTCGAAGACCACCGTGGCCGCCCCGATCTGCCCCAAGATCCCAAGGCCGCCAGCGGCTATGTGCGCCAGGATTACGCCGTCGCGCTGGTGGAAAAGGCTGGCTTCAAACTGGCCGGAAGCTCGGAAATCGACGCCAACCCCAAGGATACCAAGGATTATCCAGCCGGAGTCTGGACCCTGCCGCCGACCTTGCGTCTCAAGGATCAGGACCGCGCGAAGTATCTGGCGATCGGCGAAAGCGACCGCTTCCTGCTGAAATTCGTCAAGCCCGCCTGAGGTGCGGCGGGAGAGCGTGGTGGTGCCGATCGTCGCGCCAATTGTCACGCTGGCCGGATCGCCGCTGGACGGCGGCCGGGTTGCACGGCTATCCATGACCCGGGACCGGCGGGCATTCCCGTGCCGGCCTGCCTTGCCTGAATGCTTCGGCCAGCGGCGGTGATACGTGCAAAATTCCTCGACAAGCTCTGCTGAGATCGCAGCACCCCTCGCCGCCCGGCGTCAGATTCTTGCCGCCGAAGACCGGCCCCTGCTTGGCATTGTCGTGCTCGTCACCGGTATCGCCGTCCTGCCCGCCATGGATGCGATCGCCAAGCATCTTGCCGGTCATCTGCCGGTACTGGAGATCGCCTGGGCCCGCTTTCTTTTCTATACCTTGGCGCTGCTGCCGATTGCCTTGCGGCAGTATAAGGGCGCCCTCTGGAAACCGGCTCGGCCCGGCCTGCAGGTGCTGCGCGGCGGCCTGATGGCCTTCTCGGCGCTGATGTTCTTTTCCGCCATCAAATACATGCCGCTGGCCGACAGCATGGCGGTGTTCTTCGTCTATCCCTTCCTGATCCTGCTCGGCTCTGCCATTCTGCTGCGTGAGCCGATCGGCTATCTGCGCTGGATCATGGTCATCATCGGCTTCGTCGGCACGGCCCTGGTGGTGCGGCCGTCGGTCGGCGAGATATCCATCGGGGTACCCTTCTCCTTTGCTTCCGGCATCGCCTATGCTGGCGCCATGCTGGTCACGCGCAAGCTTGGTTCGCATGATCCGGCATTGGTGACCTCGGCGATCTCAGCCCTCCTTGGCGCAGCCGTCTATTCGCTGCTGATGCCCTTCATCTGGGTGACGCCCGATCTCGCGGATTGGCCGCTGATGGCCCTGATGGGCATCATCGCCGCCATCGGCCATTTCATGATCGTTCAGCCCATCGCCTCGCCAGCGCCGCGCAACTGGCACCTTTCGGCTATACCGAGATCGTCTCCGCGATCGTCATCGGCCTGCTTGCCTTCGGCGACATGCCGACGCCGGTCGTCTGGCTCGGCATCGCCCTCATCGTCGCCAGCGGGATCGCCGCCATGCGCCTCAACCGGCGATCAGGCTGATACCGGTCCCGGCCATGGTGGTCATCCATCCCTGATCACCCATCCCTGAGTAGCCACATTTGAGCGAGCCCATATGCGTTCAGCTTCCCTGGTCATCCTCGTCACCCTCGCCTCTCCCCTGATCGCGCCCGCCGCGCTGGCGCAAAATACCGATCAGGCCAAGGTCGTCTGCCAAACGAATGCGGACCTGACCTCCTGCGACGAGATGATCGCGAAGGCCGATCCGCGGGACGAGCGGGAACTCGCGATCTCCTATGCCACCCGTGCGGGGATGAGGGCCGATATCGGCGATTTCTCAGGGGCTGTTAGCGACATCGAAAAGGCCCGCAGCTTCGTGCCGCCGAACCCCGCGTTGGAGGCCATCATCCAGGTGCTGACATCCCTGGCTCACGCGCCCAAAGGCCTTGCGGTCGCATGTTCCATTGAATCCGCCGCCCCACGACAGCGTGTTGACGCCTGCAGCCAGCTGATCGACAGCACCAGCGGAACGCCGGATGTCAAATTTTACTACTATGCAGCGCGCGCAACGGCCTATTTCGACCTTGGCGACATCGCCAAGGCACGTGCCGATATCGGCACGTCACTGGCGGCGCGGCCGGACAATGCCGACTTCGTTGCGGAGGATATCAGCTTCGACTATGGCGCGGGCGACTATCAAACGGCATTGGCGAAAGCCGAGGAAGCGCTGCGCCAACTACGTCGACCGCCCGTCGCCCTGGCCCTGCTGCCCGGGCAGCTTGCCTATCTGATGGGCTATCACTCGATGGCGATCCAACGCATGACGGCCGCCATCCACGCCGACCCTTACGATCTCGGCCCATCCTATTGGATCAGCCTGCTGCGCCAGGAGGATCATGAAGATGTCACCCATAACTTTCAGCGCATGATTGACAGTTTCGGCGACCGGGCCTTCCCCAGCAAGATCGCCCTCCTGCTCCTTGGCAAGCTCTCGCCGCAGATGCTGGTGGAGGCCGCGCAGTCCCTGCCGCTGCCGATACGCCAGCAGCGCCTCTGCACCGCCTATTTCACGATCGGCCATCAGGCCTGGCTCGCCAACGACAAGCCGGCCGCGATGACGGCCTTCCAAAATGCGCTGCAGACCGATCAATCCCGGATGATCGAATACCAGGCCTCGAAGGTTCTGCTGCAGAAGATCAGCGTGAACTAGTCGACCCCATCGGCGAACGCCGTTAAGCGCTATCCTGCGGCCCGGTTGCAAGGACAGTGCCGTCCGTCGTAAACGTTCGAAGCGCTTGATTTTGGAGGAGATGCAGCATGGACCGTTTCACCGGCGGTTGCCTATGCGGCAACGTGCGAATTGTGGCGTCGGGTCGCCCGTACCGGGTCGGCCTCTGTCACTGTCTCGACTGCCGCAAGCATCATGGCGCCTTGTTTCATGCTTCCGCGATATTCCCGCAGGACGCGGTGACGATCGAAGGCGAAACGCGCGACTACGCCGGGCGGTTTTTCTGTCCCCGCTGCGGGTCTTCCGTTTTTTCGCGCAGCGCAGACGAAACCGAAGTGAACCTAGGTTCGCTTGATGCCCCTGACCAACTGATGCCAACCTACGAACTGTGGACCGTCCGTCGCGAGTCCTGGCTGCCGCCGTTTCCGCTCACGAGACGATACGAGCACAATCGTGACGCCACGAGCCGCTTTGAGGCGTAGGTCGCGTAGACTGATCAATCCCGCATGAACCGACGACGAAGCGCCGAAAGTCCTGCTGCAGAAGCTCAGCGTTAACTCGTCGCCACCGGCAGAGGCCGTGGACGCGATCCCGCATTCGCTGGCAATGAAGGCTAGAATGGTGGGCGGTACTGGGATTGAACCAGTGACCCCTACGATGTCAACGTAGTGCTCTCCCGCTGAGCTAACCGCCCATCCGTGCTGACCGACCCTGAGAGAATCGCCGGCCTGCAGAGGTGCCGGGCAACGCGAGACCGCCGCGGCGGAGGGCGAAATAGCACCCCTGACCGGGGATTGCAAGCGGGCGATGCAGATTTGCGAATTTTCCTGGAAAATCAGCCATAAAGCCAGCGCGTGGCGGGGCAGACTGCAGGCCCGGATGGGCTGAGCCGCGCCGGGCGGCGACGGCATCGTCAGGCGACCGCCGCCAGCCTGAGCGGTTATTCTGGCGCGGCCGAAGCCGCAGCGCAGGGACGCCTTGCCGGCCCATTTCCGGGCCGGTCACTGGGTCCGCACATCCTGCCGGTCCAGTTCGCCCCGCACCGCGCCCAGATCCACCCGGGGAAGTTCCTGGCCGCCGCGGATGGCGATGGCGGCGGCAACGCCCGCCCCCTGCCCGGCCACGGCGCAGCAGGCCATGTTGCGGGTGGCGGCATGGGCGATGCGGTCGCCGCCGATGGCGCGGCCCGCTACCAGCAGGTTGCCGATCTTCTGCGGCAGCAAGGCGCGATAGGGAATCTGCATGTAACGACCAGTGGTCGGCAGGATCAGGACGCCATAGCCGTCGATGAATTCCGGGTAGATGCCGATCGTGTCCGCGAAGCGACCCTGGTTGCGCACATCGCTTTCGGTCATGTTGTAGACCGCATCGATCTTGCGCGTATCGCGGATGCCGATAGTCATGCCGAAGTTGCGCAGCCGCGCTTGCGTGCAGCCCGGCGTGTAGCGGCGCAGCGCCTCGATCGCCAGCATCGCCTGCTTGCGGCCCTCGATCTCGAATTTCGTCATGCTGTCGGGATCGGTACCGTCGCAACCGGCAAGATGGACGAGATTCATATAGGTGAGCTCGCCGGTGTCATGCATGGCGCCCCAGGTGCCAGCGATGGTGTTGAGATGGGCCGGGATGACGCCGTCCTTGATCGCCTGGGCGAAGGGCTTGCCGAGGAAGGGCGAGAACATCTTGTCCTCCTTGCCCGATGTCTCGATCTGCCATTCGCCGGTCGACCAGTCGCTATAGGTCTGCGGGTCCTGCTTGATGCCGGCCATGAAGGCCTTCTTGTCGACGCCCGCGAGATGGAACATGACGGAGGCTGCCTGCATCGCCTCGATCGGCGTCTTGACGGTCGGCGCGCCGGCGCGGAAGGCGACATCGGCATCGCCGGTCGCGTCGATGACGATCTTCGCCATGATCGCCTCGCGCCCCGCCTTGGATTCCGTGACGATGCCCTTGATCTCGTTGCCTTCCATGATCGGCGCCACGAACTGGCGGTGTAGCATCGGGCGGATGCCGGCCTCCTCGACCAGTCTATCTGCGACCAGCTTGAAACCCTCGGAATCGAGTTCATAGGAGAGCGACTGGCTCTCCGGCACAGCCGCACCCATGGCCTTGGCGCGGTCCTCGAATTCGCGGCCGATGCCACCCGCCTCCACCGTCGCCTCATGGCGATACCAGGCGAAGCCTTCGACGCCCACCGCGGTGATATTGCCGCCGAAGCAGCCGAAGCGTTCGACCAGGGTCACCGCAACGCCGGCCCGCGCCGCAGCAATCGCCGCCGCCAGGCCGCCGGGGCCGGAACCGACCACCAGCACATCGGTATCATGGATGACCTCGACCTGGCGGGCGGGTTCGATGATGAAGGCGGGACGCGCGGGCATGGTGGCACCTGATGGGAGTCTGCAAGGGTCGCAATAGGGCCAAGATGTCGCCATCACAGGTGGCGTACAAGCGAGTATCCGGCAGACTTGACTTAGAAATTTGCGGTCAAAGACCCAACCGGCTTGGGGGCTAGTCTGACCGAGGGCGAAGCGCCACTCGGATGCTCCTGGCTCTATAATCCGCTGCCCCGCAAAGCCGCCCGAGCAAGAGAGATTTCAAAGTCGTTGTGATCTTTATACGGCGCCAGATGCCGTCGCGGTGAAAGCCGTATCTCGGCAATGGCTGCCGAGGCCTTATAGAACTCGGCGGCGGTATCCGCGTGCCCGTCAAGTGCCGCAAGCTCGCCGAGATAGAAATTTGCCTCTGCCAGCCGCTCATTCCTAAGTTCGGCATCGGGCACATCGGCGGCCGCAAGAACCTCTGCCTTGGAAAGGCGGCCGACAGCGAAGCGCAGAAGAGGTGTGGGCCAGATATCGTTGCGCGCCGCAAGTTCGGTCAGCCGCGCCTTATCATCATGCCCAAGATGTCGATCCGCCAAATATGCGAGCAAGACGCGATACGGATCGTCGGGGTCGGCATCCACTGCAAGCTTGAAGTCTCGCACCGCTTGCTCATATGAGCCCAGCCCATATTCGGCGACGGCGCTGGCGACATGGAAGTACAGGATATTGTGGACTCCTGCGAG
Source organism: Dongiaceae bacterium (assembly GCA_035539215.1). Taxonomy (GTDB): domain Bacteria; phylum Pseudomonadota; class Alphaproteobacteria; order Dongiales; family Dongiaceae; genus Dongia_B. The sequence goes on along the minus strand of DATLIX010000098.1, from coordinate 83,932 downwards.
TTCGCTCGCCTTACCCGCCGCTTCCTGGAAATGGCCATGGAGCAGCAGGCCACGCAGCTCGTAGTCCCCGCAGGAGACGTCATCCGATTGCGCGGCCAACACCCGATCACAGTCGGCGCGGGACTTGTCATATTGCTTGTCATCAAACAGAGCCTCGGCACGAACGCTCAGAGCACCGATGTCATCCGGCTGCAGTTGAAGTGCCGCAGAGGCATCGCGAATGGCAGCGCCATAGGCCCCAAGAACGATATAATCCTGGGCGCGACCGACCCAGCCACCCGTGAAGCTCGGATCAAGTTCGATCATTTTTGCATAGTCCGCGATGGCTTCATTGAAGTGTTCAAGGCGATCCAAGACCGCAGCGTGTTTGCCCCGAAGACAGATATCATTGGGCGTTATATTAAGACCGGCTTCGTAGTTGGCGGCAGCATCATCGAGACGATCCATTCCCTCGAGAATTTCGCCCAGCTGGCAACGCAAGGAGGCGTCATTTGGCTTTAACTGGATTGCCGTCTCAATATCGCCAATAGCCTTGGCATCGGCGCCAGCCCGATGTTCCAACCAGCCGCGATTGTAGTAGGGCGGCCCATTGGTTGGGTCGATTTCGATCGCCTTTTCGAAATCCCGAAAAGCCTCCTTGAGATGCTCCATATCTTGCCAGGCGGTGCCGCGATTGTTGTATGTCCAGGAAAGATATTTGGGCGGAAGCTTACCCTCCTCAAGCAAGCGGTTGCAGGCTTCCAGCCGTGTCGTTGGGTCCAGCGACAAGTTCCGACAAACCCGCCAGTCCGGTCCATAATCCGGTATGGCATCTTCGGCCCGCACAGAGTGAAGTGCATGTATACCGGACAGGACAGCAGCAAAGACGGCAACCGACAGAAGACGTATCGCGAGCGTGGTGTATCTCATTGCTTCAGCTCCCGGAGCCGCGCCCCTGCGATCGAGAACTCGATGACATTGTCGAGTGGCAGGCTGCCAGGCTGGCCGGGTACCATCTGATCCGTCGAGACCTGGACGCCGTGTTCGCGAGCGGCTGCGAACTGCAATCTGGCACCGGCAGAATCGCCGGCCAACAATGCCGCCTCCCCCGCGGCAAAATGAGTTTGGCTTTCGCGCACCATCTGCAGTTTCTTGTTGCCGTTCTTTGCGAGAGCCAGCGCCTGGTCGATTGAACCCTGTTTCGTCACCAGACGGATCAGTGAGGCTGTCCAGTCATCTTTTGTCCGGTCGGCGATGGCCGTAAGCTCTTCGAGGCTCCCGCCGCCGTTACGCTGCTCGGCGAAATAGCGCCAGAGGGCTAGATGAGCGAAGGCCGGTACCAGGGCCAGGTCCCGGCTGAAATCCGCGGTCGCTCCTTGAAAATCTCCGAGATAGTATTTGGCGGCACCCCGGAACCGATAGAACGGCGCATTTTCCTGGGCCGCAAAGAAGAGGTCTAGATCGGTGATAGCTTCCCGAAAGCGGCCGGCATAGAGTTCCAACTCTCCACGCTGTTGCCGAAAAGCCATGTTCTTATCTTGCAGAGCCACCGCGCGATCCATGTCGACAAGGCCGCGGGCAAACTCCTGCTGGGGACCCAGCGTCATTGCCCTCCAGTACAGGGCGCCGACATTGTTGGGATCGAGCGCGAGAATTCGAGAAAAGGCATTCTCAGCCAGCGTGTAGTTCTGCTGCATCATGTAGGCGACGCCCAGACCTGTCAGCGCTTTTACGTCTTTTGGCTGGTGTTCCAGCAACTGCTTGTTGGCAGCAATCGCCCGCCCGGCATTAGCGTTAAGACGCGCGCCATCCGCGATTGCGACGAGGATCTCCGGATCGTCTGGCGCCAACCGCACTGCCTGTTCCAGGTCGGCATCGGCGTAACGCCAATACCCAGTCCCGCGATAGCCTGTCGCACGCCGCGTAAGGGCATGGGCCTGTTGATCGGCCGCGAGCTTTTCGGTCTCCAAAGCGAATGTGCAGGCTTCGACCTGCAGCCGGGCCGAGGCATCGAGGGCGACGCAACGATCATAGAAAGGCGTGTCGGCCGCCGCCGGCCAGGCACCGGTAACGAATACAATGGTCCAAAGACCCCAGCCACGCATTCTCGTCTCCCGATGGTACCGCCGGTTACCGTGATGGTCGCTCACGCGGCCCGTATCTGCTCGATAAAGCGGTCCACTTCCGTGCGCAAATGCCGCGCCTGTTGCGCGAGGACGCCGCAAGCCTGATGCACCCGCTCGGCAGCACTTCCGCTCGCCGCCACCACGCCGCTCATGCCGGCGACATCGCCCGCCACCAGCTGCGTGCCGCTGAAGGCCTGTTGGGTGCTCTGGGCGATCTCGTTGGTGGCGCTGCCCTGTTCGGCGATGGCGCTCGCCACCGACTGGGTGATCTCGTTGACCTGCTGGATGGTGGCGCCGATGCCGCGAATGGCGCCGACCGTGTCATTGGTCGAGCTCTGGATGGCGGAGATCTGCACGCCGATCTCCTCGGTTGCTTTCGCTGTCTGCGCCGCGAGGTTCTTCACCTCGGAGGCGACCACGGCGAAGCCCTTGCCGGCTTCGCCCGCCCGCGCCGCCTCGATCGTCGCGTTGAGCGCCAGCAGATTGGTCTGGGCGGCGATCTCGCTGATCAGCCGGGCAACGCCGCCGATCTTGTCCGCCGCATCGGCCAGCGACTGCACCTGGGTATCGGCGCGCGCGGTGTCGCTGACCGCCTTCCTGGTGATCTCGCTCGACGAGGCCACCTGACGGGTGATCTCCTGCACCGAGGCTGACAGTTCCTCGGCAGCGGCGGCCACATTCTGCACATTGCCCGCCGCCTGCTGCGACGCCTCGGCGACCGAAGCGGAGCGGCTGGAGGTCTGCCGCACGTTGTTCATCAACTGGTCGGCCAAAGCCTGCATCTCGCCGGCCGCCTTGGCGACCTGCGTCACCACATTGCCCACCGCCTGGTCGAACTGATCGGCAAAGCGCCGCATCTCGGCGCGCCGTGTCGCATCGGCGCTGGCGCGTTCGGCCTCGACCTCGCGCTGCAGGGTGTCGGCGGCCTGGCCGTTCTCCTTGAAGACCTGCACCGCCTTGGCCATGGCGCCGATCTCGTCGCCGCGCGCGATGCCATAGGGCGCAACCGCCCAGTCGCGCTCGGCGAGACGGCCCATGACCTCGGTGATGGCGAGGATCGGCCGGGTGATGCCGCGGCTGACCACCCAAGCGAGGACGATCGCCGCCAGCGCCGTCGCCGCGGAAATGACGATCACCAGCCAGGTGGTGTTGGTGATGGTGCCGCGCAGCTGGTCATTGGCGGCGGCGACATCGCCGGCCACCCGGGCACGCAATTTCGCCGAGCGATCGAGGATCTGCCCGGCCAGCTGATTGAAGCTCTGCTGCTGCTGGTGCTGCGCCTTGGTGGCGCCGCTGATCGCCGTAAAGGCCGCCTGAAACTCGGCCATCTTCTTATCGACGGCGTCATATTCCGCATCCAGGCCACCCATCAGGGCCCGCGTCTTCAGCCCGACCAGCTGATCGGTGAGGTTCTTCAGCTCGTCATTGGCCGCCGCTTCATCAACGGCCGCACCGGAACCGATGAAGGCGGTCAGCTTGGTCGAGAGCGAGGAAAAAGTGGCAAGTCCGCTGAGCGCCGACTTGATGGTGCCGAGACTGCCGGTCCCGGCGGATTTCTCGGCCAGTGCCGTGAAGGCCGTGGTCAGCTCGCCGATCTTGGCCTTCGTCGTCTCGCGTGCGGCGGCACGGTCGGCCACCACCTTATGCAGGCTGTCGAAACCGGCGACGAAGCTGGCCTGCGATTTGACCACTTCGCCGACATCATCGGCATAGAGGGTCGCGGCGGTGAGATCCTTCAGCCGGGCGGCCGCAGCGCTGGTCGCCGCCATCGATTGCGTCACCGCCTGCGCCGCCGCGTCATCCGCCGTGGTCAGGTAGTCCTTGAGCGCCGAGACGTCCTTGGTGAGATCGCCGTCGAACTCCGCGGCCGCGGTCGCCGCCGCAGCACCCGCGCTGGCCCCGTCATAGGTGCCGCCGATCCGCTGCAGGCCGGTGAAATTGATGGTCGACAGAGCCACCAGTCCGGCGATCATCAGCCCAAAGCCGATGCCGATCCGCTGCCCGATCCGAAGCGTAAGCATGATCCGTCCCCCGTCAGCCATTTTTGGCGCCCGGATAGGGTGCCCCGGCGACCCGTTGAAGACGGCCGCCTTTCGACATCGAAAACCGGCAAAATAGGATTTCTGCCGGCTGGGGATTTTGCCATTCCTAACGGTAAAGGAACGGTAAAGGAAATATCACGGCTGTAAAATTAACTGGCATGGTTCGGTTCCAAGCCTTTGCAGCAGCCCCAGTATCGATGAGCAAATGGCCAGTCAGCTTCCTCCGTTCCCCTCCCTTGGCACCGGCTTTTCCTTCCCCGCCCCGGCTTGCTCCCCTATGATCCCGCGCCATGGAAATGGAATTTGTCCTAAGCGAATCGATCGCACTGCTGATGGCAGCCTCGCTGGTCGCGATTTTGGCGCGGCTGTTGCGCTTGCCCTACACGGTCGGGCTGGTGCTGGCGGGGATCGGGCTGGCCTTTGCCCATCTCGGCGGGCAGGTAAAGCTGACCCATGACCTGATCTTCGACCTGCTGCTGCCGCCCTTGCTGTTCGAGGCGGCACTTGCGCTCCACTGGCACGAATTGAAACGCGACGCCTTGCCGGTCACGGTGCTGTCGATCTTCGGCGTCGTCATCTCCGCCGCCGTCGTCACCTGCGGCATGGCCGGCGTGTTGCACTGGCCGCTGGCGCCGGCTTTGCTCTTCGCCGTCCTCATCTCCGCCACCGATCCGGTCGCCGTCATCGCCATGTTCAAGGATACCGGCATCGGCGGCCGGTTGCGCCTGCTGGTCGAGAGCGAGAGCCTGTTCAATGACGGCGTCGCCGCCGTCTTCTTCGCCCTCGCCCTCAGCTTCGCACAAGCAAGCGGCGCCATGGAGGGCGGTAGCGGCGCGAGTGAGAGCCTGACCGTCGGCGGGTTCATCCTGGCGCTCGGCCATACCGCACTGGGCGGCATGGGGATCGGCCTGCTCTGCGGCGGCCTCGCCATCCTGGTGATCGGCCGCACCCAGGATCACCTGATCGAAACCGCGGTCACCACCGTCACCGCCTATGGTTCCTTCCTGATCGCCGAGCATTTCGGCGCCTCCGGCGTGCTGGCAACCGTCGCCGCCGGCCTGCTGATCGGTAATGTCGGGCTGCTCGGCGAGCCCAGCCCCCGCAGGCTCTCCAGTCGCGGCCGCGAATTCGCCGTCGCCTTCTGGGAATTCGCGGCCTTCCTCGCCAATTCGCTGATCTTCCTGCTGATCGGCCTCACCATCGCCGGCACCGCTTTCACCGCTCTGGGCTGGACGGCGCTGATCAACGTCAACCTGCTGGTTCTGGCGGCGCGCTTGATCAGCGTCTACCCGCTCTGCCTGCTGTTCCAGGGGTCGCGCTGGCGCGTACCGATGCGTGAGCAACACGTCCTGTGGTGGGGCGGCTTGCGCGGTGCGCTCGCCTTGGCCCTGGTCCTCGCCCTGCCGCCGAGCTTTCCGCTGCGCGACGAGATCGTCGTCGCCGCTTTCGCCACCGTCTCCTTCTCGGTGCTGATCCAGGGCCTGACCATGCCCCTGCTGCTGCGCCGGCTCGGCATCAGCCGCGAGACCGCCGGCTAAATAAAGCGATCTTCGTCACCGCTCATGCCGGTTGAACCAGGCCAGCGCCGCGGTCTTGCTGCTGGACACCAGCCGCCCCCAGTGAGTCTGGCGCAAGGCCAGCTTGCGATCGGGCCCCCACCAGGTCTCACCGATCACCAGCAGGGACCAGGCCGGACGGCCGGTATGGGTGAGGGTCTGGGCCTCGACCTGATAGGCGTAATCCTGTCCCCAATGGCTTTGCCTCTCGCGGCGCCAGTCGACACCGTCGAAGCTCCAGCGATCGATAGTCGGATGCGGATTGCTGGCAACCTGCAGCCGCGCCAGGAGATTGAAGAATCGGTTGTCGCTGAACCCCTTCACGCAACACCTTATGCGGTCGCCGCGTGGCTGGTGCCATAGCGCAGCACCTCGACACGTTCCAGGGTCACCAGACTGGCCCCCATGATCGGTTCGATCGCCGTCCAGAAGGCGCGCAGCTTCGCCTCGCTGTCGACGATCTCGATGACGATCGGCAGATCCTCCGACAGGCGCAGGATCTTCGCCGTATGCAACCGGCTGGAATGGCCGAAACCCATCGGCCCGCGCAGCACCGTGGCGCCCGCAAGATGCGCCTCGCGCGCCTGCAGCACGATTGCTTCGTAGAGCGGCTGATGCCCGGCGCGATCGCTTTCGCCGATGAAGATACGCAGCAGCATGGCGTCCTTTGGCAGTTCCATCTTCTCCTCCATCAGCGACATAGCTCAGCGGTTCAATATAGCGGCGGTGACGTGACCGGCCCAGACCATGATCAGGCAGGCAGCCACCGAGCCGACAACATTCAAGCCCGCCGGCAGCCAGTCGCCGTCCTGCGTCAAACGCAGGGTCTGCAGGCTGAAGGACGAGAAGGTGGTGAACCCGCCGATGATCCCGACCATCATGAACTGCCGTGTCTCCGGCGAAACCATGAGACGACCATCCGGGCTCGTCAATGTGGCGATCAGTCCGATCAGGAATGAACCGAGGATATTGACGATCAGGGTGCCCCAGGGAAAGGTCTCGCCGAACCAATTGGCGGCCAGGCCGGAGCACCAATAGCGTGCAACCCCGCCGAGCGCGCTACCCAGGGCAACCCAACAGGCAATGACCGGCGACATCATCGGCTCTCCCCCCTGCCGATATCCGCCACGCCGCTGCATATGTGCGACAGTACCGGCGACGGGCCGGCGGCCAGCCGCCGCGTCGACGGGGGCAAACCTGAGCGTACCTGCGGCTCAAGCAAAGGCAGGAAGCCCATCAGGCATCTCCATATATTGCCACCGCGCGAGGCGGCGACCGATCCGGTGAGATGCGTGAGAAGGCGGCGGAAGGGATGCCAGAGGCTTTGGACAAGCATCTCCCACCACGCGACGTCACGCGGCAGGAGTCATCATCCCTTACGGGCGGTTTTGGGGGACCCCATCCCCTTCGCAATTCAGCATGCAGAAGGACAGGGAGTCAGTCAATGTCCCGGGCAATATGTCAGGCGGCAGTATCGGATGCATACCCTCGCTGGCGTGATCGCACACCACTGCTTCAGCCGTAGCGTTCCTCGAGATCGATGGTGCTTTCCCAGCCGATGCGGTCGAAATTCTCCGTGACCCAGCGATCGGCGGTTTCATAACCGAGCTGGTGCAGATGTTCGAGAAAAGCGCGCTCGGTATTCATCTTGCTGAGCGCCCCCATCTCCGCCAGTTCCAGTTCGGCACCGATCTGATGGAAACGGACAGCAACATAACGATCGTCATTGAGGGCGCCGCTTTCGACCAGCCGGGAGACGGTGGCAAAGCCGTGCATCTCCTGCACCAGACTAGCATTGAAGGTCATTTCATTGATGCGGTTCAGGATATCGCGCGCCGTGGCCGGCACGTCGGGGCGATTCATCGGGTTGATATGCACCAGCACCACATCGCTGCTGTCACATTCATGGATCAGGGGATAGATCGCCGGGTTACCGAGATAGCCGCCGTCCCAATAGAACTCGCCATCGACTTCCACCGCCTCGAACAGCAATGGCAGGCAGGCCGAAGCCAGCACCGCCTGCGCCGTGAGTTCCGGCGTGCGGAAAATGCGCGAGCGACAGGTCCGCACATTGGACGCGGTGACGAAAAGCTTCACATCGGGATGGGCCCGCAACTGGGCGAAATCGACCAGCTCGTTCAGGATGTCGCCCAGCGGGTTGAGTTTCATGGGATTGAACTGGCGCGGCGACATCAGCCGGGTCATGAAATCGACCATCATGAAGGTCGGATCGTTATCGACCGCCCAACCTTCCGAGATGCCGGGAATGCCGCGCGGAATGAAACGTGGCAAGGGGCACACCCGCGAGACGCGCTGCCAGAACTCGGCCAGGGCGTCGATCGCCCCCTGGCGCTTGCCTTTGAGAAAGCCGTCGGCGAAGACGACCGCATTCATCGCCCCGGCGCTGGTACCGCTGATGCCGTCGATATAGAGGCGCGGTTCACTCATCAGCCGATGCATCACGCCCCAGGTGAAAGCGCCATGCGAGCCGCCGCCTTGCAGCGCCAGGCTGATATGCTTCACGCCGGGCTTGAGTGCGCGTCGCGGTCGCGGCGCCTCGCCTGCCTCGGCAGCGCCTTCGTTCTCCTGCTCCGCTTTGCCGCCCTGCTCCACCACGGTTGCCTTACCCATTGCCCCAAACGGCGCCATAATTGGCTGCAATGCATTGAAAATTTATGAAGAAATGCGCTCTTCCAGATGCTGGTCGATGTCTTCGCCGCGCGGCTGCAGCGCCCGCAACTCTCGATGTGCCAGCCAGAGTCCCGGCAGCATGGGCAGCCAGAAAGTGAAACCGCGCAGCAGCAGCACGGCAACCAGCCCGGTCTCCACCGGCACCAGGAAGAGGTGCAGCAGTGCCACGCAGCTGGCTTCGAAGCTGCCGAGGCCAAGCGGGACCGGCAGGACCGATCCGACCAGGGAGGCCAGGACAAAACAGGCAAACACGATGTCATAGCGAAGATGCGTGCCGATCGCCTGCAGCATGATCGTAAAGGTGACGGCATCGATCAGGAAAACCGTAATCTGCAATGCCGTGGCGCGGCTCAGCAGCGAGCGATTCCGCAGCAGCGCCGCCGGCGCCTCGCCCAGCATCTGCACCAGCCGTTCCAGCATCGACCAGCCGGTGCGCCAGCGCTGCAGCCAGGATTGCCATCGCGTCGGCAGTTGCGCGAGGCCGCCGCGGCGACGCAGCCAGAAGACCAGGCCGAGGACCGCCACGATCAGCAGGCAAAAGAAACCGGCAACGACGAGCAGCGGCAGGACCAATACCATCATATGCGGGTCGTGCCGGTCGTGTTCGCTGAACAGAATGATAAAGCTGGCGAGGATAGCCAGCAGGTAGCCGGCATAATACGAAATCATGCCGACCAGCATGCAGCCCATGCCGGTCGCCTCCTCGATGCCGCGATTGACCAAGCCCTTGACGACCAGCAGCGCGCCGCTGACGCCGCTGCTTGGCAGAGCCTGTTCGGCAAAGAGCTGCGCCAGACTGAGACGATACAGCACATGAAATGGTACAGGACTGCCATTGGCATGCAAGACCTGCAGCCAGATCCCCGCCGCGGCGGCATATGTCATCGCCTGGGTCACCAGGGCGAGCAACAGCCATAACGGCTCAATCCCGCGGATGATCGCCAGAAGGCGCTCGATATCGGCGATATTGAGCACCACGGCGATCACTGCGCCGACGCAGATCACGCCGGTGAACCAGCGGGCAATATGCAGCCAGGGCAACTGCGCCGCCTTGCGGCGCAGATCAGGCCGTATAGCGAGGCCGGTCATGATGGGCGCGGTCGCGGCTGCCGAACGGAGATGGGATTGAGAGCATCCTCGTCGTCGATCCTGGTCTCAGGGGTCCGGTCGATGATGGATGGATCGGATCTGTTGCGCGCTGCCATCGTCGCCTCCTCAAGCGCTTCGCCTCACCCTGCATGCTGGACGGCGAGGCAGCGCGAATCCCCTTTTTGAGGATAACCCGGCCACCGGGAATTGAAAGCTTTTGCTACCGGCCGATCCGGGAAGCGGCATGGCGCGGCAGCTCTGCACGGGTGGTTGAAAGTCGGCTCCGGCGGCCGATTGAAGGGGTTGGCTATTGCGGCGGATGATAGGCCGGCCAGCCGAAGGCGTCGATCATGGCGCTCATCTGTTCGTCATTACCATTCGCTTCGAAGACGTTGCTCCACATCAGACCTTCTGCCTGGCTGGTTCGCCAATGGTGCAACGGGCGGCCGAGCGCGGTGCGGCGAAACAGGAAGCCCTGCCGCTGGGCCATCCAATAGAGCCAGATATCGTCGGCACGCGGGCAAAGGGCGAGGATACGGGCGGCGTCGTCGACGTCACGGTGCAGGCAATCCGGCCGGTAGAGCACCCCGCCGACGCCAGTCGGAAAAACCAGCGCATCCGCTTCCAGCGCCGTACTTTCCCATTCCCAGTCGCGATAGGCCGCGGGACGGCTATCCGGCCCCAGCTTGATACGGTGGACACGATGACACGGAATCACCTTGCGGCGCGGATCGTGATCGGCGATCAGTTCCGCCAGCCAGTCCGGCCAGTAATAGGTGTCGTCATCCGCCGTGGCGATGAAGGCATCGGGATAGAGCCGTCGGCTGTGAAGATATTTGTTGTGCGAACGCAAACTGTTATCGCAATCGCCGATCTCCAGCCCCTCGTCGCGCAAGGCCAGAATTTCCGGCGTCAGCCTGTCCTGGTGTTCCTTGGCGATCCACAGGATCACCCGGTCCGGCCGCACCGACTGCAGCAACAGGCACTTCAGCGTCAATGCCAGCGTACCGTAACGCGCCGGAAAGGACGTCAGGGAAAGAATGAGGGGCGCCGGCAGGCCGTGCGACGGCCGGCCAAGCGCTGCGTTTTGCCGGCGTGATCTCCAGCGCCAAGCAACCAGCCCGCGCAAATAGGCATCACGCCCGTGACTGACCAGGCGCTGAAACTCATGCACCGCAAGGTCGCGCCGCCATGACAGGCCCTGACGCAGACGCTGTGTGAGAATCATCTTTCTCGTTCCATCGCCAGTGCCGACCGTCGCGGTGCGATGGCCCGCGGCGCAACCCGCCAGCGCGACGCAGGCCGCCTATCCGTCCCACCGGGGTTTGCCACGCTCCCCCTCCTGTGCGCGCCTGTTCGTTCGCCCTGCGGGCGATCCAGCGGCGAGGCAGTTCTGCCAAAGCCAGGGATAGTCTTACGCCACAGATCTGGGTTATTCGCCGGGAAAAATCCGCTCCCCCCAGCCGCAGGCGATGCGGCCATTGCCCGAGGTGACGGTCGCAAGGTGCCACGGCTCATGATGCCCAGCCGTCCCGCGACCATCGCTCGCGCGGTCGGTACGCTGAAGGTGAAGGGTTTGGCGGCCAGCCGAAGGCGTCAATCATGGCACTGATCTGCTCGTCATTGCCGCTCCCTTGAAAGACGTTGCCCCACATCAGTGCCTGTTCCTGGCTGCCGCGCCAATGGTGCAGGTGATGGGTTTTCTTCGTCCGGCAAAACAGGCAGCCCTGACGCAATGCCATCCAATAGAGCCATATATCGTCGGCCCGCGGGCATAGCGCGAGAATGCGCGCCTCATCGTCGACGTCGGGATGCAGGCAACCGGGCGGATAGAGTATACCGCCGGCTCCGGTGGGAAAGACCAGCACGCCGGGACGCGTCTCGGGGCTTTCCCATTGCCAGTCGCGATAAGGCGCCGGGTAGCCGGCCGGCCCCAGAGAGATGCGATGAACGCGATGACACGGAATGACATTTCCACCCGGATCATAACTCGCAATCAGTTCGGCGAGCCAACCCGGCCAATAATAAGTGTCGTCATCCGCCGTGGCGATGAACGCGGCCGGGTGACGCCGCCAGCTGTGGATATATTTGTTGTGTGAGCGCAGGGTGTTGTCGCACCACCCTATTGTAAGCCCCCATTTGCGCAGTTCGAGAACATCAGGCGGCAGACCGGCGCCAGATTGATCGTCAGTCCATAAGATAACCTGGTTGGCATGTGCCGATTGCAGCAGAAGGCACTTCAGCGTCAAAGCCAGCGTCGCATAGCGCGGCGGATAAGAAGTCAGCGAAACGATCACCGGCGCGGTCAATCCATGGGGCGACCACGATGGGCCGGCGCGCCGTCTGTGCATGTACCAACGCCAGGCAATCAGGATTCTGAGATGGGCATCCAGCCAGTGGCTTGTCAGGCGATGAAGCCGTTGAAGGGCAAGATCGCAACGCCACGACAGGCCGTGATGGATGCGCTGTATCAGCCTCGTCACCGCATTCGCTGCTCCCCCGATAACATCCGATCCGGCCTATGCGCGCTTATAGGAGGGTGGTTCCAGTCCCTGCGCGCGATAGACCTCGTCCCAGGCAACGGCGCTGCGCACGATGCTGTCGATATCGCTTTCGCGCGGCTGCCAGTTAAGCTGGCTCTGTGCCTTGCCATTGGCGGCAAACAGGACCGGCGGATCGCCGGCGCGCCGCTCGACTTCGGCTGTGGGCACGGTTCGGCCGGTAACCCTCTCGACCGCCGACAGGATCTCACGCACCGAGACCGCCTTGCCAGTGCCGAGATTGAAGCCATGCGCGCCAGTCTGGTCCTGAAGGAAATCCAGCGCGGCGAGATGGGCCGAGGCGAGATCATTTACATGGATGTAATCCCGCAGGCAGGAGCCGTCCGGTGTCGGATAGTCCGTGCCGAACAGGCGGAACTGAGCGAGCTGGCCGGTAGCGGCGCGGATCGCCAGCGGAATGATGTGGCTTTCCGGCTCATGCGCCTCGCCGATTTCCAGATCGGCATCGGCGCCCGCGGCATTGAAATAACGCAGCATGGCGACACTCAATTTGCCGGTCGCAGCGACATCCATCAGCGCATTTTCGGCCGACATTTTCGACTGGCCGTAGGGGTTGACCGGCCGGCGCGGCGCGTCTTCCGTGATCGGCGTCGTATCGGGCATGCCGTAGACGGCGCAGGTGCTGGAAAAGACCAGCCGTCGCACCTCGCGTTCCAGCATCACCTCGGCCAGGCTGACCGTCCCGCCGATATTGTTGCGATGGTATTTCAGCGGATTGCTGACAGATTCACCCACCTGGGAATGGGCAGCGAAATGCAGCACCGCGTCGACCTGATACTGATCGAAGATACCGCGCAATGCCGTCCCGTCGCAGATATTGGCGATATGAAGTGGGCCCCATTTGACCGCCCACTTATTGCCGCTGCTGAGATCGTCGACGGTGACAGGAAGGATCCCGCGCCGATGCAGCGCCTTGCAGACATGACTGCCGATATAGCCGGCGCCACCGGTAACGATCACGGTTCCTTGCATATGTGCCCCTGGTTGCGAAGCCGCCCTGATCGCGGCGCGGCCCGGCTGGCATCAATATTAAAAAGTGATTTCCTGCAGGTAATTCTGTAGGCCGTCACGCCCGCCGCCGCAGAATTGCCGCCGCAGAATTACAGCTGGCGGTAATAATTTCCCTCGGTACGGATAGTTCCCCATTCCCGGACATTTCACATCGGGCGTCCAGGCACTGCCCATGCCCTTCCCCCCTGCCCCTTCTGTGCGCCTTCTTAACGCCAATCGCGGAACTTATCCCTAACCGCGTAATGTCCCCAATCTCACAAGGCCCTGTGCGTTCTATCAGGGAACTAAACGGCGGCAACGACCGTCTATTGCCAGTCGCATGACAAGACGCATTACGGTAAGCCGCCAGAAGCGCAAACCTGCCACCTTGAATCACCTATGGCAGGAACCTCGCGTTCAGCAATCTGCTGATCGAACCAGATAGAAAGATCCCGATGCCAGGCAGTCGCACCTCACTCGGCAAGCTCTCCCGCCACACGTTGCTCCTTACCGCGATCCTGCTACCGGCATTGGCCGGCATAGGACCGGCGCGGGCCGAGGATGCGCCCAAACAGCTGATGCTCGACCAGCCGACCGGCGCCGTCACGGAAAAGTGCCAGCCGGTGCCGGATGGCGCCGCCCAATCGCAACTGCCCCTGCGGCAAAGTTTCGCCGATAACTTCAACGGCGACTCGCTCGATAACGATGTCTGGACCAACCATTACCAGGGCCATGACTACACGGTCGAGAATCGCACGCTGGCGCCGAATTCCGAACAGCAGATCTATGTCGATCGCCGTTTCATGGATGCGGGCATCGATCCCTTCGTCCTCAAGGACGGCATCCTCCACATCATGGCGAACAAGACGCCGGAAGCCTATCTGGGCAAGTTCAAAGGGTTGCGCTACACCTCGGGTCTCATCACCACCCGCAATACCTTCTATCAGGCCTTCGGGTATTTCGAGATCAGGGCGCGGATGACGCGCGGTCATGCCTATTGGCCGGCCTTCTGGATGATGCGGCAGAGGGCTGATTGGCCGCCGGAGATCGATATTTTCGAAACGGGTGGGGACAAGCCGGAAAGCGTCGATATGACGACCCATTGGCGCCAGGATGGACGCGGCAAGCATGTGAGCACGCATTGCAATGTGCAGGTGCCCGGCAACGACAAGGAATTTCATACCTATGGCGTGCTTTGGACCAAGGAGCGGATGGTCTATTACATCGACCGCAAGCCGATCGGCCAATTTATCACGCCGCCGGGGCTCGACAGCGCCGACCGTCCGATGTACCTGCTCGCCAACCTCGCCGTGCAGAAAACCGCCAATGACAAGACGCCGACGCCGGCCAGCCTCGATATCGATTGGATCGCCGCCTACCGGTTCTGATCCGCACGGATGCTTTTGATCGGTTCTAGCCCTGCAGCGCAGCGGCCATCGTCTCGCAAGCGGCTTCATTGAGGCAGAAAAGCGAGAGATCGGCGGCCTCGCTGGCGGCCAGTGCCGCCTGGTACCTGGCCGGCGTCATGGTGCGGAAAAGCGTCTCGGCCGCGGTTTCGAGATCTTCGCCAAGCTGGAAACCGAGGCCATGGCGCGCCAGCCAGCGTCCGGTTTCCACGGTGCCGAGGGCGATCGGGACACGACGGCAATAACCGCCCTCATACAGGCGATTGGGCAAGAGCCAGGTGGAATTGAAACCGGCTTCGTAAAAGTCTATGGCCCAGACGAAATGTACCTGGCCATAGATCGCGGCCAGATCGTCGGGATAGCGATACGGGCCGAAATAGTTCATGCCCGGTGTCGCATCGACGATCTGCTGGAAATCCGCGCCCATCGCCTCGGTCACGCGCCCCCTGATATCGACCTCGATGAGGCCGGGATACTGGCGGGCGATGGCCGCGAGGCAGAGCAGGCTGCGTCGACAGCGTATGGCACCGAACCAGCCGATACACCAAGGCGCCTTGGCCGGTGGCGGTGCGGGCAGCGACAGGGCCGCATTCGCCGTCTTCTCCCTCCCACCCATCAGAGCCGGCGGCATCACCTTGTTTTCCCACAGCAGGACCGGCGGCAGATGTCGGTAGTAGCGCCGCAAATAGTCGCGCTCGAAGGCCGGCGAACTGACGATCACCCCGGCGCATTGCCGCAGCAACGCACCTTCGAGGCGGCGCAGCAGGCGGGCCGGCGCGCCGTCGCCCACCATCAGGCGGTGGATGTCGAGCAGTTCGTAGAACATGGGATTGGCCGGCGCAAAGCGTCGCCGGGCCGCCGCGGCGAGATACAGCATCTCCAGGTTGCGGGCGAGAATACTGTCGCCCTCCTCAAAAATACGGCCCCAATTACCGGCTTGAAACCGCGCTTTTACAATCGAGAGGATGCGGGCGATGAAGCGGCCGTCCTGGGTCTCGCCCAGATCCCGTACCGGCAACCCGGCAACCCGGTCAGGCGCCTGACTGCCGCGCCGGAAGCCCAACAGATCAAGCACCGCCCCGCCCTGCTGCAGCATCGCGGCACGGCGCGCCACGGCAGGATCGTTCAAGTCGTGGACCAGATAGGAAATGCTCATCCCACATCCATGGATCGGGTTAAAGTCGGGAAAGTGCGACCCGATTGAGCCGGCAGAGGCGGCCGGCGATCGGCGGAAACGGGCAAAAAAGAGCATATTGCGCGACCGCAATGCAACATCTTCGATCCTCCGCCGTTAGGCCATTGCCAGCAGAATACGCAGCGAGGACGCGTGAACAGCCTTTCCGAAATGCCGGTTATGCCGCCGGCCGATTCCACGCGGATCGGCCAGGGCAACCATTGCATAGCCACGCCGATCGCTTCGGGCGATCAGGAGCACGAACGCTCGCCCCAGACAGCGCGCCAGCTGACCGATGTCACCGTGGCGGTCTGCACCTTCCGCCGGCCCGCCATCACCGACTGCCTGCGCAGCCTCGCAGCCCAGCAATTGCGCGACCTGCGGCAGCGGGTCCTGGTAATCGACAATGATGACGCCGATACGGCGCGGTCCCATATCGAATCCGCCGCCCGCGAGCTTGGCCTCGATCTGCGCTATGTGCATGCTCCCGGCCGGAACATCTCCATCGCCCGCAATGCCTGCATCGAGAATTGCGAAACCGACTGGCTGGCCTTCATCGACGACGATGAAACGGCGGCGCCGGATTGGCTGCAGGCGATGATGGATCGCACGCGCGAAACGCCGCCGGTCGCGGCAATCTTCGGCCCCATGCAGGCGATCTACGACGACACCGCGCCCGGCTGGCTGAAGCGGGGCGATTTCCATTCGGTCGCGGTGGTCTATATCGAGGGCGAGATTCGCACCGGCTATGCCGGCAACAGCCTGATCGATCTGCACCACCCCGCCGTGCGCGGCCAATTGTTCGACCTGGCGCTCGGCAAATCCGGCGGCGAGGATACCGAGTTCTTCGATCGCATCTATCGTAACGGCGGCCGCTTCGATTATGCGGCGACCGCCTTGGTGGCGGAGCGCCTCAGCCCAGACCGGCAATCCTTGCGCTGGTTCTTGCGCCGGCGCTATCGTTCCGGCCAGACCCATGGCCGGCTTCTCGCACGCCAATATCACGGCTTTGGCCGCCTCGTTCAGATCGGTCTCGCCGGTGCCAAGGCCGGCATCTGCCTGGCCATGTGTGCTGCCACCTTGCTCCGGCCCGTTGCCTGGCGCCGCTGGCTGTTGCGCGGCGCGCTGCATGCCGGCGTCGTCGCCCGGCTGTTCGGCCAGCAGGAGGCAGCCTTCTACGGTCACCAGGAGGTTGCCGCCTCATGAGCTGTCCGATTTGCCGCCAGGCGGTTTTCCGGCGCCCGCATCACCCGCAGCCCGGCAGCGCTGCGTCCCGATAACGTCAAGCATCTTGCAGGTAAGCGAATGAGCACAGTCTGCGCTATCATCCCGACCTATAATCGCGCCAATTACCTGCCGATTGCGCTCGATTCCATCTTGCGGCAGACGCGGCCGGTGGATGAGATCATCGTCGTCAATGACGGATCGACCGACGACACCCTGCAGGTCCTCGCCCCCTATCAGGATCTGATCACCATCGTCACCCAACCCAATGCCGGCAAGGCGACGGCGATGAATGCCGCCCTGGCACGGACCCGCGCAGATTATATCTGGATCTTCGATGACGACGATATCGCGGCCGAAGACGGCATCCGCCCGCTGGTCGATGCGCTCGACGAAAATCCGGAGCTGGATTTCGTCTATGGCATGCACCAGTACTTCATTGATGACAACACCGATGACTTGCGCTTCCCCGATTACTGGGGTGAGCCCGGCCCCGACCGCGCGCTGATCAATTTCCTCGGCAACCTGTTCCCGTTCCAGGCTGCTACGATCGTGCGCCGCTCGACTTATGACCGGATCGGCCATTTCCGCATGGACTTTCCGCGCTGCCAGGACGTCGAGGCGATGATCCGCCTGGCGCTCTATGGCAATTCGCTCTATCTGCGCCATATGGTGTTCTATCAGCGTGTCCACGGCGGAGCGCGTTTCCTTCCCGGCCGCCAGATGTCGGCCGGCGAGGCGCTCACCCGCGCCGTGCAATTCTCGCAGAAGGCGTTGTTGCTGCATCGCGATGAGATGACCGTCGACCGGGTGACGCCGTTCTTTGCCGAGAACCTGCGGCTCGATCTGAAGCGCCGCGCAGCCTATCTCAACCGCGCCTGCATGTTCGCCCGCAGCGCGCTGTGGCAGATGGCGATCGCCGATCTCACGACCGCCGCACGCACCTCGGCGGCACCGGCCCTGCCGCAGGAGATCGAGCGGGCAATGGTCAGCATCAACCTGGCCCACATGTGGGACCTGCTGAGCCTCGACCACGTCAGTGTCCGCAAGCTGGCGCAATTGCGGCGCGGCTCGCCTTACGGCAAGGCAATCGTCAGTGCCCTGGCCCGGCCGATGCTGTGGCTGACCCGTGCCGGTTTCAAGGAAGGCGGTTTCCGCCTCGGCTGGCGGCGGTTGCTGCTGCTGGTGCGGCTGATCGGCGTCGGCGGCTGCTGCCGCATGGTGATGGAGCGGTTCAGCCGCCAGCCGGCCGCTTGGCAATCCAAGCAGGTCGCCTAGGCCGATGATGCTGACAAAGACCATGCCGGCGATGAGCGGCTCGACCGTGACCGGGGACGAATGCCCGAAAACGGCCACGGTCGATGTCATCATCGCCGCCTGGAATCGCAGCGACACCATTGAACGCGCCGTCCGCTCGGTTGCGGACGAAGACGAAGTCCGATCCGTGATCGTTGTCGATGATGCTTCGACGGACGATACGTTCGCCCGCGCCAGCGCGCTTTGCGCCCGCCTCCCGAAGCTCAAAGTCATACGACAGCCACGCAATGGCGGGCCGTCGGCCGCCCGCAATGCCGCGCTCGCTTTCGCGACGGCGGACTGGGTGACGATTCTCGACGGCGACGATTACATGCAGCCCGGGCGCCTCGCCCATCTGCTGGCGCAAAGCGAGGGCGCCGATATCGTCGCCGACGACCTGCTGCAGATCGAAGAAGATGCATCGCCGACCACCGCTGCCCGGCCGTTGCTGGACGTTACGCAAAGCAGTGACGTTGGCCTGACCGAATTCGTTCTTGGCAATATCAGCAGCCGCAGCCGGCACCGGCGCGAAATGGGCTTCCTGAAACCCGTCATGCGCCGCGGCTTCCTGCAGCAGCATGGATTGCGCTATGACGAGGCGGTGCGGCTCGGCGAGGATTATCTGCTCTATGCCACAGCGCTCGCGCTCGGCGCGCGCCTGCGCCTGGTGCCGGCGGCGGGCTATGTCGCCGTCATGCGGGCAGGCTCGTTAAGCGGCCGACACTCCCGCCAGGATCTGGAGGCCCTGCTGCGCGGCGACCGGCGCCTTGCCGCTTTGCCACAGTTGCGCCCCCTCGAGCGACGGGCGATCAACCGCCATTGCCGGCATATCGATGGCAAGGTGCGCTGGCTGGTCGTCATCGAGGCCGTGCAGGACCGCAACTGGCGGCGTCTGGCCGCAGCCTTCCGCACGGCCCCTTCAACCGGCATCGAACTGATCGGAAAACTGCTGGAGCAGGCACAGCTGCGCGGCGGACGAAAGCTCCGGCATCTCCTCGGGCTGCGCGATGCCGCCTGATGCCAGCTCCATGACAGGCGATTTCGGCGCGGCGGGACCGCGCATCAGCCTCATCGTCACCAGTAAGAACCTCGAGAACTACATCGACGCCGCCTTGTGGTCGGCCCGGTGCCAGAGTTTACGCCACATCGAGGTCATCATTGTCGATGACGGATCGACCGATGACACCCGCCCGCGCATCGCGCGCCACGTGAAGGAAGATGCCCGGCTGACATTGCTGGATGGTCCCGGCCGCGGCCCGGCCGCGGCGCGCAATCTCGGCCTCCGCGCAGCCCGCGGCGAATGGATCGCTATCCTCGACGGGGACGACATCATGCATCCCCGCCGCCTGGAGTTGCTGCTGGCGGAAGCTGTGGCGCAGCAGGCCGATATCCTCGCCGACAACCAGATCCTGTTTTTCGAGGATGGCAGCCCCAGCCAGTTCCTGGTCGAAGGCGATGACTGGAAGAGCCGCCGGCGAATCGCGCTCGGCGACTATATCCGCGCCAATATCATGTACGAGAACGGTGCGCCGCTGGGTTATTTGAAGCCGCTGTTCCGCCGTAGCCTCTTCAGCGACAGCCGCTCGCATTATGATGAAAGCCTGCGCATCGGTGAGGATTACGACCTGGTGGCGCGGCTGCTGCGGAACGGCGCCAAATTCAGCTATGTGCCCGGCGCCTTCTATTTCTATCGCCGGCATCAGCGCTCCATCTCGTTCCGCCTCGGCAGCGCCGATATCGCCAGCCTGGTGATTGCCGCCGATCGCTTCCACGCCGAGCTGTCAGACGCGCCGGATTTGCGCGCAGTGTCGCAACGCCGGCGCGATGCCCTCATACGCGTCGGCCATTTCACCCGCTGTGTCGAGCGGCTGAAAGCCGGTGCGCTTGTCCCCGCTCTCCTCGACCTTGCCAGACATCCGTCGATCTGGCCGCTGTTGCTGGATGCGGCGCGAGACGGGCTCGGTCGCCGGCTGCGGGCGCGGCGGAAGCCGGCGTCATCTGCCAAGGCGGCCGATGGCCCACCCAAGCTTACCGATAAGACTTACGCCCTGCTCACGGCTGATAAATCATCGCCCGCGGCGCTGACCATCTCGCTTGAGCGGGCCGGCTGGCAGGGCCGCGTGGTGACTTGCGCCGGATTTGCCCGCGAACTTGCCGTCGACGTCGTTGCGCCGGAACTGCTGGATATGGCGCTGGCGAAGGGTGTGCACCTGGTTCTCTATGATGACGACAGGCTGATCGATCTCCTGCCCTATTTGCTTTCGCCCGAGGCACGGCTCGCCCGTATCGTCATGCAGGGGAGCGAGGCCCCCTCTCGGCCGCACCGGCTGTCGCTATCGCCGCTCGCCGAGACGCCGACGCAGATCATCCTCACCGCAGCGGATCTCGCCAATCCGCAGGCGCTCGCCCGGCAGCTGGCGCAGGTTTCCTGAAGGGCAGCTGTCCTCAAGACCGGAGATCTTCAAGCTCGCCGGAAGGGCTGGGTGTAATAGCGCCAGGCGCC
The DNA here is from genome assembly GCA_035539215.1 of Dongiaceae bacterium. Taxonomy (GTDB): domain Bacteria; phylum Pseudomonadota; class Alphaproteobacteria; order Dongiales; family Dongiaceae; genus Dongia_B. The sequence continues at coordinate 63,295 of DATLIX010000098.1, read as the reverse complement.
GACCATCCAGTAATAGACCATGGTCCGATAGGAAAAATCGAAATCCGGCAGCAGATCGTTGCCGCCATGCAGCCATTCCTTGACCGCGAGACGGATATCCCAGACTGCCGGCCGAATGAGATCGATGTTCTTGAAGACATATTTGGCATAGAGCGCGCCCGAGCCGATCATATAGCTCGACATCAGCTTATGCGCCTGTTCGCGGGTCCTCCGGCCATGATAGTGATAGACTACCATGTCCGGCACGTATTCGATCGGGATGCCGGCGAGGTAGCAGCGATAGACAAGATCGGTATCGTCGGCGCCGGAAACGCCCTTGCTGGTGAAGCGCACATCGAACAGGCCGACACGCTCAATCAAGGTGCGGCTCATTGTCATGTTGCAGCCGATGATGCAGAGACCCAGCGTGCCGGTGCGGGCCGAATTCTGCGACAGGCTCCAGGTCACCTTCTCCATCGACGTCTTGACGGTGATCGGCATATCGTTGGGATCGCCGAGCTCGACCCGACCGCCGCGCAGCACCGGCCCCGCATCCTGGGCCACATGGGCCAGCCATTCCTGCACATAACTTTCGCTCCAGCGGCAATCGTCATCGGTAAAGGCGATGAGTTCGCCGCTCGCCGCCCGCAAACCGCAATTGCGCGCGAAGCAGAGGCCGCGCTGCGTTTCATATTGCAGGTTGACGGAAACCGGATTGCGCGATGCCCAGCCACGCACCCGCGCCGCCGTATCGTCATCCGAGGCATTGTCGACGACGACGATTTCCGCCTCGATCGGGCCGGCGGCGGCGATCGCCGCGGCCACCGAATCCAGGCTGCCCTCAATGGCATGGGCCCGGTTGCGGGTGCAGATGATTACCGAAATCTTCATGACTGCCTCGCCACGTAATTGAGGACCGTTTCCCATTGATCGGTCTGCAGTGTCGGATCGTTCGCGGCCCGGCGCGAATGCGCATCGGCAGCTTCCGAGAGCTGGTGGTAATAGCCGGTATCGTCCCAAAGATGCCGCAGCGCCCCGGCCCACGCTTCCGCCGGCGCAGCGGCATCGAGCAGCACGCCGCCCGCCCCGACCGCTTCCGGCAGCCCGCCGCGGGTCGACGCGATCACCGGAATGCCGCTGAACTGCGCCTCTGTGGCGACACGGCCATAGCCTTCCTGCCATTGGCTTGGCGCCAGCAGGACCTTGGTGCGGCGATAGATCTGCCGCATATCCTCGACGGCCGGATGCAAAGTGACGTTCTTCAGCGCCGCGAGCTGGCGGTCGAGTTCGGCCCGCGCCTCCGGCGGCAGATCCCAGGTCTGCACGAACAAGAATGGAATATCCGGGCAGAGCCGCGCCATCTCGAGGGCAACGGACAGCCCCTTATGCGGATGCGGATTGATCAACGTCACCATATCACCGCGCGGCTCGGTGACGTATTTCTCGCGCCGGACGATGGGATGAATGACTACCGGCGCCACGCCGTATTGCCGCCGATAGGTATCGGCGGTGAACTGCGAATTGGCGACGCAAGGCGGGCTGCCCAGTTCGCTGAAATCGCCGAAATGATCCTCGAATTCAACGTTCTGCAGCCACATGATCATCGGAATGCCGATCGGCTTGAAGGCCGAAGCAACCTTGACCGGCTTGCCGGCCATCACCACCACCACATCGGGATGGAAACGGGCGGCCACCTGATCGGCGCCTTCCCAGGGAAACCAGCCGCGCCAGGCACGATAACCGAGACGCCGGTCGGAAATGGTCTTCGCGCCCGACAGCTTCAGCTGCAAGCGGGCGCCAAAACCCTGCAGGCCCTTGCCCACCAAGCCGGAGAAGACCGCGACCTCGTGACCCCGCGCCGACATGCGGCGGGCCAGGGTATCACCACAGATCTGCATCCCGCCGGCCATTTCCGGCAGGAAGGGATGGGCCGTGGTCAATAGGATCTTCACGAATGCAGCCCTCTCTCAATCAGATCTGGCGCGCCAGCGGCATCCCGGCTGCGCCTGGCTTAAACGGCTCGGCGCAATCTGCGTTCCCGCAAAGCGGCACCCTAGGCGCCGATTTCGCGGCCGGCGACACCGTTTCGTACGGCTGGAGGGCGCCGATGCAGCAGATGACGCAGGCTGCGCCCGACCGGCCGTTCGAAGAAACGATAGCTGGCATAGGCCAGCGCGAGGCTGGCGAGAATGCCAAGCGGCACGGCAAGCCATGACAGCGCGGCCAGCGGTAACGATGCGAGGGGCTTTTCGACCGCCTTCATCGCCAGCCCATGCAGCAGATACAGCGAATATGACCAATCGCCGATCCGCTCCAGCGGCCGCAGATTGGGCCAGGCATTCGCCCGCTCCAAGGCCAGGGCACCGCTGACGAGAGCAAAAGCCGGCAGCCCGAGAATGATCGGCCGCCAGGCGCCGGTATCGCCGCCGATATAGGCTGCAAGGCCATAGCCAAGGACGCCCAGCAGCAACAGCCCACCGCCCACTGCCCGCCCCCGCAACCAGTCCAGCCGCGACAGGACTAGGCCAGCGACGAATTCCAGCAGCAGCGGATCGCTCCAGCTGCGCCAGACGGCATTCTGCGGATGGAAGATGAGGCCGGAAAAGATGAGGCTACCAAGCAGCAAGGCCGTTACGATAAGTGGCCGCCTGGCCACCAGACCGAGCCAGAAAACAAGATAGAACAGCATCTCGTAATTCAGCGTCCAGCCCGGCACCACCAGCGGCCAGATCTCGCCGTTCGGCTGCGCATAGGGAATGAAGAACAGGGACTTCAACAGCGACGGACCGTCGAAGGTGAAGTTGGCAAAGAGCCCGGGCACGAAAGCCATCAGGCACATGCCGAGCGTCACCGCCCAGTAAAGCGGTACGATCCGGATCAGCCGGTGCGCCATGAAGTCGCCGGGCCGCTCGCGCTCGCCGACGCTGCCCATGATGAAACCGGAGATGACGAAGAAAATGTCAACGCCGGCATAGCCGATTGACAGCAGGGACTGATGGAACAGCAGCACGGCCAGCGCCGCGACTGCCCGCATTACCTGGATGGAGGCAAAGCGCGGCATCACCCCGAGACCACGGACGGCGCCGGACGCAGACGCATCATGATCAGGCCTTCATTGATCATGCCCCAGACATCCTTGATGGTGCCACGACCGGCCTTGGTCAAAGCGAGCACCGCCACGGCACAGAGATAGGATTCGACGCCGAGCACAAGGAGCAAGGGCACGCCTGACAAGCCCAGCCTGCGCAGGCCTTCGGCGGCGAGAATGGTGAGGCCGGCCGAGATCATCAGCGGCAGCCAGCGGATCATCAGCTCACGCAGCCGTACATGCCCGCCGCGTGTCACGATCCAAAGCTGCAGCGGCAGACGGCAGAGATACTCCTCGATCGTAAAAGCGCGGGCAACGCCGACGCCGCCATCAGGCAAGCCAATGAAGAAGGCCGCTACTGCCGTAACGCTCAATCCTGCCGTCATCCAGAAAATGGTTTTGCTCTGTCCCTTCGCCATCAGAAGCGTACCGAGGGTCATTGTCATCGGCTGAAACAAGGCGACTGCGCCCAGCCAGGCGAAGATATCCGCCGTCGACACCCAGCGCGCACCCAGCAACAGGGTGACCATCTCTTTCGGGGCGGCAAAGGCCAGGGCAATACCTGGCATGGCGATGAGGGTCACCAATCCGACGAACCGGTAATAGGCATTGCGCATGCGCTCCGGCTCGCCCTGAAGGCGGCTGAGTACCGGCATCATGATACCCATCAGCGGGCCATAGACGCCATAGATCGGGAATAGCAGCAGCTTGTAGGCGCGGTCATAGAAGCCGAGCTGAACGGGGCCCCAGGCGTGGCCGATCAGGGCCTTATCGAGGTTACGAGAGAAATAGTTGACGAGATTGGCGCCGGTCAGATGCGCACCGAAACGCAACAATCCCCCTGTATCGCCGCGCAAGGTCGGCTTGCCCGGCCGCCAACCAGAGAACCGGCTGGCCAGCATGCCGAACAGCGCCACCGAAGCGACGCCCGAGAGCCAGAACGACCAGTAGCTGTGCCAGATCGCGGCAGTCACGACCGCGGTGACGAAGCTGGCCACGGCGCAGCACATATCAATTATCGCCAGTTTCTGGAACTGGAGATTACGCTGCATCACCGCATGATGCTGAAAGACGATACCACCCAGGATGATCGTCACGGAGAGAGACGCCGTCAACAGCAGGACACGATCGTCATGGTAGAACCACGCCACCAGCGGGCTGATAGCCACCAGGACGAGGGCGATCACACAAGTCGCCGTAAAATTCAGCCAGTAGAGTCGATTGATGAGTTCCGGCGTGATGTCCTTGCGCTGGATCACCGCCTGCTGCAGACCCATATCCTGAAAAAGGCCAACAAAAGCCGCGATCGGCGTCACCATGGCGTAAACACCGAAATCTTCCGGTCTCAGCAAGCGCGACAGGACCACCGTTGACAAGATCTGCAACGAAATACGCACAGCTTGCTGCATGCCGGCTGCGTAAGCGCCGCGCGAGGCCGCTTGGCGGTAATTGAGGGACGCGTTACTCAAGATCTGCTCTTTCGGTTCAGCGATAAGAATTAAATGGCGAAAAATCGTCGATCACGTTGACCGTTCCGCTTGAACGCGCCGCCCCAGCAGAAAATCCCGCGCAGATGCCCTAATTGCCCCGCCCGGCGTGGCGGGTGGAAGATCAGGCGCCGGATCCGGCTCAGGCAATGGTTTAGGCGCCGCAGCAGGTCCGGATGCGGAAGCCGGCGCGGTCGCAACGGCATGTCGCGCAATCGGTTGGCGCGCCAGGGCCCGGTCGGACCAGGCGATACAAAGGATGATCGGTGAAAGGAAGAACTGATAGAAGAACTCCGCTTCGACGAAAGTCAGGAAAAGATAGAAAAAGAAGATCGTGTGAAAGGCACTGAGCAGGCCTTCGGGATGGCGCCAGCGTATCTTCAGCGACGATGAAGCGACACAGAACAGAACCGTGATGATGATCAGCAGCCCGATGAGACCGAGATCGACCGTGGTATTGATATATTCGTTGTGAAAGTTAAAGCCGGTCTTGTTGGTGATCCCGAACATCGCCCACAGCTTTTCCGCCGGCGCATTGCCGATACGCCAAAAGGCCTGATAGCCGCCGCCCAGCAGCAGATGGCTCTGGATCTGCTGGAAGGCGGTATCCCAGAGATCGGTGCGGCCGGTCAGGGTCGAATCCTTGCCGAGCGCCTTCAGGATGCGGGCGAAGATCGTATCGCTGCCGACCAGGATGATCGGCACCGGCATGGCGAAAAACAAGGTGATCACGCCGAGGATGGCAATGGTCCCGCCCTTGCGCAGCATATGGAAGGTGAGCACCAGCATCGCCACGCCGAACAGGCTGACAAGGGTGCCGGCGGAATGACCGCAATAAATGCCGAGCATGGCGACGCCCATCAGGCCGAAAGCCATCACCTTCTCGACGAACGATCGACGGGCAAATTTCATCAGATAGGCGGCGCCGATGAACAGGACGGCGGAGCTGCTGGCAAACTGATTCTTGGCGCCATAAAGCCCGGCGACGCCATGCATGCCGGCAAAACCGCCGTACCGCACAACCAGCACCAGACTGGCCAGCGTGACCGTCGCCAGCGCCATCAGCAGACTGGTGAGGATGATGCGGCGGTCTACCAGGCGGGCGGCGGCAATACCGATGATCATGGTGGCGCCGTATTGAATGCCGGTGCGCATGGTCCAGTTGGGATCGGAAGACCAGATGGCACTGATGGTCGCGAAACTCGGCGGCACCAGCAGCAGCCAGTCCTTCGCCACCGACTTCACCAGAAGCGGAATGCGGCGCGTGAACAGCGCCAGCCAAGGCGCCAGAAACAAGGCGGCGGCCACCGTGCCGTAACTCTGGTTCAGCTGCAACGCCAGGAACGAGCAGAAGCAGAACACCCAGACCACGCGGCCGCGATAGAGACCGTCCCGCGGCGTCTCCAGGCCCCACGACGCCGCCACTTGATTGGCATTCGCCGGTTTGCCTAGCACGCCCTCCGGCATCGCCGAGGGGGCAACAGCACCTTTCGCGGCAGGGGCGCCGAGGATACTGCCGGCGGAACGGGGCTGCACCGCTTCGTCGGCGGGATGGGCACCGAGAATCATTGCGTCACCACGGCGGGAGAGAGAGTGGTCAGGGTGCCGGACGAAAGCCGGCTCATGTCAAGAAACTGCTGCAATCTGCGATCGGCTTCCGCCTCGTTCTGGCCGACGATCGGCGTCACCAGCCGCAGCAGGAAACCGTCGCTGCGGCCCGTCACGATCCGGTCGCGCAGCAAGTACCATTTCACCGACCATTCACTGACGAGGTCGCGCCCGCGCTGGTCGAACCAATAGTAGACCAGCTGCCGTACGTCATCATGGCCGATCAGAAGGCGATTGACGCGCAGCCCGGTCCCTGCCGCGCTCTGGGACGGCAAGGTAATCGCGCGCTTATCCATGATCAGCCAACCGCCGCCGGGGATGCAGTTCGCCGGAGAATGGGCCGCGGAGCCGACACTCTGGCTGGCCCAGTAGCCGATATAGAGATTGACCGCCGGATCATTCACCTGATCATCGGTGAAATAATCCGTCACGACATAATCGGTGAGGCCGAGTGCATCGACAACATCGGCATCGAGTGTCCGCCGATGCCCCGCCCAATCGCCGAGACGCAGGGGAACGATGCCGGCCAAATCCGGACGCAGCGTCACCTCCGTCGCCGGTGCCGCGCCCAAATAACCGCCCCCGGTGCCGAGCGCCATGACAACGAGAAAGATCGCCACCAGGGCACCCGCCACCCAGCCCGGCCGCGACATGGCCGGCCGGGCCGCGAGCAGCGGAAAGCTCGCCGGGCCGAGATAGTCCAGCCGGAAACGGCCACCGCGCGGGCCGATCCGACGCAGGATCGCAATCTCCAGCAACAGGCAGAAAGCGCAAAGACCGAACACCACCCATCCCTCGACCACGTGGATGAGTCCTTCAGCCATTTGCGGTCCCCAGCGGTCTGCCGTGATGCCGATGACGGCGATCCGGGCGGCGTTGAGAAGAATGGTGATGGGCAGTGTCGATAAAAGAACCACGGCGCGCTTCCAGAACGCATCCTTCAGCAGATAGGCGGCGAGAAAGCCGAGGCTCGCCAGGGGGAAGAGATATCGCAGGCCGCTGCAGGCCTCTGCCACCTGCAGCTTCAGGCCGCCGAGGTCGATGACATTGCCGTCCTGGAAGACCGGCACCGCCGCCAGTTCGAGCAGGTGGACGCCAAGCGTCGAGGACACCAGTTGCATCCGCGCCGACAGATCGACGTAGAGGAAATCCGGCAAGGGCACCGCGAAGAGCAGGTAGATGAAGGCCGGCGCCAGCACCCGGGTCACCTGCCGGCCCAGCAAACAGTCGCTCAGCCCCACGAGACCGAGAATGAGGCCGTAGACGGCAACGGCATTGAAGGTGGAGAGCTGGCTGATGAGCAGACAGCCGAAACCGATCAGCAGAAAGACCAGGCCACGCCAGCTGCTGGCCGGCATCGGCCGCCGCTCGCTGAGGTCATGCCAGGCGAACAGGATGGCGATGAAGGGAATGACGTAGCCGTGGCCGTATTCGGCGCGCTCCCAGTAATGCAGCAATGGCGCGAATGACGGCGAATAGATGTAGAGGAACGCCGCCAGCACCAAGGTGCCGGCCAGCGGCCAGAGCCATGGCGCGCCGCTATCGCGGCCCGCTGTCTCCGGCGTGGTCACCTGATCCGCGCCAACCATCACGCGCGCCTTGACGTGGAACAGATCTGTCACCTCGCCCCTCGCCTGCCGCCCGCTTGCCGGCGCTGCGGCCGACAGATCCCGAGAGAGGTACGATCCCGCGACAAGCCTGCCTGAGAAATCTGCTGCACCGCCTGGCCTCACATCTGCGACAGCAGCAGCTTGGCGTCATCGAAGCCGGGATACGTGTCGCTGGTCGCCGTAGCTTTCTTGAGCTCCGCGGCGGCTTGTTCCTTGTTTCCCTGCTTCAGCAGCACCGCCGCATAGTGATAACGCATTTGCGGTGTCACTTCGGCACTGGCCATCACCCGTTCCATGAAGCTGGCCGCGGTCTGGTATTGGCCAAGGCGGTAGTAGATCCACGCCACCGTGTCCAACAGGGCCGGATTGTCGCTGGCCTGGAAGCGATCGGCTACCTGTCGCGCCTTCTCCAGCGCATCCTTGTTCTGGTACTGGTAATCGGCGATCAGCTCAGCGTAGTTATTGGCGGCAAGCTGTACATCAGGATTGCGTGACAAGATGTCGTCATAGAGCGAAATGGCCTGCGCGTGATCGCCCTGTTGCATCGCGATATTCGCAAGCAACAGCCGCGGCCTCAGGTCGCCCGGCACGGCACTGATCGCTTTGTGCAGAACGACCTGTGCGTCACTCGCCCTGTCCTGCGCAAGATAGATCTTCGCACGGCCCAGGAAGGCGTCCGCCTGGCTGCCGCTCTGTTCGTCGGAAGAGGACTGGGTCGCGGCAGCCGCAATGGTCGCCGGCGAACTGCTGCTGGAAATAAGCGCGATGGCGCGGTCATATTCCTCGGCCGCCGCGTCTGTCTGCTTCAAGGCGATATAGCAATCGGCCAGCGCCATGTGGACACTTGCCGTATCCGCTTTCAACGCCTGAATGAACTTCACGGCGCGATCCAGGCGGCCGCGCTGGCGCTCCGCCTCGATCAAGGCTGCCAAAGCCGGTCCCATCTGGCTGGAATTCGCCTTGCCGGTCAGCACGGCGGCGAACTTCGCCACCGCCTCGTCGGTCTTCGATTGTTGCAACAACCACATGCCGCGCAAATAGTCGGCGGTCGCTGCCTGGTCCGGCATGCGCTCCAGATGGGTGATGGCATCATCCGCGAAAATCATGTCCTTGCGGTCGAGGGCGATGCGAGCCTGGCTTTCCCAGCCGACGGCAAAATTCGGCGCCTCGCTGGTCACAGCCTTCAATAGCAGGTCGCTGCGTTTTTCATCGCCGCTGACGTGATAGAGCTGCGCCAGCCGCGCCTGGATCGCATGGTTGCCCGGCTGGGCTTCCAATACCTCCGCCAGCGTATCGGCCGCCAGATCCACATGGCCCACCTTGACCAGGGCCTCCGCCAGCAATTGCGAAGCCTCCGGATTTTTCGGGTGATCACGCAGCAAGGATCGCAGATCGGTGATGGCGAGCTGGTAAAGGCCTTGCGCGTTATTGATCGCGGCACGCAGGAAAAGCGCGTCCTGATTATTCGGGCGCTTCGCCAGCACCGTCGCCAGCTGTTGCTCCGATGCGGCCTGATCGCCATTCGCGAAGCTGATGCGGGCCAGGGCCGTACGCGCCGTCATGACCGAATCCTCGGAAGTCCCCTGCGAGACGATCTGGTTGAGGATGCCGACCGCCCGATCGGTCTGCTCATGGCGCACATAGAGGTCCGTCAGCCAGAAGAGATAGCGGTCATTGCCCGGCTCAGCCGTTATCAGCTGATGCAATTCCTGCTCCGCCGGCTCCATGCCCTTCTTGAGATCAAGGAAAGCAATCAGCATGCGTTTTATTTCCGGATCGTCCGGCTTTGCCGCGATGCCATCGCGCAGGATCTGCTCGGCGCGCACGAGATCCGGCAGATTGGTGAAATAGACCGCCGCCTCGGCGCGATAGCCGAGATCCTGCGGATGCAGATGGAAAAGCTGCTGATAGCCTTCAGCAACCTTGTCGGGCAGATTGTGCTTTTTAAAAAGCCCCACCTTCAGCACCAGAAGCGAGGTATCGGTGGGATTGAGCCCGATGCCGCTTTCCAGCGCGGTAGCGGCGGCGTTCAGGTCGCCGCGCGCATCATCGATGCCGACCTGCACGGAAATGGCGGGAACGTTCTTGGGATCGCTTTTCAGCGCTGCGGCGACTTCGGCCTGCGCGCCCTGCATATTCTCACGCCGCAACATGATTGCCGCATTGAGCGCATGGGCGCCCGCATCGTCCGGCCACGCCTTCAGCACGGTATCGATGCGCCGCTGGGCATCGTCGAAGCGCTCGGCCCCAAAGTAGAAGCCAGCCAGCTTCACCAATGCGCCACGGTGATTCGGGTCTTGCTGCTCCGCCCGGGTATAGTCGTTGAAGGCGCCCTGCAGGTCGCCGGCCGCTTCATCAATCAGGCCCAGCTGATAATAGGGTTCCGCAAGCGTAGGACGGATCTTGATGGCGTTGCGGAACTCCAGGCGCGCTTTATCCGGTTGGCCTTCGGCCGCCAGCTCCTCGCCATGCTTGATATATTTCGCAGCACGTGAATCGGGATCGCCGCAGCCGGCCAGCAGCGTCGTCGCCATCAGGCCGGCAATCGGCAACAGTCGTAGAGACATTCTATCCATGCGCTCCTCCTATCAGGACGCGGCCAGGATTTCCGATGCATGCGGCATGCTGGCGATTTCTTGCTTGAAGCGATTACGCTCAAAATCCTCCGGCAAGGGCCGGAAGGGGCTGAGACCCGTGGAACTGCGATCGGCCACGACGTCGACGACGGTTTCGAAATTGACGTGCCGCATCTCCTCGGCAAAGGCATAAACCAGTGCCAGATCGCACAGGAGATTGAGCAGGCGCGGCACGCCGCCCGTGAAGTAATGCGCGGCGACGCAAGCGAGATTGTCAAACAGCTCCGGCCTGCCGCCGACCACAGAGAGGCGATAGCGAATGTAAGAAGTCGTTTCCTTGTAGCCGAGGGGCTCCAGATGGTAATGCACGGCGATACGCTGCGCGAATTGCCGCAACTCCGGCTGTTTCAGCACCGCCAGCAGTTCCGGTTGACCGACCAGGACGACCTGCAGCAGCTGGTCTTTCTCGTTGTTGACATTGGAGAGCATCCGCAGGTCTTCCAGCATGTCGACGCTCAAATTCTGCGCCTCGTCGATCACCAGCAAGGTGCGTTTCCCGGCACCATACTGGGCGACGAGAAATTCGATGAACTGATTATAAAGCGCGATGGTATCAAGCTGTCGATGCTCCAGCCCATAGGCCATGGCGATCAGGCTCATCAGGTTGCCGAAGCCGCTGCTGGCGTTGGTAACCACGCCGACCGTCAGCCCTTCGTGATCGCCGCGCAGAAAGCGCCGCACGATCGTCGTCTTGCCCGCCCCCACTTCGCCGGTGATGACCACGAAGCCCGCCTGCGTGGTGATCCCATAGTCGAGCAGGTTGAGCGCCATGCGATGGCGCCGGCTCATATAGAGAAAATCTGCGTCCGGCAGCAGCGAGAATGGCTTTCCCGTCAGGCCGAAAAACTGCTCGTACATTGCCGCTCCCGTGCCCCCGCACTATGCGCGTTTTTTGCCGCGTTCGGCGGCATTATTCATGCGGTTATAGCCGCGTTCCGCGGCATTATTGAGAACGGTCCCGACCACCGTCGTATGGGCGAGAAGGTGCATGCTTTGCCGCACCTCCTCAATCTTGGTTGATCCCTCGCGCACCACCAGCAGCACGCCGTCGACATGCGGCAGGAATCCGATGGCGTCATCCTGCGCCAGCAGCGGCGGCATGTCGTAGATGATGATGCGGTCGGGATAGCGCGACTTCAGTTCCTGCGCCAGGGCCGCCATCTTCGGCGTTCCCAAGGTTTCCGAGGAATTCTCCATCCGGCTTTTCGTCGGCAGAACGACCAAACGCTCATGCGACGGGCGCACCAGGCATTGGGCAACTGGCGTGTCGTGGAGAAGATAGTCGCAAAGCCCCAGCTTGGGCTCGATCCCCAGATAGCGATGTACGCTCGGCTGGCGGAAGTCGAGATCGACCAAGCAGACTGTCTGCTTGACGTCCAGGGCCAGGCTCAGCGCCAGATTGATGGCGATGGTGCTCTTGCCGTCGCCGTAGCGCGGGCTGGTGACGGCAATCGAGCGCAGGTTGTTGCGCTGAAGCAGCTGCATCACCTTGGTACGCAGGATGCGGAAGGTGTCTGCGGCCGGCTCCTTGCGCCGCCGCGCAACAATCCGGTTGCGCTCCAGGTCCGGCTCCATGAGCTCGACCTGGCGCGTCTGCGCCGGCGCCTCGGCCAGCGCCTCGGCCGGCGGTAATGCGGGTTCCAGCTTGGTAACCTTGCTGCCGTTCAAATCTCCTGCGATTCTGCTGATCGCATCGCGACCATTGATCGCCCGAATCTGGTCAAGCGCATCTCGCCGCTGTTCGCGAGCCTTCATCAGCGCCTTTTCGAGCCTATCCAATGCCAATCTCCACTAAACAGATGTTCCGTCGCGACAGATTTCTGTCATTTTGCCCGCCTTAGCGACGGGCTTGGATACCGACGATCGCGGCCGGCGCCGCCTTAGACCAAGCCGCCGAGACGTTGGGCAATCGCGGCCCACAGAACATCCAGCGGCTGCACATACTGGTCGTAGAGATCTGCCCCACCGACGACAATCACGACGGCACCAACGCCTGCGGCCAGCCCATATATCCGTCGGCGTCGGCGTTCGACCGGCGTCGCGATACGCGGTACCGCCACCAGCGGCGGCACCCCGACAATTGCAGTCAGCTGGCGCGTGCCATGGACCGAGCTGTTCAGCATCTCCATCAGATAGACCCCGGCAAAGCCGCCGAAGAAGGACATGACCAGGCCCAGCGCCAACACGATCTTGCGCGGCGGCATGCGGGGCGAGGTCGGCAGGTCCGGCGAGTCGATCATGGTCAGGCGCTCGCCTTTGCGGTCCTGCTCCAGTTGCTGGTTCATGCTGGCGGCGAGCTGCTTCTCCTTCAGGTCGCGGAAGCGCAACTGCGCGTTGTCGTAATCGCGGTTAAGCGCTGCGAATTGCCGCTCGACCGCCGGCGTCGCGGCCACCCGCGCATCATAATCTTCCTTCTGCCGGCGCGCGTCATCCTGCTGGTTCTGCAGGCTGCGATATTGCTGATCGAGCGACCTCAGCTGATAGGTCAGCATGATATAAGCGGGATTGTCGGCGTCGCCGACCGAGCCATTGGACGTGGTCTTGGCGTTGCCATTCTTGCCGACCTGCGCTTCCAACCCGGCGATCTGCTTCTTCAGTTTGACGATATCGGGAAATTGCGGCCCGTATTGCCCCTCCATAGCCGCGAGCTTGCCCTGCAGGGCCTTCAACTGGACGGCAGGCGTGGTCAGGAGCTGGCCGTCATCCACCACCCGGGAATAGGGCTCGGTATTGGCGATCTGGGCCTGCAAATCGCCGCGCTGCCGGTCGAGCGCCTGCAGCTGCTGGCTGAGCGTCGCCACCTGCTGCTCGGTACTGGCCGCCATCTGCATGTTGAACGGCAGGTCTTCCGGCCGCGTCCCCTTATGCTGCTCGCGGAACGCCGTCATCTCCTTCTCCTGGTCGCTCAGCTGTTTTTCCAGCTGGGCGATCTGATCGGCGATGAAGGCGGAGGTCGCCGCCGCCTGGTCGTGGCGCTGCTTCAAGTCGGCATTCAGGAAGCGCGAGATCAATTCGTTTGCAACCTCCTGGGCCACAAGCGGGTTACCGTAGTCAAAGCTGATGGTGAAGGCGATGGCCGACAACTGGCGGGCATTGAGATGCTGAGCGGCACTGGGATTGGCAAGATCGGAACTGCGCAGGTCGAGCTTGATGGCGTCCTGCATCTGCTTCACGACCTGGGCCATCGGCATATGGTCGCGCAGATCCGGGTAGAGGTTAAACTTGGTGATAACCTCGATCATATTGGGTGTTGCCGTGATGCGGTCATGGATCTGCTCGATCCGCTGATCGATGAAGGCCTGTACCGCGGCGTTGAAGTCGGTCGGGCCGGTCGCCATGACGTCCTGGGGAATTTCCGGCTGTTCGATCTGGATGGTGCCGGTCGAGCGGTATTTGGGCGGCCAAAGGAAGGCGAAAGCCACGGCAGCCGCAAGGATTCCGATCGCGCTTAGAAAATAGGCTAGCCGGTGACGGCGCCAGATTGTCAGGTAATCACTTAAACCGACTGGTTCCATTTTGCCTTCCGTACTGTCCGACCGCTCCCGCCCACCGGCCGCTACCAGCTGACCAGGGGGGCATCGGGGCTGTAGGTTATTGTCAGCATGACGGTGTGGCCCTTCGCCGCGCCGCCCTCCCCGAACTGGGTTTCCTGCCGATAACGATAGCTTGAGCCCATAACTAGTTCCCGGGTCACGTTGTATTGCAGTGCCGCGGAGCCTTCGAAATAGTCTTTTAGATGTCCATCTTTGCTCAGGCTATATTCCTGCGTGTGATAAGTGCCGCCGAAAACGGCGGCCAGGCGCGGCGTAAAGTTGTGCGTTTCCTTGATCGAAACGGCGGTCTGGGTAACCTGCTGCGCGGAGCTTTGCGGCACCAGCTGGCGCCGGACGGAGATGGTCGCCACATCGGGATCACCTACTTCGCCATAGGTCAGCGCGAAATCGTAGAAATAGTCGTTATCCCAACTGCTGCCGTCGGAATCGCTCTTGTTGTGAATGATATGATAACCGACATCGGCGGTGGTGGTGAAGCGGTCGCTGAAGTGGTGGATCCAGCCCACGAACGGGCCGACCGAATCACCGGTGCTGTCCTCGCCGCTCAGCGTGTCGAAATGAGACGCCTGCAGCGCGATGAAGCCGGTATCGCGCAAGGTGAAGGCATAGAGGTATTTCGGCGAGATCCCGTAGGACTGGAAGTTCGTGAATTGCTTGGTGCTGTCGTAGAAGGATGCAATGTAGTTTGCATTGACGACGATCTGCTGGGCTTCCGTGATGTTGTACCCGAATTCCGGCAGGAAGCTGATGCCGTAGTGACGTACGCCGGCAACATTGTTGCCGGAACTCTCGATTTCACTGGTCCGCGTCGTGTCATACGCAAAGCCGCCGCGCAGATTCACGTAGAACCTCTCGCCCTGATAGTTGAGCGACGTAAAGTTGTGATAGTCCGTTGAGTTGAAGCTGGTCAGATTGAAGCGGCCGTCACTGACCGTGTTCTCCGAATCCAAGGTCCAAGTCGGGGTGCGGCCGGTCAGGATCAATTCCGGCGTGGAATTCCAGCCAAAGAGGGTCTGTGCGCCTTTTTTGTCCAACAATGGATTGGTATCCATCTCAAAAAAGCCGCCCAGTTTTGTAGTCAAGCTGAAACCGTCAGCCTGGGCCGCGCTGACGGTTGCAGCGCCCGTCACCACGACAACACCAGCTTGTGCCAAGGCGATTAGGCGCCGCTTGCATCCATAGCCTGCCATTTGGTCGTGCATCTATGACGTTCTTAGAACAGGCTCGAGGCCGGGACGAGCACGACATCGCCCGGTTGAAGCACGATATCCTTGTCGAGATTCTTGCCGTCCAGAATATCCTCGTAATAGGGGAATTGGATATGCTGGTCCTTGCCGTCCATATTGTGCCGGACGATGCTGATGCGGCTCTCGGAGGCATAGGGCGTCAGCCCGCCAGCCAGGCTGAGCGCCTGCATGACCGTCAGCGGATGCGCGGCGACGAATTCGCCGGGCTTCAGCACCTGGCCGATCACGTCAACGGTGTTGCCCAGCGCATTCTTGACGACAACCGTCACCGGCGCATCGGGGATCGACTTTTCCAAGCCGGCCTTGATCTCATCCTGCAGCTGCCGCACGGTCTTACCGCGCGCCTGCAGCGTACCGACCAGCGGAAAGGCCACGGTCCCGTCCGGCAGAACCAGCGTCTCGCGGTCCAGCCCTTCTTCCTTCCAGACCGTGATCTGGAGAACGTCACCCGGGTTTAACTTGTAATCCGCGTCCACGGCTTCCGCGACAGAGGGTATCAGACCTGTCAGCATGATAACGACAACCAGCGGTCGAAAGAGATTTATCATTGTTACCCCTTGTTTCGATAACGTCCCCGTCCGACATCTATCTGGCAAAGGGCTGTCGCGGGTGACCCTCTGGCGATCCTGCCGGCGCATCGACGTGCCAAAAAACCAGCCGCCCCCAGCGGTTGCGTAACGGCGCGTGGGCGGGGCGATTGTCCGGACCGCTTCATCTCCCGATAAAGCATCGTCGACCGGCAATCTAACGAGATGCCGGCTCAATGGTTCCTGTGGCGCACCAAAACTTTTTGTTTGCGGCCACTTTCTCTCAACTAATATGTGCGCCTTCAGGAAGTATAGGACCGGGGCCTGCCCTCGCCATCCAACAAGTAGATGAATAAATAAAATAAAGAGCGCGCTGCCGCGGCATGAGTTCAATAATCGTGCGGTGGCCCGCCGCCGGCATGGAACGCTGAACTTTGCTTTTTGTTAAGTTTACGCTCGACGGAGGCTGGGCGGCCTCCGTCGAGACGCAACGGCATAAATGCCGGATCTAAGCACAGAATTCAGGCTTCGGCCCGATTGCGCCGGCGGAACCGGAACGCCGCCAGACCCACCAGGGCAACGCCGAACATCGGCAGCGCCGCAGGCACCGGCACGGCCGAGATCTGCAGGTTGCCGCTGATCTTTTGACCCGGCGCCCCCGAGGTGACGTCGAGCAACAGGTAATAGGCGCCCTTCTTCAGCACGTTGGCGAAATCAAGAAACGAGAAAGTCGTCGCGCCGTTCGGATAGCTGGCGGTCGTCTGATCGACTTGCGTCAGCAGGGTGTTCGCCGAATCATAGAGACCGAAGGTAAATGTCTTCAGGGCCACCGCGCCGAACGACGATGCGGTGAGCGAAGCCGCCAGATTTTTCGCCGCGGTACCCAACGAAAAATCGATATGCAGCGTGCCGTTGCCGGCATTGTCCAATGTGAAATTCGGCTGCCCCGAGACTTCGGTACCGAAAGCCGCACTGGTCGAAACCGCGGTCAAGGTTCCCAAATCCTGCGTCACAGTCGCGGCTTGTGATGCTTGGCCGAGACCAAACAGCACGCCCGCTGCCATGACAGCCGCAAAACTCAATCTTCGTATCATAACCCCCTCCTAAGTAGCGCGAATATGCGCAGCGCCGGTTGAGTCAGTTCGATCGCGACCACGGATGGCTTTTTAGTCAAATCCCGGATGTCTTTCCGGAGCGATGCCATGGCCAAATCACGAAACAGTCAATTACTGGAAATTGCCGAGACAAAGCTCGGCAGCATTAGACGGCCCCTTGCAAAATCGGTCACTTGCGCGGCCGGTCTTGTGTCCTGACCGAAGACCAACAACAGAAGCAGGATCACTTCAAATAAGAAGCTCGCCGGAAGCTGCGCCCCTATCGCCTCGTCATCGAATCATCAAACCAGACGAATCCGAAGAACAGCGCCCGGCAGATCAAACTGCTGGTGATGGTCGGCAGCGCAAACAAGCCACTGATGCGATAGTTCCGTTGCACTTCAAAATCTTTTGATGGGTCATATCCCCGGCTCCGCCCGCTGGTGAAATGCCGGCCTCATGAGAGATGAGCACTGCGCTTCGGGGCGGAGAATGCCTCATCCGAAGTCGCGCGAATGGAGGGCAGTTAAAAAATATCGGAATCACCACATAAAAATGTGGGTAAGCGAAAAATATTGAAACACAGGCGCCCGCGAGTTTTGGTTCCAGCCGGGTATCCGGAGAATATTATCGCGATCAGCAATATTTTATCCGCGCAACTGGGTGATGGTATTTGAGATCGTCCTTGGTCCCGCTATGAGGCACGTTTCCCCGGCTCCGCGCCGAAAACCGCGCAGGTGGCCTGTATCTCAAATGCGCGACTGGCCTGCCCCCAGATGCCGTGGCCGCGCCGGGTCATTAATTTTTTGGCATCAAAAAGTCACCGGACAACGCAGTTGCAGCAAACTTCGTTAATTTGATGGGAACTTGCGTCGGAGTGTTCCGTTCGTGGACCGCTGGCTAATGCAATCAGCCAAGATTTAACAGCCGGAGATCGGCATCGTGAGCGAACGACTGCGGCAATTCGATCGAGGCGAGAGGCTGGGACTTTCCAAGGTCACCGAGACGCCCCACGGTAGGTCGCCCCGCCCTAACCTTCCCTTCTCCGCCGATGTCATCATCGGCGTGATTGCCGTTATTGACACTGTCGCCATGCTAAGCGGCATCGCCGTGTCGAGCTGGGTAGCTTGGCAGGTCAACCAGGAACATGCCTTGCTCTGGCAGCTGACCGATATCGGCTTCGGGGTTGGCATTCTCTTCCTGCTGGTCGCAACCGGCAGCTATGACAAATCCGCCATCGACAATCCGATCCGGCAGATTACCAAGCTGCTGCTCTACAGCTTGACCATCGGCGGCACCGAAGCATTCCTGCTGATCGCCATGCATCTCGACGGCGCCTTCTCCTGGCCGCTGAACGGGCCGATCAATATCGTCTCGATCGCCGTCATGATCATGTGCTTCACCCGCATCATGGTCAGCAGCCTGCTGTTGACGGCCGCACGCAGCGGCACGATCAGCCGCAACGTCGCCATTGTCGGCGCCGGCGATCACGGCGCCATGCTGGTGCAATCCATCATGCAGCGGAAGGAACCCTGGACCCGCATTGTCGGCATCTTCGATGATCGGCTGAGCCGGACTTCCGACAAGATTCGCCCCAATGACATTCTGGGCACCGTCGACGATCTCCTCAACCTGTCGCGGACCGAGCGCATCGACGAAATCGTCGTTGCCCTGCCCTGGGGCGCCGAAGCACGGTTGCTGCAGATACTGGATCGCCTGAAGGTCATCCCCGCCAATGTCCGGCTGGCGCCGGATGCCATTGGTCACCGGTTCCTCAATCAGGGTTTCGACAAGCTCGACAGCGTGCCGGTCTTCAATATCTTTTCGCGGCCGATCAGCGGCTGGAGCGCGCTCAGCAAATCGATCGAGGATCTCATCCTCGGCACGCTGCTGCTAATCATGGTCTCGCCCATCATGCTGGCTTGCGCCATCGCAATCCGGATCGACAGCCCGGGCCCGATCTTCTTCAAGCAGAAGCGCTACGGCTATAACAACAATCTGATCAACGTCTACAAATTCCGCTCGATGTATGTGACGCAGCTCGATGCCAATGCCAGCAAGCTCGCCACGCGCGACGACCCCCGCATCACCCGCGTCGGCCGTATCCTGCGGCGTACCAGCCTTGACGAAATTCCCCAGCTCATCAACGTCGTGCTCGGCCAGATGTCGCTGGTGGGACCTCGTCCTCATGCCACGCAGGCGAAAGCCGCCGGCAAGCTCTATGAGGAAGTGGTCAAGGAATATGCCGTACGTCACAAGGTGAAGCCCGGCATCACCGGCTGGGCCCAGGTCATGGGCTGGCGCGGCGAAACCGATACCGAGGACAAGATCATCCGCCGCGTCGAATGCGATCTCTATTACATGGAGAACTGGTCGATCCTGCTGGATATCGAGATTCTTTTCCGCACGGTCCTGGCGGTCGTCGGCGGCAGCAATGCCTATTGACCGGGCAATGCGCAATCGGATGACCATCGAATAATGGACAGCGGACAACGAATCGCGCGTCGCGCAGCCGATATCCCGGCAACGGATATGCCCCCGACAGATGCAAGTGCCGCCAGACCGCATTGGCCGGATACCCTGGCTGATTCCTTCGTCAGCATCGTAATGCCCTGCTTCAACGAGGTCGGCTTCATCACCGCGGCGATCGACAGCGTGACGCCGCGGGCGACGGCCAGCGACGATCTCCGGTTCGATTACGAGATCCTGGTCGTCGATGGCGGCAGCACGGATGGCACGATCGATGCGGTCATGCGCCTTGCCCGTGCCAATCCGCGCATTCGACTGGTGCACAATCCCCGCCGCCTGCAATCGGCGGCGGTCAATCTGGCGGCGGATTTCGCCGATCCCCGGGCTACCATCCTGCTGCGCGCCGACAGCCATGCCACCTATCCGCAGGACTTCGTCGCGCGCTGCATCGAGGCATTGCGTCTGAATCAGGCGCAATCCGTGGTCGTCACGATGCGGACCGTCGGCGTTTCCTGCTTCCAGAAGGCGGTCGCCGCCGCCCAGAACAGTCTGCTCGGCAATGGCGGCTCGGCCCATCGCCGGCCGGGTCCTTCGCGTTTTGTCGATCACGGCCATCACGCCGCCTTCGACCGGGCCTTCTATCGGATGGCCGGCGGCTATGACGAAAGCTTGCGTGCCAATGAAGATGTCGATCTCGACATGCGGCTGCAGCGGGCGGGCGGGCGCATCTGGCTTGAGACTTCTGTGCCAATGAGCTATTTCCCGCGGGAAACCGTCCGGGGATTGGCACGGCAATACTTCCATTACGGCCGCGGCCGCGCCCTCACCTATCGCAGCCATCGCTACCGCCTGAAGCTTCGCCAATTGGCACCGGTGGTGGTGACCGCCGGCACCATCGGCGGCGCGCTGCTGGCCTTGTCGCTACACCCGCTCTTTGCCCTGGTCCCGCTCGGCTATGTGCTGCTCTGCCTCTGCTGGGGTGCAATCGAGGCCGTCCGCCGCGGCGATGCCTGTCTCGCCGCCATGGGTATCGCCGCCGCCGTCATGCACCACGCCTGGGCAATCGGCTTCTTCGCCGGTTTGCTTCGCACGTCAAGTCGCGAACCCGCCGGCGGCTGATCCATATCTTATCTTCTGACGGCTAGATCTTCCGCAGCAGCGCCACCCGCCCCATTTCCTGGCGCCAGGCCTCATCAGCGTCATTGCTCGCCTCGGCCTCCGACTGGACCTCCACGATGACCAGCGGCACACCGTTGGGATTCGCGAGGCGGTTGGGCGTTTGCGGCGGAATGAAGATCGATTGATGCGGATGGATGGTCAACACCTCCTCGCCGCGGGTGACGCGGGCGGTGCCGCTGACCACCAGCCAATGCGCGCTCCAGCGGTGATCTCCCTGGCGCGGCAATTCGGCGCCGGGGCGGATCGTCAGGCAGGTCACCTGGAAACCTTCTTCCGCATGGACCAGCCAGCGCGACCCCCAGGCCTCCTCAAGGCGGCTGTGCCGCACCAGCTCGGTGCGGTTCTTAAGGCGCAGGGCGGCGGCAATTTCCCGCACCGACTGCACCTGATCCAATGACGCCACCAGCACGGCGTCATCCGTATTGATGACCGCCAAATTGCTGACCCCCACCAAAGCCGTAAGGCCGGTCGCGCCGATCGCTAGGCAGTCGCGGCTGTCATGCAGGAAGACATCGCCGCTGGTGGTATTGCCCGCGGCGTCGCGTGAGGCCATGCGCCATAATTCCGACCAGGAACCGACATCGGACCAGCCGGCATCCAGGATCACGGCGCAAGCGCGCGACGTATGTTCCATGACGGCGTGATCGATCGACTGCGTCGGACTGGCGACGAAGGCATCGCGGTCGAGCCAGAGGAAGGTTTGGTCACCCTGGCGGCCGGCCAGCGCGTTCTGCGCCGCCGTCAGGATGTCCGGCGCCAAACGGCGCAATTCGTCGAGATAAACGCGGGCACGGGCAATGAACATGCCGCTGTTCCAGAAATACCCGCCCTCAAGGATCATTTCGCGCGCGCGTTCCGAATCCGGCTTTTCCACGAAAGTGTGGATGCGGTGCACGTCATCGATCTCTGTCAAAGGGGCGCCGCACCGGATATAGCCGTAGCCGGTTTCGGGCCGCTGTGGCGTCACGGCAAAGGCGACCAGATAGTCATGACGGGCGGCCGCTATGGCCTTGCGCAGGGCGCGATGAAAAGCGGGGAGATCGCTGATCGCGTGATCGGACGGCGCCACCAGGATAATGGCGTTGGGATCGCGCTCCACGGCAAGCAGCGCCGCCAAGGCGATGGCCGGCGCCGTACCCCGTGCCGCCGGTTCCAGGATAAGGCTGACATCGCCCTGCCCGATGGCTTGCACCTGTTCGGCCAGCGTAAGATGTGTCGCTTCATTACCGACGATGATGGCGGGATCGAAGAGCCGGCGATCGGCATAGCGCAGCAGCGTTTCCTGCAACAAACTGCGCGGTCCCAACAGGGGCAGGAACTGCTTCGGATGCGCCTCACGTGACAACGGCCAGAGCCTGTTGCCGCCGCCGCCGGCCAGAATGACCGGAATAGCGGTATCGGATGGTGATGCGCCCCCAGCATTGACTTTGCGACCGGCCGGAACCGCCTGTTGATCATCCTGACGCGTGCTGCCGTTATCTCCCTTTGTCATTCTCCATTTCCATATCGCGGCGCCGCTGTCACCGCGCCTGTCATCCTCGTTTCGGTAGTCCACGGTTATCTGTGGGAAATCAACAGGATCTTAGAGAAACCTAAGGCGTGTAGCGCCGTCGTGCCGTCCGACGGCCTTGCGACGCATCTCCCCCACACTCCCGTGGCCGAAATCCCTCACGCCAAGAACGCTGGCCGCGGTGCCCCGTTCCGGGACCCCGATGAACTTTTTTGCAAACTTTGGCACATTTTCACCGCTTCGGTGTTGATGCCTATTGAGCTACGCCTATTGGTCGCCGTCATCTGGGGGTGATGGCGCGTGGTTCGCCGAGGGGAAGGCATCCATGTTTCAACCACATCGCTTTCATCCGTCCATTCTGCGGGAATGCGACATTCGGGGCATCGTGGGCGAAACGCTGGGCACTGCCGATGCAACCGCAGTGGGTGGCGCCCTGGTACGGCTCGCCCGGCGCATCCGCGGCCGGGCAAATCCCTATATCGCCGTCGCGCGCGATGGTCGTCTCAGCTCGCCCGAACTCGAAGCCCGGGTGATCGCAGGAATCGAAGCCAGCGGAGGACACGTGCTCTGCCTCGGCTGCGGTCCTTCACCCCTGCTCTATTTCGCCGCCCATACCCTCCCTCTCGACGGCGCGGTCATCGTCACGGGATCGCATAATCCCAAGGAGCACAACGGCTTCAAAATGATGATCGGCACGGAAATGGTGCATGGGACCATGCTGGGGCAACTGGCTGCGCTGGCCGAAACTGGATCGACGACACCCGCGCGCGCGCCGGTCGGCGGTGCCAGGACGTTGATTGATCTGAGGCCCGCCTATATCGACCGGATTGCCGCCGGTCTGGCCGGCGCCAATACCAGCCATCTGTCGATCGGATGGGATGCGGGCAACGGTGCCACGGGCGAAATCCTGCGGCAGCTGGCACAGCGGCTACCCGGCTGCCATGTCCTCCTCAATACCGATCCGGACGGAAAATTTCCGGCACATCACCCCGACCCGGCAGAGCCTGCGAACCTGCAGCAATTGCAGAACCTCGTCGTCTCCCAGGGACTGGATCTCGGCATTGCCTTCGACGGCGACGGCGATCGCATCGGCGCCGTCGATGCGCAGGGCCGTATCGTGTGGGGGGATCAGTTGCTGGCGATCCTCAGTCGTGATGTCCTGGCGGCGACGCCGGGTGCGACCATCATCGCCGACGTCAAAGCCAGCCAAACGCTCTTCGACGAAATTTCCCAGTTAGGCGGCCAGCCGCTCATGTGGAAGACCGGCCACTCCCTGATCAAGACCAAGCTGCACGAGACAGGCGCGAAGCTGGCCGGCGAAATGAGCGGCCATATTTTCTTCTCGGACGAATATTATGGCTATGATGATGCGCTCTATGCTGCCATCCGGCTGTTGCGGACGATCGGCCGCAGCGGCCTATCCCTGGCAAAACTGCGCGATAGCTTGCCGCTTGTCTCCAGCACGCCGGAAATTCGCCTGCCATGCGGCGACACCCGCAAATTCGCCATTGTCCAGCGCGTGGCCGAAGCCCTGCAGCGGGAAGGCGCGGACATCGACCTGACCGATGGCGTGAGAGTACGTCGCGGCCATGGCTGGTGGCTGTTGCGGGCCTCCAATACCCAGGCTGCCCTGGTGGTGCGCGCCGAGGCGCCGAGCGAGGCCCAGTTGTCCCTCTTGCTGGCCGAACTACGCACGTATCTCGCCGACGAAGCTATTCCGCTGGATACCGCCGCGGCGGCATGACCGGCAGGCAATCGCCCGTTTCCTCCACGCCTTAACCATCTCCTCGTGATTACGGGGCATTAAGCTAAAATCTTATCTAGACTTTAAGAATTCGCCCCTAGGATGGAAACCTTGGCAGGCGGCGACTGCACCCTCTCGCATGAGAGCAGGACGCGTCGATTACCTTCTGTGCAGCGAGGAAGCGCGCTTCCTTTCGCCACCGTCAAATGATCCAGCAAAGTTAGACAGGCGGCTCCCACATGACTCGCATGCTCACGCGTTTGCGCATCGGCACCAAAATCCTGTCGATCGTCGGCATAGCCCTGCTCGGCTTCGCCGCCGTTCTGGCCGCCTTGCTGATTACCGACGGCCTCCGCCAGCAGGTAAATACCTCTCGCGACGCCGCGCTCTCGGAATACATCGTCGTCCAGAACATCGCCCAGGACTTCCTGAACGCGCGCCGGCGCGAAAAGGACTTTCTGCTGCGCAAAGACAAGAGCTTTGCCGATATGCATGCCCAGGTCAGCAGCAAGATCACCGACGAAATCAAGACGCTGCTTGCTGCGGCTGAGGCCGCCGAAGCCGATAAATTGCAGAAGCTGAGTGATCTTTACCAAACCTATGACGCGCGTTTTATCGATATCGCCAGCGATGTGACCGCAATGGGACTGACGCCGGATAGCGGCCTGCTCGGCAAGTTGCGCGGAGCGGTACATGAAATCGAGGCGGCCCTCAAATCGTATAGCGATCCGCAGCTCATGATCTCGATGCTGATGATGCGTCGGCACGAGAAGGATTTCATCGCCCGCGAGGACAAATCCTATATAGACCTGTTGAGCGCCGAACAGGCACATTTCGGCGAGCTCGTCAAAAACGCCACCTTTGCCCCTGACGTCCAGCAGAAGCTGTCCGCACTCTCCGCCACCTACTTGGCGTCCTTTCAGGAAATGGCAAAACTGGATCTCGCCATCAAGGACAAGCTGGCCGGCATGAGCGAGGCGTATGCTGCCGCTGAACCGATCCTGGCCTCGGTCCAGCAATCGTCCAACGCACGCTATGATGCCGCCAAGGTCGAAATGCAGCACATCGAGAGCGTGGCCCGCATCACCATGATCGCGACGGTCGCTGTCATTGCCTTGCTGATGTTGAGCCTGGCCTGGGTGATCGGTCGCGGAATCAGCAGGCCTGTCATTCAGCTGGCTGACGCGATGAAGCGGCTGAGCAGCGGCGACAAGTCGGTGAGCGTGCCGGTCGTCGGCCGAGATGAAGTCGCCGAAATGGCGGGCGCCTTCGGCGTCTTCAAGGAGAACATGATCCGTGCCGAACACCTGGCGGCCCAGGAGCTGGAGGCTCAGCGCCAGCGTGGCGAACGCGCGCTGCTGATCGAGAAACTGACGAATTCCTTTGACCAGGATGTCAGCGCCGTCTTGAGAATGGTCGCTTCCGCCACAACCGAGATGCAGGCCACCGCCTCTTCCATGACGGCCACTGCCGAGGAGACCTCGCGCCAGTCAACCGTCGTCGCCAGCGCTTCGGAGGAAGCCTCGATGAATGTGCAGACCGTGGCGACGGCAACCGAAGAGCTCTCGGCCTCGGTATCTGAAATCGGCCGCCAGGTGACGCAATCGGCGCAAATCGCCGGGCGTGCGGTCAGTGATGCTGAAAGCACCAATGCCCAGGTTCGCCGGCTTGCCGAGGCGGCACAAAAGATCGGCGAAGTGGTCAGCCTGATCAATGAGATTGCCAGCCAGACCAATCTCCTCGCGCTCAATGCCACCATCGAGGCCGCACGGGCCGGCGAAATGGGCAAGGGCTTCGCCGTGGTGGCAAGTGAGGTCAAGAATCTTGCCAACCAGACCGCCAGGGCAACCGAAGAAATCGGCACTCAGATCGCCGGCATCCAGCAGGCGACCGGCGAGGCCGTGCAGGCAATCCAATCGATCGGCCAGACCATCGGCCAGATCAATGAAATCACCACGACGATCTCCGCGGCGGTCGAGGAACAGGGTGCCGCGACGCAGGAAATTGCCCGCAACGTGCAGCAGGCGGCGATCGGCACCCAGGAAGTCAGCACGAACATTGCCGGCGTGTCGCAGGCGGCGACGACCACGGGTGCGGCCGCCGACCAGGTGCTGACCGCTGCCGGCGAACTTTCCAGGCAATCCGAAACCTTGCGCGGTAAGGTCGAAACCTTCCTCGCCGCCATCAAAGCCGCTTGATCCGAGGCAATCTGGGTGAGTAGGCCCAACCTCGGTCCGACACATCGGTGGATGGCCACGGACCCCGTACGCAGGCGCAATTGCCCGGTTCTTTATCCTTTATCAACCAATTCTCAACCCTCCCTCGCCAAGTTGGCTTAACTTGATGGCTGGACAGGTCTGGCGGCAACGCGAGTTCAGGCGCGGCAAGCCTGACACGGCAAAGAGGGCTTATGGATCAGGTGACGGTACCGCAGGTGTCGCAGCCCAGAGATGACCATGCATCCCGGGGCGTTGCCGCGCTTGCCATTCAGGGCCTCGGCAAGCGCTTCAAGCAGCCGGCCGTCGATGGGCTGAGCCTCGACATCGCGGCGGGCGAATTCTATGCCCTGCTCGGCCCCAACGGTGCAGGCAAGACAACGACCCTGCGCATCGTCGCCGGCCTGATGCGCCCGGATGGCGGCTCGGTTCGCATCTTCGGCATCGATGCGCTGAAAGATCCGGTGTCCGCCAAGCGCATCACCGCCTGGGTCAGCGACGAGCCGATGATCTATGACAAGCTGACGCCGATGGAATATCTGGTCTTCGTGGCCGGGCTATGGGGCATCGCCCCCCAATCCGCCGCGGCGAAGGCACGCGATCTCATCAACTGGCTCGATCTGACGGCAGTCGCCGATGAGCGCTGCGAGGATTTCTCCAAGGGCATGCGCCAGAAAGTGGCTTTGGCCGGTGCCCTGGTCCATGATCCCCGATTGATCATTCTCGATGAACCGCTGACCGGCCTCGATGCCCGTGCCGCGCGGCTGGTCAAGGACGTGCTGCGGGATCGCGTGCGCCAGGGCTGCACGGTGGTGATGACCACGCATATCCTCGAAGTCGCGGAGCGCATGGCGGATCGCATCGGCCTGATCGCCCGCGGCCGCCTGATCGCCGAAGGCACACTGGCTGATTTGCGCGCCCGTGTCGGCAGCGGCGAGACCAGCCTGGAAGATGTCTTTCTCACGTTGACGGCGGAAACCCCGCTGCCTGTGGAAGCCAGTGACGCCTGAGATGGACGGCAATGCCGATATGAAACCCGCATCGCCGGCCGTGGCCCTCGCCGGCGCGAGGATGGCGGCCACATCGGAGCACAGCCCTTTCGGCCTGGCGCTGCTGCTGCTCCGGCATGAAAGCCGGCTCGCCCGCCGCGACCTCGCTTATCTTCTCACCGCCGGCCATCGCTGGCGGCTGCGCTCGGTTCTGGTGATCGCCGTGATCAGCTTTGCCCTCATGCATCTGATCGCCTTTGGCATGATTGGGCGCTATGCCGGCCTGTCGCTCAGCGCCGATGTCGGCACCTATATCTCGCTGACCGGCACCATCCTCCTCAGCCTGCTGCTGATGCTGTCCCAGGCGCTCGAAAAGGTGACGCGCCTGTTCTATGCCCAGGGCGATCTCGACCTCCTCGCCACCTCGCCCGTATCGCTGCGCTTCATCTTTATCCTGCGGATCGGCAACACCGCGGCCACGACCCTGGCGATGGCCTGGTTCGTCCTCATTCCCTTCGTCGACGTCCTCGCCTGGCGCGGCGGCGGCCATTGGCTGTCGATCTTCGGCCTGGCCCTAGCCGGCGCCTTCGCCGCCAGCGGCTTCGCGCTGATCCTGACGGCGGCCCTCTTCGACACGATGGGACCGCGCCGTACCCGGCTCATGTCGCAGATCGTCTCCGCCGTCGTCGGATCGGCCTTCGTGATCGGTATCCAGGCAGCCGCCATTCTCTCGATCGGCCGGATGTCGCAGCAGGCCTTCTTCGATTCCGATCTCTTGCGCGCCCATGCGCCGCAGGTCACCAGTTGGATCTGGATACCGGCGCGGGCGGCCCTGGGTGACGCGCACGCCCTGCTCGCCTGCGTGATCATCGGCCTGGCGGCGCTCGTCATTCCCATGCTGCTGCTGGCCCGGCATGTCGGCGGCTATGCGCTGTCGGCGAGCAGCGCGACATTTTCCAGCCGCCGGAAGGTCAGCCGCCTGGGCTGGTTTGCCACCACATCGGCCCGCCTGCTGCTCTGGCGCAAGGAATGGCTGCTGCTGTGGCGCGACCCCTGGCTGGCCTCCCAGAGCCTGATGCAATTGCTCTATCTGATTCCGCCCGCCCTGCTGCTCTGGCGTTTCTACGGCCATGACCACGGCGCGCTGATCGTGCTGGCGCCGGTGCTCACCATGGCCGCCGGACAGCTGGCCGGCGGCCTCGCCTGGCTCGCGGTTTCCGGCGAGGATGCGCCCGATCTGATCGCCACGGCGCCGGTCACGACAGCTCGGGCTCTCACCGCCAAGGTGGAGGCGGTGCTGATCCTGATCTTCCTGGTTTTCGCACCTTTTCTGCTCGCACTTGCCGGCCTCTCCCTGGAGATGACGCTGGTCGTGGCGATCGGCATCGTCCTCGCATCCATCTCCTCGACCATGATCCAGATCTGGTTCCGGCGTCAGGCCAAGCGGCGCTATTTCAGCCGCCGCCAGACATCGTCGCGGCTGGCAACCTTCGCCGAAGCATTCTGCGCAGTGTCCTGGGCGGCCGCTGCCGGGTTATGGCTGCAGAGCCCCATCCTCGCCGCGGTGCCGATCGTCATCGCCCTGCTGATTCTCTGCGCCGCCCGCGCCATGCGCCCGGTCTGACCGGCCGTCCTGCGCGCCACCGCCGGTTCGCCGGCACTGTCATGTGCAAAAATCAGATCGTCACGATGCCATTATGGCAGTTGCACCAGCTTCGGGAGCGGGGCCTAATCGGCCGTCGTCAAGATGCAGGTGTCCGCATGATTCCGACCATTGATGTCATGCCGCTTTTTACCGGCCCGGGCGCCGCACGTGACCGCGCCGATGCCGCCATTGCCCATGCCGCGGCCGAGATCGGTTTCATGCTGATCGGCAACCTGCCGCCGGACGTCCCGATCGCGTCGGCCGACCTGCAGGCGTTGAAGCGCGTCTTTTCCTTGCCGCCGCAGGAGATCGCCCGGTTATGCCGGCAGAAATTCGTGCCCGGCAACCGCAATATCTATCGCGGCTGGTTCCCGCTCCAGGAAGGTCATCCGACCTATAAGGAGGGAATTGATATGGGGCCGGATGTGGCCCATGGCGCGGCAGTTATCGATGCGGATGATCCCCTGCGCGAGGCGACTCCGCTCCCGCCCGACCAACTCGTGCCCGGCTGGCATGCCGCTGCCGCCGGCTATTATCGCGCCATGGAACAGGTCGGCCGGATGCTGATGCGCGCCATTGCCCGCGGCCTTGGTCTCGACCAGGCTTATTTCGACAGCGCTTTCCAGGATGGCGTCTCCACCTTGCGGCTGATCCACTATCCGCCACGCTCCGCTGCCGCCCTGGCGCAAATGAATGACGCGAAATTCTGGACCGAGCACGCGGGCAAACGGGTCTATCTGACCGGCGCCCCGCATGCCGATTCCGGCCTGGTGACCCTGCTGGCCCAGGATGGCGTCGCCGGTTTGCAGGCCGAAGCCCGCGACGGCAGCTGGATCGATGTCCCGCCGATTGAGCGCACCTTGGTCGTCAATTTCGGCCGCCTGCTGGAAAGATGGACGAGCGGGCGCCTGAAGGCGACCCAGCACCGCGTCATCGGCCATGGGAACGAGCGCTATTCCATCCCCTTCTTCTATGAGCCCCGCGTCGATGCCGTGATCGCGCCCCTGCCCGGCCCGGCCGGTGGCGGCGTCGACTTCGCACCTTTCCTTTATGGCGATCACGTCTGGGCCTCGACCACCAAGTTCGTCGAGTTCCACGGCATGGAACATCTGCGCCCGCCGCGCGGCCCCGCTACATAGGAGGAGTGCCGATCAAGCCTGCGGCAAACCGGCTTCGACGATCAGCCAGCTCTGCGGCAGGGGATCGCGTTCGGCGGGAATGCCATAGGCGGCGCAGAGACGGTCAAGGCTGATCACCTCGATATCGCCATAGCCGTGGCTCTCGGCGTAAAGCGCGATCTCTTCCATGCTGTCGCCCATCGGGCTCTCCCCGAACAATCTGCGGCCGAGCCGCGCCTCGACCTTTTCGTTGAGGTCGTCTTGCCGGCGCTGCGTCCACACATCGAAAACCATCCTGCTGCCCGGCGCCAGCCCCAGGACCCGCGGCTCCAGCAGGGCCGCCGCGGCCGCGCGCGCCAGAAAGAAAAAAACGCCCTCCATCAGCACCACGGTTGGCAGTTCGCGCCGATAGCCGGCCGCCGACAGCTTGGCGCGCAGCAGTGGATCGGCGAGATCGGCGCCGACATGATGCAGATGTGGCGGTAGCGGCACTTGATGCCGCGCGAAAACATCGAGCTTGGCCGCGATCTTGTCGGGGAAATCGACTTCATAGATATCGGGCATGCCCTCGCGCAACGGCGGCAGGGCCATGGCGCGGCTGTCGAAGCCGGCGCCAAGGATGAGAATTTGTGGTACCTCTTTGGCGGCACGGTGCAGGCGCTCTGTGAACCAGCGGTAGCGCGCGATATTGAAGGCGGCGTAACTGGGGTCGACCGCTTGCGCCAGCGTCGCGAGATCGCGTCCGGCCTCATTCCAGAACAGGTGGTCATACGGGCAGAGCAGGTTCTGCCCTTTGGTCAGAGGATGATGCAGCCTGAGGTCAATCAGCCCGTCGGCCGTGATGCGCGGATCGCGCTCGACCGCGGCCTTGCCAGGTTCCGCCGATCCTTGTTCCGTCATTGCCATCTTTTACACCGATCCCCCGAAACCGGCCAGCACCCGCTAGCCGTTATGCCATCTGCCCCGTTTATAAATTGTAAGCGGTCGGCAAAGATGAGAAAATCGCTGTTCGTCGGAACTGTGAGCAAGATCATTCCGCTCGCCCGATCAAGCCGTCGTGACGAGCCCCGGGGCGCGCGGCGCTGCTATCTCCGTGACCCGTATGGCAAGCGAGGCGCTACGCCCGCTTGCGCTTCGCCACCACCGCTTCATAGGCCGCCTGCAATTGCTGCCCGACGGAAGGTCCTTTGCCCGCCCGCTTCTGTCCGAGATGGCTTGCCCGCAACTCGTCCATGAAGGCGTTCCACATCTTTGGCCCACCTTCCTCCAGCACCTGCGCCCGGATGCTGAGTTCTTCGCTGACGGGCAAATGGCGCCGTCCCCAGGCGCCGATCTGGGCAAAGACCGGCACCAGCTGGATGGTCTTTTCGGTCAGGCTGTAGATGCCCTTCTGCTTGTGGCTGGGGTCGTCGGCGCGGGTGATCATGCCCTGCTCCACCAGCCGCTTCAGCCGGTCGGCAAGAATATTTGAAGCGATCCCCTCCTCCGATTTCGACAGCAATTCGCGGAAATGGCGGCGATTCCCGAACATCATGTCGCGGATGATGATGAGGCTCCATTTATCGCCAAAGACCTCCAGGGTCAGATTGATCGGACAGCCTGACCGATGCGCTTCTTCCATTACCCGCCTGTTTGCCAATTGCCTGCCGGGACCAAAACGCGGCCCGTCTCCGGATCGGTCACGAACGACCGCTTGCATTGTCGCATCGGTCATGAGAGGCTACAACCAGTTGCATAATAAAATCGGTTAACACTCCATCGCACCATAGAAGTAGGAGATGCGTCATGCGCAAAGTCGTCCTGGCAATGTTCATCAGTCTGGATGGATATATCGAGGGACCGAAGGGCGCGTTCGTGCCGCCGGCCTGGTCCGATGATTTGCAACGCCATTGGGCCGACGACAATGTCGACCGCGCCGGCCTGCTGCTCTACGGCCGCACCAACTTTCAATTCAATGCCGGTTTCTGGCAGGCTGCCGAAACCGATGCCAACAACCCGGAACCCTTCCGCGCCTTTGCCCGCCGCATGAACGCGCTGCCGAAACTCTGTTTCTCACGGACCCTGACGAAAGTGGATTGGAACGGACGGGTGGTACGCGCCGATATCGCCGGCGAAATCGCCCGCCTGAAGCAGGAACCGGGCAAGGATATGGTGATGTTCGGCGGCGCCGATATCGCCCGCTGTTTCATCGGCCTCGATCTCTTCGACGAATACCGCGTCATGGTGACCCCGACCCTGCTGGGGGACGGCAAAAGGCTGTTCGATGGCGGATATGAGCGCCGGCAATTGCAGCACACGGATACCAGGCAGATGGATACCGGTGCGGTGATTCTGACCTATCGGCGGTCTGGTCAGTAAAGCTCGCAGCAGGCCTGCGACGGACCTGCTGCGACCCCTCGCGGTCCGTCTTATCCGGCCAGCAGCAAGACCTTGCCGCGGGCGCGTCCGGTCGCGACATAAGAAAGCGCGTCACGGGCATCGCCGAGGCGCATCTTTCGATCGATGACCGGCTTCAACTTGCCGGCTGCGCACAAGCCAGCCAGCTCGTTAAAGCGTGACGCATCGGTCTGATGGAAAACGAAAGCGGCATCGATACCGTACTGGCCGGCAGTCGCCTCATCCGGCGGTGAAACGATGCTCACCAGCTTACCGCCCCGGCGCAACACGGCGAAGGACCGCTGTTGCGTCTCGCCACCCACCGTATCCAGCACGACATCGATCCCATGCAGACCGGCGGCGAAATCGCCGGCGCGATAATCGATCGTCTGGTCGGCACCAAGATCTCGCAACAAGCCGAGATTGCCGGCCGACGCCGTGGCGATGATGCGGGCGCCGGCCGCGTGCGCAAGCTGGATCGCGCAACTGCCGACACCGCCGGCGCCGGCATGGATCAGCACCGTCTGGCCGCGCTGCAGATCGGCGGTCTCGAACAAGGCCTGCCAGGCCGTGCCGGCCGTCGTCGGCAGAGCGGCGGCCTCTTCGAGCGGAAGACTGGCTGGAGCCG
This sequence comes from Dongiaceae bacterium, assembly GCA_035539215.1. GTDB lineage: Bacteria > Pseudomonadota > Alphaproteobacteria > Dongiales > Dongiaceae > Dongia_B. The sequence continues at coordinate 30,591 of DATLIX010000098.1, read as the reverse complement.
CGGCGATATGCGTCGCCGGCAGCACGGTGAGAGGCGCGAAAGCGCCGCCGGCGACCGGATCGGCGCGGCCGATCACCTTGTCGCCGGCCTTCCAGCCCGACACCGCGGCGCCGACCTGCTCGATCGTGCCGGCGAGATCGGTACCCAGCACATAAGGAAAGGTGAGCGGGAAGTAGCCGGCAAGACTGCCGCCGACCAATTTGACGTCGAGCGGGTTGACGCTCGCGGCGGCGACCCGGATCAGGACATCGCGCGCGCCAAGCGGCGGCACGACGACCTCCTCCATCTTCACCATGTTCAGATCGCCATAGGCATGTAGCCGCGCCGCCATCATCATGCCGCTCCCGCCGCGGTTCCTTGCGCCGCGACCGGCCAGGCGCCGGCCTGATGCAGGAACCCGAACCAGTCTTCCAGATGCCAGGTATGGGTAATCCGCCCGTCTTGCAGGTGGTGGAATTCATGGATCGGCAGGCTGATCGGCCGATGGGTGGGCGCAATGCCGAACCAGGCCCCGCGATGCGTGCCGGTGATGACAGCCCGCACCGCGACGCGGCCGGGAACGCCGATGATCTCGTGCAGGGTGATGCGCAGATCGGGAAAGGCGGCGCCGAAGGCACGGATCAGCGGCTTGAGACCGCCCGGTCCTGGCCCCTGGCCGGGCGCCAGCGGGATATCCTGCCAATCAGCCGTGCAGACATGATCCAGGAGATCGGGTTGCTGCTCGCTGAAGCTGCGATAGAAGGTCTCGATCGTGTGGCGGTCGGCCGGTGACAGACCGGTGACGGCAGGCGTGACAACAGGCGTGACGGCCGAGATGACGGCCTGGGCGGCGGGTTGATCCGATAACGGCATGGCTTCCTCGTTGCTTCAACCGGCCACATCGCCGGCCTCGAAGTAAAGCTAGGAAGTCGCCAATTATCTTTGAAATCGATGATTGATATATGCCAACATCCATTTCATGGATTTATATGGCATCGACCTCAATCTCCTGGTCGCCTTCGACGCGCTGATGGCGGAACGCAATGTGACGCGCGCCGGTGCCCGGATCGGCCGCACACAGCCGGCCATGAGCGCCGCCCTTGCCCGTCTGCGCGCCTTGCTGAAGGACGAATTATTCATCCGCAGCGCGCGGGGCCTGCAGCCGACGCCGCGTGCCCTGGAGCTTGCCGAGCCGCTTTCCCATGCCCTGGCGGAGATCCAGCGCAGCCTCTCCTTCACCCAGTCGTTCGAGCCGGCGACCTCGACGGCCGGGTTTACCCTCGGCCTCTCTGAACATCCGGCCTATGTGCTGCTGCCGCGCCTGATCGCGGCCTTGCGGCGCGAGGCGCCGGACGTGACGCTGCGGATACGCGGCTATAGCGCGCGCGATGACGCCATCGACATGCTGGATGCCGGCGCGATCGACATGGCGATCGGCGTCCCGCCGACACCCGCCGGACGTATTCTGTCGCGTCCGCTGTTCGAGGAGCCCTTCGTCTGCATCTTGCGCAAGGATCACCCGGCAGCGCGCGGCAAACTGGACCTGCGCCGTTTCCTGCAATTATCCCACCTGCTGGTCTCGCCGGAAGACGAACGCTTCGGCCTGGTCGACGCCGCCCTTGCCAAAGCCGGCAAGAAACGGCGGCTTGGCCTCACCTTGCCGCAGATGCATGCGGCCCCCACCATCGTCGCGCAATCGGATATGATCGCAACATTGATGGCCGGCGTGGTCACCACTTCCGGCCATGCCGACGCCTTGCGCATCCTGCCGCCGCCGATCGCGGTCGATCCCGTGCGTTTCGTTCTTGCCTGGCATCGGCGCAACGATGCGCATCCGGCCCAAAGCTGGCTGCGGAATTTCATCGCCGCACAATCGCAGGCGCAGGCGGCGGCCGCCGGGCCCAAGACAGCGAACAAGGGCCGCAGGCGCCGCGCCTGACCGTCAGGCGTCGGGCTCAACCGGCATAGCGATATTTCGGCATCCAACCGTCCGACCCTTCCGGCATCATGTCGAGGATGTGCCAGACGCTGCAGAAATCGTCGCCCGGACGGAAGCCGGTATCGGCCACGCGCATGATCTCGCCATCCTTCCGCTTGAAAACCGAGAGACCCGGCATCGCCTTGCCGCCCTCGCGGGCATAGCCCATATCGGCGGCGAAGCTGGTTCCTTGGTGCGAGATCATGGGAAAGCGCCAGCCACGGTCGGCGGCGAAACGCTGCTGCGTCGCCGGCTCGTCCGGCGATGAGACGACGAAGGCGGCGCGGTCCTGCAGATGCGGGAAGACGCCGTTGAAGCCGTCCGCCCACAAGGTGCAGGCAACGCAGCCGGTGCCCATATTGTGGATGAGGATCAACGTGTCCTTGTCGCCGAACAAAGTCGACAAGCGTACCTTGCCCTGGGCGGTGGCGAATTCATAATCGGCCACCGGTTCAGGCGTGATCTCCGACTGGATCTCGCGCATCTTCTTGCGCAATTCGGCGATCTGCTGGCGATAGGCGGCCAGCTTCGCGCTGTCGTCGCGATAGCTCATGCTTCTCGCTCCTTTATCGGCCGTTTCCGGTCTGGCATCGCTGGGGCCGCAACACCAGCTCATGCGGCACCATACTGATCGCGATGACGCACCCAGGACATGGTATGCGGCAACCCCGCCTCGTCCCGGCCCTTCGGCACAAGATCGAGATATTGATAGGCGGCGTTCATCATGTCGAGCCCGCGGCCATAGGTCGAATAGGTGTGATAGATGCTGCCATCAGCGTCCTTGAAGAAAACACTGATGCCCGGCATATCCGTCATCTGCATCGCAAACGGCGCGTAATTATAGACCGCCTTGCCGGACGCCAGCTCCTCAGGCCGCATCGAGACCTGGAAATCGTAGTTGAAATCGCCATCGCCCGATGAGACCCAGGGGAAGGTCCAGCCATAGCGTTTGGCCGCCGCCTGGAGCTTGGCCAGAGGAGCCCGCGAGACCGCCAGCATGGTGACGTCCCGGGCGCCGAGATGCGGTTGCAGACCATTGAAGTTGTCGGCCCAGAAGGAGCAGCTCTTGCAGCCATCCTCCCAGTCGGGCGCGAACATGAAATGATAGATGACGAGCTGGCTGTGCGCGGCGAAGAGATCGGACAGACTCTGCCGGCCGGCCGGCGTGTCGAAGAGATAGTCCTTGGTGATCTTGACCCATGGGAGATCGCGGCGTGCCTCGCTCAAGGCATCGCGCTCCCGAATGAAGGCCTTTTCTTTGGCGAGCAACTGGCGTCGCGACGCCAGCCATTCCTGCCGCGAAACGATACGATGATCTGTCATTTTCTCCTCCTCCAATGACGGCGAATGAAGCAGATCGCGCTGGAGGGCGTTACCTGCTGATCGTGCCGGAACTGCCACAGTTGTTGACGAAGTCTGGCGACGCGCTGCCGATAGGCTACTTCGCGCAGGGGATCGAGAATGGATGCGGGATCGCTGCCCGCTGCGGCATCGACGCTGCCGATCAGCGCGCTGATTGTCCGATCGCAACAGCTGCTCATGCCGCACCATACCGATCGCGATAGCGTACCCAGGCCATGGAGAAATCGAGGCCGGCCTCGTCGCGCCCCTTCGGCGCCAGATCGAGATATTGATAGGCGGCATTCATCATGTCGATGCCGCGCTCATAACAGGAATAGGTATGGAAGACGGTGCCCACCGCATCCTTGTAGAAAACGCTAATGCCGGGCTTGTCAGGCAATTGCTTCGCGTAGGGCGCATAATTGTGGATGGCGGTCCCCGCCGCCAGATCTTCCGGTCGGAACGAGACCTGAAAATCGTAGTTGAAATCGCCGTCGCCGGCGGAAACCCAGGGAAAGCTCCAGCCGAAACGCCCGGCGAAAGCCTGCAGCTTCTGCAAGGGAGCGCGCGAGATCGCCAGCATGGTGACGTCGCGGGCCGCCAGATGGGGAATGATGTGATCGAAGCTGTCGGCCCAGAAGGAGCAGCCATGGCAGCCCTGTTCCGCCTGCGGCGCGAACATGAAATGATAGACCATCAACTGGCTGCGCCCGGCGAAAAGATCGGCAAGACCTCGGCGGCCGTCCGACGTGTCGAAGACATAGTCTTTGGTGACCCGCACCCAGGGCAGTTCGCGCCGCGACTGGCTCAGTTCCTCGCGCAGCCTGGTGAAATCCTTCTCCATGAGGAGAAGCCGCTTGCGGGCCGCGACCCATTCGTCGGGTGAGACGATGCGGTGATCGGCGACGGCTTGTTGCGACATGGTGCACGCTCCTCTCGCATGATTCGCGACTGACGGGACATGATCGCCGGGCCGCCACAGCGCCCGTCGCAAACACATTCCCGCAAACGTATTCCCGCAGACGTGTTTCCTCAGGCCGGATCAGGCCGGGTGATAAAATCGATCTGACGTGTTCAGCGGTCCGGTCCGCGCCGCGGCTGCTTCGTTTTCCGGGCCGCCTTCTGCGGCTTGCCCGCTCGCCGCGGTGACGGTTGTTCCGCCGCTTCTTCCGCGATCTCCGCCAGCGAAGCGGCCAACAGGTCGAACTGATCCTGCCAATACTTGCTGTAGCGGTTGAGCCAGATGGCGGCCTCATGGATCGGGCCGGCATCCAGGCTGCAGCGACTGATCCGCCCGGTACGCTGCTGTTGCACCAAACCAGCCCGCACCAGCACTTGCAGATGCCGCGACACCGCCTGCAGCGAGATATCGAAATGTCCCGCCACTTCGGAAACCAGCAGGTCCTGGCCATCCAGCCGATCGAGAATTTCCCGCCGCACAGGATCGGCCAGCGCAGCGAAAACCAGGCTAAGCGCTTCCGGCGCGTCCCCTTCCGATGCCTCCACCAACTGCAAATGCGACGCCGCAACCATGCAACCTCGACCAATCATCAACCGTTATGTTGATACTCAACCACTCTGTTGATTATTAGTCAAGCGGGTTCTTTGGCCCACCGCGGAAGTTGCGTCGCCGTCAATTCCGCTCCGACCGTCCGTATCAAGCCTGCGTCAGGCTCCCTTTGGACGCCGATACGACGTCTTGATCCATTGCCGATCGACGGATGAAAGACAGGAAACTGTCACGCTGCAGGATCCAATCACTCTGCGCGCTTCACGTTTTTTGCCGCAAGCGGCCAGGCTTCCTCGCCCGCTTTGACTAAATCGCAAATTCAACATGCCCACGTCCGAGATAGGCACGGTATTCGTAGGAGAGGAACTGCCTGCCACGACGCGAGAGCCGCGCACGCCCATGCGTCGACCGACCTTCGCTGACAGTACGCTTGATCTGAGGTCCGTGCGAATAGGCGGCTTATTGCCAGAGCAGGATAGATACTATTCAGTACCGAACCCTTCGTCAGAAAGCGCCCCCATGGTTGACGTACCTAAACGTCCCCATTTGGTTGCTTTAAGTCCGTTTTTTTTAAGGTCGCTGAAATTAAACTGGAAATCTCGGGTCTCTGACTTCCAAATGCCTGGAGCCAAAATGAAGCTCAATAATCTCAGCCTTCTCCTTTCCGCCCTTGAGGTCGACGTGGACGCATTTGCGATTTGCGAGATCGCCCGAGATGCCGAGATTCTAATTCCAAGCCTTGAAAAGGTTGAGGTGCATTACGTGCTCTCAGGACGACTATTTCTTTCAGTTGGCAATAATGCGCCACTCAAGCTGGGCCCCGGCTCCGTAGCCATCGTACCGCCTCGCTTGCCACAAGGTATGGCGGCATCCCTAAAGCCTGCACATAGATTTCATTCTCGCTCAATCTGCCGACCAGGTACGGGCGGCCTGGAGTTATTTGATGCAGCCGGGGATAGTCCTGTAGCAACTCGAGTAGTATGCGGCGAGATCCATGCTGGTCTAGGCGGCTTCCATCTTTTTGACGGAATTCCGCTGCCGATCGCCGCCAATCTCGAGAAAGAGTCACTCATCAGGGCGTCCTTTGAGGCAATGCTTAAGGAAACAGACGAGGATGGCCCCTTCTCGAGATCGCTCATGAGTGCCTTGATGAAGACTTGCCTTGTGGTCCTTATCAGGCACTATATTGCCCATCACGGCACCAGTGGCCTGCCTGGCATCTTCAAGAAGCCTTGGCTTGGACTCGCCATACGGGAAGTCCTGACACACCCCGATAGAGAGCACAGCGTTTCTTCGTTGGCCACGATAAGCGGCCGAAGCCGGTCCGTCTTCGCCAAAGAATTTCATGAGGAAATCGGCATCCCGCCGATGACATTCGTTGCTCGCTCACGACTTTCCCGTGCGTGCGATCTTCTTGCCCTTACCAATCTCTCCGTCGCTGCAATCGCGGCCCAAACGGGATTCGCAAATCGCAGTCATTTCAGCCGTGCTTTCAAAGATAGCTATGGAATCGATCCCAGTCATTACAAGCGTGTCCACAGCAGCGCTCACCGAGGAAAATTCCACTGATGAGACCATCGAAGCTCATTTGATTCCGACGGTTCTGTGGACATCAACTCGCGACGCCTCGGACCCCGCTGCCGCCCGGAACACGCCAACGGCGACGCATGTGCACGCTACGAAGTCGCCCGCCGAAGACTTGGGTGTTCTTTTGACAGCAAATGGCGGCACGAACTCGCGCCGCTATACACAACTCTTGCAGGCTATCCGTACTTGGTTAATACGGTTCTATGCATCACGCCTTCCCTTTGACCACGTTGAAGACGCTGTCCAAGAGGCTCTCCTCGCTGTGCACGAGAGGCGCCATAGTTACGACGTTGAAAGGCCTTTCAAACCTTGGCTTATCGGAATAGCTGTTCACAAGCAGGTCGACCAGCTCCGGACGTTGACACGGCGGGCGGAAGTCGAGCTTCCTCTCGACGTTGAAGACGAACGCAATGAAGAAGTGGCGCTCTGCAGGGTGGCGCTGTCGCAATTGTTGATGACGCTAAGCGATGCACAGCGGGATGCGATTCATTTGGTGAAACTTGAGGGCCTTACGATCGAGGAGGCTTCTCTGAAAACCGGCCAATCGATGTCCCTCGTAAAAATTAATATCCACCGTGGGCTGGCGAAGGCCGCGCGGGTTGCCCAAGGCACCTGAGCATCTACGGCGAAATTAATAGGACCGCGCTGTAACCAGGAGCCTGCGTCAACCGAATTACTCTAGTGACGATGAGGACGCTGAAAATTGTCAGTGCTCGTGACCTAACTGGGGCAAAAGCGCATGCAAGTATTGCACAAGAGCCGATATGAGCCCCTGTCAGCAAAGACGTTGCCCAGGCGCCTGGCTACTCTCCGGCCGATGCGGGAGCAGCTCGGCCCGGCCACAACCTGGCGTGTTCGCGAAGTTGGGGACGGCAATCTCAACTTAGTCTTTATTGTTGAAAGCGGCAGTGGATCACTCGTTGTTAAGCAGGCTTTACCGTATGCGCGTGTGGTCGGCGATAGCTGGCCCATGTCACTTGAACGCACCTTCTTCGAGTTCCACGCGCTAACCCGCCTTGAATCTCGCGACCCGGGTCGTTTGCCGAGAGTTCTTCATTTCGATAAAGAACAGGCACTCCTGGTAATGGAGCATCTGCATCCGCACATCATTCTCCGTCAGGCCTTAACAAGGGATATCCATCTATCGCAACTCGGTGAACATCTTGGCAGTTACCTTGCCCGGACCCTCTTCCGCGGCTCAGACCTTTCTATGGGCACTGCCGAACGAAAAGCCGACCTGGCGCTCTTTTCTCGCAATGTCGAACTCACCGGGATCACGGAAGATCTCTTCTTCACAGATCCTTTTATGGAGCATCCACGCAATCGGATCACTCCCGGCCTCGAGGAAGCTGCGAAGGCCGTGCAGCGGGACAGAGATATCAAACTGGCAGCTCTCTCCCTCAAGGCGAAGTTCTGCAGCTGTGCCGAGACGCTTTTACACGGCGACCTGCATACCGGCTCAATCATGGTCACGGAAGCCGATAGCCGCGTGATCGACGCAGAGTTCGCCGTCTACGGCCCGATGGGTTTCGACATCGGATCGCTTCTTGGGAACTTCTGGCTCGCCTTCTTTGCCCAGCGGGGACATCACGCGGACAAAACGTCGCCTTCGCGATCCAGTTGGATCCTGGAAGTGGTGGAAGAAATCTGGGTGACCTTTGTCAATGAATTCTCCAAGCTCTGGCGGGAAGAGCGCACGGGCATTCTGAGCGGTAGGGAATTCTTCGAGGAGGCGCAGGACCCGACCGGTAGTGAAATCGCCTTGCAGCTACGGCTAAAGCAGATCTGGCAGGACACCTTGGGGTTCGCCGGGGTTGAGATGCATCGGCGCATTTTGGGTCTTGCTCATGCTTCTGAACTTGAAAGCATTATCAATGAAGACCAGCGAGCCGTTTGCGAACGCAAGTCCCTCATGATGGGAAGAATGCTCGCCGTCAACCATGACGCTTTACCGGATATCCGTTCGGTCAACTGCATGGCCGCCAACATCAATAGATCATCAATAGATATTGACCATCACCGTTCAGTCGCTGAATTCACTTCCCAAGGTATATCGCCATGACCCGAACGGCGTCGTCTCTCGCCCTAGCCATTGTCCTTCTAGTCGGTGGGCCGGCAATCAGCTGGGCCTTAGGTACATCAGGCGGAGCGCATACGGAAGTCGTTCCGGATCCCAATAGCAGCCTGACGCCAGAACAGAAAATGGAGCGCCGCTTCCCACAAAAGGTACGCGTTGGCGATCTCATCGGACTGCCAATGCTGGATTACGATGACCGGACCATGGGCCGTGTGACAGATGTCGTGCGTACGGCGGACGGCAAGATCGAGCTTATTTCGACCTGTTGCGGTTATTTCGACTGGAACCGGCGTCAGATCGCAGTACCGATCGAAACAGTCGCCATCCTCGCCCGCCAGATTGATGTCCTCGACATCACGCGAGAAGACTTCTTTGCACTGGCAAGCTGGAACGGCAGTGACACCAAGCTTGGTGCTGATGAAACGATTCGGATCGCTATCAGCCGCCGTTGAGGACGCCCGTTCACCGGACCACACATTTCTTGTTGAGATAGCTCCTCGGAAGGTAAGGCTACATGGTCGCGATCCCACAAACAGGCACAGCGAAACCCGCGCGCCGCATGCATCCGCTTCCTTTACGCATCATGCACTGGATCAATGCCGTCTCAATGGTCCTCATGGTGATGAGTGGTTGGAAGATTTACAACGATGAAGTGATCTTCGGATTTCTGCATTTCCCTGACGAACTAACCCTAGGCGTCTGGGCACAACACGCGCTGCAATGGCATTTCTTCGTCATGTGGATTCTAACTTTGAACGGCCTCTGCTACTTGGCCTACGGCATTTTTACGCGCCGCTTCCGCCGTATGCTCCTGCCCATCCGCGTGCGAGAAATCATTCAGGAAATGATTGCCGCTCTGACCTTCAAGTTGAAGCACACTGATCTCACCCACTATAACGCCGTTCAGAAGGTGCTTTACCTCGGCGTCATTCTCATCATCATCTTGCAGGTAATCACGGGCATCGCTATCTGGAAGCCGGTTCAATTCTCCGGCCTTATCTCTCTCATGGGTGGCTTCCAGGCGGCGCGCCTGTTTCACTTCATCGGCATGGCCGCCATCGTCCTCTTCTTCCTCGTTCACGTCAGTTTGGCGCTTCTGGTGCCAAAAACGATTCTAGCTATGTTGACGGGTGGACCACGTATTGCGCCATCTCCCGGCAATGGCGCTGACGACACCCACACGAATCCTTGAAAGGACGCTCACCATGTCTATTCGGCCACCCGCGAGGTCGCTGTTTCGCCCCAAGGTAGCTCCCGATCAGAGTCTGCTGACTGAGAACAGGGAACTCATCGAGAGTATCGAACGACGCGGCTTTCTCAAGGGCACCCTGTCCCTCGGCGCTCTGACATTCCTTTCTGGTTGTAACATCTCCGACCGGGATGCCGTGCAATCTTTCCTCCGGACAATTTCCGCCTTCAATGACCGGGTACAAAGCCTGCTTTTCGATGCTACCAGGCTCGCCCCAACGTACTCCGTGTCCCAAGTCGTCAAGCCGCCCCGCTTCAATGCCTATTATGAAATCGAGCGGGTGATGCCGATTGACCTTAAAGGCTGGAAGCTGGAGCTTGCCGGCCTCGTCGAGGACAAGCGGCCGTGGTCGCTGGACCAGATTTACGCATTCCCTGAACAGGAAGAAATCATCAAGCACATTTGTGTAGAAGGCTGGGAGTATATTGGCCAATGGTCGGGGCCCAATCTGAAGCAGTTCTTGACCAAAATCGGCGCCGATCTCAGCGCCAAATATGTCGTTTTCCACTGCAACGATAACTACACCGAATGCCTGGACATGCCTTCGGCATTGCACCCGCAGACTATCCTAGCCACAAAATATGCCGGGGAGCCGATTACGGACCCATACGGTTTTCCGCTCCGGCTCCGTACAGCGGTCAAGATCGGTTTTAAAAATGCAAAATGGATCCGCGCGATCGAGGTAACCAATACCTATGTCGAAGGTTTCTGGGAAAAACAGGGATTCAATTGGTTCAGCGGGATATAATGGCCTGACTATGCCGGCGGCAAAAACCAGCAGATAGGATAGTATGTCCTGCTAACCCTGCACAAGTGACCGGAGTGGCGCGCGGCGGATGGCCTCCCTTTCAAGTTCAGTCCTGTGCGGCGTTATCGCGCTCCTCCTCTGGATGCCACTCGGCTGGCTTATCAACCGGCGGCTCGGATTTGGCCGCGACCTTGCCTTGCCTTTGGCGCCTATCGTGGGATGGGCGACGCAGAGTGCCGTCTCCCTTGCTTTGAGTGTCTCAGCTGGCTTTTCTGCTGGGATAGTCCTCGCTTCGGTGGGCATTATTGGTTGCCTCGCCTTCATTCCTCCGCGAAAGCGAGCCGACTTCGAGACCCACGAACAACCGGCTACGCCCCAAGCGGGCCTGACCGTCTATGCCATGGCGGCCTTTGTTGCCTGCCTCCCGGCAGCCGCCGTCATTCCGAAGTTTGGCGACGCCGGCGTCATTCTCGCTGGACCGATTTTCGACCACGCGAAAGTCGCCTTGATCGACGAGATGCTGCGAAGCGGCGTTCCACCTGCCAACCCGTTCTTTGCCGCGGGTGGCGGCGCAGGCCATATCTCATATTATTACCTCTGGCATTTTGGCGCAGCACAGATCGCCCGGCTGTGCGGCGCCAGCGGATGGGAAGCGGATATCGGCCTCAGCTGGTTTTCGGGTTTCGCGTCCCTGATGGTTATGGCCGGATTCGCCCAGCACTTCTCCGGACAGCGGTTGCCAGCTTTTCTAGCGCTTCTGTTCAGCATCATGTGTTCGCTACGACCGATCTTGACTGGCCTGTTTGGTGAGGAACCGCTGCATGCTTTCCTGAAGCATGGCAGCGGGCTCGCCGGCTGGCTCTTCCAGACGAGCTGGAGCCCGCATCATGTCGCGGCGGCAGCTTGCGTCCTGGTAACGATCTTTTTGCTGACAGAGCTCACTAAGCAGCCAACATCCTTCGGGACACTCGTCCTGGCACTGCTCCTTTCCGCCGGATTCCAGAGCTCCGTCTGGGTCGGCGGCATTACTTTGGCGATTTGTGGCATTGGGGTCGGTGCACTACTGCTCGTGCGGTTTGATATCGAGAAGCGCACCCTCTCCATTATTGCTTCCCTCTCCGCCGCGATTGCCGCCCTCCTCCTATCGTACCCGCTGATCTCCGCCCAACTCCATGAGGGGGTAGATCGAGGCGGCCTGCCGATTACAATTCATGCAGCTCCCGTTCTCGGTGTCCTGTTCTCGCCGTCATGGCGCCACATTCTGGATATTCCGGCCTATTGGCTCATCCTTCTGCCGCTTGAGTTTCCGCTCGTTTTCATTCCTGGTCTCATGGGATTGCGATTGATGGCGTGCTCCGCTCGAAAGGATCTGCCGCGAAGGCCGGCAGTTGAAGCGTTCACTGTACTGTGCCTCGGGTCGCTTTGCTGCAGCTGGCTACTGTTGAGCACCATTGGCGACAACAACGACCTTGGCTGGCGTGCCGTCTTACCGGGACTGTTCATTCTCACTATCGCATCGGCGATCGCTGTTTCACACTGGCTCCGAGTCCTCAATGTAAGGCGATATGCGTACGCGACTATGACAGCGTCTATCGCTTTCATGGCGGCGTTACCCGATACCTGGCACAACATCTCTGGGAATTTCTTGGGCCATACGACGGCTTCTGCCAAGGCCTTCGCGGCATCACCTGACCTCTGGGTAGCAGTCCGCAGCCACACAAATGCGGAGACCCGTGTCGCCAATAATCCGGCTTATCTCCAGGAAGTCACACCTTGGCCCGTCAATATTTCCTGGGCACTGCTGGGGGATCGACGTTCCTGCTTTGCCGGAAACGAATTAGCGATCGCATTTGCGCCGCTATCGTCCCAGCAACGATCGGCAATATCGGCGCTCTTCCAGCGTGTTTTCGAGGGCGCCGGATCGGTCGACGATATCAGCCATCTCTATCACGATTATGGATGCCGAGCTGCTGTCGTGACACCGCAGGACGGCGCCTGGAACCATGATCCATTCGCTGCCAGCGGCCTCTACCGCCTTGCCGAGGATGAGGCGGGCAAATGGCGCATCTATGTTGCTGCCGATGCCGGCGCAACAGTCGCGCCCCAGGCACAGAAGTGACGGGACCGGAGATCAGCTCCGTGCCAGAACGGCCACGCCAACGGCAATGAGTGCCGTCCCTGCCAAGCGCTGGCCGCTGACCGCCTCCCCCAACAAAAGGACTGACGCAAAGGTAACCAGGACAAAGCCGACTCCCAGGAACGGATAGGCAAACGAAACTTCCGTACGGCTCAACACCGTGACCCAGATGACGACACTGAGGACATAGCAAGCGAGGCCGCCGACGATGCCGGGGCGAAGGACGAGCTCAAGGAAGGAACCAAGTGACCAGCCTTCCGCCGGCGTCAACCCATCCCGAGCCGCCCATCGGAGCAGGAGCTGCGCCGCGGCATTGATCGAAACGCTCGCCAGGATGAGGGCAATGAGACCAAAGCGGCTCATGGATTGATTGCGGCAAGGGTGGCTGAGAGGCTGGGTGCACCTCTGGAAGCAACGGCAAATTCCCGCATACCAACTTCGAAAACGACCTGTGGCCGCCAGCCAAGATCGTTCCTGAGCTTGCTGGAATCGGCTGTTATGTGGCGGACGTCACCCAACCTGAACTGCCCGGTGATGACGGGTTCCGGGCCTTGGAGCGTCCGCGACAGCGCTTGGGCCATCTCAGCCACCGTGCGCGGGGTACCCGATCCCACGTTGAAGGCGGTGACGCCGGATTTATGGGCTTCGCAAGCGAGCACGGTGGCTGCGGCCACATCTCTAACATGAATGAAATCACGCCGCTGCCCGCCATCCTCAAAGACCTCTGGCGCGCGCCCCGCCAATAACATCGAGGTGAATATCGCGGCAACACCTGCGTAAGGCGTGTCTTTCGGCATGCCAGGGCCATAAACATTGTGATAACGCATCATTGCAGCGCTGCCGCCTGTCGCCCTTGCCCAATTCGCGGCATAAAATTCCTGTGCGAGCTTACTCGTTGCATAGGCATTGCGTGGATCGAGCTTTGCCTCTTCGGTGACAAGCAAGTTCTCGAGCGAACGGCCGCAGATCGGACAGGGTGACTCAAAATTTCCCGCCCGCAGAGCAGCCGGCCGGCGCAGCCCAGGGATCACGGCACCATGTTCAGGACAGAGGCCAAGGCCCTCGCCATATACCACCATGGAGCTCGCTAAGGTGAGATGCTTAACGTCGGCTCGCGCCATGCCAGCCAACAATTCGGCTGTGCCGTGATCATTCGAGGAGGCGTAATCCGGCATATCGCTGATCGCAACGCCCAAGCCGACCTTGGCAGCGAGGTGAATGACAGCATCGATCCCTTTCAGCGCCTGATCGACTTTATCAGGATCGCGCACATCGGCGGCCTGGAATTCAACGGACTGAGGCGGTGTCCACCCTGCGCCTTTGTGCACATCCGGCCGCAGCGAATCCAAGACGCGGACTTCGTGTTTCTTTGAGATAAGCGTTGCGAGGACATGGCTGCCGATAAAGCCGGCGCCACCTGTCAACAGTACGCGCATGACTATCTCCTCATCTCGCGCATCAATAGACTCCGCGCGGAATGTCTGGGCGCTCGATAGGCAACTCCCTTGCTAGACGGAAAAATGTCGAGGCGATCTTTCCGGCGGCCCGTAGGCCAGCTATCAGATTGCCCGACACCTTTGACCGCCCGCCGCGGCGGCGGCGATGATCGACTGGAATCTCAAGGCATCGCAACCCGCCTGCCGCTGCCCGCATCTGCATCTCCAGGTTCCAGCCATAGGTCATTTCCCGCATATTCAATGCACGCAGGCGGTCGACGCGCATGGCGCGGAGGGGTGACATGTCCGTGAACCGGACGCCGTAAGTCGCGCGAAGCAGCGATCCGGCGATCCGGCCGGCGATGATCTGCTGAGGCGTCAAGCTTCCGCGCTCCCGGTTCCCTCGGATGCGCGAGCCCATGACGAAATCGGCCCTATTCTCAGCAAGTGGAACAATGATGGATGGAACAAAAGCAGGCACATCACTGCCGTCTCCATCCAGGAAGCACACGACGTCGGAATCCGGCCGCAAAGCTGCAATCCCAGCGGCGCAAGCGCGGCCGTATCCGCGGGTCGGTTCCTTGACAACCCGCGCACCGGCTTGTGCGGCCACCTCGGCTGTCCGATCAGTAGAGCCATTGTCGACCACGATTACCTCTCCGAGCGATAGAGCCAGGACATCTCGAACGACGGCTCCAATGGCCTCTTCCTCGTTCAAGCAGGGGATAACAATGGTAACAACAGGCCTTGACATGCGGATCATGCCACGTTTGACACGGTGCGCCGTTTTTCGAGGAAGCGCCGGGTAGCTGGTGCCAACTCGGACGTTTGATTGACCGCGAATTCAGGGCGCTTGCCAGCCATTTCGGCTTCGAGCATCGCAAATGAAGTCGCGTCATCAACGTCATACCAGCCATTGATGACAGAAACCGGTAGTTTTATCTCTTCTGCGCGCTTCATGGTGAGATGATAGACGGCGTCAGTGCTCCAAGGGATATCTTCAAAGAGGCAACGGTGAAGCCGCGATAGGCCAATCAGCGTATAGCCACCGTCGAGCGCCGGACTTAGAACGACCTGGTCACCATCCAGCACCGCCTCTACCGCCTGGCGCAGGATCGACCGCGGCAAGGTTGGGCTATCCGAATTAACGAGGATCGCCCCGGCATGGCCGATTTCCAACAAATCAACCATGCCTTTATAGAGTCGCGCGCCAAAGTCGCCCTCACATTGGGGCACCATGCCGAAGTTCGAAGGCAGAAGCCGCGTCAATTCGCGCTCTGAACCGATCGGCGTGTAGACGGCGTAGCCTCTGGATCTGCCCTCAAGGACGAGGTGAGAAATCGTGCTCGATAGATCGCGAATGAAGCAGCCGGAGATCTCCGCGCACTCATCCGCCCTAAGCGGCGGTGACAGCCTCGTTTTCGACAGACCGGGTCGCGGCGTCTTGCACATAATCGCGACGGCGACTGTTGGCATCATGTCATTTCTCCGTTTAAAGCTGACGGTCACGCCGAGCGAGCAATTGCCTGGTCGAGATCTCTGAAGAGGTCATCTGGGTCCTCCAGCCCCACGGACAGGCGCAGGAGGTCAGCTGGGCAGAGTGTGCCTTCACCTTCCATGGAGGAACGGTGCTCGATCAGGCTTTCGATGCCTCCAAAGGAGGTGGCCCGCCGCCAGATGTTGACATTGGCGGCTGTGGAGATCGCCGCTCGTGCCCCACCCCTGAGGCGGACCGACAGCATGCCGCCGAAACCGCCCACCATCTGGCTGGCGGCAACCCGATAGCCGGGACTATCAACAAGGCCAGGGTAAAGCACCCCCGAGATCGCCGAATGCTTGGTCAGCCGTCGCGCGAGGATCTCTGCGCTTCTACTCTGCGCCTTGATCCGAATATCAAGGGTTCGAAGTCCGCGCGTCAGGAGCCATGCCTCGAAAGGCCCCAGTACCGAGCCATTCAGCTCGCGCGTCTTCCGGATGCGTCCCCAGAATTCATTGGGTCGCCCGATCGTGAGCGCGCCAGCGCTGACATCAGAATGGCCGTTAAGATATTTAGTGGCCGAATGGAGGACGATATCTGCCCCATAAGCCAGGGGCTGTGTCAGGATCGGTGTCGCAACTGTCGAATCAGCTGCCAGAAGCGCGCCGGCCGCATGCGCGAATTGTCCGACGGCGGCGATATCCGTAAGCGTCCAGAAGGGATTGCTGGGTGTTTCGATCCAGACGAGGCCAGTCTGACCTGGCCGGATCGCTGCTCTCACGGCGTCCAGATCAGACATGTCGACAAAGGTAATCTGATGGCCGAAGCGGGAGATCTCCCGGAGCCAGCTTTGTAGGCCCCAATACATCAGCTGGGGAGCGACGATATGGGTCGGCTCCAGGGACAGAAAGAGCGCCGTTGCGGCGGCCGTGCCTGACCCAAAAACAAGAGATTCAGCCGCCCCCTCCAGTTCGGAGATCAACGATTCCGCCTGACGCACGGAGGTATTATCGGCCCGGCCATAAACATTGCCAGAGCTGTAGCCGTTATCCGCGTCCCGTATATAGGTCGTCGCCATGTGGATAGCCGGCGTTAATGCACGGGTAATGGGCTCGCCCTCGCTCAGTGCACTCGCGGTCAAAGTGCCTGGCTTCATGACAGTTGTCGGTAATTCAATCATTCATTCTTGCCTTGAATCCCGTGCATAAATGCGCCGCCCCCGAGGAAAGAGCCGGTTAGCTCTGCAGTCGGCAGATCGGCCGAGAAGACAGCCAATCACGATGTCCTGCCGATTATGTTATTCGCTCGAAGAGGCTGGAAAGTTACACTCGAGACCCATTTTTTCTCAGTGTTACTTTTCAAAAGCCCGGAGCTTTGGAAAGCGATCATAAACCACAACAGTTCGAAGGCCGGGAGGTGCAGTGGCCGCGCGAAGCGGGAACTCAGCGAGCTATGGCTCTTTTCGATGCGATGCAAGCGGCGTCGCAGAATCAGCACACAACCTGCATTCTCGGACAAACCAGCTGTTGAATGCGGCTACCACCGCGCGATGGCGGCTGTTGTGAATCAGCACCGAAGTGAAACCCCACTGTAAAGCCATCTAACCTGCTCAAGTGAGTGCGGAAATTCCGAAGGTGACGGGGTCCCGATCGGCGCCGATCGGGACCCCGCCCAGACCGAACCTGTGATCACCATATCAGCAACTTAGCTGGGGCCGACAGTGGGGTTTCACTTCGGCTCTGAATCACAGAAAGGCGCTCCGCCAGCGAATATGCGCCAAGTCGACTCACGGCGAGAAGCGAGATTAGGTATCGAGATTGAACCCGCCGCTCAGATTCCGGCGTACCATTCGTATCCCCGATCCTCCCAAAAGCCGCCATTTCCGCCCCATAAGGCGGCGAAACTGTCGACAATCTCGATGCGCATGACGTACTTGGCCTGCTTGTAGCCCAGCTGCCGTTCGACCCTGAGACGCAGCGGCGCGCCGTGACCTACCGAGAGATCCTGGCCGCTCATCGCGTAAGCAAGGATCGTCTGCGGGTGGAAAGCGTCGATGAGGTCGATGCTTTCATAGTATCGACCACTTCCGTCGAGCGTCCTTTCCAGCTCATCGGCACAATGGAAGACGGCAAATCGCGCTGAAGGCTTGAGCCCGACCGAAGTAAGAAGGCTGCCAAGCGGAACGCCTGTCCATTTGCCGATCGCACTCCATCCTTCCACGCAGTCATGGCGGGTAATCTGGCTGCGCGCCGGGAGCTTCTTGAGGTCCGCCAGCGAGAGTTCCTGCGGCCGCTCGACGAGACCGTCGATCTTTAACCGCCAGCTTGCAAATTTTCCTTCGACGAGATGCGTATACGCCTCGCTGTCAGGCGCGCTCGTTCCGTTCACGCGAAACGACGGCGAGATGTCCGTCTCGGCAAATTCGCGCGCGAGCGCGTCACGTCCCTGAAGCAGTCTCTGGGCCTTCATCGTCAGCTTCTCGGCGGCGCCAATGACTGTTCCCAATTCGGCGTTTTGCCGCAGCATGCCGTACCCAGTCAGGGCGAGCGCGCTTGCGCCAAAAGTGCTGCCGATCAGGAAGCGGCGGCGGGTAAGGATTGTCATGCGTCAGATCCCTCCTGCCGCACCGCATAACGGCCCGTGATCATCGACCGCATATTGTTCCAGGGACCGGAAAGAACGACCATGGCCACGTGAACGATGACGAACAGGACAAGAAGCGATGCGGTGATGAAGTGAAGCGTCCGGGCGGATTGACGCCCATCGAAGATGTCGAGAAGAACAGGAAAGGCCGCGTCCACGCCGGGCGACATGGTGAGACCGGTCAGCACCATCAAAGGCAACGGACCCGCGATGACGATGATATAGGTGAGTTTCTGAAGCGTATTGTAATTGCGGGCCTGCTCCCCGGAAGGGAAACGCAGGCGCGCATGATCGATGGTCTCGCGCCAGATGTGGCGTGGCGCAAGCTCATGACGGTCCGGCGCTAAATCGCGGCGGAAATGCCCGCTCAGGAGGCCGTATCCCAGATAGACAAGACCGTTGATGACGAATGTCCACGCGAAGAAGAAATGCCAGCGCCGGCCAGCGGCAAGATCCTGATAGGACGGAAGCGTGAGCCAGGCCGGAAACGCCCGCGGGGTCCATTCGCCTTCCACCTTCGATAGGCCCAGGACACCCGTCGTGGGAACAGAGACACCGCCGATTTTCATGAAGCCGTGCGGTCCCCCGTCGCTTTCGCTCGCACCGATCTTGAAGAGGGCAGGATCGGCGTCCGCGCCGTACTGGCCCCAGTGGAGCTGCGGGTAGGCGTTGAATATCTGCAGCCCGCTCAAGAGCAGGAAGCCGAGGCAGAGCATATTCAGCCAGTGCGTCAGACGCGTAACAACGGAGTGACGTTGGATAAGGACAGCCCTCCGACGTTGTGATGGCAGTGAGTGTCGCGTCTCCTGCTTCATGGATCTCTCCTGATAGGTTCGCTGAGTTGATCGGCCTAACCGAGGTCGAGGTTTCCCACCGGCCTGGCGGAGCTTTGGCAAGCCAGGCCGGTAGTGTCCTCGACTTACATCGGCGGGACGACGCCGTTGGTGCCGACGACAACGCGTTGCGCTGTGATCGCGCCACCCGCATCCTTTTCGGCAATGACGAAGACAACCGCCCCCGGCTTCAGGTCGGCATCGGTCGCCGGTGCGAAGGTGACAACAGGCGTGCCGTCGGGAACCGCGATCTTTTTCTCTTTGCCGTGATAGGAGACGGTAACGGTTTGGCCGTTCACGTCTTTGACGGCGTCCGCGACGGTGGCGTTGGTCATGGTGCTGTTCGGTTTCAGATCCCATCCGAAACTTCCCTCGCTGGCACCCTTCATGGCTGGCGGAAAGATCAGGACCTCAAGCGCGCCATCTCCCCCGTCTTTTGTGGGAAGCGAGGCGATCCCGACATAATCGCCGGGCTTGATATCGGCGATGGCCGCATGCGCGACGCTCGAGACCTGCCATCCCTGGGCAAGGGCAATGTCGACGGTCTGACCTTCACGCGTCTTCACCTTCAGCGCTTGGCCGCTGAAGCTGTCGATAGCGCCGCGCACGCGAACCGGCTCTCCCTTGACGCTCTGCGCGAAGGCGGGCGAACCAATACCCGCCGCGAGCGGGAGGCTGATGACGGCGGCAGCGAGGAAGGCCGGCACGAGTTTCCGAATCAGAAGCATATTATCTCCTTAATACCTACTAGTAGGTAGTTGTTTGGCGCGATATAGGTGATCTGTGCGGCGCGCCCCGCAGAAGCCAATCAAAGCAAGCAGGAAAGCTACCTATTAGATGGTAGGCATCGTCCGCAACCGACCATCATCTTTGACCTTCACCGTCGGCCCATGACGAGCCGTTCGATGACGGGCTTGGTGACGACCTGGAACACTTTCTCGTCGCCGTAAGCCCGCGCCGACAACATGGCGCCGTGCACGGCCGCCAGGAACCCCTCAGCCTCGGATCGGGCGGTGCCGGAAAGGACCAGGCTGCCTTGTTTCGCGCCCGCCTCCAACACGGAAGTCAGCCACGCTGATAGCCAGCGAAAATGAGCCCGCACCTCCAATACGATCTCCGACGGTAAGACGGGTAGTTGGCTTGCCAGCAATGCACAGACGCAGAAAGCGCTCGTTGGATCGCCAATACACGCAGCCCAGTAGCCGGTATAGGCGCGAAGTTGGTCCGCAGGCTCAGGGTGATGACGTTCCAGTTCGGCGATCGCTGCCTGGGCCTCTTCTCGATATCGCACCAACAGGGTCCGGACCAAATCGACCTTGCTGGGAAAATGATGATGAATGCTTGCCTTCCGAATGCCGACGACTTCGGAGATGTCGGCATAGCTAAAGCCGTTATATCCCCCGGAGATAATCAGGGAGCGTGCACAGCGGATGATTTCGTCAGCGGTATTTGGAAGATTAGCCATAGCCGCTTACCTACCTTCTAGTAGGACGCCTGTCAAGGCCAAGTTTCGGAGCTGCGATGACTCTGATTATCGCCCTCCACTTTCGTTAGGTTGGGTTCATGGCCGCAAAGATTTCGGCATACCGGCCATCCCGTTCCGCCCACCGTCGCGGCAAGTCCCGCTTAAGCAGGACCTCACCGTCCGGATGCTCTCCGCGCTCAAGCAGCTGCATCGCATCCGCAATAAAGGCGTCCAACGGCATGGCGCGAGGGTCGGACGCCTGTTGAGCCCCGGTAAGTTCTGTCTGCACATAAGGGGGCGAGAGCTCGAGAACCTCGACGGGCACATTTCGCAATTGGTGCCGCACCGACACGAGCCAGGAGTGCAGGAACGCTTTAGTGGCACAATATGTCGGAAAATCCGCGCGCGGTACGAAGGCGAGCGCAGAGCTTGTCGCCATGATCGTTGCATTCGGGTTTCCAATTAAGACGGGCAAGAATTCTGCCGTGACGGCCAGGACCCCAAGGATATTCGTCCGCACCGTCGTTTCGGCAGTCGATATATCCCAGCCTTGGGCGGTCATGTCTTCCCGCCGCGAAACACCAGCGTTGGCAATGAGCACATTGAGCTCCGGGAAGCGCGCCCGTATCTCGGCTCCAAGACGAGACAGCGAGGCTGGTTCGCCAAGATCGAGCGGCATGCCGATGATTCCCGGGTGAGCGCTCGCAATGGCATCAAGCCTCCCCTGTCGCCGCCCTGTAACAATCACACGGTTACCGCGCTCATGAAAGGATTCCGCGAGCGCCCGGCCAATGCCGCTCGTTCCCCCGGTGATGAGGATCGTGTTTCCTTGCAGTTTCATGGAATGATGGCTCCATTTTTTTACTGATTGAGTGCTGTTCAGTTTCGCCGTGCCGAAATTTCAGCAGAGTGATGAAGGCCGAGGCAGGCCCGGTGACACCCGGCCAATGTCTGCAAAGGCACCGCCCGGCCGCGCCGATCAGGCGACGCGGAACGGGTTGCAAGAACGCCCATGGCTGCGAAAACCAGAGAGAATCCCAGGCCTGTGAGGATCGCTCCAAGCGCTGCGCCTCCTTTATCTTTACATCAAGGTATGTACATATTTATCTTCATATCAAGATAATAATCGGATGGCGACAGATGGCGCGGCAAGCGGAAGCGCGATCGAGGCGACGCGGAAGGATTAGCGACAACATCGATCCAGTGGCGCCGCAACCGGCGCATGACAGGATCGACCTCTCTCGTGCCGCCTGGGCGCGCGAATTGCCCGATCTCAATACCGAGGGCATGGCCATCATCGGCCGCGCCCGGTGGCTCACCCTGAAGCTGCGCGACGGTATCGAAGCGATCTTTGCCCGCCAGGGCCTTGATTCCGGCGCCTTCGACGTGCTGGGCGCATTGCTGCGCTCGGGCGTGCCCTATCGTCTGCGGCCGACCGAACTCTATCGCTCCCTGATGGTCTCCTCCGGCGGCCTGACCAATCGCCTGGCACGGCTGGAAGCCGCCGGCCTGGTCCGCCGGGTCGAGGCCGCCGCGGATGCGCGCAGCCTGCTGGTGGAGCTGACCAAAAAAGGCCGGCGCCTCGCCGAACGCGCCTTCCGTGCCGATATGGCCCATGAAAAGGCGTTGCTGCAGGCGCTCAGTCCGGCGGAACGCAAGCAATTGGCCGCCTTGCTGCGCAAGCTCAGCCTCGCCCTTGATGCGTGAACCCCAAGCCGCGCATCGTCATCACAGATCATCGTGATGACTGGAACCGCCGGGGCCGTCCCGGTATTGCTTCCAATTCATCAGGTGGAAACAGATGACGACGGCGCCGGGCGCAGAGCCAAGACCATCTTTTCCAAGACCATCCTTCCCGCGGCGGCATCCCGTGGTGACCGGCTTGTTTCTGCTCCTTGCGATCGTCCTTGTCTGCATGGCCGGCGGCGTGTGGTTCTTGGCAACCGCGGATTACCGCGGCTTCGCCGAAAGCTATCTCAGCAAGAAGCTGCAGCGTCCGGTCAGCATCGGCGCGCTTGACGTCGGCTGGGGCGATCCGCTGACGGTCAATCTGCGCGATTTGCGCCTGGCCAATGCCGATTGGGGTAGCACGCCGGACATGGCGACCGTCAAACAGGCTTCGGCGGCGCTGGACCTGTCGGCATTGCTGCATGCGAAGCTGCGTTTTCGCACGCTCGCCGTCGACACACCGGTGATCGTGCTGGAACGCGATCCCGCGGGCCGCGGCAACTGGCTGTTCGGTGCCGCTGCCGATCGCCAGCCTTCGCCGCAGCAGGCGGATGCCAAACCGCAAGCGGATGTGCAGCCGACCGGCCGCAAGGCTTTTCCCGTCTTGCTGGATTTCGTCCTGTCGAACGGCAAGGTCAGCTACCGGACCTTCAGCGGCAACATCCTGCGGATCGACCTTCATCAGGTGGCACTGAAGACATCGGGCGACGACCAGCCGGTCGAGATCACCGCCATCGGTGCCTATAATGGCGCCGACCTATCGCTTGCTGCGCAGACGCATTCCTTCCAGGAACTGCATGACACGGCAAAGCCTTTCGGCGCCCAATTCACCGTCACCCGCCAAGCGGCCAAGCTGACCTTCGCCGGCACGCTGACCAATCCGCTGAATGTCGACGGCGCCGATGGTGCGCTCACGATCGATGCGCCGAAGCTGAGCGCTATCCTTAGCATTTTCCATACGACCCTCGACAACGATCCCGCCGCTGGCCTCGCTGGCCATCTGACACGACAGGGGGACTTCTGGCACCTCACCGAGGCCAAGGGACAACTTGCCGGGAACGCCTTTGCCGGCAAGCTGGACCTCATCGAGGGTCGGCGCGGCAAGAGCGACGACATCAAGCTCGAGGCTGCCTTCGATGAACTGAATCTCGACACCCTGCTGCCCTCGGGCGGCAAGAGCAAATCAAGCGGCAGTAAAGAGGGTTGGCAAGATATCTCCCTGGAGACACCCGACAAATCGGCGCCCCGCCTCGCCGCCACCTTGAGTGCCGCGCAGCTCACGTACAAAACGATGACGGCGGCCGATGCCCGGCTCAACGGCACATTGG
Source organism: Dongiaceae bacterium (assembly GCA_035539215.1). Lineage (GTDB taxonomy): Bacteria > Pseudomonadota > Alphaproteobacteria > Dongiales > Dongiaceae > Dongia_B. The sequence continues at coordinate 7,075 of DATLIX010000098.1, read as the reverse complement.
CGCCGGGCGAGATCGTGATCGATTCAGCCGCTCTGGCGCTTTCCGGCATTCCGCTGCAAGCGACTGGTTTTCTCAAGGCCGCGCCGGGAGGCGGCAAGCTCTCGACCTCAGTGGACGTAAAGAACGCCGACTTTCAAGCCCTGGCGCGGCTGCTGGGCAGCGCGACCAAGGATCTCAGCGGCAAGCTCACCGGCAGCCTCGCCCTCGCATTGCAGGGGAAGACAATTCGCGACGGCCTAAAGGCTAGCAGTGGCAGCGCCGTCATCTCCATGATGAACGGCCGGGTCAGCCGCGATCTTCTGGAAAAGGCGTCGATCGATCTGCGCAATGTCTTCCGCAACGGCGCCGGAACGGTACAGGTCAGCTGCATGCTAGCCATCCTGCGCCTGAAGAACGGCGTCGGTGCGCTGGCGCCGATCCGCCTCCGCAGCAGCGAAGCGACGCTCAATGGCCAAGGGCGCGTCGATTTTCTGTCGCAGACGCTGGACCTGACGCTGCAGAGCGATCGCAAATCGACGAGCTTCCTCGCCCTCGATATCCCGATCCGCATCAGCGGCCCCTGGCAGCAGCCGAAGGTTAACCTGCTCGGCAATGCCGGCCGCATCAAGCTGGCCGATGATCCCGTCGGCGATCTGCCGCCGGCACAGCAGGGGATCGTCGCGGCCAACAGCTGCCGGCAATGAGCCGCGGACCTCGCTAATCGATATCGGTCAGCGCCAGATAGGTTTCCGGCCGCCGATCGCGGAAGAACTGCCATGTATTGCGGACCTCGCGGATCGTGTCGAGGTTCATATCGTGGACCAGCAATTCATCCTGGTCGCGGCTGGCGATCGCCTCGATCTGGCCGCGCGGATTGACGAAATAGCTCTGGCCATAGAACTCACCGATATCCCACGGCGCTTCCGTGCCGACCCGGTTGACGGCGCCGATGAAGACGCCGTTGGCAACCGCCGCGGCCGGCTGCTCCAGCTTCCACAGATATTCCGACAGCCCGGCCACCGTCGCCGAGGGATTGACGATATAGTCGGCGCCATTCAGCGCCAGGGCCCGCCACCCCTCCGGGAAATGGCGGTCGTAGCAGATATAGACGCCGAGCCGGCAATAGCGCGTATCGAAGACCGGATAGTCCGAGGCACCCGGCTTGAAGAAGAACTTCTCCCAGAAACCAGCGACCTGGGGAATATGCGTCTTACGGTATTTGCCGAGGTAAGAGCCGTCGGCATCGATCACCGCCGCCGCGTTGTAGTAGACGCCGGTCATCGCCTCTTCATAGATCGGCACGACGATGACCATTTTGTGTTTTTTGGCGAGATCCTGCATCAGCCGCACGGTCGGGCCGCCGGGAATGGCTTCCGCCGCCGCATACCATTTCGCGTCCTGGCTGGGGCAGAAATAGGGCTGCGTGAAAACCTCCTGGAAACAGAGGATCTGCACGCCCGCCTGCCCTGCCTTGTCGATCAGCGGCAGATGGGCATCCAGCATCGCCTGGCGGATCTCCGCCGGCGATTGCTCGGTCGATGCCTTCAGTTTCATCTGGATCAAGCCACCGCGGAGGATCGTCATCGCGCTGCCCTTTCCCTGTTTGATAGTCGGCAACAAGGCTGGTGATCTTGCTGACGCATATCTTCACCGGCCGGCAGCGGAAAGACAATCAACTCTTTGGTAGCCGCATGCAGGCGTATCGCTCCTCATCGCCTGTCGCCGTTGATCGCGGCGGCGATCTTGCGCGCCACCAGATCCTGCAGCTGCCAGAGATTACGGTCGCGGATGCCGTGCTCTTCCAGCTTGCTCACCGTGCGGAAGAGATAGTGTGCGGCCGATCCCCAATGGCCGGCCGCGCGCGCCAGTACATCAGCCACCTGCCCCAAGGGCAGACGCCCGGCATAGGCGCGGCCGGCAGGGTCGGCAACGAAAGCAAGCGCGCGAACGGGACCCTGTTCGGTCTTCACATTGATCCAGCGCGGTATATTCGTCGGCGGATTGGCATCGATCTCGCGGCGCACCAGCCGGTCGAGCTGCGCCCGATGATCGTCTTGCGGCAAACGATAGGCGAGACCGCTGCAGCTGCCGCCACGATCCAGCGCCAACATCAAGGCCGGCAGTTCCCGCGTCCCACGCCAGCGTGTCAGCTTGAGGCAGAAGGCGCGATGCCAGCCGCTGGCAGTGGCCGGCAGCTGTTCGAGAAAATCGAATTCAGGATTCCAGATCAGCGAGCCATAGGCGAAGACCCACAGGGTTTGCGGCCGATGATCGGCCAGCAGCGCCTCCACCACGGCGGCGTAGTCGGCATCGCTGTGCTCGGTCGTGCCCGGCTCGGGGCCGGGGTCCGGTTCCAGCCGCTCGACCAAGGCGACAAGTTCTTCCGTCAGGCGCATGACCGCCCGACCTGCAACGGCATGTCCCCTCGCCATATGCTCCCCCGCAATAGCTCGAGGTCGGCACGGCGGTGCCGACAGCATCAGCATGCTGTCGACGAAAGCCATCGGTCAATCCGCTTCAGCCGGATAACGGCAAATCAACCGCCTTTAGAACGCGTGAGTTTCGGTTATTCCACGATGCGCACGCGGCGCGATCACGGATTGCCGAGATGGACCACCCGCAGGTTGTTGGTGGTGCCGGCCTGGGCGAAGGGAATGCCGGCGACAACGACGATGAGGTCGTTGGGCTTGGCGAAATCCTCGGCGAGCGAGATCTGCGTCGCCTTCTCCACCATGTCCTCATAGCTGTGGATGTCCTCCGAGAGGACGCTATGGGCACCCCAAAGCAGGCAGAGCCGACGGGAGACAGATTCATGCGGCGTGATCGCCAGGATCTGCGTCGGCGGCCGCTTGCGGGCGATACGGGCGGGCGTGGTGCCGCTGGAGGTGAAACCGACGATAGCGGGCGCATGCAGGGCTTCGGCCAGATCGGCGGCGGCGGCGGCGACGGCATGCGGCGCCGTCGTTTCCTCGCCGGTCTGCAGGGCATCGATGATCGAGCGATAGAGCTTATGGCCCTCCGTCGCGCGGATGATGCGGTCCATCATCTCGACGGCCTCGCGCGGATATTTGCCGCTGGCGGATTCCGCCGAGAGCATGACGGCGTCGGCACCGTCATAGATGGCGGTCGCTACATCCGAGGCCTCGGCGCGCGTCGGGGTCGGCGATGCGACCATGGAATCCAGCATCTGCGTCGCCACGATCACCGGCTTCACCGCCGTGCGGCAGGCGCGCACCAGTTCCTTCTGGCGGCCGGGCACTTCCTCATGCGGGATTTCCACGCCGAGATCGCCCCGCGCCACCATGATGGCGTCGGACAGCGCAATGATATCGTCGATCTTGTCGAGCGCCGCCGGCTTCTCGATCTTCGATACGAGGCCGGCGCGGCCGTTGATCAGGCCGCGAGCTTCCAGCACATCGCTCGGCTTCTGCACGAAGGACAAAGCCACCCAATCGACGCCGAGCTTCAGGCCGAAAGCGAGATCCGCGCGGTCCTTCTCCGTCAGCGGCGAGAGATCGAGGATGGTCCCCGGCAGGTTGACGCCCTTGCGGTTGGAGATGACGCCGCCGATGACCACCTCGGCCTCGATGAAATCATCGCCGAGGCCGGTCACGCGCACCCGGACGCGGCCATCATCAATGAGAAGATTGTGGCCGGGCATAATGGCGGCGAAGATTTCCGGATGCGGCAGCGGGATCGACATCTTCTCGCCGGTGCCGCCCTTCAGCACGAAGCGGATCTTCTCGCCCTCGGCGACGGCGAAGGCACCGTCCTTGATCACGCCGACGCGGATCTTCGGCCCCTGCAGATCCTGCAGGATGCCGATCGGCCTGCCGGTTTCCTTTTCCAGCGCGCGGATCGCGGCATGGACCTTGGCATGATCCTCATGCGTGCCATGGCTGAAATTGAGACGGAAGGTATCCGCCCCCGCCAGGAACAAGGCCTTCAGCACTTCCGGCGAAGCGCTGGCCGGACCCACGGTGGCGACGATTTTGGCTCGACGATGACGACGCATGCTTCACTCTGCCGCCGGGCGGCCCCCTGTAATCAGACTGACACGACCCTCGCCGCCTTTGCCGGTACGCCGATCAGCAGCAATTCCAGCTGAATCGGCACGCCGCAACCGGCGAGATGCTAACGCTGTCATGTACTACAGGATGCGCCGTCCGTCGAGCCTCAGCACGGTGCGCGGATAGCAGCCGCCGCGGAGATCGGGCTGGCCCCGCTTAGGCGTTCGACCGGTGGAAGGCATCGATCACCGTGTCGGCGACCTCCCTGGTGGTCGCCTTGCCGCCGATATCTGGCGTCAGGATGCTGGCCCCAGTCACCCGGCCCCAGTCACCCGGCCTCTCGTCGGCATCGGCTATGCCGAGGCATCCGCGCCGCCAGGCCTCGGCTTCGTCGGTTGCCTTGGCGGTAACGGTACGGCATACCGTTTGCGTGCCGGGTAACGTCACGCAGCCTTCCAAGGCTGAAGGAGTCACAATTTTGTCCTCAAGACCGCAGCCGCGCGATACCGGGACCTCACCCGACAAGCCTAGCTTTGCCACCGCCTTCAAGGTCTGGGGCAAGATCGGCCTGCTGAGTTTCGGCGGTCCCGCCGGGCAGATCGCGCTGATGCACAAGGAACTGGTCGAAGAGCGGCGCTGGATCGGCGAGGAGCGATTCCTGCACGCGCTCAACTACTGCATGCTGCTGCCGGGACCGGAGGCGCAGCAGCTCGCCACCTATATCGGCTGGCTGCTGCATCGCACGGCCGGCGGCTTGATGGCCGGCATCCTCTTCGTGTTGCCGGGCGCCCTGGTGATGCTGGGCCTCAGCACGCTCTATGTACTCTATCGTGACGTACCGCTGATCGACGCGCTGTTTTTCGGCATCAAGGCGGCGGTGCTCGCCGTCGTCGTCGAGGCGATGTTGCGGATCGGCCGGCGCGCCTTGAAGAGCCGCGCGATGCGGGTGGTGGCGCTCGCCGCCTTTCTCGGCATCTATGTGCTGCACCTGCCCTTTCCCCTGATTATCCTCCTGGCGGGCCTGACCGGCTGGCTCGGCAATCGCTGGGCGCCACGGCTCTTCAGCCCCGCGAACAACCAAGGCGGCAAGGCAGGCCCGGAAACGACCGGCGTCGTCGATGCCATGTTCGCGCGCGGGGAACTCTCGCACGCGACGCCGTCGCGCCGCCGCGCCGTGATCGTGCTCGCCACCTGGTTGCCGATCTGGCTCGGCCCGGTCCTGCTGCTGTGGCTGCTGACCGGATCATCCAGCATCTGGACGCAGCTCGGCGCCTTCTTCAGCGGCATGGCCGTCGTCACCTTCGGCGGCGCCTATGCCGTGCTCGCTTATGTGGCGCAGGCCGCCGTTACCGGTTTCGGCTGGCTGCTGCCCGGCACCATGATCGACGGTCTCGGCCTGGCGGAGACGACACCGGGGCCGCTTCTCATGGTGCTGCAGTTCGTCGGCTTCGTCGCCGCCTATCGCCATCCCGGCGGCCTCGATCCGCTGCTCGCAGCCTTCTGCGGCGCAATGCTGACCACCTGGGTCACCTTCGCACCCTGTTTCCTGTGGATCTTCCTCGGCGGCCCCTATGTCGAAGCCTTGCGCGGCAACCGCGCGATCTCGGCTGCGCTCACCGCCATTACCGCGGCCGTGGTCGGCGTGATCATGAACCTCGCTTTGTGGTTCGCGCTGCATGTGATCTTTCGCGAGATACGCCGCGTCGGCATCGCCGGTATCGGCCCCGATCTGCCGAATCTCGCCTCGATCGACTGGCGCGCCGCCCTGCTGGCGGCGGCGGCCATGATCGCCATGCTGCGCTTCAAGCTCGGCATGATGCCAACCCTGGCGGGCTGCGCCCTCGCCGGCATCGTCCTGCTGCGTCTAGCCGGCGCGTGACGCCAGCTCCTGCAGCACCGCCTCAAGACTGACCCTGCCCTTGACGGTGGCCGCGGCATCGCCTTCGAAAGCGATCCAGCCCTGGTTGAAGCCGTCCAGCATCTGCATGCGCGGCAGCGGGTTCTTCATGCCCTGGCGGCGGAACAGATCCTCCCAGGTTGCGCGCGCCACCGGCTCTGCGCGGACCGGACGGCCGAGGACCTTTGCCAGGCCGGCGGCGAGATCGTTCGGGCTCAGCCGGCCGGGACCTTCCAGTTCGACGACCCGTTTGCCGTGCCAATCCTGCTGCAGCAATTCGGCGGCCGTGCGGCCGACATCGGCCGTCGCCACCATGGGCAACTTCCGGTCGAGCGGTTGCAGGAAGCTGGCGATGACGCCGTTGTCGCGCGCCGACGCCACATCCCACAGCGTGTTCTCCAGGAACCAGCCGGCCCGCAGGAAAGCCACCGGCATCGACAATCGGCCCAGCGCTTGTTCCAGCAGCGAGAGCTGGCTCAACAGGTTCTGCTGCGTCGCCTGGGCGCCGATGGTGGAGAGGCAGACGACCTTTCGCGGCCGCGCCGCCGCCAAGGCCCGCTGCACGGTATCGATCAGTTGCCGCGCCTCGGGAAAGCCCGGCTGTGGGTCGAAGACCGGCGGCAGCAGGATGAAGACACCGGCCGTATCCCTGAAGGCCGCCGTGAGGGCCGGCAGATCGGTCATGTCGGCCAGCGCGACGTCGCAGCCTTTTTCCGCCCAGGAGGCGGCCTTCGCGCGGTCGCGCAAGACGGCGCGGACGGGGTGAGCCGCGGCCAGCAGGGTGCGTGCGACGGCACCACCTACCTGACCCGTGATTCCGGTAATGGCGTACATGATGATCTCCATTCAGACAAAGCGGGAGCGTTGCCGATCCGGCTGCGCGGGATCGGTGGCGGAGGCTTGGAGGTTGTGGCGAGCTTAGGCGGCCGGCTTATCCCAGGCCGGCGCGAAACCCGGGTTGACCAGACGCTGGTTCTTCGGCAGTCCGGCAATCACCCGGCGGTCGGCATCGTCCAGCGTCAGTTTCCAGGCATCGAGATTGGCCTGGTGGCTCTCGCGCCGCTGCGCCTTCGGGATGGCGGCAACACCTTCCTGGTCGAGCAGCCATTTCAGCGCCACTTGCGCCGGCGCGGCGCCATGCTTGCGGGCGATTTCCGCCAGTTGCGGATGTTCGGCCAGGCGACCCTGC